>JBBRQU010000030.1:0-46319 GCA_038225855.1 Burkholderiales bacterium | reverse complement strand
TCCTGCGGCGACGAGATGATCTGACCGCCGCCGGGGAAGTCGGGACCCTTGATGTGTTCGAGCAGTTCGCCCGTTGTCGCCTTGCCGTTCGAACGCACCATCGCGACCGCGGCCGCCGCGACTTCGGCGAGATGATGCGGCGGGATCTCAGTGGCCATGCCGACCGCAATGCCCGATGCGCCGTTGAGCAAGACGAAGGGCAAGCGCGCCGGCAACAGCTCGGGCTCTTCGGTCGAGCCATCGTAGTTGGGCTGGAAGTCGACCGTGCCTTCGGCTATCTCGTCGAGCAGCACGCGTGCGATCGGCGTCAGACGCGCCTCGGTGTAGCGCATCGCCGCGGCGCCGTCGCCGTCGCGCGAACCGAAGTTACCCTGCCCGTCGATCAGCGGATAGCGCAGCGTGAAGTCCTGCGCCATGCGCACCAGCGCGTCGTAGACCGACTGGTCGCCATGCGGGTGCAGCTTGCCGAGCACGTCGCCGACCACGGCCGCGCTCTTTCTCGGCTTGGCATCGGCAGTCAGGCCGAGCTGATTCATCGCGTGCAGGATGCGACGCTGCACCGGCTTCTGGCCGTCGGCGACCTCTGGCAGAGCGCGTCCCTTGACGACCGAGATCGCGTAGTCGAGATAGGCGCGCTCGGCGTAATTGCCGAGCGTCAGTGCGCCGGCGGCGGCGGCTTCCGCTGCGTCGTCCGCGGCATGGTCCGCGGCATCGTCCGGGGCATCGTCCGCGGCATGGTCAACTACGGCGGTTGTATCGAAGAGATCGGCTTGTTCGGTCATCGAATGCCTGCACCTTCCCACCAATGGGAAGGTATGGGGTTCCGCTTCCTTCCCTTCACGGGGGAGGTTGCGATGTGGGTGGGTTTTCTGCCGGCACCGCGACCGATCCGGCAGGCGCAGGCAGGCGCATCGGCATATCGGGGTCCGGCAAGTTGCGCCGCGCGGCGATCGTCACTCGAATGCGCTGCCTGCCGTCCGCATCCTTCATCGCGCGGCGCGGACTGTAGAACGCATGAAACTGATCGACCAATTTCACGTACGCCTGCGTTTCCGGAAACGGCGGAATCGAATTTCGAAAGCGGATCACCGCTTTCTCGCCGGCGTTGTAGGCCGCGAGCGCGAGCTCGGGGTGCGACGCGAACATCTTGCGGAGATCGGCGAGATAGCGCGTGCCGATCTCGAGATTCAAGCTCGGGTCGGTCAGCTTCTCGTCGACGCTGCGCTTCCTGTCGGCATGCACGCCATATCGCTCGCCGGTCGAAGGCAGGATCTGCATCAGTCCGACCGCACCCTTGTCGGACACCACGCGCGGCTCGAAGCCCGACTCGACCGCCACCACCGCCTTGACGAGTTGCGGGTCGAGACCATGACGACCCGCGGCCGCGCGAATCATCGGTTCGTACTTGGCGATGTTGGGATGGTCGACGAGGCGTTTGAAGAGGCGCGTCTTCATCAGTGCGTCGTTGGACGCCGCGTTTGCTTGCCAGTCGCGCGACGTCGCCTTGTCGTCACCGGTCTTGAGGAACAGCGTGTATTGCTCGTCGAGCTTCTCGGTGGCGAGATGCGTGACGCCCGCGGCATCGATGTAGCCGTAGATGTCGGCGCGTGCCGGCCACGAGGCCGCAAGCGTGAACGCGAACCCTAGCGCTGCCGCGCTCCTCATATCATTTCCTTTTGCATGAGCGCGCGCCGCATCCTCGCGGGCCTCGACGATTCAGGACGCCGCGCCATCGATGAAGCCGCGCAGCACCGCGAGCGCCGCCCCAGGCTCGTCGCGCCATACGCCATGACCGCAGTGGTCCATGCAAACGAATTCGACCGGGGCCGCAGGGGCCGAATGCGCGAGCGACTCGGCCATCTCCTCGGACAACTCCCACGGAATCACCGGATCCTCGCGCCCGGCGAGCACCAGCGTCGGACACGTGACCGCAGCCAGCGACTCGCGTAAATCCATCCGCTGAAAGAAACCGGCAGGCGAGAGGAAGTGCCGCATCACGTCTTCCTTGTTGAGCGCCATCGCGCGCACGTCTTCACTCCCGGTCTTCACGGCGTATAGGGGCAGACATACCGAGCGGTATGCGACGATGTCGTCGTGCTCCATGCGACCCCAGAAATTGCGCGCGACGCGTTCGGCCTCGCTGCCGCCGCGCTCGGCGAAGCGCTGCATAGCCAACTCGAAGTCCCAGCGCGCGCCAATCGACGACAAAATGAGTTTGCCTGATGCTCGGGATACCGCGCGCCATAGGCCTGCGCGACCACGCCACCGAACGACTGCCCGAGCACGATCGGCTTGACGATTCCCAACGCGTCGCAAAACGCGCGCACGTCGTTGGCCCATTGCGCCAGCGTCCAGTGCACCGGATCGCTCTGGCCCGAGCGGCCATTGCCGCGATGATCGATCCACACCAGTTGATAGTGCTCTGCGAGCGGCAGCAGCGGCGCCTTGACCGCGCTGTGGTCCGAGCCTGGACCACCGTGCAAAACCAACAGCGTCGGCACTTCGGCGAGGACGCCGTCGCGCGGGCGCAGGCCCGGGCCTGCGACGTCGAAGAAGAGCCGCGTGTCGTTGACGTTCAGGTACATGATTTCACTTGGCGCGCTTCACTTGCCGCGATAAACAGGGCTTCGATGCGCAACGCGCACTACAGTCAGCAACACGCGGTGGTCCTCGATCGAACAGATCAGGCGATAGTCGTCGACACGGTATTTCCAGAACCGCCCGAATTGTTTGCCCACGAGAGCTTCGCCGATGGCGCGCGGGTCGCTGGCGGTGCGAATCCGCTGATCGAGAAACGCGAGGATACGTTGTGCGACGGAGAGGTCGAGCCTGGCGAGTTCCTTTTCGGCAACCGGCAGGAACTCAATCCGCCAGGCCATACTTTTTCATCAGATCGTCCAGAGGGATCGCTGGCCCATCGCCGAATTTCTTCATGCGCTGTTCGGCCAGATAGTGATCTTCGAGATCGGTCATGTATTCGGCGAGGGCCTCGCGAACGTAATACGACTTGGGGCACCCAGTTTTTTCGGCGAGGCTGTAGAGGCGATCCTCGAGGTCTTCGGGGAGGCGGACGGCGAGCATGAGAGTCCTTGGTGGGGGTTGTCATACAAGTATGACGTTGGTGCTCGTCTACGTCAACTTCGCCGCATTCAAATATCCGCCTGGACTTCATTGCCGTGCTCTTCGAGCCAGGCACGCCGCGCCGCAGCTTCTCCCTTGCCCATCAGCATGTTCATGCGCGCGACGGTCGCGGCGAAGTCGAGTTCGCCGAGCGACACCTGCGAGAGCCGCCGCGTGTCGGGGTTCATGGTGGTCTCCCACAACTGTTCGGCGCTCATCTCGCCCAAGCCCTTGAAGCGCGAGATGCTCCAGGCGTTCTTGCTTGCCGCCTTGTCGCTCGCCCCGTCCTTCTTCAGCTTGTCTTCGATCGCTTCGAGCTCGCCGTCGTCGAGCGCATAGATTTTCTGCGCGGGCTTCTTGCCGCGCGCGACGACGTCGACGCGATACAGAGGCGGTCGCGCGACATACAGGTGTCCGTTGTCGACCAGCTTCGGAAAATGCTTGAAGAAAAGCGTCAGCAGCAGCACCTGAATGTGCGAGCCGTCGACATCGGCATCCGAGAGGATGCACACCTTGCCGTAACGCAGGCTCGCGAAATCGATGACGTCGTTCGGCCCGTGCGGGTCGATGCCGATCGCGACCGCGATGTCGTGGATTTCGTTGTTCGCGAACAGGCGATCGCGTTCCGTCTCCCAGGAGTTGAGGACCTTGCCGCGTAACGGCAGGATCGCCTGAAAGACCTTGTCGCGACCCATCTTCGCCGAGCCGCCAGCCGAGTCGCCTTCGACCAGAAAGACTTCGTTGCGCGCGATATCTTCGGACTCGCAGTCGGTCAGTTTGCCCGGGAGCACGGCGACACCGGAACCCTTGCGCTTCTCGACCTTCTGCGCAGAACGCTGCCTGGTCTGCGCCTGACGGATTACGAGGTCGGCAAGCTTCCTGCCCTGATCGACATGTTGATTGAGCCAGAGCTCCAGACCGGGCCGAGCGTAGTTCGAGACGAGACGTACCGCGTCGCGACTGTTCAAACGCTCCTTGATCTGCCCCTGGAATTGCGGATCGAGCACCCTGGCGGAGAGCACGAACGACACGCGCGCGAACACGTCCTCGGGCAACAGGCGCACGCCCTTGGGCAGCAGGCCGTGCAGATCGATGAAGCTCTTGACCGCGTTGAAGAGCCCGTCACGCAGACCCGCTTCGTGCGTGCCGCCCGCCGACGTCGGAATGAGATTGACGTACGACTCGCGCACCAGCGCGCCGTCTTCGGTCCACGCGACGACCCACTCGGCGCCCTCGCCCTCGGCGAAGTTGTCGCTGCCGTTGGAGTGCTGGCTGCCTTCGTAGAAAGGGATCAGCGGTTCGACCCCGGCAGCCTGCGCGAGACCTTCGACGAGATAACCGCGCAACCCGTGCTCGAAGCGCCAGGTCTCGACCGTCGGCCCCTTGGACAAAGAGCGCGCATCGGTCAGCGTGACGACCACGCCGGGCAACAGCACGGCTTTGCTTCGCAGCAGTCGCTGCAATTCGGGAAGCGGGATCACCTCGCTGTCGAAGTACCGGGGCTCGGGCTTCAACGTGACCCGCGTGCCGGTCTTGCGCACGCCGCGCTGGTTGTCGTCCGCGTCGCTGCGCTCGAGCGGACGCGAAGCCAGCGGCGTCACGACGTCGCCGTGCGCGAAGGCGATCGTGTGCACGCCGCCGTCGCGATACACGGTCACGTCCAGGCTCTTCGACAACGCGTTCGTGACTGACACACCCACGCCATGCAGGCCGCCCGAGAAGTTGTAGGCGCCGCCGCTGCCCTTGTCGAACTTGCCGCCGGCATGCAGGCGCGTGAAGACGATCTCGACGACCGGTACGCCCTCTTCGGGATGAAGTCCGACCGGAATGCCGCGGCCGTCGTCCTCGACGGTGATGCGGCCATCGGCCGCGAGCGTGACATCGATGCGCGACGCGAAGCCGCCCAGCGCTTCATCGGCCGCGTTGTCGATCGCTTCCTGCACGATGTGCAGAGGGCTCTCGGTGCGCGTGTACATCCCGGGCCGCTGCTTGACCGGCTCGAGACCTTTGAGGACACGGATCGAGCCTTCGGCGTAGATGGACGATGGAGTCCGGGACGATGGAGTCCGGGACGTGGCGGACCTGGCCGACCGAGGGTTATTGCTGAGCTTTCCGGACATTAGGTAGAGACGTTGTGCCGCTCAAAAAGGGCTCATCCATTTGTAGGACTTATCCCCATTTTCTGTGGAAAAACGGGCGCAAAAGAACCACGAACCCGCACCGGTCGGGCCTCCGGTCGACGTGCTCAAAAAACAGGCAACCGTCGACGTCGATCGATCGAGGCGCGCAACGCTCGCCACGTTCAGGCATGCGCCGCGCGCCGCTCGAGCGCATCCCATCTTTGCATCGCGGCGTCGAGTTCGCCCTCGAGCTGCGCCGCGCGTTGGCGCAGGCGAACCGCTTCATCGGGCCCTTCGCGATACAGCGCCGGATCGGCCAGACGTTGCGCAATCGCTGCCTGCTCGACTTCGAGCGCCGTGATGGTCTGGGGCAACGCTGCGAGTTCGCGCTGCTCCTTGAAGCCCAGGCGCGACTTCGACAAGGCCGAGGCAGGCGATGCCGCAAGCGGGTTCGCCTGCTTGGGCGATTGCTTCGGCGACTGGTTCGGCGCAGACACGACGGCGGGTCGAGCCGCGGCTTCACGAGCGCGCGCCCGCGCGGCTTCGGTGTCGGCATAGCCGCCGACGTATTCGCGCCAGCGACCGTCACCTTCGTACGCAATGGTCTGCGTGACGACGTTGTCGAGAAAGGCGCGATCGTGGCTGACGAGAAAGATCGTGCCGCTGTAATCGATCAGCAACGCTTCGAGCAACTCGAGGGTATCGACGTCCAGATCGTTGGTGGGCTCGTCGAGCACCAGCACGTTGGTAGGTCGCGCGAACAGACGCGCGAGCAGCAGCCGATTGCGCTCGCCGCCCGACAGGCTCTTGACCGGCGAACGCGCGCGTTCGGGCGCGAACAGAAAGTCTCCGAGATAACTCATCACGTGCTTGCGTTGCAGGTTCGAGCCCTCGCCGATCTCGATCCAGTCGGAGCCCGGGCTGATGGTCTCGAGCAGCGTCTTCTCGGGATCGAGCACGGCGCGCGTCTGGTCGAAATACGCGACCGACAAGTTCGTGCCTCGGCGAATCTTCCCGGCCTCGGGTTCGATGTCGCCGAGGATGAGCTTGAGCAGCGTGGTCTTGCCGGCGCCATTGCGACCGATCAGCCCGACGCGATCGCCGCGCATGATGGTCGCGGAAAAATCGCGGACCACGGTGTGATTGTCATCGCCGTCACCAAAGGATTTCCAGACCTCGGTCAACTCGGCCACGAGCTTGCCCGAGCGTGCGCCCACGTCGACAGCAAGCTTGACATCTTTGGAACGTTCGCGGCGCGCGGCGCGCTCGTCGCGCAGATGCTCGAGACGCCGCACGCGGCCTTCGTTGCGCGTGCGCCGCGCTTCGACACCCTGGCGGATCCACGCTTCTTCCTGTGCAAGAACCTTGTCGAACTTCGCGTTCTCGGTGCGCTCGACTTCGAGCTCTTCGGCCTTGCGACTGCGGTACGCGGAATAACTTCCCGGATAACTCGCGAGCCGCCCGCGATCGAGTTCCACGATGCGCGTCGCAACCTTGTCGAGGAAGGCGCGATCGTGCGTGATGAAGATGACGCTACCCGCGAACTCGACCAGCAGAGATTCAAGCCATGCGATGGTTTCGATGTCGAGATGATTGGTCGGCTCGTCGAGCAGCAGCAGGTCGGGCTCGATCACCATCGCGCGGGCCAACGCAACCCGCTTGCTCTGGCCACCCGAGAGATCGGCAATGCGGGCATCCGGGTCGAGCTCGAAGCGGGTCATCACGCGCTCGAGCCGATGCGCGACCGTCCAGCCATTCACCGCGTCGAGCGCGGCCTGCGCCGATGCGAGTTCGTGCATCGCTTGGTCGGAATGGTCGGTCGCGACACGCATCGCCGCGTGCTCGTAGGCAACCACCAGCGCGGCCGCGGGCAATCCGCTGGTCACGACCTCGAGCACGCTGGTGTCGACCGGCAGCGAAGGCTCCTGCTCGACCAATGCGACCGACACGCCCGAGGCGCGCGTGATGCTGCCATCGTCGGGATCGCGCAAGCCCGCGATCAGGTTCAGCAGCGACGACTTGCCCGTGCCGTTGCGCCCGATCAGGCCGACGCGTTCGCCTCGCTCGACGTGCAGCGACACGTCGTCGAGCAGAGCGACGTGCCCGAACGCGAGTTCGATATTGGAAAGCGAAAGCAGGGACATGGCTGAGAGACTGCAGGAAGGGGCGCAAGTTTATCCGTTCATACCGCGCTGAACGTCTCCCCGGCGGAGCCCCCCCGGCGAAGGCCGGGGGCCGGGCCCAATTTATTTTTGCGGACGAGACGACTTGGACCCCGGCTTGCGCCGGGGGGACGGCGACAAGAGGGAGCTGCTTACGCGTCGGCCACCTTCAGAATCAACTTCCCGAAGTTCTCTCCCTTGAAGAGCTTGAGCAGTGTCTCCGGAAAGGTATCGAGGCCGACCACCACGTCTTCCTTGCTCTTGATGCGGCCGTCCTTCAGATAGCCCGCCAGTTCCGCCACCGCGAGATGAAAGCGCGGCGCGTAGTCGAACACCACGATGCCTTCCATGCGCGCGCGATTGACCAGCAGCGACAGGTAATTCGCAGGTCCCTTGACGGGCGTGGTGTTGTTGTACTGGCTGATGGCGCCGCAGATGATGATGCGTGCCTTGGGCCGGATGCGCGTGAGCACGGTGTCGAGGATCTCGCCGCCGACGTTGTCGAAGTAGATGTCGACCCCTTGCGGGCAATGCTGCTTGAGTCCGTCCTTCACGTTGCCCGACTTGTAGTCGATGCACGCGTCGAAGCCGAGCTCGTCGACCACCCACGCGCACTTCTCGGGTCCGCCCGCGATGCCGACCGCGCGGCAGCCCTTGATCTTCGCGAGCTGACCGACGGTCTGGCCGACAGCGCCTGCCGCGCCCGACACGACCACCGTCTCGCCAGCCTTCGGCTGGCCCACGTCCATCAGGCCGAAGTAGCCGGTCATGCCCGGCATGCCGAGCACGTTGAGCCATTGCTCCACCGTGCCGGCGCGCAGGTCGATCTTCACCACGTCGCCGCGCGCGATCTGCTTGTCGCTCGCGGCCCAGTACTCCTGCACGCCGGGCGCTCCGGTCACGCGATCGCCGAGCGCGAAGGCGGAATTCTTCGACGCGATCACGACGCCGATGCCGCCCGCCCGCATGACCTCGCCGATCTCGACCGGCGCGATATAGCTCTTGCCTTCGTTCATCCAGCCGCGCATCGCCGGGTCGAGCGACAGCGACAGCGTCTTGACGAGCACGCCGCCCTCTTGGGGCTCGACCACCGGCGCCGTGGTGAACGACCAATCGTCGCGCGTGGGCATGCCGTTAGGACGAGCCGCAAGGCGAATCTGATGATTGACGAGGCTCGAGAGGTCGTTCATGGATCGGCTCCTGATATCGGGTTGCAAAAATGCGCCGACAAATTTTACAGTTTTTGGTTTTCTGATCGAGCGGAAAGATCGGCCATAGGCCCAAGCGCTTCAATTCATGAAAACTAATTGTTTTGGCGCGTTAATTGCTTGCCCCAGTCGCAGCCCGCATATTCAAGTTCCGTGTTCTCACGCTGAGAAGAGGAGAGGCCATGAAATTCCTGCACAAGACGCTGACGATGGTCGGCTTGTTGCTTGCCGTACCCGCGATGAGCCTGGCAGGCCCGATCGTGCGATCCGCCAGCGGGCCCGATGCAGCGTCCATCACCGGCGCTCGGGATCAATACCGTGCCGATCTCGGCGGCGGCGTAGTCGTGGGCCTCAATGGATTGTTCGGAGGGGTCCGTCGCGAAATCAATTGGGATGGCGTACCGGATGGTTTCTCGGCGCCCAACAATCTGCCGGCCAACTTTTTCAACGTCAATTCCCCGCGGGGCGCCGTGTTCTCCGGCCCGGGCAGCGGCTTTCAGGTGAGCGCAAACAGCGGTGTCGCGCCTGTCGAATTCGGCAACATCAACCCGACTTATCCCGGCCTCTTCGCCGTCTTCAGCGCGCAGCGGCTCTTCACCGCCTTGGGAAGCAACATCGTCGACGTGAACTTCTTCGTGGCCGGAACAACGATCCCCGGGGCGACCACGGGCTTCGGCGCGGTCTTCACCGATGTCGATCTCGCCAACACCACCTCCATCCAGTACTTCGACCTCAACAACGTCTCTCTGGGCACCTTCTTCGTATCCAACTTCGTGGGCAACGAAACGCTGTCGTTCCTGGGCGTGTCGTTCACCGAGGGCGCGATCGTCTCGCGGGTGCGCATTACCAACGGCAACACTGCGCTAGGGGGAAACGAGACCGGGAACGTCGACCTCGTGGTGATGGACGACTTCATCTACGGCGAGCCGCGCCGTGCCATTGCGGAGCCTTCGACGTTGACCTTGCTGGGAGGCGCTTTGGCGGGATGGCTGGCGTTGCGTCGGCGACGGACTCGCTGAAGGACTGGTCCCCCCGCCGGGAATCGAACCTGGATTTGCCGCTTAGGAGGCGGCTGTTCTATCCATTGAACTACAGGGAGAGCGCGCGATTATAGCGATGGGGCGCGACTCCCCGGAGCGCTTGCGCTCGCTGCGCTCAGTGTCTTCGAACGAAATCGAGGCACTAATCGTGCGTCGTATGATCGTATCCCTACGACATTCACGGGAGCGCCCATGAGCACCATCATCGCAGGACGTTTTCAATCTTCCGAAGAAGCCGATCACGCGGTCGAGGCGCTCGTGTCGCAATCGATCGCGCGTGAAGACATCAGCGTGTTCTACGTCACGCCGGCCGGACAGCACGACGCTACGCCGATCGGCGGGGACGAGGATGAATCCCCCGGCACCGAGCATGCAATGCACGGCGCCGCAACCGGTGCGCTGCTCGGCGCAGGCGTCGGCGTCGCGGGGGCTCTCGTCGCTGCGACAGCGGGCCTGGCTGCGCCTTTGATTGCTGTGGCGGGCCTCGGCGCCGCGGCCGCGGGCGCCTACAGCGGTTCGCTTGCAGGCGCGATGAGCGGAACGATGGACGCGGGTCATCATGCGATACGGCATGCGGGCATGATGGTCGCGGTCAACCTCGGCGATGCAGGTGACGAGCATGCCGTGGTCGCCACATTGCGTCATGCCGGTGCGGCCGACGTCGAACTAGCCGAAGGGACATGGGCTGACGGAGACTGGTCCGACTTCGATCCGACCCGGCCGCCGCATCGGATCGACACGACATCGCCGGATCGCACGCCGACATAAGAGGCGCTCAAAAAAAAATCGCGGCTCCTGGGCCGCGTTTTCTTTTGCCGGCGAATCGTCAGACGACTTCGACGCGCAGACTGCCCAATCCCGCGATGCGGCCTTCCATCACATCGCCGCGTTCGACTTTCGCGACGCCTTCGGGGGTACCGGTGAAAATGAGATCGCCGGGTTGCAGCTCGAACAGCGACGACAGATGTTCGATGGTCTCGGCGACATTCCAGATCAGTTTGGACAGGTCGCTGCTCTGACGCGCCTGCCCATTGACGTCGAGATGGATCTCGCCCGAGTCTATCGTCCCGGTCTCGCTGATCGGATGGAGCGGCCCGATCGGCGCCGAGTGGTCGAACGCCTTGCCGACTTCCCACGGCCTCCCCTGCTTCTTGGCTTCGGTCTGCAGGTCGCGACGCGTCATGTCGAGGCCGACCGCGTAGCCCCACACGTATTGCATCGCGTCCGCGGCGGCGATGCGCGCGCCGCGCTTTCCGATTGCGACCACGAGTTCAATTTCGTGATGCAGGTCGCTGGTCTTCGACGGATAAGGCATGCGCCCGGTCGTTCCTTCAGCAACCGGCACGACCGCATCGGCCGGCTTCATGAAAAAGAACGGCGGCTCGCGTCCGCTGAAGCCCATCTCCTTGGCGTGCTCGACGTAATTGCGGCCCACGCAATAGATGCGATGGACGGCGAAAACGAGGTCGGTCTTCGCGACCGGAACGGTGACTTGCGGTGGGGGCTGGATTGCGAAAGTCATGATCAGGAAATTGAAATCGGTTCGCGCTTGCCGCTGCGGTATTGATCGGCCATCGCGCGATACGCCGCTTCGATCGCGCGCGTGGTCATCGCGGTATCGAACAGCGTGCTCGATCGAACGCTCGCGAGCAATCGTTCACGCAGCGCACGCGACCCTGCTCGATCGAACGCGATTTCGACGGCCATCGCGATGTAGCGTTCACGACCGGTGGCGATCAGCTCGAGCATGCCGACGGCCGACAGCAAGCTCGCTGCGACGCGCCCCGCGAAGGTGTCGCCGATCGTCGTCAGCACCGGGCAGCCCACCCACAATGCATCCGACGCCGTGGTGTGCGCGTTGTACGGCCAGGTATCGAGCAACAGATCGGCATGGCGATAGAGCGCGAGATATTCGGTATGCGGCCGCGCGTCGGCGAACACCAGGCGAGCGGGATCGATGCCACGCGCCATCGCTTCGCGCCGCAGATTGTTGCGCGTGAAATCATCGTCGGCTCGCGTGAGCAACCACAGCACGCCGCGCGGCACGTCGCGAAGAATCCGCATCCACGCATCGAACACGCTAGTGCCGATCTTGTAGACGTTGTTGAAGCAGCAATAGACGAACGCTTCGTCGGGAAGGCCCAGCGCCTTGCGATCGGGCGTCGCGCCGATCACGCGGCGATCGTCGTTGATCTGATAGCTGCCCGGCAACTGCACCAGCGTCTCGCTGTAGTCGTCTCGATGCGCGAGCGGCGTGACGATCGCGTCGCCGATCAGATAGTCGATGAAGGACGCGCCCATCGTCGCGGGATAGCCGAGATACGACACTTGTATCGGCGCAGGCCGCGCCGCCATCGTTGCAGTCGGCGCGCGCTCGGTGTGTCCCTTGAGATCGACCAGGATATCGATGCCATCCGCGCGGATCGCGTCGGCGAGACGGTCGCTGCTCCAGCCTCGCGCATCGACGAAATGATCGAAGGCTGCCACGATGCGACGGCGCAATGCGCTCTGGTCGTCGGGGCCGGTCGAGTAGGCGAAGACTTCGAACGCAGCGCGGTCGTGCTGCTCGAACAGTCCGACCGTCAACACCCCGGTCGCGTGCTCATGCAGATCGGCAGAGAGATAGCCAATGCGCAGGCGTCCCTCGGAGAGCCGCTTTGGCTCTCGCATCGGCTGTGACGCTGCGGCACTCCAGCGTCGCGACCATGCTTCGCCTGCGATGCGTTGTTCGGCTCGCGTCGAAGGATCGGAGAGAAACGAAAACGGCGTGAGCGCGCTTGCATCGTCGGACCGATTCGCGTGAGAGAGAACGCCGTCGCGAAAGCGCGACTGCAGTTCCTGGAGCCCCTTCCAGTCCGCCACCCGTTTCTTCAGGAACACGAGTTCGGAGAGCACCGTCTCGTCGTTCGCAGCCGCGTTCGTCGATGCGGCGAGCGCCGCGCGATAGTCCGCGAGGGCAGCCGCGCAATCGTTGCGCCCCTCCGCGAGCCGCGCGCGCTCGATGCGCAGCGCGGGATGATCGACGTGCATCAGTGCGCGATCGAGAACGCCTCGCGCGTCGTCGCGACGACCGAGCGCGATCAAGAGCTGCGCGCGCCGACCCGGAACGGCCGCGTCGTCATGGGCGACGGCGCCGCCCGCTTCGACGCGATCGAGCGCCGACAAGGCTTCGAGCGCGCGTCCTTGCGCGGAAAGAGCGAGCGCCAGATTGAACCAGGCCTGCGGACTCTCGCCGCATGACAACGCGCGACGCGCCGCGGCTTCCGCGCCGATCGGATCGTCACTCTCGAGTCTGAGCGACGCGAGATTGAGCCAGGCTTCGCCAAGCGTCGGCTCGCGCTTCAACGCGGCTTCGAGGGCTCGCATCGCATCGTCGGCGCGACCCGCGGCCATGTAGAGCAGCGCCGCGTTGCTCCACACGTCGGCGGGTCTGTCGTCGATCGCCAGCGAGCGCTCGATGCGCGCAATCGCATCGTCGGTCTTGCCGGCTTGATGCAGCAGCAAGCCGGAAAAGTGCAGCGCCGGCGCGTGATGCGGATCGCTGGCAAGGATGGTTTCGTAGAGCGCGAAGGCTTCGGCGTGACGGCCATCGCTGTGCATGGCGAACGCGTGTTCGAAGCGCCGGTCGGCGTCAAGGGAGCGGGTGTCTTTCATCGGCGGGCGAGTCTAGCAGAGGGCTTTGGTTGTTCGGTAGTCTTCCCGGCGAAGGCCGGGACCCAAGTTTCGACGCGGGGCGAAGGACAGCAACTTGGCCCCCGGGCTTCGCCGGGCCGACGAGCGGATAGGCGGCATGGCATGATCGCCGCGTCTGATGACGAAGGAGGAAACGATGAAGATCGGGATGCGTGTGATGGGCTCGCTCGCGGCGGCGATGCTGGGCGTGACGATCGGTGTATCCGGCGTCGAAGCGAAGACCTTGCGCTGGGCATCGCGCGGCGACGTGCAGACGATGGATCCGTATTCGCAAAACGAGGGGCTGACGAACAATTTCGCGAACCTGATACACGACCTTCTCGTCGAGCGCGATCGCAACATGAAGATCGTCCCGCGCCTTGCGACCTCGTGGACCGTCGTCAACGACACCACGTGGCGATTCAATCTGAGAAAGGGCGTGAAGTTCCACGATGGCTCGCCCTTCACCGCCGACGATGCGGTCTATTCGATCGAGCGCGCGCAACAGCCGACTTCGCAACTCGCGCAATATGCGCGCGCGCTCGGCAAGCCGACCAGGATCGACGACTACACGATCGAGTTGAAGCAGGACAAGCCCAACCCCCTCCTGCTCGAACATCTGAACACGATCTACATCATGAGCAAGTCATGGTGTATCGCGCATCACGCCCAGAAGCCGCTCGACTTCAAGGCGAAGGAAGAGACCTTCGCCGCGCGCAACGCCAACGGCACCGGACCCTACATGCTGAAGACGCGCGAGCCGAGCGTGAAGACGGTGCTCGTCAGGAATCCCGATTGGTGGGGGCCCAACGAAGGCAACGTGACCGAGCTCGTGTACACGCCGATCGCGTCGGACGCGACGCGCATGGCCGCGCTGCTGTCGGGCGAGATCGATTTCGTGCACGACCCCGCACCGCAGGACATCGCGCGCATCGAGGGCAATCCCGCGTTGAAGGTCTATTCCGGCCCCGAGAACCGCGTGCTCTTCTTCGGCTTCGACCAATATCGCGATGCCCTCGAAGGCAGCAACGTCACCGGCAGGAATCCCTTCAAAGATCGGCGCGTGCGCGAGGCTTTCTATCGCGCGATCGACGTGGACATGCTGGAATCGAAGATCATGCGTGGCCAGGGGGTGGCGACCGCGTGCATGACGACCGCGCCGATCGGATGCCTCGATCCATCTCTCGAGAAGCATCCGCCGGCCGACGTCGCGCTCGCGAAGAAGCTGATGGTCGAGGCCGGCTATCCGAACGGCTTCGAAGTCACGCTCGACTGTCCCAACGATCGCTATATCAACGACCGCGACATCTGCATCGCGGCCGTCGGCATGCTCGCGAAGATCGGCGTAACGCTGAAGGTCAACGCGATGCCCAAGACGCTCTACTTCCCCAAGCTCGAGAAGAACGATACAAGCATGTACATGCTCGGCTGGGGCGGCAGCATCACCGATGCGCAGATCATCATGGACCCGATCCTGCACACCAAGGACCCGGCGACGCAGAAGGGCTTCTACAACTACGGCCGCTTCACGGATCCCGAACTGGACAAGTTGATCGACGCGGCCAGTGTCGAGATGAACCCCGACAGGCGCAGGCAGATGCTGATCGACGCCATCGCATTGCAGACGCGCGAGTTCCGCCACATCGTGCTGCATCGGCAGAAGCTGTCATGGGTCGCCAAGAAGAATGTCGTGCCGGTTCTGACGCCGAACAATATCGTGCGGGTCGAGTGGATACGGATCGAGTGATGCGGCACGCGTAGCCACACTGAGTCAGCGCGCGCGAGGACGATCCGGCTGCGTTCGCCGTGCGAGAGCTGCCATCCGGTCTCGCCGATGCGTTGCATGATGCCGGCCGGCATGCGCCGCAGCAAGTCGCCGAGGCCGAGCTCCTCGCACAACGCCTAGGCTTCACGCAGGTCGGATTCGGGTGCGGGCCATTCGCGCGCCATCAGCGCCGTCCAATGGGGATGGGCTTCGCGCGCGCGTTCCTTACACCCAGACATTTCGAAGCGACCGGGCTCGAGCCCTCCGCCTTCTGGAAGGAACTCGAAGCGCGCTGTGCAGGCGCGATGGCGGATCAACTCGTCGCGACCCAGGACTGGGCCGTGCTCCACTTTCGTCGCGGAGGCGATCGATACGATTCGGCTTCGCTAGCCTCGATCACGAGTACCGAGATCGGTTGTACATTGGCATCGTTTGCTTGAAGAGATCGAATCGCTCGTGGCACGAGCGATTCGATCAACGGGCCGGAGCCGCGCGGACCTTCGACGCGAGCTCAAGAAACGCCAAGGCCGACGCACGATGCGTCGGCCTTGATCAGGCAGGCTCAGCGACAGGCGCGTTGCGCGGAGGGCGGAGCACCGAGGGCCGCGGCCGCATCGAGCTGATGCAGATTGGTACCGCACAGGTTACTGCTTGATTGCTGCAGCCGGCGCACGATTTCGTCGGGCTTGAGGGCAGGTTCTCGCTGATGCAACAGCGCCGCCGTACCGGCCACCAGCGGCGACGCCATCGACGTTCCGCTCCACGTCGCAAAACCGCCGCCGGGAATCGCGCTGGTGATGAGTTCGCCAGGCGCGGCGATCAGGATCCACGAGCCGAAGTTGCTGAACGTCGCGAGCTTCCCGTCGGCGCCGGTCGCCGCCACCGCGAGCAAGCCCTTGAAGCCTTCGGCCGCGGGGTATTGCTTGACTGCAGCGCTTGCGTCATTGCCGGATGCGGCGACGATGACGATGCCACCGAATCGGCTGCAACGAGTCTTGTCGTCGTTGTATCCCGGATCGGTGACGTCGGTTTCGGGAAGGTCGGGGTCCGCGGGCGTGCAACTCACCAGTTGCGCAATCGACTCGAAGAGCCGCGTGCGATTGAGCGTGCCCAGGCTCATGTTGATGACATGGGCGCCGTCATCGGTATCGGGATTGCCGTCCGGATCGACCGCGCGCAGCAGCGCCTCGGCCAGCACCCAGACATTGCCCACGCCGTCCATGTCGAGAACACGGAACGGCATGATCTTCGCGTCAGGCGCGACCATGGCGATCAAGCCCGCGACGTGCGTGCCGTGACCGAAACCCGGATTGCCGACGCCGCCGACTTCGGATGGATCGGCGTCGAAGTCGACGAAGTCGAAGCCCGGCAGCAAACGTCCGCGCAGCAAGGGATGAGTGCGATCGACACCGGTGTCGAGCACAGCCACGCGTACGCCTGCACCGGTCGCCCGCAGTTGGGCTTCCGGCAGGCGCATCGCCTGTGGCGCCCATTGCACGGCGTAAGTCTGCGCAGTTCCGATTGCCCAGGGTTGGTTCCGGCGCGCCTCTGGACTTTGATGAATGAAGTTCGGCTCGACGATCAGGACCTCCGGCTCGGATGGCAGCGCAGCGAGCGCGGTGGCGGTGCTCGTCGCACCGATGGTCTTGAGCCTGAAGATCGGTCTCGAACCGAACCGATCGACCACCGTCAAGCCGTACTTGATCAGCAACGGGTTAAGCGCGGCATCGCTGCGCATCTTCACCAGGATCTCGCCCGGCGCAGCTTCTTCGCCGCGCGCGGCTAGCGATGGTTGGGCCGAAAGCAGGCAAATGGCTCCGATCACCGCGGCGCACGCGCGCGATGCCGACAAGGTGCATGCGTCCGACATAGCTGAAATTCTCCCCGAAGTGCGCAGTTGGACCCTGACAGAGCACGCAGGCCGTCGCGAAATACACGGCGCATGCATGAAACGACCGATGCGGTGCCCGAATCGTCGTGCCCGGATTATCCAGACTATCGAGCTAGCGCCTGGACTGGCCTGTTTATTCCCGCGCGCATGAATTCGATACACAACAGCGCGCAACAATGCGCAACGGCGCGATCGCTACCAGCCGCCATAAAGCGTGAACGCGGCCCAGTGACATGGGTGCGGATACTCGATCATCAGCGCGAGTTGCGCATTGCGAAGCGCCTCTGCCGGCGGTTCGCCGCGTTGCAGTGCGCCGTAGAAGATCGTCATGAAACGCGCAGTAATCGTATCGTCGACGGGCCACAAGCTCGCCACGATGCGCGACGCGCCCGCGAGCAGGAACGCCCGCACCAGGCCGACCATCTCGTCTCCGTGGCCGTGCTCTGCAAGCCCCGTCTCGCACGCACTCAATACCACCGTCGCCGCGCGCAAGGACATGCGCTCGACCGCATCGGCCGTAAGCGCGCCGTCGACCAGGTGCAATGCCGAAAACATCGGATTGTCGGCGCGAAATTGTGCGTGACAGGCCAGATGGATCACGTCGGCCTGACTCGCGTGAAGCTGCAGTTGATCGAGGCTCGCGCTTGCGCCCGTCAGCGCGATCGCATCGTCGAACAGGCCCGCGACGAACTGCGCCTCGGCCGCAGCCTGCGGCAGCCGCCTCGATTCGCCGACGGCGAGCGCGCGGCGCGCCGGAACGGGTTGACGCAGGAGCCCCCGCATCGCGACCTGGGCGCTGGGCGCCATCGCCAGCGCATGGGTCTGCGCGAGAAAGCGCTCGCCGTCGTGAAGCGCCGCAAATGGAAGCGAGCTCATGTGCTCGTGCGGCACGACGACCACGTCGGATCGACCCACAAGCAGGTGCGCGAGAGGCGCCCAGACCAAGTCGTGCAGGCGTGACATGCGGACCTGCATCCGTCGCGTAAGGATATCGAGATGTCGCTCGACCGGTCCTGCGCCGTGGCGCAGCGTCTCGACCTGGAAGCGCGCCGATCGAATTGCATCGAGCACGTCGTCCCACGCGGCCAACGGATGCGCGATGTCCACGCGATCGTGCGTGACGACACATGCGAAGAGCTGGTTGTCGAGCGCACCGTATTCCACCAGCGCTTCAGTGCCGCCCAAAAAACCTTGCAAGGTCTGCAAGTCGAAGGCTTCGGACCGATGTCGGTGCGACGGGTCCGCCTGCGCGGCGAAGCGTTGCCGCCGGGCGCGTTCGAGCAGTTCGAGTTCGATGCGACGGGCTTCGCAGACCAGTGCGGCTCCCGGCTCGGCTTCTTCGTCGAGCCGTTGCATGCGCCGATAGAGCCAGTTCAGTCGCGCTCGCAGCGTCGAGGCAACTTCGTCGTCCGGCTCGTCGCCCTCAGCCGTGGCCGCTTCTCCCAGGCGCTCGTCGAGCACGCGCGCGCGAAATCGTTCGAGACATCGCAGCACCTCTGCTGCGTGATGCGACGACGGTTCGCGCGTGCAAGCTGCGAGCTCGAGGCGCAGAAGTTCCTGGTAGGGCCTCAGGTGATCGGTCAGGAACGCGTTGCGGATATCGTCGCTGGGCAGTGCGCGGCGCTGGTCTTCGAAGGCTTCGATGGCGCTCTCGAGTGACTCCCGGGCCGCGACTTCATCGCCTGCCGCCAGTGCGGCCAGGCCTTCGCCCGCCAGGCAGCGGACTTCAGCGGACAGCAACCGGAGTTCGCGGGCACGTGTGCGCGCTTGGACGAAGAGCGCTCGCGATTCGTCGGCCCGACCGGCGCGCAAGGACGCGTAGGCGCCTACGACGGCGGCGCGCACGCCGCCTTCGGCCAGACCGGTGGCCGCGAATCCGCTGGCCGCGGCGTGGGCGAGTTCGATCGCCGACACGCCCTCACCGCGCGCCAGCGCCAGTTCGGCGCGAGCCAGAAGCACCGTGGCCTCGCCGGCGCCGACCTGCTGGTCGGCGAACAACCGAGCGGCCCACATCAACGATCGGTTCACTTCCTCGATCGGGCGATCCAGAAGCGCCTGCGTCCTTCCTTTCTGCGTCAAGGCCCATGCCTGCTCGACCGGCATCTCGAGGGCGTCGAATCGTTGCAGCGCCTGATCGAACAGCGCAAGCGCCTCGGGTAGCAGGCGTAGTTCGAGATACGCGTCGGCCAGTTGTTTTTCCGCCGTGGCCAGATGCTGCGGCATCGCCAACGCTTCGTAGCAGCGACGCGATCCCTCGAGCTCCGCCAGCGCTTCGTGATAGTGCCCCCGCGAAAGCGCCACCAGCGCAATGGCTTCCTGCGCAAGCGCGCCCAGTACCGGAAAGCCGTGCTGCGCGGCGCGCATGCGTGCGCGCGCGGAGATGTGCAGCGACTCCTCGAAATCTCCCATCGATGCGAGCGCTTCGGCCATGCCGATGTCGGCCATGATCGAGCGTTCCTTGTCGCCCACGCGCGCGAACAGGACGGCCGCCTCACGATAATGTTTTTTCGCGAGCGGGTAGTCGTTGCAGCGGCAATAGAGATTGCCCAGATTCAGGCTCACCTTGCTGGCCGCCAGTGCGTCGCCCAGTGCCAGCAGTTCGCGCTGCGTCTGCTCGCCGCAAGCCGCGGCTTCTGCATGTCGGCCAAGCACGGACAGCGTTATGACCTTCGGTACCTGCGTCTGCGCAGCCTCGCGATGAAGACCGAGCTCGCGAAAACCCTCGTGGGCTTGATCGAATCGAGCCGTCGCATCGGTCATGCGGCCACGCGTGAGGTCCTCGATTCCGGTGATCCAGGCTGAAAGCGCTCGCACTTCCGCACACGTGCTCGAAGAGACGGGCGGCATGTACGCGTGCTCGTCGAGTCTGCGCAGGGCGTCAGCTACCCGAGCAACCCTTGGCGGATCGCTGTTCCACGCCGCGTAACCCAGATCCTTCAGCGCCCAGGCGAGCGCGTGCAGCGTGCGATCGTCCGCACAGATCGGCGTACCTGCGCCGCTCTCGATCATCAGAATCGCGTGTTCGCTCGCCGACGCCGCGCTCTGTGTTTCCGTCAAAGTCCGTCCGTTCAGTCTGACCGGTCGCCCACGTCGATCGGCGGGAGTTCGACCACCTCGTCGGACATTCGCAGGGTCAGCACATAGCGACCGCGCGGGATTCCTTCCAGACGAAACTCTCCCAGATCATCGAGCGCAGCGACCTGGCCGAGACGAGCCTGCGCTTCATCGCCAGAGTCCGCCCGCAATTCGATCGTGCCCGATTCGTCCGGGCCGAGAATCTGGCCGGCCATCACGAAATCCGAAGTCGACGGCGTGATGCGCAAGTCGATGTCGCGTCCTTTTGCGCTGAACAGCAGGTGTCGCGCATTCGATGGAAGGGAGCGAACCCCCAGAGCCATCGGCGCGATGTTCCAACTGTCGAAGCTGAGAACGGCCCGCACGATGTTCAGTGCACGGCCGGCCGCTTCAGCGGCAGCCTCCAGACGCGACGGTTGCGCCGACGGCCAGAGCGCCACTGCAGAGCGGATCACATGGGCCGGCGCTTCCGGCAGTGCGACGGCCTGTCGCACCACGTTCGCCAACTGGTAGTCGGTCATCTGCTCGAGCGTTTTCATGGCTGTGAGTTTATTCGATGGAATGTGCGACAGAGCCTTATGATTGCGCGGAAATACATCGCTCCGCCCGACCTCCCTGTTTATTCCACCAGGCTGCGCAATTTTCCCAGGCAGCGGGAACGCGTCGGACCGATGCTGCCGACCGGTATTCCAAGTCGCCGCGCGACCTCGTCGTACGCGATCTTCTCGTCGTCATCTTTGAACAGCAGCACGAGCAACTCGCGACAGCGTTGGTCGAGCCGATCGAGGCCGCGGCGCACGCTGTCGTGCATCTGCAGTTCGGCCAGGGCTTCTTCGGGCAGCGCGGTCTCGTCGGGCAAATCCCACTCGGGCGATTGATCATCATTGTCGTCGCCGGCCGCGCTCATCGAAATCGTACGCTGGCCACGCGTCCTTTGACGCAGCGCCTCGCGCTTGGCAGTAGTGACGATCCAGGCTTGGAGGCGATGGGGTTCGCGCAGCCCGGGAAGGTGCTTGATGAGCCGCGCGAACACCGTCTGAAAGACATCGGCCGCCGCGTGCTCGTCCAGTCCGATGCGCAAGACGATGGTGTACACCAATCGCTGGTAGCGGTTGACCAGCGCCTCCCAGCCTCCTGCATCGCCACGCAGGCAGCGCGTGACCAGTGTCTTGTCGTCTTGTCGATCGGGCTCGGACATTTGATCAGTGGGGTGACACGAAGGGCAAAACTATCTCACAAGCAGAAGCAGATAATCATCGACGAGATCGCGCTGCAGACGCGCGAGTCCCGCCACATCGTGTTGCATCGGCAGAAACTCTCGTGAGTTATGAAAAAGAGCGTCGTACCCGTGCTCACTCCGAACAACATCGTGCGAGTCGCATGGATACGCATCGAATAATAATTCTGGCCCGAATATTGCTGCCAGATGTTTCTGATGCGCGATAGCAAAACCGATCGCGCGAATCTGTCGGGTTTCAATACATTCGGGCGGCGCAATCTTTGGCAACGCAAAGTCCAAGGTATTGAATTTATTTCCATTCGTGGAATAGGCATCATTCCTGCATGAACCCTTGGTCAAGCCGGGATCCATGAAAATCGGCCATAGCCTTCGGGTTCGACAATATTCACAGGAAATGATGATGAAGCGCCACCTTCTTTCATATGCAGCCGCAGCCGGTTTAGCATTCGCTGCCTCCCCCGCTTTCGCCACGACCGTCACGCACAGCGTTCTGCTGAGCGGGTTTACGTATGGTCCAGCCAATGTGGTCACAGTGCAAAGCGCCGCGCCTGGCACTGTAATCTCCCCATTCAACGTTTATGCGGGGCAATACTCGGGAACGCTGGACGGCAATTCGTTCTTCACGTATTGCGCCGAATTGACCCAATCGCTCTCTTTCAACCATCTTTATAGCGACTACACCATCGTCAGCGGTATTACCGCATTCGGCGCGGATAAATCGGCGGTCTTCGATCATGTGGTTTCCGCTATCCTGGACCAGAATATCAACAGCAATCCGGATGGTTCAGGATTCGCGCAAGCGTCAATCTGGGAAGTCTTGTACGAAACCGCCTCGACCTACGCATTTTCAAGTGGCAGTTTCAATGTATCGAATTCGAATAACATTCAAATCGCCTCGGGCTCGACCGATTGGCTTGGCGCGAATGCCTGGCCGGTCCATTACCACGTCGATCTGTTGCACAGCCAGACTTCGCAGGATCTGGTGCTGATCACGCGCGTGACCGTGCCCGAGCCCGCCCCTGTCGCCCTGATGCTGGTCGGTCTGGTCGGCCTGGTGGTTCGTCGTCGCTCGCAGCGACGCTGAGGGCGACGCTGACGCGGGTTGTACCGGCCCGCGTCAGCGCGCGAGGTGTGCCACGTACCACGGCATCGACGCGGCCAGGCCCGCGTCGAGATCGTGCGTGGGCGCGTAGCCGAGCAGATGCGACGCCTTGCCGATGTCGGCCTGCGAATGGCGCACATCTCCCGCGCGGAAGTCTCGATAGATCGGGTCTTGCGACGCGACCCCCGGCGCGTGCGAAGACAGCGCGACCTTCAACTGTTCGAACAGCGCGTTCAGCGACGTGCGTCCGCTGACCGCCACGTTGTAGACCTGGTTGAGACTCGCCGCGTCTTTGGTCATCGCGGCCAGCAGATTCGCCTGCACCGCGTTGTCCACATAGCAGAAGTCGCGCGTGGTTTCGCCGTCGCCATTGATCAGGACGGGGGCGCCCGACAGCATCGCGGCGATCCATTTCGGAATCACTGCGGCATAAGCGCCTTCGGGATCCTGGCGCGGACCGAAGACGTTGAAATAGCGCAAACCGATCGACTCGAAACCGTAGCTGCGCGCGAACACGTCGGCATAGAGTTCGTTGACGTATTTGGTGACCGCGTAGGGCGACAGCGGCCGACCGATGTGGTCCTCGACCTTGGGCAACGCGGGATGGTCGCCATAGGTCGAACTCGACGCGGCATAGACGAAGCGGGCGACCTGCGCATCGCGCGCGGCAACCAGCATGTTGAGAAAGCCGTCGATATTGGCCGCGTTGGTCGCGATCGGATCCTCGAGCGAGCGTGGCACCGACCCGAGCGCGGCCTGATGCAACACGAAGTCCACGCCTTCGCAGGCGCGTCGGCAATCGTCCTGGCGCGTGATGTCGCCTTCGATGAATACGAAGCGCGCAGCACGATCGACGCCGCGCGCTTTGCCGACTGCGGCGAGCACCTCGTCGAGGTTGTTGCGATGACCGGTCGCGAAGTTGTCGAGGCCCGTGACGTGCTGATCGAGCATCAGCAAGGCCTCGACCAGGTTCGAGCCGATGAAGCCGGCCGCGCCCGTCACCAGCCAGCGGCGCGGCGTTGCCGCCAACTGTTCCCGAACCTCGTCATAGCGCGACATCGCGGCCGTCACTGCAGTCAACTCTTCAGCGCACAAGAACGCATCACTACGCGCATCACAACCGCCACACGGTCGCGCCGGCAGCGCGCATCGCGTCGGCATCGAACGCGCTCTTCACGTCGATGAAGGTCGCCGAGCTCGTGAGCTTGGCGATGAAGTCGCCGGTCCCGCGCAGCTTGAATTGCTTGTGCGCGACGGCTGCGACCAGCGCGTGACAACGCGGCAGTTCGTCCCACGACTTCAACGTGACGCCGTACTCGTGGACAGCGTCTTCGGCATCGGCGATCGGATCGTGCACATGCACTTCGACGCCGAAGGATTCGAGTTCACGAATCACGTCGATCACGCGCGAGTTGCGCAAATCCGGACAGTCTTCCTTGAACGTCAACCCGAGCACGGTCACGGGCGCGCCGCGCACCGGCGAGCCATTGCGAATCATCTGCTTGATGGTCTGCTCGGCGATGAATTTCCCCATGCCGTCATTGATGCGCCGTCCCGCGAGTATCACCTGCGGCTGATAGCCCACCATCTCGGCCTTGTGCGTGAGGTAGTAGGGATCGACGCCGATGCAATGCCCGCCGACGAGGCCGGGGCGAAACGGCATGAAGTTCCACTTCGTTCCAGCCGCCTTCAGGACTTCGAGCGTGTCGATGCCGATCTTGTCGAAGATGATCGCGAGCTCGTTCATCAAGGCGATGTTCAGATCGCGCTGCGTGTTCTCGATCACTTTCGCGGCTTCGGCGACCTTGATGCTCGAGGCCGGATACACGCCCGCGGTGATGATGCTCGCATAGAGCTCGCCCACCATCTTCAGCGTCTCGGCGTCATCGCCCGACACCACCTTGGTGATGCGCGTCAACGTGCGTTCCTTGTCGCCGGGGTTGATGCGCTCGGGCGAATAGCCGACATGGAAGTCCTCCATCCACTTCATGCCCGATTGTTTCTCGAGGATGGGAATGCAGATCTCTTCGGTCGCGCCCGGATAGACCGTCGATTCATAGACGACGATGACGCCCTTCTTCATGTGCGCGCCAGCCGACTTGCTCGCGCCGATGAGCGGCGAGAAATCCGGTTGATGCGCCTGATCGACCGGCGTCGGTACGGCGATGACGATGTAGTCGGCTTCCGACAGCCGGGCGGCATCGGTCGTGACTTCGAGTTGCGTGGCCGCCGTCATGCCTTCGACCGAGACTTCGCCGGTCGGATCGATGAAGCGTCGATAGCTTTCGATTTTCCTTTCCGACAGATCGAAGCCGATGGTCCGAAATTTCTTGCCGAATTCGACAGCCAACGGCAGGCCGACATAGCCCAGCCCGACCACTGCAACAACGCTCATCCTGCTCTCCGATTTTTCTGCGCCCGCGCGAGATGGCCCTGCGGTCCCCGCGAGGCGCCGCATTCTAGCCGATCGATACGAAGGCTCCATGCAGGAACGATGCCACGCGACCTCCCCACCCCGGGGTGTCACTCAAGTCGATGCTCCTGCGACCCAATCGCGTCGCAGTCTGACCAAAACTGTCGCTCACCGCGACAAAATGGGCACTTCGACCCAGAGGCGCTGCGGCATGCAGACCGGTTCGCGTTGTTGGAACCCTTACCATTGTTGAGAGATTGTCCGAGTGCTTACTCTTTTCTCCCGCGAGGCATAGAATTTGCGTCCTCTCGTCGCCCGCACATTGCTTGCAGCACGTCGCCCCTCATGCATCGAATCGTCCTGTCATTCTCGAAGATTCTTCCCGCGATGGTTTTCGCAGCGGGATGCGGTGCAGCGTTCGCGGACCAGACCTGGACACAGCCTGAAGACTCGGCGTCCGAAAAACCCGCGCCGGCGCGCATCAAGCCACCGTCCGGCCTCACCGCCGAAGCGGTTCGTCTCGAATTCGGCGAGGGCATCGGTCGCGACTACGCGATGGCCGCCGACCTCTATTGTCGGGCCGCGATGGCGGGCGATGGCGATGCGGCGTATCGCCTGGGCGTGATGTATGCCAACGGCCGCGGCCTGATTCGCGACGACCGCATTGCGACCGGACTGTTTCGCTATGCGGCCGATCGCTCGCACGAATACGCGAAGCGCATGCTGGTCCACGTCAACACCGCCGAAGCGGTGTTGCCCGCGTGCATGCTGCCTCCCAGCCTGATCGCAGAAGAAAGCCATGCCCTGCCGATGGCGTGGACCGCAACGCCCGAGCGCGTACGGATCGTCGAGCTGGTCAAGGCGAACGCCCCCGCTTATGGCGTCGAGCCCAGGCTCGTGCTCGCGATCATTCAGGCCGAGTCGGGCTTTCAGGTCAGCGCCAAATCGAACAGGAACGCGCAGGGGCTGATGCAGTTGATCCCCGAAACCGCGGCGCGTTTTCAGGTCAAGAAAATCATGGACCCGCGGGAAAACATCCGCGGCGGGCTCGCTTATCTGCGCTGGCTGCTGTCGTTCTTCGAGGGCGATGTGGTGCTCGTCACCGCGGCTTACAACGCCGGCGAGCGCGCGGTCGAACGCTATCGCGGCGTGCCCCCGTATGCGGAAACGCGCCAGTATGTCGCGCGTGTCACCGGCCTCTATGGCAAGGTGACTCACAAGTACAACCCGGCAGTCGTCGATCCGTCGCCGATGGTCGTCACGAGGCGTTTGCAGAACGTTTCGATCGCGGCGACGCCGCGATGATGTCCCCCGCCCGCCGACTCGCCGAGCGATTTTCCACGCATGCTCGCGGCCCTCGTGGCGTCGGCTTTCATGCGCTTGCGGTGGTGTTCACAACGTTGTCGATCGCCACGGTCGCCAACGCCAACGACCTGTCTTCGCTTCCGGCGGCAATCGACAGGATCCGCCCTGCCATCGTCGCGATCGGCACGGTCGAGCCGACACGCAACCCCGCGTTTCAATTCCTGGGCACCGGCTTCGCAGTCGGCGATGGGACCCTGATCGCAACCAACAGCCATGTCGTGCCGGTGGTTGTCGATCCGGCACGACGCGAAGTCGTGAGCGTCGCAATCCCCCAACCCGGCGGCGACGCGATCGTTCGCGAAGCCACCGTCGTCGCTCGCGACCCCGATCACGATCTCGCAGTGCTGCGCCTCTCGGGTACCGCATTGCCGACGGTGCGCCTGGGCGACTCGAACGGCGTGCGCGAAGGTCAGAGCTTCGCGTTCACCGGTTTTCCTCTGGGCAGCGTAATCGGCCTGTATCCGACCACGCATCACGCGCTGGTCTCCGCGGTGACTCCCGTGGCGCTTCCGCAAGCGAATTCGCGATCGCTCGATGCAGCGCTCGTGCGGCGCCTGCGAACCGAGCGCTTCGTGATCTTTCAACTCGATGCGACGGCGTATCCGGGCAACAGCGGCAGCCCGATGTTCAATGTCGACACCGGCGATGTGATTGCGATCGTCAACATGGTGTTCGTCAAGGGCGGCAAGGAAACCGCCCTCTCGCAGCCGAGCGGAATCAGCTACGCGATTCCGGTCTCGCATCTGGCCAGGCTCGTGAATTCGATCCAGAACGAAGGACGCTGAGCTTCACTCCTGCCACTTGCCGGCCGCCTTGAGTCGTTTCATCAGCCCGGGAAACGGCGCACCCAGGGCATACGCGCGTTTCGCGGCCACCGCGGCCTTGTCGAACTGCCCGACGTCCAGATACAGGAGTCCGAGGTTGTAGTCGAAGTCGAAGCTCGAAGGGTCGCCGCGCAACTGCTCGGCTTCTTCGAGTTGCTGCTTCATGTCCGCGGCCCGGTTGCGGTTCTTGAGATAGTTCGCATAAATCACATGCGGCATCGGGTCGTCGGGCGCCAGACGCATGGCGCGTTCGTAATAACACTCGAGCGAGTAGCTCAATCCCTTGATCCGATCCGTTCCCGATCGCAAGACGTAGCGCGTGATTGCGAGCAAAGCGCGCGGATGATTGGGAATCGCGCGCAACGTGTAATTGAGGTCATCCGCGAGTGTGCCTGAATGTCCGGAGCGCAGATTCTCGACCTCGGGGGTGAAGTGCGCGATCTCAACGATATGCTTGGAGTCGGGTGGAATCGACCGATAGTCGAACGGCCCGAACTGGCCCGGGGGATGCAGATCGCCGCAGGTACTCGCAGTCATCTGGGCCGCGCTGGCGATATCGGTTGAAAGGGCGGGAACCAGCGCAGCGGTCGCCACCCACAGCAGTCTGCAGGCAATCGTCATCGTCATCGTCTGCGTCCGCTTCATCGTAATCGGGAAGTGTGTCTTGTCCATTCGGTATCGCCATCCTTCAGGTTTCAATCATTCAGGTCTGAACGACCCGGTCGAGCAACGCCGCAAAACTTCCGGCCCTTCCTTCGCGCGAACTCGCGGCGATCGCCGAGGGCGTCGCAATCGGTTCGCGCCCGGCGCCGACCCGCGCGATAAAGGCGGCAAGGGCCTCGGCAATCGACGCCGCGTCGTCGAGCCGCGCGATCGATGTCAGTCCCGCTGCACGCAAAGTCAGGGCGGTATCTCCGAGCGCATCGGTCAGCGCCAGCACCGGTCTCTTTGCACGCAAGTATTCATAAAGCTTGGCTGGAATTTGTTGATTGCAATTGCTGGCCTGCATGATCAACAACCCATCGACCTCGAGCATTTCCAGCAGCGCCTGATGGTAAGGGATTGCGGGCGCCAGCGAAACCAGATCGTCGATCCCGCATGAACGCGCGAGTTGCTCGAGCATCGCATCGTAGCCGCTGGCGCGCAGCCGCAGGCAGAAGTTTTCTGCGGACAACGCCCCTTGCTGCTTGAGCCGACCGAGCGCCGCGAACAGCGCACGCGGATCGCGTTCATCGGGATACACCACGCCACTGTGCAACAGCACGAAGCGTGCCGAGGACGACGCATGATCGGCATGGGCCTGCGATGCGCGCCCGGCCTCGGCGCGAGCAAAGGTTTCTTCGTCATAGCCGTTCTCGATCACGACGCTCTTGCCCGCAGGAATATCCGGGTAGCGCTCGCGATAGAGCTGCGCGCAACCCGGCGTGGTGAAGACGCTCGCGGCCGCGTTGCGCAGCGCCTCTTCTTCGATGCGCTGGTAAGCCAGCCATGTGCGGCGATCGGCAGGATAGCCGTCCTGCGCCATCGGGTCGCGGAAGTCGGCGATCCACGGCAGTCCGCTTTTCTTCGCGAGCGCCGCGCCGATCACGTGCGCGGTGGCGATCGGATAGGTCGACCAGATCGCGTCGGGCCGATGACGACGGATCATCGCCATGCCGACGGGTACCGCGGCGAAGCGCCACGTGGCCCAACGATCGGGCAACGCCAGCGACCCCGGGTAGCGCCCGAAGAGCGCCAGATGCCGCGCCGTATTGAGCGCGAACGCGCGCTCGACCACCGTACCCTCGGGGACTTCGCGCATCTGGTCGTCGCTGGTCTCTTCGTACGCGCGTGGATGCGCGGTCAGCACCAACGGCTCCCATCCGAACTTCGGCAGATGCTGCACGAAACGCAAGGTGCGCTGTATGCCGCTGCTGCCGCGCAAAGGCGGGAAGTGATACGCGACCATCAGGAGCTTGCGCGGGGACTTGCTGATTGCGCTCATGCGGGCTCGCGGGCGGCCTGCGTTCGCGCGTCCACGCGCGTAAGTGTGCGGTCGGTGAGCCAGTCCGCGGTCCACGCGGCGACCTGATCGCGCCACGCCGCGCGCGAGAACGTGTGATCGGCTTCTGCGAATTCGCAGCGCGCAACACGAAGCTGCTCGACGACTCCCCGCCACTCGGCATCGCTTGCCGCATGGTCGATGAACTCGCGCGCGGTGAGATCGTCTCCCGAGCAGATCAACAGGATGTCGCCGCTGAAACGCTTCCAGTCACGCGCCATGCGCGCCTGAAAACTCGGCGCCTGTTCGAAGGCTCGCGAACCGCGGCCCGACCCTTCGAGCGCTTGCATCAGCGTCGCGCCGAGCCCGCGCAGCGCACGGACGATGCCGACCTCACCGCGCAGCAGATTGCGCCAGAACTCGCGATCGAAGAGGCGCGCCGAGTAGTAGTGTTTCAGATGCGTTCGCGCCAGACCCGCGTCGCTGCGCACCCAGGGGTTCAACAGCACGAGCCGGGTCACGCGCACATCCTGCGGCGCGTAGAAGAGCGCGGCGGAAGCGGCATCGCACAGGCCCCAGATCGCGACCTCTCGAACTTCGGGCACGGCCGCGATGAACGCATCGAGGGCCGCGCGGATGTCGCGATCGCGCTCGGTGAATGGCAACGCAGCGCCGGTGCTGTCGCCCATGCCCGAGCAATCGAAACGCATCACCGCGCAGCCCCGCGTCGCGAGCGCGCGCGCGAGCAAGACGAATTGGCGATGACTGCCGACGCGATACTGCGGACCGCCGACGACAATCAGGACGCCGAGCTTCGATTGCACTTCGGACGCAGGCCTCGTCACGATCCCGACGAGGCGCGCCTCTCCCGCGTCGAACAGGAGCGCCTGCTCGCGGTATGTCGGTTCGGTCATGCGCACAACTCCGCCACGCTCGCGTCGACGAGCGCATCGCAGCGCTCGATCTCCTGGGTCTGCCAGAACGCGCTGCCGACGATCGTCGAGACCTTGACGTCGCTGCCGGCCGCGCGCCAGCGGTCGGCCACGCGCGCGGCGATCGGACTCAAGCTGGCCCCGGGTTGCGAGGACACTTCGAACCAGCGCACGCGCCGCGGCGCGGCTTCGCGCTTGCCCATCTGCGCGGACTCGATCGCGTCCGCGAGCGCGGGATTCAATCGATAACCCGCGATCTCGACCGTCAGGCCGGCGACGAGGTCGGCGCGCGGCGACGGGGCGGCGATGCTGGCCGTCGCGCCGGGCGGTGCATTCGATGCAGCGCCGCCCGCATTCTTCAACAGACTGCCGACGGTCTTCAGCCGCAGAAATTGATTGAGGTGCTGCGCGCCGCTGACGACCGGCTGCCACAGCAGCAACCCATCGACGCGTGGATCGCATTGGGCCGCGAACTGCTCCGCGAGCAAGGCGCCCAGACGCGTGCCCCACAGCCAGCGCGGACCGCAACTGCGCTGGGCAAGCCAGTCCCACGCGTCCGTCAGGTCCGCCAGCCATGCGGTCCAGCTCGCGTCTTCGAAATCGCCGGCGCTGTCGCCGCATCCGGTCAGATCGATCTGCAATACCGCGAAGCCCGCGGCCGCGAGCGCGCGCGCTCCATCAGCGGCGGCAGCGCGGGTCTTGTTCATCTCCTCGGCGAAAGCGTGAACTGCGAGCACGCTGCCGCGCGTGTGTCCTGACGCGGCCGCATGGAAGAAGCAGAAGCGTTCGCTATCCGCAGCGCGACGAAAGAATGGGCCTGAAGCCGGAGCAGCGAGCAACGTTCAGGCTTCCAGCTTGTGCTGCACGAAGTCAGAGAGCGATCCGAAGGTCGCAAATGTTTGCGCGCTGATTTCGTCGTCGCCGATGACGATGCCGAAGCGCTCCTCGATCGTCGTGAGGACCGACACGACCGCCATCGAATCGAGTTCGGGAAGGCTGCCCAGCAATGCCGTCGCGGCCGTAAAGCGATCGGCGCGTTCGCCGAGGCTGAGTACTTCTCCCAATATGTTCTTGAGTTCCGCGTCGACGTTCAAGGTGAGTTCCTGTTGTACTTCGGTTGTTCTTCGAAGAGGGCTTGCCGCCCCATTGCCGCGCGGCGACAGGGCGAGCGCGTGGACGACAAGGCGCGATAGTATAATTGTCGCCCCGTCCCACTCCGTCGCCGCCCGTTTGCCGCCCCTTGAGAAGGTCACGGTGCAACGTCTACAACCCAAGCGCCGGTAGCGCGCGGTCCAGCCGACAGGTGGATCGTTTCCAGCCGTGGCTCTCAACAGCCTGCTCAATTGGAATTTCGAAGCGGCATGCCACTGCACGATATGTTGTCGCCGAAGTTTCCCGAGCCGCAAGTTCCCAAGAATCCCGTCCTAGGCTGGTCATCGTTTTCGCGATCGATGCCGGTCGACGGTGCGGACCATGCAGCGAGCCGGTTTCCGAGCGTTCTTTCGCTGCCGCACAAGCGCTATGTGACGAGCGCGCGGGTGGCGATTGCGCTGGCCTTGAAAAGACTCGGCGTGCGTCCCGGCGATCACGTGCTGGTGCCGGCCTATCACTGTCTGTCGATGATCGAGCCGATCGTCTTTTGCGGCGCCATTCCCCGTTTCTTTCCGCTGACGTCCCAGCTCGAAGTGCCGCTCGCCGCGCTCGAGTCGCTCGATCTCTCCAACGTGCGCGCGATGCTCGTCACGCATTACTTCGGCTTTCCGCAAGCGATGCGGGCGATCAGCGCGTTCGCGCGCGAGCACGACGTCGCGGTCATCGAAGATTGCGCTCACGCGGTCTTCGGAATCGCCGACGGCCAACCGATAGGCTCATGGGGCGATTACGCGGCCGTCAGCCTGATGAAATTCTTTCCGGTGTATGACGGCGGATGTCTGGTCTCGGCCGTGCACAGCCTCGACGACTTGCAGCTTCGTCCGCCCTCGCGCCGCTTCGAGGCCAAAGCCCTGATCAATTCGATCGAACGCGGTCTGCGCTATCAGCGCTTCCCCGGCATGCAGGCCGCGGCGCGAACCACGCTGATGGTCAAGGACGCGATGTGGCGAGGCTTCAAGAAGATGCGTAGCCGACAGGGTTCAACGGCGTTCACCTATCGCGATCCGGCTGCGTCCGAAGGCGTCAATGGGCTCGACCCGACATGGCTCGACCGACGCATTTCGATTGCGTCGCGCCAGTTGGTCGAACGCCTGCCGATTGCTCGGATCATCGCGCGGCGCCGTCACAACTATCTCCGCATGGCAGAAGCTCTGACCGATCTGCCCGAGGCTCGCCCGCTTTTTCCGGGCTTGAACGGTAGCGTCGTGCCTTACGTGTTTCCGTTGTGGGTGGAGCGGCCCGAACGCGTATTTCGTCGATTGAAAGAGGACGCCGTCCCGCTGTTTCGCTGGGAGCGTTTGTGGGACGACGATGCGGCGCGCACCGATCCGCTTTCGGCGCGCTATGCCACCGAGATCTTCCAGTTCCCCTGCCATCAGGAACTGACCGATGACGACCTGTCGTGGATGATCGAACGCATCCGCGCGGCGTTTCGCTCGGCATGAGTGCGCGTTCCGATGTCGGTCGATGGAAGGTGTTGCCCGCATCTGCGTTCGTCTCGATCGCATCGCGTTGGGATGCGCTCAACGATGCGGGCTTTCGATCGCCGGTGCTGCATTCCGATTTTGTCGCGCCCTTGTTGACTCATTTTGCGGACGGCAATGAACGCGTCGCGATGATCGAAGGACGGGCGGGCGACCGGGCGGGCGACAGCCAGGGCCTGCGTCGCGCCGTCATCGTCGCGCGCGCGAATCCCCTGGTGTGCAACAGCTTTCAACCGTCGCAGGCGCCGATCGGACTGTGGCTGCAGGACGATGGTGCACGCGGGCTTCCCTCGTCGAACGAGATGGGCGCGCTCGCCGCAAGTCTCGGCGCGACCACGGCGATCGTCGGCATCAATCAACTCGATCCCGAGCACGTCGCGCGACAAGACGATGCCGGCCACGCGACCAGCGACTACATCGCGACCGCACGGATCACGATCCAGGGCAGCTTCGAAGATTACTGGGCCGCGCGCGGCAAGAATCTGCGCTCGAACATGAAGAAGCAAACGAACAAGCTCGATGCAGAAGGCGTCGCACTGCGCTTCGACTGCCTCACCGATCCTTCGTCGGTCGCGGCGGCGATCGCCGATTACGGGCGGCTCGAGAGCGCGGGATGGAAAGCGTCTGGCGGGACCGCGGTCGCGGTCGACAATGCGCAGGGCCGTTTCTATCGCGAGGTGTTCGAGCGTTTTTGCGCGCGCGGCGCGGGCCGCATCCATCGCTGCTTCTACGGCGAACAACTCGCGGCGATGGATCTGTGCATCGCACACGCCGGCGTGATGGTGATCCTTAAGACCGCATTCGATGAGACGATCAAAGGTACATCACCCGCATTTCTGATGCGCCACGATTACCTGCCCGCGATCTTCGCCAACAAGACTTTCGATCGCGTCGAATTCTATGGACGCGTGATGGAATGGCATACCAAGTGGACCGATGAAGTCCGCACGCTCTATCACGCGACCACGTATCGCTGGCCCTTCGTTGCGCGACTCGACGCGAGGCGACGCGCGCGAGCGACGAAGGCCGCGACCGCGCACGTCGACGCGACACCCGCGACCGAAACGCCGACCGCCACGTAAACTGGAGGACCGCATGCGCAGCGACCTTCTCCATCAACTGATCCTCGCATCGGCATCGCGCGATCCCCACGCGCCGGCGCTATCGGTGCAGGGACGCATGTCGACCTACGCGCAACTCGCAACCCGGGTCGACGCGTTCGCGGGCGCGTTGTGCGCCCTCGGTCTCGAGCGCTCCGAGCGCGTCGCGATCTATCTCGACAAGCGTGAAGAATTCGTCGTCTCGGCGTTCGGCGCCGCTGCGGCAGGCGGCGTGTTCGTGCCGGTCAATCCGTTGTTGAAGAACGAGCAGGTCGCCTACATTCTCGCGGACTGCAACGTGCGCGTGCTCGTCACGTCACGCGATCGCTACTTCGGTTTGCGTGCGGCTCTTCCGAGTTGCCCCGATTTGTTCGCAGTCGTCTTGATCGATGGGCTCGATGAAGAGATCGACGCTGGGGCCGCATCGCAGAGCCTCAAGCTTTTCGCCTGGACCGAGGCGCTCTCGAGTCAAGGCAAACCGCATCGCGTGATCGACGCCGACATGGCCGCGATCCTCTACACGTCGGGCAGCACCGGCAAGCCCAAGGGCGTGGTGCTGTCCCATCGCAACATGGTCGCCGGCGCAAAAAGCGTCGCGTCGTATCTCGAGAATCGGCCGGGCGATCGTCTGCTCGCAGTGCTGCCGTTGTCGTTCGATGCGGGCTTCAGCCAATTGACGACCGCGTTCGCGAGCGGCGCGACGACGGTGCTGATGAACTATCTCCTGCCGCGTGACGTGGTCTCCGCACTCGATGCCGAACGCATCACCGGACTGACCGCTGTGCCGCCGCTGTGGATACAGCTCGCGGCCTTGCAATGGCCCGCATCGATCACCACGCATCTGCGCTACATCGCCAATACCGGCGGCCACATGCCGCGCACGACGCTCGATACCTTGCGCGCCCATTTGCCTGCGACCAAACCCTTCCTCATGTACGGTCTGACCGAAGCATTTCGCTCCACCTTCCTGCCGCCCGAAGAAGTCGATCGTCGACCCGACTCGATCGGCAAGGCGATTCCGAACGCGGAAATCCTCGTGTTGCGAGAAGACGGCAGCGAGTGCGGGCCCGATGAGCCGGGCGAATTGATCCATCGGGGCGCCCTCGTCGGCATGGGCTACTGGAACGATCGCGAGAAAACCGCGGAGCGCTACAAGCCCCTGCCGCGCGCAGTGGACGGCGCGACCAGCGGCCTCGTGATGCCCGAGATCGCGGTCTTCTCGGGCGACTTCGTGCGTCGCGACGCCGAGGGCTATCTCTACTTCATCGGACGCCGCGACGAGATGATCAAGACCTCCGGGTATCGCGTCAGCCCGACCGAAATCGAAGAGGCGCTGTACGCGACCGCTCTGCTCGCCGAAGTTGCGGCCTTCGGCGTCGAGCATCCCGTGCTGGGCAAGGCCATCATCGTAATCGCGACGGCGAAAACCGACGATCCCGATGGCCCCATCGATGTCGCGAGAGTCAAGCGCGCATGTCAGCGCGCGTTGCCTGCATGGATGCAGCCTGCGGTGATCGAGTTGCGCGAGGACGCATTGCCGCGCAATCCGACCGGAAAGATCGACCGCAAGAAATTGGCGGGCGAATTCGTCAACCCGTTCATGGAGGTCGCGTCATGAACGATCGTAAAGCCCTCGTGCACGCACCCACCGATCAGTTCCCGATGCAAGGCAACACACTGACCGTCGGCGGCATCGCGCTCGATCGGCTCGCCGCGCGCGTGGGTCAGACGCCCTTCTATGCCTACGATCGCGCGCTGCTGTCGCAACGCGTGGCGGAGCTGCGCCAACATCTGCCCGAATCGATCAGCCTGCATTACGCGATGAAGGCCAACCCGATGCCGGCGGTGGTCGCGCACATGGCGCGCGAAGTCGACGGCATCGACGTCGCATCGGGTCATGAGCTGCGCGTCGCGCTCGATGCGGGCATGAGCGCCGACGAGATCAGCTTCGCGGGTCCGGGCAAGCACGCCACCGAATTGCGGCAGGCGATCGCATCGGGCGTGTTGATCAACGTCGAGTCGCCGACCGAGCTGGCGACCATCGCGCGTCTTGCGGCCGAACTCGATCTCACGGCGCGCATCGCGCTGCGCGTCAATCCCGATTTCGAATTGAAGTCGTCGGGCATGAAGATGGGCGGCGGCCCCAAGCAATTCGGCATCGACGCCGAAACCGTTCCCGATCTCTTGCCGAGCATCAAGGCGCCGCTGGTGTTCGAAGGCTTTCATATCTTCAGCGGCTCGCAGAACCTGCGTGCCGAAGCGATCATCGAAGCGCAGACCAAGGCGCTCGAACTCGCAGCGCGATTGGCCGCACACGCGCCCGGCCCGGTGCGTACGCTCAACATCGGCGGCGGCTTCGGCATTCCCTACTTTCCCGGAGAAACGCGGCTCGATCTCGCAGCCGTGGGCCGGCATCTGCACGGCCTCGTCGATGATGCGAAAAGGGCATTGCCCGAAGCCGAGATCGTGGTCGAACTCGGCCGCTATCTGGTCGGCGAAGCGGGCGTGTATGTGACGCGCGTGATCGATCGCAAGGTGTCGCGAGGGCAGGTGTTCCTCGTGACCGATGGCGGTTTGCATCATCACCTTTCGGCCTCGGGGAACTTCGGTCAGGTGATCCGCAAGAACTATCCGGTGACGATAGGATCACGTGCGGGCACACGCGCGCACGACGCCGAACGCGAGATCGCCTCGGTGGTCGGACCGCTCTGCACGCCGCTCGATCTGTTGGCCGACCGCATGGATCTCGCGCGCGCCGACATTGGCGACCTGGTCGTCGTCTTCCAGTCGGGCGCTTATGGACTGACTGCAAGTCCGGGTCACTTCCTCAGTCATCCACCGGCAATCGAGGTTCTGGTATGAGCATGAAAATCGCGCGACCACCAACCAGCGGGCCGACTTCAACAACAGATGTCGACACCAGGACGCACGGTTCATGATTCACCGAGAGCGTCTCACGGCCAGTCTTGAAGGTGATTTCGTCGTCTTCCTCATTGGCATGCGAATCAACCAACCGCTGAAGCTTCACAAGTGGCTGCCCGTCGCTGCAGCGATGCCTCGCATGATCAAGGAGCTCTACCGCCAGCCCGAGCTGGGATTCATGGGAGCCGAAATGTGGTTTTCTCGAACCGTCATCCTGGTTCAGTATTGGCGCTCCATGGAGCAACTGCTGGCTTATTCCAGAAACAAGCAAGCTCAGCATCTGCCCGCCTGGCAATCGTTCAACAACGCAATCGGCACAGACGGCTCGGTGGGCATCTGGCACGAAACCTATGCGGCGTCTCCAGGCACATACGAGAACATCTACGTCAACATGCCGCGTTTCGGTCTTGGCAAGGTCGGTGCAGTTGAAGTCGCCGCAGGTGGCATGCAGTCAGCCGCGGCTCGGCTGCGCAGGCGGAACAATGAGTCATAGCCCTTCCATCAAGGCCATCGCGTTCGACGCATACGGAACCATCTTCGACGTCCATTCGATCTCCGTACTCGCCGACCGATTCTTTCCAGGTCGCGGCGCGGAGCTGTCCGCGCTCTGGCGCGTCAAGCAGATCGACTACACACGCTTGCGCACGCTGTCGGACCGTTACGTTCCGTTCTCCGACGTCACGCGCGACGCACTGGTGCATGCGGCGCGCGCACTCGGGCTCGCGCTCGACGCCCAGACGACGACGGCGTTGATGAGTCAGTACGATCGCCTCGACGTGTTCGCGGATGCGTCGGCGGCGCTGTTGTCGCTGAAGGCACGCGGCATGCGGATGGCGATCCTGTCGAACGGCGACCCGCCCATGCTCGAGGCGATCGTCGCCAACAACACCCTGCTCGACGGCGTGTTCGATCATCTGTTGTCGGTCGATGCGGTCGGACGATACAAGACCGCCCCCGAGGCCTATGAGCTGGGCCCGCTCGCGTTCGATTGCCTCGCGTCGGAAATCCTGTTCGTGTCGAGCAATTGCTGGGATGCGTGCGGTGCGACGTGGTACGGCTACACGACCTTCTGGATCAATCGCGCCGGCATGCCGCTCGAAGAACTCGGCGTCGTGCCGCATGGCGAGGGCCGGGCGATGCACGATGTGATTGCCTTCGTCGAACCGCTGCTTGCCTAATCATCATCCCGTCGCTCACGCGAAAACGGGAACCCAGTGACTTTGCTTTGACGACACTGGGTCCCCGCTTTCGCGGGGACGACGGCCGACCATTTCATTCAACGGAGTTCCCATGTCCAACCTACCCGAAGGCGTGACGATCAGCGCCGAGGTCACGCCCGCGTTCGCGGAAATCCTCACGCCCGATGCCCTCGCGCTGGTCGCAAGACTTTCGCGCGCGTTCGAGCCGCGCCGGCGCGAACTGCTCGCCGCGCGCGCCGCACGCGCGAAGCGGCTCGATGCGGGCGAGCGCCCGGACTTTCTCGCCGAAACGAAATCGATACGCGAAGGCGACTGGACGATCGCGCCGATTCCGAAGGCGCTCGAACGTCGGCGCGTCGAGATCACGGGTCCGGTCGAGGCGAAGATGATCATCAACGCCTACAACTCGGGGGCGGATAGCTACATGACCGACTTCGAGGACAGCAACACGCCCAACTGGCACAACCAGATCCAGGGGCAGATCAATCTGAAGAAAGCGATTCGCCGCACGCTCACGCTCGAGCAGCAAACGCCCGCCGGCACCAAGACCTACAAGCTCAACGACACCGTTGCGACCTTGCAGGTGCGCCCGCGCGGCTGGCACCTGGACGAGAAGCATGTGTTGGTCGATGGCAAGCGCATCTCCGGCGGCATCTTCGACTTCGCGCTTTTTCTGTTTCACAACGCGCAGGAGTTGGTCGCTCGCGGCGCGGGACCATTCTTCTATCTGCCGAAGATAGAGTCGCATCTCGAGGCGCGTCTGTGGAACGACATCTTCGTGATGGCACAAAAGGAACTCGGCCTTCCCCAGGAAACGATCAAGGCGACGGTGCTGATCGAGACCATCCTCGCGGCGTTCGAGATGGAAGAGATCCTCTACGAATTGCGCGAGCACTCGGCCGGGCTGAACGCGGGCCGCTGGGACTACATCTTCTCCTGCATCAAGAAGTTCAAGGTCGACAAGAATTTCTGCCTCGCCGATCGCGCCAGAGTCACGATGACGGCGCCCTTCATGCGCGCCTATGCGTTGCTGTTGCTCAAGACCTGCCACAAGCGCGGCGCGCCCGCGATCGGCGGCATGAGCGCGTTGATTCCGATCAAGAGCGACCCCGAGAAGAATGCAGTCGCGATGGCCGGCATCATCGCCGACAAGAGGCGCGACGCGACCGATGGCTATGACGGCGGCTGGGTCGCGCATCCGGGTCTCGTCGAAGCGTCGATGAAGGAATTCGTCGAGGTGCTCGGCGACAAGCCGAATCAATTCGGAAAGCAGAAGCCCGAAGTGCAAGTCACGGCCGCGGATCTCCTGAATTTCCAGCCCGAGGCGCCGATCACCGAGTTCGGTCTGCGCATGAACATCAACGTCGGCATCCATTATCTGGGCGCATGGCTGGGCGGCAATGGCTGCGTGCCGATCCACAATCTGATGGAAGACGCGGCGACGGCCGAGATCAGCCGCAGTCAGGTGTGGCAATGGATCCGTTCGCCCAAAGGCGTACTCGACGATGGCCGCAAGATCACGGCCGAGCTCGTGGAGACGCTGGTCCCCGAAGAACTCGCGAAGATCAAGGCCGGAGGATTCGAAGGACAGTTCGATCGCGCGGCGGAGATCTTCACGACGATGAGCACGCAGCAAGCCTTCGAGGAATTCCTCACGTTGCCGTTGTACGAGGAGATCTGAATGAGGCCAGGTTCGAATTGGTTTCAACTGGCAGGTCGTCACATCGGGAACCGTTCTTATGAATCCGTATCGAAAAGTTGATCGTGGTTGCCTTTGTGTCGAGACGATTCGGTGGTCCACTATGTAGGCAATGCCTTTTGACCAACAGGAGAACAAGATGAATTCGATCATGCGCCCGCTCGCAATCACCGCACTGTCCATGGCTCTGGCCGCATGCAGCGGCATGGGGTCGATGGGCATGATGAAGAGTCCAGAGGTGCCTTCGGCAATCGCGGTTCCCTCCGGCAACAAGGTCGCCTACACGCTCAAGGGTTCGGGACTCTTGAATTACGAATGCCGCCCCAAGGCCGATGCCTCGGGATTCGACTGGGTGCTCGCTTCGCCCGAGGCGGTCTTGCGTGACAAGGACGACGCGATCGTCGGCAAGTACTACGGCGGCCCGACGTGGGAATACGGCGATGGCAGCAAGGTGACCGGCAAGCAACTCGCCACGGCGCCGGCGCCGACGGCAGGCAACATCCCTTGGCAACTCGTTCAGGCCAATCCAAGTCCAGGCAATGGCACGCTCAATGGGGTGACCTATATCCAGCGCATCAACACCAACGCCGGCACCGCGCCCTCGGACCTCTGTAGCTCGGCCACCGTCGCCGGCAAGAAGCAGGTGCGCTATTCGGCCGATTATGTCTTCTATAAGAGTTGAGCTCTTCATGCTTTAAACCGAGAACGCGTCATTCGGCGCGTTCTTGTTTTTCAATTCGTGGAAACAGGCAACGGTTTTTCAATGGAGGCTCATCGTGCCCAGCCAGTTCACTATTCGCGCTGCCATCGCGGCAGATTTCAGCGCCTGGCAACCGCTTTGGGATGGCTACAACGCCTTCTACGGGCGAGAGGGCTCGACTGCGCTGCCAGTTCAAATCACGCAGATGACATGGTCACGTTTCTTCGATGAGGATGAACCCGTGCGCGCACTCGTTGCGGAGAGTTCAGGCGCGTTGGTGGGTCTGGCGCATTATCTCTTTCACCGCAGCACCCTACAGATTGCGCCGGTCTGCTATCTGCAGGACCTCTTCACCGTCGAAGCGGCGCGCGGACCAGGCGTAGGTCGCGCGCTCATCGAGGCAGTCTACGAACGAGCCGGCATAGCAGGGGCCGAACGGGTGTATTGGCAGACGCGCGAGACGAATCATGTCGCGATGCGCTTGTATGACCAGGTCGCGGAGAGATCGGACTTCGTCGTGTACCGCAAGGCCCTCTGAGTCAGTCAGCGTCGCAAGAACACGACTCCGCGCCAGGAAGCCAATCAAATCCCGACGAAGTCCCTCTTGCCCACCGCGACGCCGTTGTGCCGCAGGATCGCGTACGCGGTGGTGGCGTGGAAATAGAAGTTGGGAATCGCCATCTGATTGAGATAGTCGAGGCCTTTCATCTCGACGCTGCGATCGCGCATCTTGATCGTCACGTCGCGATTCACCCCCGCATCGACATCGTCCTTCGAGACGCCTTCGGCGAACGCGATGACCTTCGCGATGCGGTCCTTCAATTCGGCGACCGTTCGTTCCTCGTCGGGGAATGCCGGCACCGGCACGCCCGCCAGGCGCGCCGCCGCGCCCTTCGCGAAGTCGCACGCGAGCTGCACCTGCTTCAACAAGGGAAACATGTCGGGATAGAGCCGTGATTCGAGCAGGACCGACGGCTCGAACTTGCGCGCCTCGGCGTCGGCCGCGGCCTTGTCTAGCAGCTTCGACAGATTGCCGAGCATGCGGGTGAACACAGGAATCGAAACCGCGTAAAGACCGCAGGTCATGAGCCGCTCCTCGTTGAAGAAGCGCCGAATGTAGCAGAGCGCGGATGGGGTCGCGAACGCAGCCTGGCGCTTGGCCCTCATCAAGCCTCGGCGTCGCACCGATCGATGCACGCGCCACGCACCAGCGCGCGCAATCGCCGCACCGGATGCGAGCATTGCCGGCCGCGGCAGGCCGCTCGAGCGATCGCGTATCGCCGGCTTGTCTCTCGCATCGCCGGCGGCCGGCTCCTGGCGTGTACGGATGCGGTATCGATCGGTCTTCACACGAATGTAAAGATCGTCATGCCGACGATCGCACACGATGCGCGTCCGACGCCGGTCGGCGACGCGATCCTCGTCTCGCTGCCGGCATCGGCCGACAGCCCGCAAGTCGTCTATCGGCAGGCCGGCGATCGCTACGTATTGATCGAGTACGGCGCGAACGTACTCGACCTGAATCTGCGCTTTCGCGTGCATGCGCTGATGGAAGAACTCAAGGCCAGGCCGGTCGCCGGTATTCTCGAGTTGTCGCCCGGCGTGCGATCGCTGCAGATTCACTATGAAAGCCGCGTCGTCTCGCAGCCGCGCCTGATCGATGCGCTGCTCGAAACCGAGGCGCGCCTGCCGCGCATCGACGACATGCGGATCGCGACGCGCGTGCTGCATCTGCCGATGACGTTCGAGGACTCGGCGACGCTCGATGCGGTCGCGCGCTATCGGCAGTCGGTGCGCGACAACGCGCCGTGGCTACCACGCAATGCGGAGTTCATGCGCAGGATCAATGGGCTGAAAAGCGTCGAAGACGTGAGCGACATCATCTTCAAGGCCAGCTACATGGTGCTCGGCCTGGGCGACGTCTATCTGGGCGCGCCGTGCGCGGTGCCGGTCGATCCACGCCATCGTTTGCTGACGTCGAAGTACAACCCCGCGCGCACTTACACCGCCGAAGGAACGGTCGGTATCGGCGGTATCTACATGTGTATATACGGATGGATTCGCCGGGCGGTTACCAACTGGTCGGACGGACGCTGCCGATCTGGAACAAGTTCCTGACCAACCCGGCGTTCGTCGACGGCGAGCCGTGGTTGCTGCGCTTTTTCGACCAGGTGCACTTCTACCCGGTGGATGAAGCCGAACTGACGTGCTTGCGCGATGGGTTTCGTTCGGGGCGCGCTCGCATCGAAATCAGCGACGAAGTGTTCGACCTCGGCGAATACAACCGCTTCCTGAAAAGCATAGCGCCCGAACTCGTCGCATTCAGGGAGAACCAGAAGGCGGCCTTCGACACTGAAGTCGCGCACTGGAAGACCGAGGACGGAGCGACCGACGCAGCCGTGCCATTACTCGATGGCGTCGCGATGGCGAAGCAGCCTCATGACCCGGAAGGGCGCGCGAACGACCACATCGTTGCGGCCGACATCAGCGGCAGCGTGTGGAAGTTGCTGGTCGATGCGGGTGCTACGGTTGCCGCCGGCGATCCGATGCTGATCGTGGAAGCGATGAAGATGGAATTCGCGGTTCATGCACCGGTGGGCGGCCGCGTGCGCAGCCTGCGATGCAAACAGGGATCGGTGGTTTCAGCAGGCGACGCGCTGGCTGTGATCGAGGCTGCGTGAGAGTCACCTCATGAGGGTCGCTGCATGAGTGGCGCCGTCGTCGCCACCGACAGCGCGGCTGTGCGCGCCATGGCGCCTGCCGCGAAGCTCGCCGATGGCGCCTACGCGCAGTTGAAGCAGGATATCTTCGACTTTCGACTCGTGCCGGGCGATCGCTTCTCCGAAACGGAAATCGCCGAACGCCTCGGCATCTCGCGCACGCCGGTGCGCGAGCCCTGTTCCGGTTGCAGCGCGACGGGTATCTCGACGTGACGGCGCGCAGCGGATGGGTGGTGCGGCCCTTCGACTTCGAACAGTTCGAGCACTTCTATGACTTGCGCATGATGCTCGAGACGACGGCCGTGCGCAGACTGTGCGGGCGCACGGTGCGCATGTCGAACGACGAGCGATCGTCGGAAGACCACGCACTCGAAGCGCTGCGCACGATCTGGCTCGTGCAGGTACCCGATCGTCTGAAGGACGGCAAGCACGTCGCCGGGCTCGATGAAGATTTTCATACGGCTCTGGTGGGCGCTGCGGGCAACCCGGAACTCGCACGCGTGCATCGCGAAGTGACCGAACGCATACGCATCATCCGGCGGCTCGACTTCACGCAGGCAGCGCGCGTCGAGACGACATACAACGAGCACGCGCAAATTCTTCGCGCCGTTCTGAAGCGTCGAGCCGATGACGCGACGCTGCTGCTACGCGCGCACATCGAGGCGAGCAAGGCAGAGGTTCGCAAGATCACCCTGCATTGCCTGCACGTGGCCGCGCGCTCGAAGCGCGATGGCGCAGCGCACGTGTGATCGATTCGCCATCGTCCCCGCGAACGCGAGGACCCAGCGACGTACATTCACGACACTGGGTTCCTGCTTTCACAGGAACGACGAGTGACGACCCTGGATTCCCGCGTTCGCGGGAACGACGACATCAGGCGAAGAACGCCTTGACCTTGTCGGCCCAGCCCTTCGATTGCGGGCTGTGTTTGGCGCCGCCCTCGCGCGTCGAGGCATCGAAATCCTTCAGCAGTTTCTTCTGATGCTCGGTCAGGCGGACCGGCGTTTCGACCTGCACATGGCAATACAGGTCGCCCGGATACGAGGCGCGCACACCCTTGATGCCCTTGCCCCGCAAGCGGAAAGTCTTGCCGCTCTGGGTGCCTTCGGGAATCGAAATCTCGGCGTTGCCGCCCAGCGTCGGGATCTCGAGCTCGCCGCCAAGCGCCGCGGTGGCGAATGCGATCGGCATCTCGCAATGCAGATCGTCGCCGTCGCGCTGAAACATCGCGTGCTGCTTGATGTGAATCTCGACGTAGAGATCGCCGTTGGGGCCGCCGTTCACGCCCGGCTCGCCGTTGCCGGTTGAACGAATCCGCATGCCTTCGTCGATGCCCGAAGGGATCTTGACCTCGAGGGTCTTGGGCGATTTGATCCTGCCCACGCCGTCGCAATGGGTGCAGGGTTCGGGAACGATCTTGCCTACGCCGTGGCAACGCGCGCAGGTCTGCTGGATCGAAAAGAAACCCTGCTGAATGCGCACCGCTCCCGAGCCCGCGCAGGTCGGACAGGTCTGCGGCTTGGTGCCCGGCTTCGCGCCCGAGCCGTGACAGACCTCGCAGTTGTTCCAGCTCGGGATCTTGATCTCGGTCTCGTAACCGTGCGCCGCCTGCTCGAGCGTGATCTCCATCGCATAGCGCAGATCGGCGCCGCGATAGACCTGCGGCCCTCCTCGGCCGCCGCGTTGCCCGCCGCCGAAAATGTCCCCGAAGATGTCGCCGAACGCTTCGGCGAATCCGCCCATGCCGGCGCCCGCTCCCGCCATGTTGGGATCGACGCCCGCATGACCATAGCGATCGTATGCGGCGCGCTTGTCCGCATCGGTCAGCATCTCGTAAGCTTCCTTGGCCTCCTTGAATTTTTCTTCGGAGGCCTTGTCGCCGTCCGCATTGCGGTCCGGGTGATGCTTCATCGCGAGGCGGCGGTAGGCCTTCTTGATGTCTTCTTCAGAGGCGTTCTTCGCGACGCCGAGAATTTCGTAGTAGTCCCTCTTGGCCATGGCGCTTCCGTTGGCTTGACTCGCGATCATTCCCGCGAAAGCGGGAACCTAGTGACGTACGTTCAACGACACTGGATTCCCGCGTGCGCGGGAACGACGAATTACATTACCCGCGCTTGACTTCCTTGAACTCGGCATCTACGACGTTATCGTCGGCCGGCTTGCCTTGCTGCTGGCCGGCGCCCGGATTTTGCGCGGCCTCGCCGGCAGCCGCCTGCGCGGCTTGCGCATCGGCCGCCATCTTTTCACCCAGCTTCTGTGAGGAGGTCATCAAGGCTTCGCTCGCGCTTTCGATCTTCGCCTTGTCGTCGGACTTGATCGCGTCTTCGGCCGTCTTGATCGCGCTTTCGATGCTGCTCTTGTCGGCGGCGTCTAGCTTGTCGCCGTATTCGGACATCGACTTCTTGACCGAATGCACCAGCGCGTCGGCCTGATTGCGCGCGGTCACGAGTTCGACAACCTTCTTGTCGTCTTCGGCATTCGCTTCGGCGTCCTTCACCATCTTCTCGATCTCGCCTTCGGACAGACCCGAGTTCGCCTTGATGGTGATTTTGTTTTCCTTGCCGGTGGACTTGTCCTTCGCGCCGACATGCAGGATGCCGTTGGCGTCGATGTCGAAGCCCACTTCGATCTGCGGCATGCCGCGCGCGGCGGGTGCGATGCCTTCGAGATTGAATTCGCCGAGCATCTTGTTGGCCGTCGCGATTTCGCGCTCGCCCTGATACACCTTGATCGTCACGGCCGCCTGATTGTCGTCGGCCGTCGAGAACACCTGACTGAACTTGGTAGGAATGGTGGTGTTCTTCTTGATCATCTTGGTCATCACGCCGCCCAGCGTTTCGATGCCGAGCGACAGCGGCGTCACGTCGAGCAACAGCACGTCCTTGACGTCGCCCTTCAACACGCCGCCCTGAATGGCCGCACCGACCGCGACCGCCTCGTCGGGATTGACGTCACGGCGCGGATCGCGACCGAAGAATTCCTTGACCTTCTCCTGCACCTTGGGCATGCGCGTCATGCCGCCGACCAGAATCACGTCGTGAATGTCGGACACCGAAACGCCCGAGTCCTTGATCGCGATACGGCAAGGCTCGATCGTGCGGTCGATCAGTTCCTCGACCAGCGACTCGAACTTGGCGCGCGTGAGCTTCATGTTCAGGTGCTTCGGGCCTGATGCATCAGCGGTGATATAGGGCAGGTTGATGTCGGTCTGCGCCGATGAGCTCAACTCGATCTTGGCCTTCTCGGCCGAGTCCTTCAGGCGCTGCAGCGCGAGCACGTCCTTCGACAGATCCGTGCCGGATTCCTTTTTGAATTCGGTGACGATGTAATCGATGATGCGCTGGTCGAAGTCTTCGCCGCCGAGGAAAGTGTCGCCGTTGGTGGACAGCACTTCGAACTGCTTCTCGCCGTCCAGATCCGCGATCTCGATGAT
>JBBRQU010000029.1:0-52411 GCA_038225855.1 Burkholderiales bacterium | reverse complement strand
TCGGCAGGGTGATGGGTGTCGTGTTGGCCGTCGTCGGCACCCCATGCCGGGGCTCCAGTGGCAGCGATGACGAGTGCAAGCGCGAGAGGGGAAATGGTTTTCATAAGAGAATCCATAAGTGAGCGGTCGAATACGGGCCGCGGATAAGTCAATGTATGCAGCCGCGGCGACGGAGGGTTGATCTACGTCAATCTTGTTGCCGTCGAGCCAAAGCCGGAGACCTCCAAATGACGTACCTCTCGAAGTATTTCCCGATCAGCCTCGCTAGTAGGCGAATCTCGTCGCACCCTGTTTGCCGATGCGCATCTGATCGCAGAGATATTGTCGGCTCTGGTGCCAATGGATGGTGCGAGCGAAAAGCGGGCTGTTCGTTGGTGCTTCATCGAGTCGAAAGCACTGCATTCCAAACGGCGGGCGGCCTGCTGTTTTTGAGGCGCAGCTTGCCGAGGTTGAACTGGCCCTTGTAGATCCTGCGCAGCAGTTAAATGCCGGCGATTGGGTTACAGCCGAGCGACGTTCGTCAAGTTCGCAAGCAGCGAAGATGCGGCGACGCTGTGCGCCGGTCTGCGCGAAGCATTTGATTATTTCGGCGGGGTCCCCGAGCACGTCCTGTTCGACAACGCCAAGTCAGTCGTGATCGAGCGTGACGCCTATGGGGAGGGACTGCATCGCTGGAACGATGCGCTCAAGGAACTAGCCGAGAGCTCACTCTGGGTGGCCGACATCACGTATCTGCAGCTGCCCAACCGATCGACACTCGATCGTTGCCGCCGCCGGTCACCGGCGCATTTCCTAAGAAACACTTTCGACCGCCTGCAGTTGGAAGCCAAATTGACGAGCGCGTCGGTGAAGCTGCTTGACGACGCGTTCACGGTACGCGGTCTCGTAGTGATCTGCGCCGGGATCGCGATAGTCCATTCCGAAACGCATTGCGTTGTAGAACAGAACGGCGATCTTGCGTGCCGTGGCGGTGACTGCTTTGGCCTTGCCGATGCGCGATGCCAGGCGTCGATAGAAGGCACCAAGAGCCGTCTCGGTCCGTCCAACGGTGACGGCAGCGAGTCGGAGATGGGCCGCCACTCGATTGGTCGTCTTGCGCGTTCGCGACGACAGCACTTTGCCGCCGCTGATCTTGCATCCGGGCGCCAGCGCCAGCCATGACGTGAAGTGTTTCGCTGTCGGCCAGCGAGCCAGATCGGTGCCGCATTCGGCGATCAGTCGCAAGGCCAGAAACGGTCCAATGCCGTGGATCTGCGTCAGGTCTGTGCCGACCAACTGATAGATCGATGGGCGCACGTCGAAGGCGATCGCATTCGGCTGCTTGGTGCGATTGCGTGGCTTCGGCAACGGCGCTTCCGGTTTCGGCCTGTCGGCGTTCAACAATGCGAGTACCGCTTCGATTTGCTGGTCGCACTGTCCGACCTGCACCTGATAGAAGTCGTAGAGAGCGAGGCTCTGCGCAAGTGCAAAGAGGTGCTCCGGTTGATAGTTGCCGACGAGCGCTGCCTCGACCGCCTCGACACTTGCCTTGCAGCGAATATCGCGCATCTTCGCTAGTGTAGTGTTACACTCTTGTAGGAACTTATATTGTTCTCACCTCTCCAATACTTTACTTCGAAGCAAAGTGGAGAGCGAGTGCGAGTTGCCCCCGAGATTGTGTTGACCGACGAGGAGCGAGCCGAGTTGAAGAAGCTGGTTCGCTCCAGGCTGACCAGCGTGAGGCTGGAGCAGCGCGCGCGCATCGTGCTGCTGGCCACTGAAGGAATGCAGAACAAGGCCATCGCCGAGCAGTTGGGAGTCGGCCGAGTGCAGGTCTCGCGCTGGCGCGAGCGCTATGCCCGGTTGCGATTGGCGGGCATCGAGCGCGACCTGCCGCGCGGCGCGCCGCCGGTGAAGATCGACGTGGCCCGGCTGGTGGAGCTGACCACGCAGAGCAAACCCGAGGCAGCCACACACTGGAGCACGCGCACGATGGCCGCCCAGTTGGGCGTCAGTGCGGCCAGCGTCTCGCGCCACTGGCGCGCCAACGGCTTGAAGCCGCATCGGGTGCGCGGCTTCAAGGTCTCGCGCGACCCGCGGTTCGTCGAAAAGCTCGAAGACGTGGTGGGCCTGTACCTGTCGCCTCCCGAACACGCGCTGGTCTTGTGCTGCGATGAGAAGAGCCAGGTGCAGGCGCTGGATCGCACCCAGCCTGGCCTGCCGATCAAGAAGGGCCGAGCCGCCACCATGACGCACGACGACAAGCGCAATGGCACGACCACGCTGTTTGCCGCGCTCAACGTGGTGGACGGTCAGGTGATCGGTCAGTGCCAGCAGCACCACACCCACCTCGAGTGGTTGAAGTTCCTGCGCCAGATTGATCGTCAGACACCCCAAGCCAAGACGCTGCATCTGATCGCCGATAACTACGCCACGCACAAACATCCTGCCGTGCAGGACTGGTTGGCCAAGCATCCAAGATTCAACATGCACTTCACCCCGACCTCGGCGTCGTGGCTGAATATGGTCGAGCGCTTCTTCCGCGACATCACCACCAAGCGGCTGCGCCGCGGAGTGTTCACCAGCGTGCCCGAGTTGGTTCAAGCCATCGATGGCTACATCGCTCACCACAACACCAAACCCAAGCCGTTCATCTGGACCAAGAGCGCTCGCGACATCCTCCAGAAGGTCATCCGCGCGAACAGTCCCTTAAGTGCCAAACAGAATGCAACACTACACTAGGGAGAAATGGTCCGGAAAAATTGAGGATCGTCGCGTTCAACGACACCAACGATCTTCTGACCTGGCACATCCCACTTTGGTATGCCAATGATGGATCAGGCGGGTCAGACTGCCGACCGGCTGTCGAGCTTGCCAACGTGTTCGTCCAAAACACGGCGCACTTGCTGGTCCTGGAGCTTCCTCCCGCAGCCCATCAGAATTATTTCATCAACTCGCAAGTGTGGGATGTGATGATCTGCGGTGCTGCGCTTGGTAAGGTTCTACCTTGTCGGCCCTGACGATCCATTGCAATGTTTAATGAGTCGATTGCGCGAGCTCTCGTTCGACGCGGCGCTGCGAATTGCCGTGCACATATAGACTTGCGAAAAGTATCGTTCCGCCAAATAAGGCGGTGAACTCAATTTTATTTAAGAATCAAACACCTGCTTGATTTGCGATCTTTGGCGGAAGTTTTATGCCTTCACGGAGCGGAAGTTATATGGTGTTTGGCACATCGGCAGTCGTGCGCGAAATGTCTTGCGGCTTTGGTCGGGAGCATCCATGGTGTTCGGCTCCGCCTGAGGCGCTTCCGAGCCGCCTGCGCGGCGCCACTGCGCAGGAAAAAAGGTCATGACCACGAACCCCGCAGCAGTTTCCGTGGGTGGCGCTCCGCCAGCGCCGGAGCAAGTCGCGAGTGATTTCCATCCGGCCGGTCTGGCGGCTCTGAATCATGTGGCCGATCGCGCGGCTGACTGGTCGGCCACGGCAGATCACATCAAGACTCGCCTCGATCGTGCGCGCTGGGCGGTGTTCGGGCTATCGGTCGCCGGCGCGCTGGCCGCCGCCGTGGCAAGCCAGATCCCCTCCGTGTGGAAGGCGCATGCGTATCTCGCCGCGATGGCTGCGGTGTTGCTGGCGATCGGCGCGTTGCTGTCGCAACGCTTCCTCGGACGCAACGAAACCCAAAGCTGGGTGCGTGCGCGCTCTGCATCCGAGGCGCTCAAGCGCGAGGCATTCAGGTTCGCCGCGCGGTCCAAACCCTACGGCGACACGGCAAACCCCGATGCGTTGCTGCAGGCAGAACGCGAACGCATAGAAAGGGACGTCGACGATCTCGTTGCGCGACAAGTAAAGGCGACCCGAGCCGGCAGTTCACCGCGGCAGTTGATCTCGCCCACGCAATACCGCAATGACCGCCTGCTTGCGGCCGCCCAGCAGTTCTATCGACCCAAGGCGGAGAAGTATCGCAAGACCGCCGGGGTGCTGAAGGCCGTCGAGTTGTGCCTTGCCTTCGCGGCCGTGGTGGTTACAGCCATTGCGGGGATTGAAGGAAAGGCCGCGCTGGGAATACCTTGGCCGTTCGACCTGGCCGCCCTCACTGCTGTCCTGACGACGGTGTCCGGGGCGATTCTGGCCCACATCGGAGCGTCGCGCCTCGATCACCTGGTGGTCACTTATCTCGCCACAGCCCGGCGTCTGGAGGATCTCGACAGTGCCTTCGCAGCCTCTTCCGCTGCGGGCGGCAGCGCCTGGTCGCAGTTCGTCAGCCAATGCGAAGACATCATCGCTGCCGAAACCAGCTCGTGGGTGGCCAAGTGGTCCAGCGATACGCAGCGCTAGGGGCAGCACACTCACGGGGTCAAGACGTTTCTTTGCAACTGTTTTCTTCGCTTCGAGGCTGTGTCCCTTGTGCCATCGAACGATAGTTGCTATACGGAAATGGGTCATCAGCGCGCAGCCTTGAAAGGAAATGCCGCTGGCGCCGAGCGAGGCCGCATCGTCGAGAAAGCATCCATCATGGCGCGAACGAAAAGCACGCTGCTGCATCGGACCGCGCTCATCGGGATTCGCGTGTCGGCATTGCTGGTTCTGCTGTCGACGACGCATGCGAGCGCGGCCGAGGGCCCGTCTGATGAGGCGCCGATCGCGACGCGGCGCCCCGAAATCCAGCTCGAACTCGGCTACACGCACGATACCAACGTAACCCGCGCCCGCGTGGCGAGCGACATCCTGCACGACAATATCTTTGCGGCGCAGGCGAGCACGGATCATGTGTTGCCGATCAACGCGAACTCGCGCGTTACGCTGACGGGCGTGGTCGGCGCGGACGGGTTCGCACGTTACTCCGGCCTGGGCCGCATCTTTGGCGAAGCCCAGGCGAGTATCGATTACCGCGCTTCAGGAGAATTCGACGCTGCCACGTTCGGCGCCTTCATCCGGCTTGCAGGCGATCGCTATGAATCGCGCCTGCGCAGAGGCTACCGCTACACCTTCGGAGCGACGGTCCAGCGCGCGCTGACCGACCGGATCAACGTCTTCGGCGCGATCGCCCGCGAAGAGCGCCGCGCCGAGAGCGCCGTGTTCGAAGGCCGAAACTATTCGGCGCGCCTGAACCTCGACTACGCATTGCACGAGCATGGCACCCTTTACGTTGGCGGTGACTACCGTCACGGCGACACCGTGTCGTCGGGCCGAGCCTCGCTCGAGAACATCGACACGGCGAAGGTCCTGGTCCAGGACAACGCCTTCCGCAGCAGCGAATTTTTCAGCTATCGCTTCAACGCCGACACGCTCGTGTCAACGTTGGGATACAACCACGGTTTGGGGCCGAAGGCGTCGATCGATCTCGCCTGGCGCCACGCGGTCTCGAGGCCGAAGCAGTCGCTGTCTTTCGCTACCACGGTGCCCGAGCGCTATGTCTCGAACCAGATTTTGCTCAACTATGCGCTGCGCTTCTAAAGGGGGCCGAGCGTGAACCTTCAACGTTATCTTGCATTGGGCAGCGCACTGTTGCTGCCGCTCGTGCTCGGCGCCTGCGGCGGTGGCCGTGGCGACCAGCCAGCCGATGTATTTCCATCGGCGCCCCCGCCGGCGCCGACGGTCGTCGCCGGGCCGAACAGCTTTCTGCTGTTTCCGAATCCGCAACGGCAGGACGATGGCTCGTTCCAGACCAACACGACCGGGTATGCGCTGGCGTATTACGCCGCAATCGATCCGTTCGGAAACAAGAAAAACTTCGAGGCCTGGAAGGCCGCGAACCATTTCGACGAGCCGGGCGTTGCGCAAGTCACCGCGGTGTTCGGCGATTTTCGTGACCTCGGCTATGGCCGGCGCATGACGGCACGGCAAAATACCGACGGCACGATCGCTTTCTTCGTCGAGAACTACCTCGTCGACATCGGTGGTGGCGGCTACGGTTCGAGCCTGAACCTCGACGCCGCCGTCGTCCAGGACCAGCGCTGGAAAGCCAACATCAACGCGATCGAGTTCAGTCCGGGGCCGGGTGGGACAGTGAAGTTTGCCAAGTTCTACAGCTTCGATGCGGTGACCCATGAACGCCGTCTCGAGCAGGACATCGATGGCCGAGGCCTCAAGGCGTTACCGGGTGTATGCATCACTTGCCACGGCGGGCGCGGCGACGCGTTGACGCCGCTTGATCCAACGACCGGACGCCCGCTGTTCCCGCTGTTGGCCCACTCGGAGAACCCGGCACAGCGCGGCGACGCGCGCGGCCACCTGCACGTCTTCGAGGTCGATGCATTGACCTTCTCTACGAGACAAGGCTACACACGCGCCGAACAGGAGTCGGTGCTGAAAACGATGAACAAGATCGTGCTGTGCAGCTACCCGCTCGCAGGTCCGCGGCCCGGCCCGCCTTCCGTGGATGCCTGCCGGCCACCCGCCGATCCTCGCGAATGGCAAGGTACCGCCGCCCTCTTGATCAAGAACGGCTATGGTGGCCCCGAGTTGCCGCAGGCCAATTATGCCGAGGCCGACGTACCGAATGACTGGAAGTTGGCTGGCCAGGAAGCGCTATACAAAAACGTCGTTGTGCCCGCTTGCCGTAGCTGTCATATCGTTCGCGGCATCCAGGACATGTCGGATATCGACCTGACGAGTTTCATCAAGTTCGATAGTTATGGCGATCGCATCAAGGCACATGTGTTCGACCGCGGCAACATGCCGCTGGCGAAGATCGTGTTCGACAAGTTCTGGAGCACCAACATGGCCGGGCAGTTGGCCACCTACCTGGATGCAAAAGGCCCGGCATTTGCACCCGCGCGCGACACCAGTGGCCGCCTGTTGCTGCCGGGACGGCCGATTGCCGACCCGGGTCCGGACCGCGCTCTGCGACCAGGCGACGTGACGACGCTCTCGGCAAGTGCCTCCCTCTTCGCGAACAGCTACCGATGGAGGATCGCATCGGGACCCGGCGGAACGCTCGCCAACCCGAATTCCACGACGACGACGTTCACCGCCACAGCATCCGGAAACTATGTGATCGAACTGATCGCCAGCGACGGCAGTATCGCTAGCGCGCCGGCGTCGGTGAAAGTATTCGTTGCTGCAATGAACCCTGACCCGGCAGTCAGGTTTTCGGGGATCGTAACCGAACTCAACGCCCGCCTGTGCGTGAGTTGTCATAACCAAGCCGGGGCGCCGCCCACTGCGTTCGATACCACCCCTACCGCCTTGCTCTACACGCAGGTTCGTGGCTTGGTCAATTTCACCGACATCGTTGCCAGCCCGCTGCTGCGCAAGCCGTCAGGCAATCACCACGGCGGAGGCGTGCTGCCGCAGACCGGGTTCAACCTCAGCGCGCTCAACACCAAACCCGGCGACCTCAATCGCGCGGGCTACGATCTCTTCGTGAACTGGATCCTGAACGGCGCGCCAGCAAATTAGTCAGCGATGCGGGCTAGTTTCGGTAGGTCGAGTTCGGCCGTGGCCGGTCGTACTGGCTTCCCGGAAACACGAACGGTGGCGTGCGTCCGACCACGGCCTCGATGATCATCAGTTCCTGATCGGTGTGATTGACGAATGGCGCCCGGCGAATGCTGTTGCCCGGTTGCGCGTCACTGACGATATACAACGGTTTGTCGTGATGGCTGGCCGCGACTGTCTCGGTGCTCTGGAGATCCTTGCTGGCCGCGATGTCGGCGACTCCATAGCAGGTGCAGAAGTAGGTTTGCTGTGGGTCCGCTTCAATGTAAAAACCCGTGCCGCGAATCCCTATCGTCGCCGTGCTGGTCGTGATCCGTCTGGGTTCGCCGGCTCCGAACACCGTCAACACCCTGCCCTTAAGAACCTCGAACCCCGTCATGGGCTCAGATGGTCCCGCTGCCTTCAATGCAATGCGGCTGTCGCCACGCAACAGCATGGCATTGGCGCCGACCACGAAGATGATCTTGCTGCCAGGAGCGGTCTCGACCACGTCGGTCGCGGCGATGCGGGTGTCGGCCGCCGCGACTTGGCCATTCACCAACACTTTCCCATCGACGTGATAGATCGATTGGCCAGGCGGCAACTTGGCCGGCCGTTCGCCGGCGAGTCCGGCGGCCAGCGAGCGATCGAACCAGGCGCTGCCGAGCAGCCCGCCGGCAAGCGCGCGAATCAACAGCCGGCGCCGCGGGTCGTCAGTTTCATCGAATTTCTTCACGTGAGCTTCCCCCTGTCGGACTGCAATCGATTCTATCGTACGGGTACCCACGAACGACACTACATCGGCCGCGTCGATCGACAAACGCTGACCGCGCATTTGCCGCGATGTTCGATCCTATGGCGCGGCAATGCGTTGATGGCCGATGATCAATCAGGTGGGATCGGGAGTCCCGGGCACTGCTCGACATAGGCGATGTCGCCGGCCAATTGCAGCCAGTTCGGCCGCAATTGTTTCCACTGTGCCGGGCTCAGATTGCGAACGACCTTCGCACAGATGCGATAGATCCAGAAATCGGGCGTATCCCACCAGCGCAGCGTCGCGTCTTCAGAGGCGGAGATCAGCGTTGTGCCGCTTCTATTGAAGACGAGACTGGACAAGGCCGCCTCGTGACCACGCACCGGCGCACCACGAGCCTCCCCGGTCGCGGTGTCCCAATAGCGCAACGTGGTGTCGTCACTGCCCGAGGCGAGCGTTCTGCCGTCGGGGCTGAACGCGACGCTGGTCACTGCTTCCAGGTGCCCGACCAGCGGATCGCCCAGTGCCCGCCCGCTGGCTGCGTCCCAGAGGCGGACGGTCGCGTCTTCTCCGCCCGAGGCCAGCGTCTTGCCGTCGGGGCTGAATGCAACGACCCAGACGCGCTGGATGTGGCCTTGCAGCGCAGCGCCGCGCTGCTGCCCCGTGGCAGCGTCCCACTGTCGAATCGTCGCGTCATCGCTGGCCGACGCGATGCTTTTGCCATCCGGACTGAACGCGACGCTCCACACCCGTTTGCCATGACCCTGCAGCGGCGCACCGCGCTCTTGATGGCTCGCGACGTCCCAGAGACGAACCGTCGCGTCCCCGCTGCCGGACGCGATGGTCTTGCCGTCGGGACTGAATGCGACGCTCCAGACCCGGTCCGTATGCCCGCGCAAAGGTGCGCCGAGGGCTTTCCCACTCGCCGTCTCCCACAAGCGCAGCGTCCCATCCTCACTGGCCGAAGCGATGGCTTTTCCGTCGGGGCTGACCGCGACACCCGTCACCGCAGCGTCGTGGCCGCGCAGAGCCGCCCCGCGCGGCTGTCGGGTCGCGGGGTCCCAAAGTCGCAGGGTCGAATCGTCGCCGCCTGAGACGAGTGTCTTGCCATCCGGACTTAGCGCAACGCTGCGCACCGCTCCCGAGTGGCCGCGCACCGGTGCGCCCGGCGGGGATGGCGCAGCCGCGTCCCAGCGGGCTATGGTGCGATCGGCGCTGGCCGAAATTGCGAAGCGCCCGTCGGGGCTGAAAGCGACCCGCCAAACGCGGCTTTTGTGACCCTGCAGCGCCGGGCCGCGCGCTTGTCCGGTGGTCGCATCCCACACGCGCAATGTCTGATCCTCGCTGCCGGAGACGAGCGACTTGCCGTCGGGACTGAAGGCCACATTCCAGATTCGACTGGTGTGCCCGAGCAGCGGCGCGCCGCGCGGCTGGCCGGTGCGTGCATCCCAGATGCGCACGCTGTTGTCGCCGCCACCCGAGACCAGGGTGCTGCCGTCGGGGCTGAAGGCGACGCTCGAAACCACGCCCATGTGACCCAGGAGCGGGGCTCCCTGTGCGGCGCCGGTTTCCGCGTCCCACAGACGCAAGCTGCCGTCGTCGCTGCCCGACGCCACGGTCCGGCCGTCGGGGCTGAAGGCGACGCTCCAGACGCGGTTGGCGTGGCCTCGCAACGGCTCGCCGCGCACGGCCCCGCTTTCCGCATCCCACAGGCGCAGCGTGCCGTCCTCGCTTCCCGACGCGATCGTCCTGCCGTCCGGGCTGAACGCCACGCTCCACACCCGACTGTCTTGTCCGCGCAGCGGCGCGCCGCGCGACTCGCCCGTTCGGGCGTCCCATAGCTGCAGCGTCGCGTCATCACCCGCGGAGACCAATGTCGCGCCATCGGGGCTGAAGGCCGCGGCGTTCACGGTGGAAGCGTGCCCCCGCATAGGCGCGGTGAGGGCCTTGCCGGTCGCGGTGTCCCACATGCGCAGCGTTCGTTCATGCACTGTCACCGCGCTGCGCTGATCGGGGCTGAAGGCAATCACCGGGTCGGGCAGCGCCAGCACCTGGCGCAGCCGCGCCGTCTTCTCGGCGGCGTACTGCAGGCCCGCATACGTCTGGTTGTCGGGGCGCAACCGATGGCCTGCGGCGATCACGAGAAGCGCCTTGTCGAGGCTTGTGAAATCGCTTGCGTCGAGCATGGCCCGACTTTGCATCACGGACCTGGCGGCGATCGCTTCGCCCAACGCCACCTGTGCGCTTTGCCACAACCCGAAGAACACCAAACCGATCCCCACCAACGCCGCGATCACGCCACCGAGCAGCCAGCGCCGATGCGCCAATTTGCGTCGCACCGCATCGCGCTCGGCATCGCGCGCCGCCGCACTGTCGTCCACGAAGCGCTGCGCGGCCGCCCAGGGATAGCCGTAGCAAGCGGCCCATTGCTCGGTTGGTTGCTGGCGTCCCTGCCAATCGAGCGCCAACTGTAATTCGGGGTCGCGCCACAGGCTGCTTTTCTGGGCCGCATTCAGGGCCGACGCCTCTGCGATGCGACGAAAGTGTTGCGCAGAGAGTGCTTCCTCGCCAGCCCAGGTTCTCAGCCGCTGCCATATCCGCATCAGGCTCTCGTGAGAGATGTCGACCACCGTCTCGGCCTGCAGCGCTTCGGTGGCCGGCGGCATCAGAAACGAACGGCTGGGCTCGCGGAAGACCTCGATCAAAGCGCCGATCTCGGCAGGCGTGGCATCGGCGAGTGCGCACAACGCGGCCAGGCGCGTCGGGCGGCGCACGCCGCGAGGGTCGTTGGCCTGGTCGGTCAGCGCCTTGAAGAGCCGCTCGCAGATCGCGCGTTCGCGATCGCTGCCCAGTTCGGCGTAGGCCGCCTCAGCATGGCGATCGAGCGCTTCGGCCATCGTGCCGATGGCCTGGTAATGACGCCGCTCGATCGGGCCCACGCCGCCCGAGTCGGCCCACCAGGCAGCCCAGGTCCGATTCAATGCGTGCTGCAAGATCGAAAGCTGGTCGGGGTTGTCGCCCACGTCGTTGACGAGGCGAGTCAGCAGCACGGGACTGATGTGCGCGCCGCCGACGCCGATCGGACCGGCGATGGCGGCTCGACGTTCGTCGCGGGTCATGCGTGGAACCAGATACTGTCCGGCGTTGATCGCTTCGGCCAGGCCGGGCAACCGGGTGCAGTCTCCCAGAAAGTCCGAGCGCATCGTCAGCACGACATAGATCGCGCAGTCGCTGCATTCGCGTACCTGCAGCAGCAGGTTCACGAACGCCGTCGCCGCGTCTGCGCCGCCTGCCACGCCGAGCGGCGACGTCGGGTCGAGCTGGCGGTAGCGAAAGAGTTCCTCGAACTGATCGACGACGAGCAGCAAATTGACGCCGGGCGCGAGCCGCGCCTGCTCGACGATGTCGATCAGGCCGAGTTTGCTCAGCCGCAAGGTCGTCTCGATCACGGCCTCCAACGTGGGTGCGGTCGATGCCGCGGAAGATGGTGCGGTCGATGCTGCGGAAGATGCGCCTGCGAATGGCGCTGCAGCACCCGGTGGAGCGGCAGCGCCGGGACCATCGAACAACACCCCGTCTTGCGCCAGTGCCCGGGCCATCGCGCGCAACGGGTCGCTGCCGGGGCGAAACTGAGCCATGCGCCAGGCGGTACCGGCACTCCCCATGGAGCCGCGATGCAGAGCCGGACGCAAACCGCAGTTGACCAGCGAGGACTTGCCGCAGCCCGAAGTCCCGAGCACTGCGAGAAAGTGGGTCGCCGCCAGCTTGTCGATGATGGCGTCGACCTGGCTCTCGCGACCGAAGAACAAGTACTCCTCGTCTTCGCGAAACGGCCGCAGGCCAGGAAACGGATTCACCGCGGCGCCCGCCTCCGTCATGGCGTCGGGCGGCTTGCGCGCAGGGCGTCCATGAGCGGCGCGAGCGTGGCCGCATCGAAGCCGGCCAGGCCGTCGATCAGTTTGGGCGCCTGCATGTCGAGCAAATCGTCCTTGTCGCCAGTGCGCGGCTCGGCCAGATAGGTGTACGCAAGCTGCCTTGCGCTGTCGCCGAGCAAGCCTCGCAGCTTCTTGAGCTCGGCGTCGGTGCTGCGTTTCCAGGCCTCGTCGCCGGCGCCGTAATAGACGAGCACGGCGTCGCAACCGGCGAGCAGGTTCTGGTTGGCTTCGCGAATGGCGCCAGCGTCGCCTTCGAACGCCGGCAGCTCGACGTCGATGCCCTGCTCCTTGAAAAGCTTGCGCATCGGGACGCTGGTCTTGCGATCCTTGTCGACGCAGATCAGATAAATGAGAGGCGCGAGCCGGGCTGCCGCGCCCGCAGGCGTCGCCATCGGCTTCTCGAGTCGGCGCAATGCGGCGTGCATCTCGGCCTTGAACGCCTCGATATCCGCGCTGATCAAGTCGGCGCCGAATTGCGTTTCAGCGTCGTCCTGGAGCGCCTGGATGAAGGCCTGATGCGCGGGCTGCTCCGAGTGCGTATCTGCCGGCAGCCAGATCAAGCGAGGCAGCCCGTTGCTGTGGCTGTACCGAGCGGCAAGCCGGTTCTGCAGAGCAACCAACGGTTGGCAGCCGGGGCCGTCGGGTACCGCGCCGGCCGTGTTGCCCACCAGATGGATGGCGAGGCTGCAACGGGCCAATTGCTGCTCGACCAACTCGACACAGGCGGCCTCGTCGTCGAGGGGCAGGCGCTGGTCGGGCAGGACCGGATGCCCGTGCAGCTTCAACTCGGCTTCGAGCATCTCGCGGAACTCGCTGCGGTCGTGGCTGCTTTCGGCCAGATAGACGGCCGGCTTGGGTATCGACGGGACGCCGGATCCATCGCTCTCGATCTGCTCGAGCAGTTGGGAAAGGTCCCACGCCAGCTTGCCCACGCGCCGGTTGTAATCCTGCCCGAAGCGCTCACCGAACGCGTCATCGAGTTCAAGCGGAGCGCCGTCCTCGAAGGTAAAAAACTCGTAGCCCAGCACGTTCCGCAGCGCCGCCGGCAACGCGTCCCGGTCTTTGATCGGCGACTTGAGAATCTTGAACACACGTGACTTGTTGGCGCGAGCCAGCCCGCCGCTGCGCTCGGCCCGCTCGCAGAACTCGCGCACTTCGCGCATACACCAGGGCGCTTCGAGGTAGCGCGGCGTCAGCACCGAGATCATCATCGCCGTACGCTCGAGTTGGTCGACGATCTCGGCGGCGAACTCATCATTGCCGTCCAACTTGTCGTCTCTCCATATCTGCGCCTTGCGGCCGATCCGCATGCTCAGCATCGCCTCGAGCGACGCGTGAAAGCGGCTGATCCAGCCGTCGTGGTGCGGCGGAAGCGGTTGATTGTCGATATGGGCGTAGCTGATGAACAGCAGTTTTTCGAACCCCATCACCCGGCCTCGCTTTGCCTTCCGTGCCACGAGTCTGTCGCGCTGCGAAGCAACGCGCTGGCCGCGAATCGGCCGGTGGTCATGTTAGCGCCTTCATCGTGCGGCGTGTCCGATGTACCCTCGAGATTGGTACGATGCCTGTCGACGAGCATGGCAACCTTCACCCGATGTCAATGATGAAAACTCTGCACCGCGCAATCCTGTCGGCGCTATCGCTGCTGTCATCGAGCACGGGATTCGCCGCGAGCAGCAGCGATCTCGCGCTCGATACCAGGGACGGACCACGGCATGCGCTCGTGTTTCGCGCGGGCGACGGCCCGCAGCCGACCGTGTTGGTATTGCATGGCGCGCTCGCAACCGCGGCGTTCACCGCGCGCAGTAGCGGGTTTGCCGAAGCGTCCGCGCGTCACGGCTTCACGGCAGCGTTTGCAGACGGCCTGGACCGGCAGTGGAACGATGGCCGCACCGGTGGACACGGCGGTCCCGACGATGTCGCGTTTCTTCGCGCGCTGGTCGCGCGCCTCGTCGCCGATCGCATCGCGCAGCCGGACCGTGTCTACCTGGCCGGCATTTCCAACGGCGGCATGATGAGCTTCACGATGGCGTGCAAGGCGTCCGAACTCTTCGCCGGCATCGGCACGGTGATCGCCAACATGCCCGCGGGAATCGAGCCTTGCGCGCTCAAGCCGATGTCGCTCGTAATGGTCAACGGCACGGCCGATCCGATGGTGCCCTTCGACGGTGGTGGCGTCGGCCTGCGCGGCGGTCCCGGCAGCGTGTGGAGCGTCGAGAAGACCGCGACGCTCTTCGCGCAGGTTGATGCTTGCGAGCCCGCTCCCGCATCGCAAACGATCGCGCAGCGCGACCCGTCGCAGAAGACGTCGGTCACGCGGCTCGATTGGATGGGATGCAAGGCGGGCGCCTCGGTCACGCTCTATCGCGTCGAGGGAGGCGGACATGCGGTTGCGGGTCGCCGCGCTCTTGCCGGCGGCCTGCTCGGACCGAGCACGGACGACATCGTCGCGGCCGACGTCATCATCGATGCCTTCGCGGCCGATTGGATGACGCGGCGATGACGCGGCGATGACGATGCGATGAATCTCGGCGAGTGTCTCGCACCCGCGCCGATCCCGGAAACCGAAGCGCGCCGCTTGTTGAAGGAACAGTTCGATATCACGCCCATCACGAGAACGCCATGAACGCACCCCACTATTCGACGATCCTCTATGCCGAAGCCGACCGCATCGCGCGCATCACGCTCAATCGCGCCGACAAGCTCAACTCTTTTTCTGAGGAGATGTTCCGCGAAATCCAGCAGGCGCTCGCTTGCGTCGAAGCGTCCGCGGCGCGCGAAGGCGGCGCGCGCGTGCTGGTACTCACCGGCGCAGGCCGCGGCTTCTGCGCAGGCGCCGATCTGTCGGCGATCGATCCCGACAAGCTCGGTGCGACCGATCTGGGCACGATGCTCGAGCGCAGCTACAACCCGCTGATCCTGCGCCTTCGCGCGTTGCCGGTGCCTGTGCTCTGCGCGGTCAACGGCGTCGCCGCGGGCGCCGGTGCAAGCCTCGCGCTGGCGGGCGACATCACGCTCGCGACCCGGTCCGCGAGCTTCGTGTTGGCATTCGCACGCATCGGCCTTGTGCCCGACGCGGGCGCGACTTTTTTTCTGCCGCAGCGAATCGGCAAGGCCCGTGCCGCGGGCCTCGCAATGCTCGGCGAAAAAGTCGATGCCGAAACTGCCGAACGCTGGGGCCTCGTGTGGAAGTGCGTCGACGACGCCGAATTCGCGAGCACGGTCGATGCCTATGCGAAGCGGCTCGCGAGCGCGCCGACGCGCGCGTTGATCGCAACCCGCGAACTGCTCGACGCAGCCGACAGCAATACGCTGGCCGAACAACTATCGGCCGAGCGCAGCGCGCAATCGGTCGCAGGCCGCGGCGCGGATTTTCAGGAAGGCGTGGCGGCGTTTCGGGACAAGAGGCCCGCGCAGTTCAAGGGACGTTGAACCGGCCCGTCGTCCCCGCGCAAGCGGGGACCCAGTGACTTGCAACCGCCCTCTGGATTTCCGCTTGCGCGGGAACGACAGAAGTGGCATCAGGACGCAGCTTCGCCGCGCTCGTGTCGCGTGGTGACGATGCGCGCGGGTGCGAGTCCGCGTTCGATACGCGTGAGCGCGCGGTCGGGCCGCGTCGCTCCGCACAGAAACAGATCGACCGCTGCGAATCCGCGTTCGGGCCAGGTGTGCATCGTGATGTGCGACTCGGCGAGCAGGACCACGCCGGTCACGCCTGCGAGCGATTCATCGTTCGAGCCGAAACGATGAAAGTGATGGAACAGGATGCGCGCGCCTGCATCGATCGCGGCATCGCAGAGCATCGCTTCGAGCGCGGTCGCATCGACGAGCCGCGCGGCATCGACGCCGAAGCAATCGATCAGCCAATGCACGCCGCGTGCGACGTGCGGCGACGGGTCGGCGGCATCGCCCGGCACCGACGGCAGAGCTTCACTCACATGCGCTCACTTGTGTCCGCTACCCGACGAACTCCATCCGCCGCTCGATCCACCGACCCAGCCGCCCCGCGATCCATAGCCCGTGCCATAACCCGAGCCGAAGCTCTTGCCCATGGCCACCCAATTCGATAGCGACGACGCGCCGACGACGAGCAGGGCGTAGAGGATGAATTTACCCATGGGCTTTATCTTGTCCGCAAACCAGCAGAACCTTGGGCCCCGGCCCCGGATCGATTCCGGCGCAGGCTCTTCGCCGGGGAGACGGCGTGCAGGCGCCGACGCGCTGCGACGGTTTCATGAAGTGGAGTTCCCAGCGGCCGCCTTGTCGAGCAGCCACGCGGGAAAATAGAGGCCGACGGCTGCGAGGATCACGATCACGAGCGCGCGACCCGGCGAAAAAAGAATCGGGATCGCATTGATTGCCAAAAGGAGAATCGTCATCCACTTCGCCGCCCGCCGATAACCCCCTGGCGGCGTCACAGCCGATGGCGCGGACTGCGCGATCGCATTCGCATCGACCTCTTTGCCGAACCATTGCACGAGGTCCTTGCCTGCGATCGGCGTGGAGCGCGACCAGGTCAACTCCGCATCGTTCGCTTCGGCGGCGAGCTTGACCGCGCCATGCTGAAACTCGGTGATTGCATTGGTGTCGCCGACCTCGACCTTCCAGTTGAACGCGCCAGCCGCATAGCGCACCACCGCGTTGTAGTCGTAGAGCTTGTCGTAAGTCGTGCCGTCGAACACGGCCTGGTTCGCGCTGGTTCCGCTACCGAGCCAGTAAGGCCAACCGTCGAGCACATCGGCGCGTTCCCAGCCTTTGTCGGTCTCGACCAGCCAGATGAAACCCTTCTGCGGCGCGTACAGCAAATACTCGGTCCACTCGCTCGCCTCCTCGCTGATCTCGGCGCGACGCATCACGCCGATCACGGTGTACGAAGTCGCGGCGATGGTCGCCTTTGCGCCAAGTGCGATGGTCGTATGCACGGCTTCGACACGCTGAGCAGCCGCAATCACTTCGGCCACCGGCCCGCTCGCATCGATCGCCGCGTGGCAGCTCGGACACAACAGATGCGTGGTTGCGCCCGGAGAGAATGCGATCGCCGATCCGCACGAAGGGCATTCGAGGTTGGAGATCTTGCCCTTGAAGCGGCCCGCGTTGTCCTTGATGGTCTCGGGGTTGCGCAGCAACTGGCACTGCATCTCGGCTAGCGTGACCGAGCGTCCTCGGTATACAAGAGGTGACCCGCCGCTCTTGGCATCATCGTCTGAATAGTCGAGCGTCAGAAATTCTTTGCCGCGCCGGAAGTCCGCGACGCGTGCGGCATATCCCGTGCCGACCGTGAACGGCAACTCGCCCTGGCCCCCGGTGCATTGCGCGGTGCGTATGTCGCTCGCGATGAAGACGAGACGGCTGCCATCGGGAGCCTTGCCGAGATCGAGCGGCGTTCCCGGTGCGAGGCTCTCGAAGCGCGGCAAAGATGGCAGAGGAAGGGTGTTCGCATCAACCTCGCGCGTGAACGTGTATTGCCCCGACGCATCCGACAACCACGCGCCCTCACCATGATCGTCGAGCACATACCACTCGTTCCAGAAGCCCGCCGAATAGCGCAACTGAATGCGGCCGACGACCGTGAAGCTCCTGCCATCGACCGTGCCCCAGGTATTGATCTGAATCGGCGAATAGTCCTCGAGGACTTCGGACATCTTGCCGATGCTCTTGACCGAGTCGGCGTCCTTGACGAGCGTGGACTTGCAGTAGTCGCACACCGCCATGACCGACGCGGCCGAGCGGAACGACACCGGCGCGCCGCAGGTGGGGCAGGAGACTTGCTGCATCAGCTTAGTTGAGCGTCGTCCGCGTCACGTCAATCAGCTCCGCACCCTAGCGCCGTCGTCCCGGCGAAGGCCGGGATCCAAGTCCGTCGTCGTCGCAAAAATACTTGGGCACAGGCCTTCGCCGGGGAGACGGAGGGGTTCGCCATCTCACGGCTGACGACGCGTCAACCCACCAGCCGCTTCAACACTTCCGCCTTCGCGCCATCGAAGTCGGCTGCCGAAATAAGTCCCTTGTCGAGCAGTCCCTTGAGCTTTTCGAGACGCACCTCAGGTGCGTCCCCACCCTCGGTCGGCGACGCGCTCGCCTGCTGTCCGTTGTGCGCGCCGGTCGCCGCATTCGCCGCCGCGTTCTGTGTGTTCGCGATGTTCGCGTTTGCCGAATTAGCCATCGACTGCGCCATCGTCTGACCGAACACCACCCCCGCGCCGAGCCCCGCGCCGATGCCCGCGATGCCGCCCTCGTTCTGCGCGGCAAGCGGGATCGCATTCGCGACCTGGTACTGCGTGTACTTGTTCAGATCCCCCGCCATGCCCATGCCGATGCGCTTGTCGAGCGCGGCCTGCAACTCCTCGGGCAGCGAGACGCTCGCGACATTGAACTCGTCGAGCGACAGGCCGTACTTGGCGAGTGCGGTCACGAGATCGCCCTTGACCTGACTGGCCATCAAGGTCTGATTGGCGGCCATGTCGAGAAAGTTGACCTTCGACGCGCCGATCGAGTTGGCCATGGTCGCGAGGATGATGCCGCGCAGCTGCTCCTCGACGTCATCGCGCGTGTATTGCTCGCGCGTGCCCGACAACTCCTTGTGAAAGACCTTCGCGTCAGCGATGCGATACGAATACAAGCCGAAGGCGCGCAGCCTCACCATGCCGAAGTCCGCGTCGCGTATCGTGATCGGCTGCTGCGTGCCCCAGCGACGACCGGTCTGAATGCGCGTCGAGAAAAAATACACGTCCGACTTAAAGGGCGACAAGAACAGCTTGTCCCAGTTCTTCAGATACGTGAGCACCGGCAGCGTCTGCGTCGTCAGCTTGTAGGTGCCGGGCGCGAACACGTCTGCGATCTGGCCTTCGTTGACAAACACCGCGACCTGCGACTCGCGCACGATCAGCGCCCCGCCGTTCTGAATCTCCATGTCCTCCATCGGATAGCGCCACGACAGCACGCCTTCGCTGTCCTCGGTCCACTGGAGGATGTCGATGAACTGTTTCTTGATGAACGAGGCAAGACTCATGGTCTGCTCCTTGAGGAGGAATGACGGGTGATTGCGAGATGAACGATGGGTCGAATCCCGGAGCGCGACATCATGCGCTCACGACGCGCGCCGCTTCGACAAGCATGCGATGGAGCGTCGAGCGAAGCGCATGAAGCGACGATGCGGATGATGAAGAGTGCCGCTGTCGCTCAGGACAAGCAAGCCGCGTTGATGACGCCCGCGACCAGCGAGATCGTTCCCATGAATCCGCCCATCGCCACGTTGCCCGCTTCGATCTCGGGTCGCACCGTATGCAGCAACCGAGTGGCGATCGCATAGACGACCACCTGCACGATCATCGCGCCGGCGGACCAGAAAACGAACGCGATGAAGCTGGTGTTGTGGATGATCCCCGAGGCGATCGTCAGCGAGAACCCGATCAGCGCGCCGCCGAGTGTGAGCGCGGCCGCACCGTTGCGCGCGTGGATCAAGGCCATCTCATCGAAGGGCGTCATGCGCGTGTAGATGACGAAGAACACGCCGAGCATGATGGCCGAGGCGATCAGATAGATCGCGTAGCTGATGATGGGGGCTAGCATGGTCTCCGACGCGGCGGTGAGTGCGGGATGGGAGCTTATCATCGCGCGGAAGCGGCCCGTCAGCCAGATCAGGTCATGCGAAAGCATGCGCTGGCACGAGCGATCAGTCGCGTATCGCACACCACTCTACATTCGACAAACGCCAGCGTGCGCCCGGTCTTCAATACCGTCGGGTGGAACTCGACGCAGTCGCCCACTTTTGCGGAGTCGATGAAGTCCAGGGTCAATGCCACGGTCACGGCACTTGCGCTCGCCGCGCCCGATTTGCGGCGCGCAAGCAGCACGGCAGAGAGCCCCATTGCGTTATCGGCCAGCGACGAAATCAACCCGCCATGCGCAAAGCCACGAGAGTTGCAGTGCGCCTCGCGGATCTCCAGTGCAAGCTGGACGGCATCGGCGGTCTCACGCGCAAACACCGGCTCCCACGGATCTGTAAGCGGACTGCAGCGCGTGTGTTGATGAAAGCCGGGCGGCATCATGATTTCACTCTACCGCGTTTAGGTTGCGATCCGGAATTCAATGCCGACTCAGTGCGTATTCGGCCGCGAATTGTCTCGGCAGTGCGGAGACCATCGATTCGGGCAAGAAATCTTTGATATCATCGATATCGTCTTTTTCGTCTCGCTATTTCCATGCCCGACATCATTCTTCGCAATCTCGATCCATCCCTCAAGCAGGCTTTGCGGGAGCGCGCGGCGCATCACGGACGCTCGATGGCAGCCGAGCTCCGTGAAATCGTGCGAACCGCGGTGCTGGGATCGGACACCGACCCCAATGCCGATTTCAAGAAACTCGCAGCTGCGCTGCGCTCGAGCACTCCTCGCGGCAAGCAGACTCCCGCGGGTGTATTGCAACGCGAAGGCCGTGACGAGCGATGAGCGTCGTCATCGACGCGAGCATCGGCATTCAGTGGGTGCTCAAGGAAGCCGGCTCGGCGCGGGCCGTGAAATTGCTCGATTTGTCGCCGATCGTTCCGAGTCTCTTCTTTGCCGAATGCGCAAACATTCTCTGGAAGAAAGTCGCGCGAAGGGAACTGTCCGTCGCCGCTGCCCACGAGCGTGCGCGCGCTTTGACGCAGGTGCGGCTCGAGGTCGTATCGGATGCCGAACTTCTGGTCGATGCGTTGCAGCTCGCTTGTGAGCTGCAGCATCCGGCCTACGATTGCATCTATGTTGCCCTCGCGCGTTTGCGGAGAGTGCCCCTCGTGACGGCCGACTTGCGACTGGTCGAACGCTGTCGAAACGCAAAGCAGGCGTGGTTGAGAAAGCAGGTCGTGACGCTCGGTTCGATGTAGCGAGACGCCATTCCGTCGAGGTGTGAATGAGTACCATAGACAACCCCAAGCTAGCCGTCCTGATCGACGCCGACAACGCGTCGGCCTCGGTCATCAAGGAACTGCTCGAAGAAATCGCCAAGTTCGGGACCGCCAACATCAAGCGCGCCTACGGCGACTGGACCACGCAGAACCTGTCCGGCTGGAAGGAGCACATGAACCAGCATGCGATCCAGCCGATCCAGCAGTTCGCGTACACGCGCGGCAAAAACTCCACCGACTCGTCGCTGATCATCGACGCGATGGACCTGCTCTATGCTGGCAACGTCGACGGCTTCTGCATCGTGTCGTCGGACAGCGACTTCACGCGCCTGGCCACCCGGCTGCGCGAGTCGGGCCGGCTGGTGTACGGACTCGGCGAAAGGAAGACGCCCGAAGCTTTCCGCGCCGCATGCGATCGCTTCATCTTCTTCGAAGTCCTGAAGCGCGGCGGCGCTGCGGCGGTCGAAGCCGAAGCGATCGAAGACATCCCCGACCTCGAGCACGCGTTGCGCCAGGCGTTCGACGCGGTGTCGCGCGACAACGGATGGGCCTCGCTGTCGGCGGTCGGGTCCTACATGGCGAAGAACAATCCTTCGTTCGATACGCGGCTCTACGGATTTCGCAAACTGAGCGACCTGGTCCGCAAGCAGGCCTTCATCGAGATCAAGGAATCGACCGATGCGTCGGGCGGGGCAATGCTGACGCTGCGATTGAAGCCTGCCGCGACCCCTGTCGCGCGATCCGCCGCGCCGGCCGCGCAGGACCGGCGGCGCAAGCGCACCTGACGCGCGCTGCTTCGGCGGCACCGTGCGCTCGGACCGCGCCCGCCGGAAAACGTCATGGTTCCTACCAATTGAATGAGGGCGCCACCGCGCCTACGGTTCGATGCGACAGCCAGCATTGCCGCCATTCGCGGCCTGTTCAGAGTCCGGAGCCCACCGATGAAGAATGCGATGCGAGACCCTCTGGCCCGTTTGCAGATCACGTCGGCCGTCGACGAGATGCGAGAGCGTGAAGACGATCGGCTCGATTCGGCCCGTCAGGACCCTTCGTCTCCGTATTACATCGGGCCCGACCGCGCGCGCACCGATCGCCGGCGCTTCATGGTCGGTGCGATCGCGGCGGCCGGAAGCGCCGCCGGATTGAGCCGGGCGGCGTTCGCCGACGCGCCCGCTAGCGCCGGCGCGCGCGGTGTGCCCGCCGACGCCACCAAAGTCCAGGGATATCCGCTCGAGGACACGAGCTACGGTTCCCGTTCGCAGTTCGAGGCCGAGGTCCGTCAGCGTTTCAAGACCGCCACGCCGTTGTCGTCGTGGACCTTCACGCCGCTCGAAAAAAGCTGCGGGGTGATCACGCCGTCCGGGCTCCACTTCGAGCGCAGTCATGGCGGCACCGCCGTGATCGATCCGGCCACGCACCAGCTCTACGTGCATGGCCTCGTGAAGCAGCCCCGCAAGTTCTCGATGAAGGACATCCGGCGCTTCCCGTCGATGTCGAGGATCATGTTCATGGAATGCTCGGGCAACGGCCTGACCGAATGGTCGAAGCCGACCATGAAGACGGTCCAGGGCACGCACGGCCTGACGTCGACGTCCGAATGGACCGGTGTTCCGCTGTCGACGATTCTCCGGGAGGTCGGGGTTGGCTCGAACGCCAAGTGGCTTCTGGCCGAAGGCGGCGACGCGGCCGTCATGACGCGCAGCATCCCGCTCGACAAGGCGATGAAGGATTGCATCCTCGCGTACGGGCAGAACGGCGAAGCGATCCGCCCCGAACAGGGCTATCCGTTGCGGCTGCTGGTGCCCGGCTTCGAAGGCAACATGAACATCAAGTGGCTGCGTCGCATCGAAGTGTCGGACGCGCCCTTCATGACGCGCGAGGAGACGTCGAAGTACACCGACCTGATGCCCAGCGGCAAGGCGGTGCAGTTCTCGTTCGAGATGGAAGCCAAGTCGGTGATCACGTCGCCGTCCGGCGAGATGATGCTCGACCAGCCGGGCTTCCACGAGATCAGCGGTCTCGCGTGGTCGGGTCGCGGCGCGGTCCGGCGCGTCGAGGTGTCCGCCGATGGCGGTCGGACCTGGCGCGACGCCGCGCTGAACGGACCGATCCTGCCGATCTGCCACACGCGCTTCCGGTTGCCATGGATGTGGGACGGCAAGCCCGCCGTGCTCCAGAGTCGCTGCACTGACGAGACCGGCTATGTGCAGCCGACCCTCGGCCAGTTGATCGCCGTGCGCGGACTCGACGGACCGCTCGGCTCGATCTACCACTTGAATGCCATACAGAGCTGGCAGGTGGCCTCCGACGGAAGGGTGAGCAATGTCCAGGTCTACTGAACGCCTCGCCGGCCTCGCCGCCTGCCTGCTGTGCGCGTCGTGCGCCCTTGCGCCCGGCGGATCATCCGACAGCACGTACGGTTTCGGAACCGCGCCCACACCCGAAGAGTTGAAGCGCTTCGTCTCTCCCCTGCCCGATGGCCGCGGTTTGCCGAAGGGCGCCGGCTCGGTGGCGGGCGGCCAGAAGATCTATCAGGCGCAGTGCGCGTCCTGCCACGGCGCCGCGTTGCAGGGCGGCCTCGCCGACCGCCTGATCGGCGGCCGCGGCACGCTCGTCAACGACGACCCCTCCAAGGCACCCGTGAAGACCGTCGAGAGCTACTGGCCCTACGCGACCACGCTCTTCGACTACATCAAGCGCGCGATGCCGCTGATGTCGCCCGGCAGCCTGAGCGATGACGAGGTCTATGCCGTCAGTGCCTACATCCTCTCGCAGGCGAAGATCGTTGCGTCCGACGCGGTACTCGACCAGACGTCCCTCGCGCAGGTGAAGATGCCGAACCGCGACGGCTTCGTCGCCGATCATCGTCCGGAAAAATTTCCGTCGTACGCAGAGACGCCGCACGCGGAAAAAACTCTTCCGGCGACGGCGAAATAGCTGCGAATCCAGCGGTACGACAGGTCGCGCGACACGACGCGGATCAGACCCGAATCGATCCGCGACGGCGACGGTGCGACGGCCCGATCGCCGGGCACCTCCGGCAGGGGATAGCCCGGCATCATCGGTTGCCATCGGTCATTGCCCCCGCCCACGGCATCCGAAGCATGAATCAGTCGCCCACGCGTACGCAGCCTCTCAATCGGGTAGTCGAATCGTTTGAAGCGGCGAGCCATCGTTTAGCATGCGAGCCAATACGCCCCGCATGCCCTCCCTCCTCATCCTCGCCGTCTTCGTCGTCGCCTCTTGCGGGCTCGCCTACGAGCTGATCGCGGGCGCGCTGTCGAGCTATCTGCTGGGCGATTCGATCCTGCAGTTCTCGACCATCATCGGCAGCTATCTCTTTGCGATGGGCGTGGGCTCGCACCTGTCGCGCTACGTGAAGGACGAGGACGTGCTGAGCCGCTTCGTCGATATCGAGTTGCTGGTGGGATTGCTCGGCGGCCTGTCGGCGATGGTGCTGTTCGTGGTGTTCGCGTGGCTCTCGACGCCGTTTCGCTCGGTGCTCTACGCGCTGGTGTTCGCGATCGGGGTTCTGGTCGGCATGGAGATCCCGCTGGTGATGCGCGCGCTGAACACGGGGGAAACAAAATTCTCCGAGCTGGTGAGTCGCGTCTTGACTTTCGACTATCTCGGCGCGCTCGCGGTGTCGCTGCTGTTTCCGTTGCTGCTCGCGCCGCGGCTCGGGCTGTCGCGCACGGCGCTGCTGTTCGGCATCGCGAACGTGGCGATCGCGTTCTGGACCATCCATCGTTTTCGCGATCAGTTGGCCAACGTGAGCGGCCGCATCCTGCGCGCGTCGGGCGTCGCGGTGGTGCTGGTCGCGGGCTTCGTGTTCGCCGATACGCTGACGCATTGGGCCGAGCGCGGCATGTATGGCGACGAGATCGTGCACGCGATCACGACGCCGTATCAGCGGCTCGTCGTGACGCGCTGGAAGGACGATCTGCGTCTCTACATCAACGGCAACCTGCAGTTCTCTTCACGCGACGAACACCGCTATCACGAGGCGCTGGTGCATCCAGCGATGGAGTCGCTGCCGTGGGCGCGGTCGGTGTTGATCCTGGGCGGCGGCGATGGACTCGCGTTGCGCGAAGTGCTGCGTTACGCGAACGTGAAGCGCGTCACGCTGGTCGATCTGGACCGACGCGTGACCGATCTCTTCAGGCAGTCCGAGCCGCTGGTTGCGTTGAACAAGGGCTCGTTCTCGGACGCGCGCGTGACGGTCGTCAATGCCGATGCGGCGCGCTGGCTCGAGGACTTGCGCAGTGATGATCCGCACGCGATGTTCGATGCGGTGATCGTCGACTTCCCCGACCCCTCCAACTTCTCGCTCGGCAAGCTTTACTCGGTGCCGTTCTATCGCGGCCTCGCGCGGCACGTCGCGGCGCGCGGCATGGTGGTCGTGCAATCGACCTCGCCCTACTTTGCGCCGCGCGCCTATTGGTCGATCGACGCGACCTTGAAGGAAGCGGGTTTCAGGACCTGGCCGTATCACGCGTATGTGCCGTCGTTCGGCGAATGGGGTTTCGTGCTCGCATCGAAGGACGCGGCCTTCACGCCGCCCGAGCACTATCGATTGGCGATGCGCTTTCTCGATGCCGAGACGACGCGTGACATGTTTCGTTTCGCGGCGGATATGCCGAGGCCTCAGGTCGAAGCCAATCGCCTGAACAACCAGTCGCTGGTGCGCTACTTCGACGAGGACTGGCATCAGTTCATTCGGTGATCTTTGTTATCCGAACCTAGGCCGCCACTGGATTCCCGCTTTGGCGGGAACGACGGGTTGATCCGATGAAGCGTCGCAGCTTTCTTCTCGGCGCAGGTATCGCGGGCGTAGGGGTCGCGACCGGTGCGGGCTTCTGGCGCTGGCAGGAGATCACTACGAAGGTGATCTATCCGGGCCGCGACATCGGACATCGCCTGCGCGACCTCAAACCTTCGGATTGGCCCGCGCCATCGGCCGAATACAAGACCGATGTCGCGATCGTCGGCTCGGGCATTGCGGGCCTCACGGCGGCATGGCGGCTCGCGCGGGAAGGTCATGCGCGCTTCGCGATGATCATGGGGCCGGAGCCGCACGGCAACGCGGCGTCGGCGTCCACATGGATCGATGGCGAGCGCCTGCGCTATCCGACCGGCGCGCACTATCTGCCGCTGCCGTCGCTGGAGTCGGTGCATGTGCGCGCGATGCTTGCGGACTTCGGCGTGCTGCTCGACGGCGCAGCCAGTGAGACGCCGACCTACGATGAGCGCGCGATCGTGCATGCGCCCGACGAGCGCCTCTATCGCGATGGCCGTTGGCGTGAAGGGCTGGTCCCGATCGCCGGGGCGACCGATGTGCATGCAACATCCTCGTCCCGCACGAAGCACTCATCAGCCCCATCGGGCTCGCCGATCGATCGCTTCTTTCTCACCATCGAGAGCCTGCGCGAGGCGCGCGGTGTCGACGGGCGCAAGGTCTTCGCGATCCCGATTCAGTTGTCGTCGGCCGACCCGCGCTGGACCACGCTCGACGCAATCAGCTTCGCCGCATGGCTCGCGCGCGAAGGCTACGACGATCCGGCCTTGCGCTGGTATCTCGACTACTGCTGTCGCGACGATTACGGCGCGAATGCATCGCAGGTTTCGGCATGGGCCGGCCTGCATTATTTCGCCGCCCGCAACGGACAGGCGAGCAATGCCGATCGGGGTGCGGTCCTCACCTGGCCCGAAGGGCTCGATGCGCTTGCGACGCGCCTCGATGCATCGGCCTTCGCGCCGCGCTCCGACGCGGCGACCGGCTTGCGTCTCGAAGGCGCCGCGCTGTCGTTGCGAGACACGCGAAACGGTGTCGAAGTGCTGTGCGCGCGCATCGAGGGCAATCGCCTCTCGACCTTCGTCGTCCACGCGCGCCGCGCGATCAGCGCGATACCGCTTTACGTCGCCAAGCATGTCGTCGCCTCGTTGAAGAGCGACGGCTACGACCCCGCGCAACACGCGCCGCGAGTCGCGCCCTGGCTGGTCGCGAACTTCGTGATGAACCGCCGTCCCGAAGAGGCCGGCGGCGCCGAACTCGCATGGGACAACGTGCTGTATGGAAGCGAAGGACTCGGTTATGTCGTTTCGACGCATCAGGAGATTCGCGTCACGCCGTCGCGCGCGACCGTGTTCACGTCCTATCGCGCGCTGACCGACCACACCCATGACGACGCAGCCGACGAGGCGCGGCGCTGGATCGATCGCGCCTCGCCCGACGAGATCGGCGCGCTCGCCGCCGCGGAGCTGCGCGAGGTCTATGGCTGGCGCTTCGCGCCCTGCGTGGAGCGCGTGGAGATCACGTTGCGCGGTCACGCGATGGCGTCGCCGACGCCGGGCACATTCGCGAACCAGGGCCTGCGAAATCTGCGCGACGCCGATGGTCCTGTCCTCTACGCGCACGCCGATCTGTCGGGCTATTCGGTGTTCGAGGAAGCCGCATGGTGGGGATGGCGCGCAGCCGAGCGGGTGTTGGGTTGAGTATTCCGCGTCGTCATTCCGAGTATCGCGAGGAATCTGATCAGCTTCTCATACGACAGCAAGTGATCGTAGAGGATGAGTTTCCTCCCTGCGTTCGCAATGACTATGGTTCCTTGCCTCTGACCACCGTTAGAATCGCGTGTTGAATTGCACGAACAGCTCGGCGCCACGGCAACGCACACGGCAAGCCGCCGAACACACGCAGCGAAGGGGCAGGAAAAGCAATGGAAACGCAGCGCCTTCAGCGCGGGCGCAGCCGAAGGCGCGCGCGCAAGAAGCAGATCGCGTGGCTGATCGTGATTGCGCTCGTCGTCGGCGTGGGGATCTGGACGCGCATCCTGATCGAACGACGCAAAGAGGCGACGATGTTCACGCTGCCCGTCGCGCAGCAGAAGCTTCCCGAAGCCGACAGCGCACCCGGCCCCATACGGGTCAAGCCGACGCCGGCCAACGCGAGCAAGAACCTGATCCTCTTCATCGGTCACGGATACGGCATCGTGCCGATGACGGCGACCCGTATCTTCAACAAGGGCGAATCGGGCGCGTTGGCGATCGACGAATTTCCCGAAACCGCGCTGGTCCGGACCTGGTCACGCAATGCCCAGGCTGGGGACAGCGCGGCCGCGATGAGCGCCTACATGACCGGCGTCAAGGTCGACAACGAAGTGCTGTCGCAGACCAACGACACCCGCGCATACGACGAGGAGGGGCGGTCGTACGCGGCGCACGACGAGAGCTCGTGTCCCACGGTAGGCAACGGGAAGGCCGCGACGACCTTGCTCGAACTCGCGAAGAAATCGGGGCGCGCCATCGGCATCGTCACCACCGCGCGCGTGACCCAGGCGATCGCCGCAGCAAGCTATGCGCATCTGTGTCAACGCGCAGGCGAGAACAACATCGCCGCGCAGCTCGTGCCGGGCGGCCTGGGCGGCAACGCGCGCCTGGGCGACGGCGTCGACGTGATCCTGGGCGGTGGCTGGCAACACTTTCTGCCGAAGGACGATCCGCGCGGCTCGTCGCGCAACGACACGCGCGATCTCTTCGCCGAGATGCGCGCGAAGGGCTACACGGTGATCGGACGGCAGGCCGAGCTCACGGCGATCGGCACCAAGTCCGCAGCGGGTGGGAAGTTGCTCGGACTCTTTGATCGCTCGGCCATGGGCTTCGAGGCCGATCGGCTTGGCACCAACGACCCCGGCCTCGTCGAGATGACCACGCGCGCCATCGATCTGCTTGCCCGCAACCCCAATGGCTACCTGTTGATTGTCGAAGGCGGGCGCATCGGCGACGCGCTCGATACGTCGCTCGGGAAGAAAGCGCTGCAGGATGCACTCGCGTTCGACGATGCGATCGCGGCCGCACTGGTGAAGATCAGTCTGGTCGATCCCGATCTCACCAATAGCACCGTCGTCGTCACCGCGGACCACGATCAAACGATGATCATGAACGGTGTTTCGACGCTGACGGGCCGGACGCTCGAAGCGCGTCCCAGCGTGCTTGGTCTCTTGCGCAACTACAGCGAGCCGACGCAATTCGCGATGGACGCGACCGGTCGTCCCTTCACCACGATGGTCTTCGGCGCCGGAGACAAGCGCGTCAAGGGTCCGCGCTCGCAGAGCCCCGCGCTCAACGACCTGGTGGTCGCCGACAAGAGCTACCGCTACGAGGCGACGATCGAAGTCGCCGGTGCGATCGGCGGGACCGACGTGATGCTCTTCGCCATCGGCGGCAATGCGTCGCGCTTTCACGGCACGATCGACAACACGCAGGTGTACGCGTTGATGCGCGCAGCGTTGGGCTTATGAAGGCTCCCCGCAAGATATCGACGACGCTGGACCCCCGCTTTCGCAAGGGCGACAGGCTTTCCTTCCGTCGTTCCCGCGAAAGCGGGAACCCGGTGCCTTTCGACCGCGTGCGGCAACGACGCTGGACCCCCGCGTTCGCGGGGGCGACGGCTGTTGTGATGCTCGCAGGCGCGCTTGCGCCCTCGTTTGCGTATGCCGCGAACGAAGCCCGCAACGTCATCGTCTTCATCGGCAACGGGCTGGGACCATCGACGACCACCGCGGCGCGTCTGATGCGTTATCGGGAAGAGGGCACGCTCGCGGTGGACACGATGCCGTATCTCGCGCGCGTGCGGACCTATTCGCTCGACGCGCAGACGACCGACGGCGCGGCCGCGGTCTCGGCGCTGATGACCGGCGTCAAGGTGCGCAACGACGTCGTCGCGATGGATGGGGCCACGCGCGCTGCGGGTTTTGCGCCGGGCAAGGATCCGATCCGTAACGTGCCGCTGGCCGAGAACCGCTGCCCCGCGAACGGCAACGGCGGCCCTTCGCCAACACTCGTCGAACTGGCGATCGCAAAAGGCAAGGGGACCGGCATCGTGACCACGTCGCGCCTGACGAACGGACCCACCGCCGCGACCTATGCGCACCTCTGCCATCGCGACGCCGAGTACGACATCGCGCGGCAGGCCGTACCCGGCGGCGCCGGCTTCAACGCCAGACTGGGCCGCGGCATCGATGTCATGATGGGCGGCGGCAGCGCCTACTGGCGACCGTTCGAAGCGGGCAAGCGGCCGCGCGGTCGACCCGATGGCCGTGATCTCGTGGCCGAACTGCACGCGCAGGCCTATACCTTCGTGACCGACCTCACATCGATGAACGCGGCGCCGTTCGCTCCGGGCTCGCGCTTGATCGGCCTCTTCGATTTCGCGGAAGGCGAGGGGCAACTGCAGAGTCACATGTCGTATGACCTCGAGCGCGACCCGAACCGCGAGCCCAGCCTCGCGCAGATGACTTCGAAAGCGATGGACCTCCTCTCCAAGCAGGCCAACGGCTATCTTCTGATCGTCGAAGGCGGACGCATCGATCACGCGCTCCATGCGAATCATGCCAAGCGCGCATTGGTGGACACGATCGCATTCGACGACGCGGTCAAGGTCGCGCTGGAAAGGGCCGATCTGAATCGCACGCTGATCGTCGTCACGTCCGACCACGATCACACCATGACCCTGATCGGCGGCGGTCGTCGCGGCAGCGACGTGCTGGGACTTCATCTGAATCCGGTGACGGGTAAGCCCAGCGTCGATGCGGGCGGCAACAGCTACACGGCTCTCGTCTTCGGCACCGGAACCAATCGGCCCGACAAACGCGCGACGCTCGACACGCCGACCGTGGTCGGCAAGGACTATCAGCAGGAGGCCGCGATCAAGCTTGCCGGCGAGACCAACGGCGGCAGCGACGTACTGTTGTATGCGGCGGGTGCGGGCGCGGCGAATTTTCGCGGAACGATGGAGAACACGCGCGTGTTCAAGTTGATCCGCAACGCGGCAGGGTATTGATGACGCCTGCGCTCCCGCAGGCCATCGTCTGCCTGGCCGGCGTGGGCAAGACCTACGCCGGCGGCTTCACCGCTCTCCAGCACATCGACCTCGAAATCCATAGAGGTGAAATCTTTGCGTTGCTGGGGCCCAATGGCGCCGGAAAGACGACCCTGATCAACATCGTCTGCGGCATCGTCAACGCGACTGCCGGCACGATCACGGCCGACGGCCACGACATCGTTCGCGACTATCGCGCGGCGCGCGCGCTGATCGGCCTCGTGCCGCAGGAGCTTTCCACGGACGCCTTCGAAACCGTGCGCTCGACCGTGAGCTTCAGCCGCGGCCTGTTCGGCAAGCCGCCGTCTGCCGCGCATATCGAGAAGGTGCTGCGCGACCTGTCGCTGTGGGACAAGAAGGACGCGAAGATCATGACGCTGTCGGGCGGCATGAAGCGGCGCGTCCTGATCGCCAAGGCGTTGTCGCACCAACCGCGCATCCTGTTTCTCGACGAGCCCACCGCCGGAGTCGACGTCGAGCTACGCCACGACATGTGGCGCATGGTGCGGGGGCTCCGCGAGAACGGCGTGACCATCATCCTCACCACGCATTACATCGAAGAGGCCGAGGAGATGGCCGACCGCATCGGCGTCATCAGCAAAGGCGAATTGATCGTCGTCGAGGACAAGGCGGTGCTGATGAAGAAGCTCGGCAAGAAGCAGTTGACGCTCAGCCTGCAGAGCCCGCTCGCCGCCATTCCCGATGCGCTGGCCGATCTGCCTCTCGAACGCTCTGACGATGGTGCGGCGCTGGTCTATACCTTCGATGCGCATGCCGAGCAGACCGGCATCGCCACATTGTTGAAGCGCCTGGCGGACCACGGCATCGCCTTCAAGGACCTGCATTCGAGCGAGAGTTCGCTGGAAGACATCTTCGTCTCACTGGTCCACGGCAAGTCATGAATGTCCACGCGATCCGCGCGATCTATCGCTTCGAGATGGCGCGCACGGTTCGCACGCTCATGCAGAGCATCGCGTCGCCGGTGCTGTCGACGTCGCTCTATTTCGTCGTGTTCGGCGCGGCGATCGGCTCGCGCATGGGCGACATCGACGGCGTGCGCTATGGCGCCTTCATCATCCCCGGCCTGATCATGCTGTCGCTGTTGAACGAGAGCATCTCCAACGCGTCGTTCGGAATCTATCTTCCGAAGTGGTCGGGCACGATCTACGAGTTGCTGTCAGCGCCGGTGTCGTATGTCGAAGTCGTGATCGGCTATGTCGGCGCCGCGGCCACCAAGTCGGTGGTGCTGGGCGCGTTGATTCTGGTGACGGCGCGCTTCTTCGTGGCTTACGAGATTGCGCATCCATTGTGGATGCTCGGCTTCCTGTTGCTGACCGCCGTGACCTTCAGCCTCTTCGGTTTCATCATCGGCATCTGGGCCAATGATTTTCAGAAGTTGCAGGTGATTCCGTTGATGATCGTGACACCGCTCACGTTTCTGGGCGGCGCGTTCTATTCGATCAGCATGCTGCCTCCGATCTGGCAGAAGATCACGCTGTTCAATCCGGTGGTGTATCTGATCAGCGGATTTCGCTGGAGCTTCTACGGCGTGGCCGACGTGAATGTCGTAGTGAGCCTGGGCATGACGCTGGGGTTTTTGTGTCTTTGCGTCGTTGTGGTCTGGTGGATATTCAAGACCGGGTATCACATCAAGAGTTGACCCTTGCGGTCTTTCGCGCCCCAGACCCGTGTACGACAGATCATCGAGCATGGTGTACGGGTTGGGGAAGGGACCCAAGGTCAACCGATCGCCCGCTCGACCCAATCGACGACCGCATCGAGGCTGCGAAAGTCGGCAACCGATCGCATCGCCATATCAGGATGGCGCTCGCGCATCATGCGTGCGAGCGCATTGCCGGGTCCGAGTTCGAGGCACGCGCACGCGCCGCGCTCGATCATCGCGTCCATGCAATCGACCCAGCGAATCATCGTACTGATCTGCCGCGCCAGGACATCGATGGCAGTCGATGCGTCGCGCACGGCGCTGCCATCGAGACCGGACAACACGGGAATGCCAGGATCGCTCCAATGAACTTTCGGCAGGGCGACCAGCAACCGCTCGCTCGCTGGCGCGAGGCGCGGCGTGTGCGATGCGACGCCGATACGCAGGCGCTGCGCGCTCGCGCCCCTCGCGAGCGCTTCGTGCGTCAATGCGTCGAGCGCGGGCGATGAGCCGCCGACGATGAAGTGATCGTCGCCGTTGACGATCGCGATCGACGCGCGATGCGCGACGCACAGCGCTTCGACCGCGCTTCGCGTGAGTCCTCGCAGCGCGACCATGCCATCGTCTGTCGCGCTCGCCGCGCTCATCGCGGCTGCGCGTTCACGCGCCAGTGCGATCGTGTCGGCGCTTGAAAGACTGCCAGCGCATCCGTAGGCGGCGAGCTCACCGACGCTGTAGCCGGCGAACACGATCGGCGATGCGATGCGGGGAGCGAGCGACGACCACAACGCGAGCTGGTACGCGCAGATCAAGGGTTGGGCGACCTGGTTCTCGAAGGCGAGCGTCGGATCGCGCCTGATCGATGCGAGATGGATGCCGCTCGCGCCACATGCCGCTTCAAACGAAGCGCCTGCCGCGGCCTCGCATTCGAAAATGTCGAACATCGAGGCGTCCTGCCCGCCCTGTCCCGAGCACAGGACTGCGAGGCTCACCGCGATTCGACCAGGCGATCGACGAACAAGGTCGCCGCGAGCAGATCGGCGCTGCCGCCGGGACTCAGGTTGCGCGCGACGAACGCCTGACCGAGCGCGCGGAGCTCGAAGTCCCAATCGTTGTTGGCGACGCTGCCGCGATCGAGGAAGTCTCTTGCGGCGCACTGCGCGAATGCAAGCCCTTCGACGCCGCCGCGATAGAGCAGATTGGTGTCGATGGTCGTCGCCACCGACGTCATCAACACGTGAATGCGCGCGCGTCGCGCGTCGTACCCGCGATGCCGCGCGTCGCGAAGCGCGGGCCACAAGGATTCGAACACGGTGGGGAATCCTGCTGCGGCTTCGCGGCGAGCGCCACCCGCGCCGTAGCGCGCAGTCACTGCCGATCCATGCGACGCGGGATGGCCAGGCATGGTCTCGATGTGACGGCCCCACAGAGTGCGTAGCGTGTCGCGCACATTCGCCATCGAGACGGCGCGTCCGCGCGACAAGCAGTGCGCGACGGCGGCTGCAAGCAGGCCGATGTCGAAGATCGCGCCGCGATGCGTGTTGACGCCATCGGTGGCGATCAGCATCGCGCGTTCGGCTTCGACGCCGATCGTGCGCAGTCGCGTGAACGATGCGTCTTCGGCAGCGGCGAACGCGATCGCCTTGAAGCCGTGTCGAAGTGCGACGATGCTCTTCATCATCGTCGTCGCGTCCATGTCGACATGACTGCCGCGATCGTCGGGACATACCAGCCCGGGCTTGGGCGACAGCACGAGTTCCGCATGCAGGCTCGCGATCGCGGCGCGCACGATCGCATGCAAGGCGCTTTGCAACTGCGCCGGCAACAGGCGCGACGACTCTTCCGCGATGTACGTCATGCGACTTTCTCGCCTGCGGGCAGCGGCGAAGGACGCATCGCGACGCCGTCGTCGGTCTTGACCAATACGCGCTCGGGTCGGCTCACGAGTTCGCGCCATGCGCATGCGCCACCGTCGAGCAAACGCAGCTCGCCATCGGCGCGCAAGCCGCTCGCGTGTTCCCACGCCCTTTCCCACTTCGCGAGCAAGACTAGAGTGCGCTCGATGTGCGACACGTCGCGCGCAGCCCAGAGCAGATCGACGTCCGAGTCCGGAGTGACGCAGGCCTTGCCCGTGATGTGTTGCCACGCGAGCGAGCCGTACACGTGGAACGACGTGCCTGAGTATTCGCCTCGCGAGACGAGATCGTGAAGAGCCGTTTGCCACGCGCGCGGTGCCGAAGCGATGACCTCATCGAGTCGCAGCGGCTGCGCGACACGAACGACGGCGCGCGCCCCCACGATGAAAGCGATGCGTGCTCTGCCTCGCGCGAGCGGCAGCGCGATGCCGAGCGCGCAATCATCGTCCGCGCTCACATCGCGCCGCCGCGCGACCGCGGGGCGGCCCTTCGCGATCCAGTCGTCGAGCGCGTCGCATGCGCACGCGTCGTGCGGCGAGCGCAGATGTTCTCGCCACGTTGAAGGGTCGAGCCACACGCGCGCATGCCGTGACCAGTTCGGCGACGGGTTCGGCGACGAACTCAACGACGAGGCGTCAGTCGAGCACATCGCTTCGGACATGTCGCGAGACGTCGAGCGCCATCGTGCGTCCACCGCGTTCGTGTCCGCGTTCTCGTCGATGATCGATCGCCACGCCTCGACTACGCGTATCGCGAAGCGCATCGCGCAGGCGATCCGAAAGCGCGCTCGCAAGGTCGCCCGGCCAGAGGCTCTCGAGACCGCCCATCTTCAGATAGTTGATCGCGCCCGGCGCGAACACCGGCGAGCTTTTCGCGAGTTCTTCAAGTCGCTCCTGCGCGATCTTGGTGACGCGTGCCATCGCAGGCAGATTCATCACGCTGATCTCGGCGGATGCGAGCGCGTAACACGCGTCGGCCATCATGCCGGTCGTCAGATAGCCGCCGCTGACCGCGCGCCCGTACACCAGGCTCACGATAGGGTGGCCCGCACGGCGCGCGACTTCGAGGCACTTGGCCAGATGCGCCATGTAGGCATTGATGCCGAGCAACTCGTCGCGATGACGCAGACGCTGACCTTGCGTGTCGATCAGCATCAGGATTGCGCGGCCGGGATGCTCGCGCACCGTACGCAGCACTTCGACCGCCATCGCGAACGCGAGCTCGACGCCGATCTCGGCATGATTCGCGGTACCGAGCACGCAGACTGCTTCGCCGCCGACGCTGCCGGCGCCATGAATCAAGTCGCCAACGACTTCGATCGTGTGGCCTTCGGGAAAGAGCGAGTCGAACAGTTCGGTGGTGTTCATCGTCACACCTCGATGCGCGCGTTCGAGGTGGCTTCGACGAACGCATCGCGGTCGAGAAGAGCGATACCTTCGGGCGCAGCTACGCCCAGTGCGCGCCAGATATCGACTGCATCGTTCGACTTGCCGAAGCGCTCGAGGCGCGTTTCGAGCGCCGCCTGTTCCGCGACCAGGGTTTCGAGGGTCAGCGGTCGCTTGCGGTCGAGCGCGGCAATCGCGGCCTCGCGAAACGCGGCGATGTCGTCCTCGACGATCACGCTCGCGTCGCCGCACAGATAGCGATGCTTGCCGCCGGTGGTCCTCCACACGAGCGCACGATCGCGCGAATCGTATTCTTCGACGCCGTGCGCGGTCTCGATCACTTCGGGTCCCGACATGCCGAGCCGACCCTCCTCGCTCATCACGATGGTGTCGCAGCAACTCGCGACGAGCCCCATGCCCCCGAAGCAACCGACACTGCTGCCCACGAGGCCGATCACGGTGATGCCGGCCGCGCGCGCATCCAGCAGCGCGCGCATGGTCTCGGACACCGCGATCAATCCCGCATTGGCCTCGTGCAGGCGCACGCCGCCCGATTCGAGCAGCAGCAATAAGGCCGCAGGCTTTAGATCGATCGCGCGTTCGAAGAGGCCGGTGAGTTTCGCGCCGTGCACTTCGCCCACCGCGCCGCCCATGAAGCCGCCTTCCTGCGAAGCCGCGAGCACCGACCGTCCCGCGAGCAGGCCCGCACCGACGATCACGCCATCGTCGAACGCGACCGGCGTATCGAGCAGCGGCAGATGCGGGCTGGTCGCGCGCGCCGCGGGCGGCAGCAACTCCTTGAACGAGCCCGCGTCGAGCAGGCCGTTCAGGCGCTGGCGCGCGTGGGCTTCGTAATAACTGTGCTTCATCGCGGCTTGCCAATCGCGTCACTCATCGCGCCAATCGCGCCGCGAAATTCCTCGACCGCCTGATCGAGCCTGAGGCTGACGACCGCGGGCGTCGCGCCGACATCGTTGATCGAGATGCGAACCGCGCCGATGCACGTGCGTTCGAAGAAGTCGCCGAGCACCGCGGCCCACACGTGATCGAAGCCGCGCGCCGAGGTCTCGACATGGATGTTGCAACGAGCATCGCCTGTCGCAGGCTCGACCATCACTTCGAGATTGCCCGACGACACGACGCCGACCACGATGGGCGAGGACTGCGTGCCGGCAGGCTCACCGCCGTCGAAGGTGAAGTTCAGATGTTCCATGGATGCGTCTCCATTTTTCCCTGGTCATTTCGAACGCAGTGAGATTCCTCGGCGCTTCGCTCGTCGAAATGACAGGGCATCACCAATTGCGAAAGCGCTTGGGCGGATCGTAGAGGCCGCCCGATGCGCGCACCAGATCCTTGATCGAGCGCGCGGCAAGCAGGTCGCGCGTCGCATCACGCTTGTCGATGCCGAGATCTTCGGGGCGCTGCACGATGCGCCGATCGCGCAGATTCTCCACCATGCGTTTGTCGCGCGCGAGCCCGACCGGTGTGTACCCCGCCACGCCGCGAATCGCCTGCTCGCGTTCCTCGACCGTGCGGCACATCAACAGATTCGCGATGCCTTCCTCGGTGACGATGTGCGACACGTCGTCGCCATAGATCATCACCGGCGGCAGGCTCATGCCGGCTTTCTCGGCGAGCCGCCATGCGTCGAGCGCTTCGACGAACGCCGGTTCCATGTGTTCGCGATAGGTCTCGACGGTCTGCACGACGAGTTTCCTCCCGCGAGGGATCGCGTTGCCAACGCGCGCTTCGTCACCCGCCTTCAACCAGGCCGGACTCGCGTGCCGTCGGCCGCGCGCATCGGCGCCCATGTTGGGCGCGCCGCCGAAACCGGTGATGCGGTCGAGCGTCGCGGTCGAGCTGTTGCCCGCGAGATCGATCTGCAAGGTCGAGCCGATGAACAGGTCGCACGCGTAATGACCCGCAGCCTGGCAAAGCGCGCGATTGGATCGCATCGAGCCATCGGCGCCGGTGAAGAACACATCGGGTCGCGCCGCGATGTACTTCTCCATGCCGAGCTCGGAGCCGAACGAATGGATCGATTCGACGAAGCCGGCTTCGATCGCGGGGATCAGCGCGGGATGCGGATTCAAGGCCCAGTGCGTGCAGATCTTTCCCTTGAGTCCGAGGCTTTCCGCATAAGTCGGCAGCAGCAGTTCGATCGCGGCCGTGTCGAAGCCGATGCCGTGATTCAGTCGTTGAATGCCGTAGGGCGCGTAGATGCCTTTGATGACGAGCATCGCCATCAGCACCTGGATTTCGGAGATCAGCGCGGGATCACGCGTGAACAGCGGTTCGATGTAATGCGGCTTGGGGCTCGGTATGTAGAAGTCGACCCAGTCCGATGGAATGTCGACGCGCGGCAGCTCGTCCACGACTTCATTGACCTGCGCGATCACGATGCCGCTCTTGAACGCAGTGGCCTCGACGATCGCCGGCGTGTCTTCTGTGTTCGGTCCGGTGTAGAGATTGCCTTCGCGATCGGCGGCCTGCGCGGCGATCAATGCGATGCGCGGCGTGAGGTCGACGAAGTAGCGCGCGAACAATTCGAGGTAGGTGTGGATGGCGCCGATCTCGATGCGTTTCGCAGTGACCAATTGCGCGAGGCGCGCGCCCTGCGGACCCGAGAACGAGAAGTCGAGGCGCGACGCGATGCCGCGCTCGAACACATCGAGATGCTCGGGCAACGCGAGCACCGATTGCAGCATGTGCAGATCGTGAACGCGGCTCGCATCGAGCGAGGCCAGCGTCTTGGCGAGAAAGTCGGCCTGCTTCTGGTTGTTGCCTTCGAGACAGACGCGATCGCCGGGTTCGAGTACGGCTTCGAGCAGGGCGCTCGCGTTAGCGGCCTCGACATGCTTGCCGCTTGCCAACGGATGCGCACGCGCCAGGCGCGCTTCGCGCGACCGGCGCTGTTCATCGTTTGGCATGAGCGGCAGCGGTTAAGTTGTCCGTTCGATGAATGGGCAACGCGGGCTGGCCAGTGAGGCGCATGCCCAATGTCGCTTCTCGTCCAACCAATGCACCTCGCCGAAACCGCATCGCCCGAGCTCAAGATTTAGCTCTTCTTCATCAATGACGTATGCCGTGAAAGACTGTGTCCAAGCACAGTCCGCCTTTTCATATTTGAGCGTCATGGCGACGGACTTACCTTGACGCAATGCTGCTATAACGCCGACCCTGAATCCTGCGAGTTCTCCGAGAGGTCCTACCTGTACCGTTCTCAGCCACTCGGGACTCGTGCGCTCAAGGACGAACTTGCCTGAATGCGTCAAATGCATTGCCGCGGTTCTGATGAAGGCAGCACGCACATCGGGGTCTTCATGATTGATCAGACGCGATGCCAATAGCACAACATCAAAGGTTGCCGGTAGACGCAACTCCTCAATGTCCGCTCTGATCGTGTGCGCGTCGCTCGGTACATAAGCAAGCATCTCGTCTGAATTGTCGACCACTGTCACTGCACAGCCTGCAAATAGTAGCGGCGCAGTCAACCGGCCCGTTCCGCAACCTAGTTCCAAGACTGTTGTGCCAGGACGAAGAAACTGCCTGCACGCATCGAGTTCCCCAAAGTATGGAAGCTGGCGATAGACCTCTACTGAACATCCATCGCGCGTTTGAGCGCCGGGTCCGGCACCGGCGAACGAGGCGGGTCTCATGCGCCCTATCGACTAAGTTGTGCGTCGTGCCGGAGTTTTTGCGGGGCGTGCGCTCGAGCGCCGGATTGGGCGTGTGGTGGAGCGGGCCAGTTCCAACAAGCCGCGCAGCGCTGCATTCACAGACTCTTCGTTTGGAAACGCTTTTGACACGGCGGGATCGATGACAACAACGTTCGAATCGGCCGCAATGCGGCGTGCGTACTTGCCGCGAACGATAGGACCCAAATCAGCGCGGACGTATTCGGCACGCAACCAGTCGTTTGCTTCGGTACTAGCCTTCTTCATATATTTTCCTTTCCGCGCGGGTCATCAATCGCGCACTGATGATGCGAACCGTGTTGCCGCGTTCAGTGTGAGAAACCGTGAGAAGCCGTCCATGCGCCGACAAGCCGAAGGTGATGAATCGATATTCACCTGCCGAATGGTCAAGGTCGCGTGCCGTTGCACAGAGCTCATCCTTGAACGCGGTCATCGCCTCTTCAAACGAGACCCCATGCTTGCGCAAATTGGCTGCTGCTTTGGCTGGATCCCATTCAAATTTCATTCAACGGATTATGCCTCGGCGAAGAAGGGCTGACGCCCGAGGTTTCTCGCTCATCGCGCTACCGCTGCCCCCATCACGATATCCGGCAATCCCGTGGCGATGCCCGGAAACACGCACAGCAGAATGATCGCGAGGAACATCAGGCCGACGAAGGGCATCACGCCCCAGATCACGTCGCGCAGCGGGATGTCGGGCGCGATGTTTTTGATCACGAAGATGTTCAGACCCACCGGCGGATGGATGAGGCCCATCTCCATCACAATCGTCATCACCACGCCGAACCAGATCAGGTCGAAACCCGCGGCTTTCAACGGCGGCAGGATGATCGGCGCGGTCATCAGGATGATGGACACCGGCGGCAAGAAGAAGCCGAGCACGATCACCATCACGAGGATCGCTGCGAGCAGAATCCACTTCGGCAGATGCATTGCGACGACCGATTCGGCCGCGCCTTGCGAGATGTGGAGCGAGCTCATCACGTACGAATAGAGCAGCGACATGCCGATGATGAACATCAGCATGGTCGATTCCTTGATGGTGGACGTGACGATCGGCCGCAACTGCCTGGGTCGCCAGATCGCATACACGATCGCGATCAGCACCAGCGCGAGAATGCCGCCGAGTCCCGCGGTTTCCGACGGCGTGGCATAGCCGCCGTAGAGCGCGACCATCACGCCGATCAACAGCACCACGAAAGGCAGCACGCGCGGCAGCATCTCGACTTTTTCAGCCATCGTGTAGATGTGCGTGTCGAGCATTCCCGACGCGGTGCCGTGACCTTCGAAGGCGCGCATCGCAAGCGCGTGTTCCTTGCGATAGCGATACACCGCGTAGCCCGCGAACAGCGCAACCAGAAGGACGCCCGGCCCGATGCCGGCGAGAAACAGGCGCCCGAGCGACTGCTCGGCCGCGACCGCGTAGAGAATCATCGTGATCGACGGCGGCAGGAGGATGCCGAGCGTGCCGCCGGCCGCGATGATGCCCGCGGCAAATCCCGGGGAGTAGCCGCGCATGCGCATCTCTGGAATGCCGGCGCTGCCGATCGCCGAACACGTCGCGGGACTCGAGCCCGACATCGCCGCGAACAGCGCGCATGCGAACACGTTGGCGATGCCCAGACCCCCAGGGATCTTGCCCATCCACGCGTGCATCGCGGAATACAAGTCCTTGCCCGCGGGCGACTTGCCGATCGCCGCGCCCTTGAGAATGAAAAGCGGAATCGACAACAGCGTGATGCTCGCCATCTCTTCGTAAACGTTCTGTGTCACGGTATCGAGTGCGGAGGGCGCCATGAAGAAATACATGAAAGTGACCGACACCGCGCCGAGCGCGAACGCGATCGGCATGCCCGAGAACATCACGAGCAGCGTCGCTACGCCGTAGGAGATGCCGATGGCGAGTTCGCTCATAGCGGCGCTTCCTTGACGACGATGGTTTGCTTGCGATCCGCGATGCGGCTGGTGAATTCAAGCAGCAACTGAAGGCTGAGCAGCGTCATGCCGCCCGCCATCAGCGCGTAGGGAATCCAGAGCTTCGGCCCCCATGTGGATGTGGTGGTCTGGCCTTCGTGAAAGGCCTCCAGACAAAGCGTCCACGACTTCCAAGCGAAGAACGCGCAGAAGAGAAAGCTGATCAGGTCGACGAAGATCATGCGCACATGATTGACGCGCGGCGAGAGAAGACCGGGGATCGCCTCGATACCGACGTGGCCGCGAAACTGCTGGACATAGGCCGACGAGAAGAAAGTCGCGCCGACGAGCAGGAACACCGCCATCTCGTCCTGCCAGTCGGTCGGGATCTTCAGGAAATAGCGCGCGATCACGCTGTAGGTGAGGATGCATGCGGCCGCGACCAGCGCGAGCATGCACGGCACCATCAGCAAGCGATTGATCCTCTGCATCGCGCGATTGAGCGCGGCAAAGACCGGATGGCCGTGTGGCGGACCTTCGGGTGCGGTCAGCTCGGTGCCCGCTTCGGTGATGTCGACGTGGCCGTGGCTCATGGTGGGATCCGATCGTGGTCGATTTCCGATTGAAGCAACTTCACGAAGACTTCCCTCGTTCTCACTGGACGGCAGAAACCATCACGCCGGAACTTTTTCTGCGAGCTTCAGGAAGCGCGCGGTGCTTTCCGATTGTTCTCCGAAGCTCTTCCACGCGCTCTCGCGCGCGACTGCGACCCACTTCTTGAGCGCTGCGTCGGTCAGGTCATGCACCTTGACGCCGGCCTTCGTAAAGATCTCGATGACCTTGCTGTCGTCGGCCTTGGCGCCGTCGATCGCGAGCTTCTCCATCTCCGCACCGACGGTCATGATCAGCGCCTGCTGGTCCTTGGGCAACTTGTCGAACACGATCTTCGACATCAAGAGCGGCTCGAGCAGAAACCAGTACGACTTGCCTTGCTTGTTGATGGTCAGATGCTTGGACACTTCTTCGAGCCGGAACGAGATCAGGCTGGTCGATGAGGTCGTGACGACATCCACCACGCCGGTCTGCATCGCCGCGTAGGTTTCGTTGGACGGCAGCGACAGCGTTGCAGCGCCCGCGGCCTTGGCGGTGAGGTCCATCTCCTTGCCGCCGCCACGGAACTTGAGTCCCTTCACGTCTTCGGGATTGATGACCGGACCGGCACGACTGACCGCGCCGCCGGCCTGCCATATCCAGGTCACGATGATGACGCCCTTCTCGGCCAACAGATCGGTCAAGGCTTTGCCGATCTCGGCCTTCTTCCACGCATAGCCCTGCTCGTACGACGTGACGATGCCGGGCAACAGCGTGATGTTGAGCTCGGGTACTTCGCCGCCGGCATACGACATCGGCAGCAGCGTCAGGTCGAGCGCGCCCTTCCTGATCGCGCTGAACTGGGAGTTGACCTTCATCAACGACGAGCCCGGATAGACGTTGGCCTTCAACGCGCCGTTGCTGCGCTTGTCGATCTCCTGCGCGAAACGTCGACAGATGCGATCGCGGAAGTCGCCTTCGGTGTCCGAGCCACCGGGGAATTGATGCGAAATCTTCAGGGGGTCGGCGGCCCACGCGTTGCGCCCGAAGAGCGATAACGCAGGCGTGGCGGCGAGCCCGGCGATCAGCGTGCGGCGAACTTTGTCCATGGTGTCTCCTCGTTTGGGTTCGTCATGAAGTGTAGCGACGCGGCCGCTTCGGCGCCTCGGTATTTACCTCGACGCGCGGGCGAATGTCTCGTTCAATATCGGCCCGACAGCAACGAGCCGAAACCAGGCGCATGCGTCTTCAGCCCGAGCTTCTTCAACATCATGAAGGTCGTGCAGACCGACGACGAAAGAACCGGCAAGCCGCTGCGATCCTCGATGATCTGGATCGAAGCGAGCGATGGCATCTGCACGCATGCAGACGCGACGATCGCATCGGCGTTGGAAGTGTTCAACCGCTTGGTGATCTCGATCGGCGCCCGCGGATCCTGACGGCCCACTTCGAGATTGTCGGGAATTTCCAGCGAGATGCTGTCGACGACTTCGATGCCCTCGTTCTCGATGTAGTCGATCACGAGACGCGTGAGCGGCTTCATGTAGGGCGCGAGGATCGCGACCTTCTTCGCGCCGATGGTCTTGATGCCGTCGACCAGCGCGCCCGCGCTCGTGACCACGGGCGCCGGTCCACCGGCTTCGACGGTGCGGCCATGCAATCGCGCTTCGGAAACACGGTGGTAACCGTGGCCCATGCTCATGATCGCGACCAGGCATGCGTAGCCGAGCACGTCGACGCGCGCATCGGCCAACTCGAGCGCGCAGCGATCCGAGTCGCGGTCCATCGCTTCTAGCTCTTCCTTGGTGACCTTCTGCATGCGCATGCGGCTCGAGTGAAACGTGAAGGTCTCGGCCAGCACCGCCTCGCGCGCGCGCAGCATCGCGGGGATCTCGGTCTCCATCGTGGTGTTGGAACTCGGAACGATCTGGCCGATGCGGAACTGGGTCTTCATCATGGTCTCTTTCGCAAGTCGTGCTTCACGCGGCGAGGCGCTCTGCAAGTTCGATGAAGTCGTCCGCGACGATATCGAATTCGCCCTCTTCGATTGCGGGCAAGGGCTGGTCGGCTCCCATCTCGAGCGGCCGAACGACATAGCCGGTGCGGCATCCGGCGGTGCGCGCCGCGCGCAGGTCGTCGGGATGACATGCGACCAGCATCAACTCGTGCGGCGCGATGTCGAGCAAGGCCGCGGCGCCGCGATAGGTCTCGAGGTCGGGCTTGTAGTGATGAAAGAGCTCCGCCGACACGATGCAATCCCACGGCAGGCCCGCACGCTTGGCCATGTTCGTGAGCAGCGAGAAGTTGCCGTTCGAAAGCGGCGTGATGACGAAGCGCCGCTTCAATCGCGCGAGTCCTTCGATGCTGTCGGGCCACGGATCGAGGCGATGCCAGACGCGATTGAGTTGCTCGCGATCGGCCTCGCTCAAGCCTTCGATGCGAAAGCGCGCGATCAGGTCGTCGAGGATCAGGCGATGCAGCGCGTCGATCTTCATCCATGGCAAGTCGCCGGTGCGCACGCGATGCATCGCAGGTCGATAGCCTTCGCGCCAGCCGTCGGTGAATGCACTCCAGTCGGCGGTTACGCCGCGGCTCGTACCGAAGGCTTGCAATTCCCTGATGATGCTGCCGCGCCAATCGACGACGGTGCCGAAGACATCGAAGGCGAGGGCTTTGAGTTGCGAGGCGATAGGTGCTTGCATCGAAGATTCTCGAAGAGGTTGAGGGAGAGGGAAGCATGACAACAAACGGGGGTGGAGCGCGGTAGCATGCCGCTTGTTTGCCGAATTGAAGCAAATGCGCGCGCAATCGCATACACCGCAACCCCATGTCGAATCCATTTCCCGTTCACGACGCCGTCGACGACGACGCATCTGCCGAAGCAATCCGCAGCACGCTGGGTTCCGCAACAATGGATCGGCCTTCGCTGGACGCCGCCGCGTTCGGCGCGCCGCCCAACAGCGTCGAGGCGGAGACTGCGATGGACGTCGAGTTCGGGACTATCGCCACGCCTGTTCCGCACAGCGCAAAGGCCGCGATCGTCATGCCCAGCCGCACGCGTCTCGCCATCATGCTGGCCGCGATGGCGATGCTCGGTCCCTTCTCGATCGACACCTACCTGCCCGCCTTCCCCGAGATCGAAGCCTCGCTCGATGCCTCGGCGATCCAGGTGCAGCAGACCATGACCGCGTATCTGCTCGCCTTCGCGGTGATGATCCTGTGGCACGGCGCGCTGTCGGACGCGCTCGGGCGCCGCATCGTGATCCTGGTCTCGCTGGTGGTTTTCGTGGTCGCGTCGTTCGGTTGCGCGTCGGCGCATTCGATCCAGTATCTCTGGGCGTTTCGCATCCTGCAGGGCGTCTCGGCGGGCGCCGGCATCGTCGTCGGGCGCGCGATGGTGCGCGACCTGTATTCGGGGCCGGAAGCCGAGAAGCTGTTGGCTCTGGTGACGATGATCTTCGCGATCGCGCCTGCGATCGCGCCGATCCTGGGCGGCTGGATCGTCGCAGCCTTCGACTGGCGCACCATCTTTCTGGTGCTGTTCATGTATTCGGCGCTGTTGCTGTGGGCGTGTTGGCGGCTGTTGCCCGAAACCTTGCCGGTCTCGCAGCGTCAACTCTTCAACGCCACGTCGCTGTGGGCGAGCTACAAGTCGGTGTTCGGCGCGGTGCGCTTTCATGCTTACGCGACCACGATGGCCTTCAACTTCGCGGGCCTCTTTCTGTATGTCGCGGCGGCGCCGGCATTCATCATTCAACACCTGCACTTGTCCGCGCGCAGCTTCGGCTGGTTCTTCATTCCGTCGGTGGCCGGTATCTTCCTGGGCGCGTTGCTCGCCAATCGACTCGCGGGTCGATTGAAGATCGGGCGACAGGTTCGCGCGGGCTTCATGCTGATGGGCGGCGCGGCGATCGCGAATCTCACGTATCACGCTTTTCTTCCGGCCGCGATTCCGTGGTCGGTGATCCCGGTCTTCTTCTACACGATCGGCATGTCGCTGACCGCGCCCGGCGTGACCCTGATGGTGCTCGACCTCTTCCCCACGCATCGCGGCGTGGCCGCGTCGTGTCAATCGTTCGTGCAGACCATGCTGGGGGCGGTGGTTGCCGGCGTGGTCGCGCCGATCCTGTCGGCCTCGGCGTTCTGGCTCGCGGTCGGTCAGAGCACCTGCGTATTGATCGCTCTGATCGCGTGGCGCATCGGGCGTTCGCGACGCATAGCGGGGCCGAGGACCGCCTGACCGCAACGCGCATCGCACGCGCGCGGCGGCCCCCCCACCCAACCCTCCCCAAAGGGGGAGGGAGCAACACGGCTTTCACGAAGTCGTCATACGACTCGCGCATCCTCGGCCGGCATTTTTCCCGAGGAGCTCCCATGCATACGAAGTCCTTCGCGGCCCTGATCGCCGCGACGTTGACATGTTTTCTGGCAACGTCCTGCAACAGCGACGACAACAGCAATTCCAGCACGCCGCCGCCGGTCGCGAGCGAACAACCGAAGAACGTCATCTTCTTTCTCGGCGACGGCTACGGGATGGTCCCGATGACCGCCGCGCGCATCTATGCGGTGGGCGAAAGCGGCGACCTCGCGATCGATACCTTCCCCGAAACCGCGTTCGTCAAGACCTATTCGAACGATGCGCAGGTCACCGATAGCGCACCCTCGATGTCGGCCTACATGACCGGTGTCAAGATGAACAACGAAGTGATCGCTTCGACGCAAGACACCAAGGCGACCGACTCGAATGGCGCTCCCTTCATCAACGGCGCCGACAGCACGTGTCCTGCGGCCGGCAACGGCAGCGCGGTGACGACGCTGCTCGAACTCGCGAAGGCGGCCGGCCGCGGCACAGGCGTCGTCACCACGACGCGCATCACGCACGCGACACCCGCGGCCACTTACGCGCACCTCTGCCATCGCGACGGTGAGAACACGATCGCCAATCAGATGGCGGTCGGCGGCGCGGGGTTCAACGGCAAGCTCGGCGACGGCATCGATGTCGTGTTGGGCGGCGGCTGGCAACACTTCCTTGCGCGGGGCGATGCGCAGGGCTCCTCGCGCAGCGACACGCGCGATCTCATCGCCGAGATGAAGTCCAGGGGCTACGCTTACGTGACGACGCAGACGGCGCTCAACGCGACGCCGGCTTCGACGTCCAAGCTGCTAGGACTGTTCAACAAGTCGCACATGAACTTCGATCTCGATCGCACCGGCACCACCGAACCCAGCATCGCCGAGATGACGACCAAGGCGATCGACATGCTGCAAAAAAATCCCAAGGGTTACTTCCTGATGGTCGAAGGCGGCCGCATCGATCAGGCGCTGCATCCGACCTTGGCGCGCAAGGCCTTGCAGGACGCGAAGGCGTTCGACGATGCGATCGCGGCCGCGATCGCAAAGGTCAAGGCGGTTGATCCGGAAATGAAGAACACGCTGATCGTCGTCACGGCCGATCACGATCACACGCTGGTGTTGAACGGCTACAGCGCGTTGACCGGCAAGACCACCGACACCAATCCCGGCGTGCTCGGCCTGATGCGCGACTTCAGCGATCCGAGCAAGCCCGCGCTCGACGCCGATGGCATGCCGTTCACCAATCTCGTGTTCGGCAACGGCGAGAGCCGCGTCAACACCGCGCGCTCGGCGATGACGCCGCTGACCGACGCGGTCGTGTTCGACAAGAACTATCACCAGGAAGCCGCGGTGCAGATGACGGCCGGCGGCGAAACCCACGGCGGCGCCGATGTGTTTCTGGGCGCGATGGGTTTGAACGCAACGCAATTTCGCGGCGTGATGGACAACACACGCGTCTTCACACTGGTCAAGAACGCGGTGGGACTGTGAGTCTCACGCTACCGCACCAAGGAGAATCTGAAATGACTTCAATGATTGCGCGAGTCGGACTCGACACTCGCATCAAGATGAGCCTCGCAGCGGCGTGCGTCGCGCTTGCGTTTGGGTCGGCATCGGCATTCGCCGCCGGCGAAGCGAAGAACGTGATCTTCTTTCTGGGCGATGGCATGGGTCCGGTGACGACCACCGCCGCACGCATCATGAAGGTCAAGGAAGAGGGCTCGCTGAACATGGACACGCTGCCGTACACGGCGCGGGTGCGTACCTATTCGCTCGATGCGCAGACCACCGACAGCGCGCCGTCGATGGCCGCCTACATGACCGGCGTGAAGACGCGTAACGAAGTGCTCGGCATGGACGGCAGTACGCGCGCGCTCGGCTTCGACTCGACTCGCGATCCCGTGACCGGCGTACCGGCCGCCGTAAACAACTGTCCTGCAACCGGCAACGGCTCGCCTTCGACGACCCTGCTCGAACTCGCCATCGCCAAGGGCAAGGCGACCGGCGCGATATCGACGGCGCGCATCACGCATGCAACCCCGGCTGCAACCTACGCGCACGTGTGCCATCGCAATGCCGAATACGAGATCGCGCGTCAGGCCGTCCCCGGCGGCGCGGGCTTCAACGTCAAGCTGGGGAACGGCATCGATGTGTTGATGGGCGGCATCAGCTATTACTGGCGTCCCTATGTCGCAGCGACGCGGCCGCGCGGACGGCCCGATAGCCGTGATCTGGTCGCCGAACTTCAAGGCAAGGGCTACACCTTCATCAGCGATTTGGCATCGATGAACGCAGCGCCGAGCAGCGGTCCGAACGGCACCGGCGCGCGTCTGGTTGGTCTGTTCGATTTCGCCGAATCGCAAGGCCACATGAACTACGACATCGATCGCGATCTTGCGAAGGAACCGAGCCTCGCGCAGATGACCGCCAAGGCGATCGCCGTGCTGTCGAAGAATCCCAACGGCTACTTCCTGATGGTCGAAGGAGGTCGCATCGATCACGCGCTGCATGGAACGAACGCGAAGCGCGCGCTGACCGACACGATCGCTTTCGACGACGCGATCAAGGTCGCGCTCGACAACGCCGACCTGCCCAACACGCTGATCGTCGTGACGGCCGATCACGACCACACGATCGCGTTCAACGGCTACGGCAAGCGCGGCACCGACATCCTCGGCGTGAACGTCAACTATGCAAGCGGCAGACCGAGCAGCGATGCGAACGGCAACAACTACACGACGCTGGTGTTCGGCAATGGCTCGAATCGCCCGACCACGCGTACGACGCTCGACCCGGTCGCCGTTACCGGCAAAGACTATCTGCAGGAAGTCGCGATCCGGCGCGGCAGTCCGGGTTCGGAAACGCACGGCGGCGGCGATGTGATGCTGTTCGCCGTGGGAGCGGGCGCGACCATCTTCAAGGGCACGATCGACAACACCAAGGTGTTCACGCTGGTCAAGTCGGCTGCGGGGTATTGATGGATGCGATGATGCATACGTCAGTTGCCGGAGCCGCGACTCGCGCGCTCGCCTCGGTATTGCTCGCGTCGTCGCTCGCAGGTATGACCGGCGTTGCGGAAGCTGCGAGCGGCGTCGCGTCGCCGAGCGACCTCGATGCGATCGTCACCAACGAGAGCACCAGCGTCTCGCATACCGGCGTCACACGGATCGAGCGTTTCGAAGAGCGCGTGATCCGCCGCGATGGCCATGTCTGGACCGAACGCGTGGTTCCCGCCGTTGCGGCGCGCGCGCACTTTGTCGGTCACGACGCCCGGTTCGAAGGCGCCGAGCATCGGCACTTCGACTTCGAAGCCGCGGCGCGTCATGTGACGCGCGAGGCCGATGGCAAGACGCATCTCGAATACGTCGATCGCGAAAAGAAGTGGGCCGTGTTCGTGCCCGCCGCCGAATACGGGCCGGTCGGCTTTCTGGGCAACTGGGACGCCGAGTTCTACCTCACGCCACCCGCGTTGATCGCGCGCATGCCGGTGCTCGCCACGCACAAGGCCGGCCGTGTCGACGGCGCGGCTAACGGCGCGGTGTGGCATGAAGAGCGTCGCGATGGCTGGACGCATCGCGTGCTGTGGTCGAGCACGCATCGCTATCCCCTCGCGATCGAGGCAAGCCGCGATGACGGCACGCTGACGCGCCGGACCGCCGTGAGGATGGTTGCGGCAACCCCTGCCGATCAACTGCCGTGGCGCAAGCTCACAGGCTATCGCGCGCGCACCTACGACGACTTCATGGACTGATTTCACCTTCTCCCTCGACACGCGCGGTGTAGAGTTTCGAGCCGCGGCGAAGCGCATCGCCTCGCGTGTATCAAAAATTTGAGGGGGACGCATGACCACAGCAGCATCGGCATCGACATCGGCATCGCCCGCCGAGCCACTGCACTATCGCCACTGGCCGCCCAGTCTTCCGCATCATCTCGACCTGCCGGCCACCAGCCTCTGGTACAACCTCGAGGTCACCGCGACGCGCTATCCCGATCGTGCGGCAATCGTGTTCTACGATTCGATCCTCACGTATGCACAACTGCGCCTTCAAGCCGAGGCGCTCGCAGGCTGGCTCCAGCAGCATTGCGGCGTGACACGCGGCGACCGCGTGATGCTCGACTTCCAGAACAGTCCGCAGTTCGTGATCGGCTACTACGCGATTCTTCGCGCGGATGCTTTCGTGGTCCCGGTCAATCCGATGCTGCGCACCGAAGAGCTGCGGCACTACGTGAGCGACAGCGGCGCGCGGGTCGTGCTGTGCGCGCAAGACAACTGGCCGCAGCTCGCGCCGCTGATGAAGGGCGCGAACCGCAACCCCGCCATCGACCAACCCGGACTCGAGTGCGCACTCGAATGCGTACTCGAATACGCGCTCGTCGCCGCCTATGCCGACGCGCTCACTGCACCGACGCATTTGCCCGTGCCCGAGTTCGTGCGCATGCCGTTGACGATCGCAGCTTCGTCGCAAGTCACGCGATGGAACGATGCTGTCGCCCAGGCCCGCGTGCCGTCGCCAACCATGGCCGGCCCCGACGACTGGTGCGTGATGCCCTACACGTCGGGCACGACCGGCCAGCCCAAGGGTTGCGTTCACACGCATCGCTCGGTGATGCATGTGCTTCTGACCGGCACGCTGTGGGCCGGGGTGCATCCCGACACGGTCGCGCTGGGCGTCGTGCCGATGTTCCATGTCACCGGCATGCAGGCCATGAATGGTCTGATCTATGGTGCGGGGACCAACGTGGTTCTGCCGCGCTGGGATCGCGTCGTCGCGGCCGAAGCGATGGCGCATTACCGCGTGACCAACTTCACGTGCATCCCGACGATGATCATCGACCTGCTCGGTAATCCCGAACTGTCGAAGTACGACCTCTCGAGCCTCGACTACATCTCGGGCGGGGGCGCCGCGATGCCCGAGGCGATCGCACAGCGCATCAAGAATCTGTGGGGCCTGGACTTCATCGAAGGCTACGGGCTGTCCGAGACCATCGCCGCCTCGCATATCAATCCGACGCATCGACCCAAGAAGCAATGCCTGGGCATTCCGATCTGCGACACCGACTCGCGCGTGATCGACCCCGAGACGCTGGTCGAAGTCGCTCAGGGCGCATCCGGCGAAATCATCACGCGCGGGCCGGGCGTGTTCCAGGGCTACTGGAACGACCCCGAGAAGACGGCGGCCGCGTTCATCGAACACGACGGCGAGACATTCTTTCGCACTGGCGACCTCGCGCGCATCGACGAAGACGGCTATTTCTTCATGGTCGATCGCCTGAAACGCATGATCAACGCGTCGGGCTTCAAGGTCTGGCCGGCCGAAGTCGAAGCGATGCTCTACAAACATCCAGCGGTGCAAGAAGCGTGCGTGATCGGCGTGAAAGACGCCTATCGCGGGGAGACGGTGAAGGCGCTGATCGTTTTGCGCACCGATCACGAGGGCCAGGTCACGGCCGACGAGATCACCGCATGGGCGCGCGAGCACATGGCCGCCTACAAGATTCCGCGCATCGTCGAGTTCGTCGATTCGTTGCCGAAATCGGGGTCGGGGAAAGTGATGTGGCGGGCTTTGCAGGAGGCCGAGGCAGCGAAGGGATGAAGAAACTTCGGGCCAACTGGATCTATCGCGCCGAGCGCTGAGGCGTCTTCAGCTCGGACAGTTTCGGAATCGCTTTGTTGGCCAGACGAACGTATTCGGGGTCCCGTTCAAGCCCGATACTCGACAAACCCATTGCGTTCGCCGCGGCAAGTGTAGAACCCGAGCCCGGGAAAGGGTCGAGGATGATGCCTTCACCCAATGGAAGCACGCCGCGAACCAGATGGCGAAGAAAGGCTTGCGGCTTGAGGCAGGGGTGAGGCGCAAGCTTTCTTTCGGCCGCATGGGTCGGCGCTGAAGTCACTACATCACCGAAGGGCTTGTCAGCGCCGATTCGACGAAATCCACCGGTCTTCCATTTACGCGGTAGTGTCTCAGTTTGAATGTCTGCGATGTGTCGAAGACTGCCACGGACCCGAATAGCCGCTTTCGGCCAGGAGCGG
>JBBRQU010000028.1:0-52665 GCA_038225855.1 Burkholderiales bacterium | reverse complement strand
TCTGGCTCGACAGCTCGATCTTGGCCTTTTCCGCGGCTTCCTTCAGGCGTTGCAGCGCGAGGACGTCCTTGGTCAGGTCGACGCCCTGTTCCTTCTTGAACTCGGACACGATGAAGTCGATGATGCGCTGGTCGAAGTCCTCGCCGCCGAGGAAGGTGTCGCCGTTGGTCGACAGCACTTCGAACTGCTTCTCGCCGTCGAGGTCCGCGATCTCGATGATCGAGATGTCGAACGTGCCGCCGCCGAGGTCATAGACGGCGATCTTGGAATCGCCCTTGCCGTGCTTGTCGAGGCCGAATGCGAGCGCAGCCGCGGTCGGTTCGTTGATGATGCGCTTGACTTCGAGACCCGCGATGCGGCCTGCGTCCTTGGTCGCCTGACGTTGCGAATCGTTGAAGTAGGCCGGCACCGTGATCACGGCCTCGGTGACTTCTTCGCCGAGATAATCCTCGGCGGTCTTCTTCATCTTGCGCAGGACTTCGGCGCTGATCTGCGGGGGCGCGAGCTTCTTATCCCGCACTGAAACCCACGCGTCGCCGTTGTCGGCCTTGACGATCTGGAAGGGCATCATGTTGATGTCCTTCTGCACTTCCTTTTCTTCGAAGCGGCGACCGATCAGGCGCTTGACCGCATAGAGCGTGTTCTTGGGGTTGGTGACCGCCTGACGCTTGGCCGGTGCGCCGACCAGGATCTCGCCGTCATCCATGTACGCGATGATCGAAGGGGTGGTGCGCGCGCCTTCGGAATTCTCGATGACCTTGGGCTGGCCGCCTTCCATGATGGCCACGCACGAATTGGTCGTGCCAAGGTCGATGCCGATGATTTTTCCCATGATTGCCTTCTCCTCTACGAGCTCTTTGATTGGTGAGTTGCAGATTGATCGGTGGTGTGTGCGTGCGCTTTTTTCAGAGCTGCCTCGCGATTTTCGTCGAGGGCAAAGCGCCGTATGAGCAAGCATTTGGAGGATTCCCCCTCGATTTCAAGGGTTATTCGATTGCAAACGCTGCCGCGGCAACACCGCTGGTCAGATCAGCTCGCGACCGTGACGAGCGCCGGTCGCAACACGCGGTCGGCAAGCATCCATCCCTTTTGCAGAACCGTCACCACATGATTGGGCGCCACGCCTTCGGGCGCCGGGACGGTGGCGATCGCCTGATGGCGATGCGGGTCGAACTTCTCGCCGACCGGGTCGATCACGATCAGGCGGTTGCGCTCGAAGGCGCTATGCAATTGCTTGCGCGTCAACTCGACGCCCTCGCGTAGCGTGCTTGCATCGGACGTGTTGGCGCCAAGGGCGGCCTGCAGGCTGTCCATCACCGGGAGCAGCGACTCGGCAAAATTTTCGATGCCGAACTTGTGGGCCTTGGCCACGTCGTCGATCGCGCGACGACGCATGTTTTCGCTCTCGGCTTTCGCACGCAGGAAGTCATCGTAGTGTTGTTGGCCTTTGACTTGCGCATTCGCCAAGGCCGCCTGAAGCGTCGCCACGTCGTTCGTATCGGACGTGTCGGTATCGGTGTCGGCGGCGAGCGACTCGTTCACGATATCGGAAGGCGCGGACGCCGTGCCCTGCTCGACGATCGGGCCGTCCTTGGTGCCTTCATCCCACGGCGCTTCGTGCTTGCCTGATTTCATCCTTGCTGTCCTCGGCTGGTTTCGCAAAACAATACTGCGGACGAGATTGCGACTCGCGCCTCGATTTCAAGTTGAGATTTTGTGGGAACAACGCTCAACTCGCCTGGAGACTCACAAAAAAAACAAACCCCGCACGAGGCGGGGTTTGCATTGACACCAGCAGCAATCGTTCAGCGTTTGCGTCTGCATGAGTCAAGCATGAAGACTCACCTTCGATTCTTCAATTTCAATTCGCAATCTGTTTAGACGCTGGCCGACGTCCTGCGCCGCAAGCCGAAGATGACCGGCAATCCCAATCCCACCATCGCAAAAGGGTTCGGCTCCGGTACAAACGCAACTTACACGCCGGCGCCGATGAACGGTTGTAGCCAATGAGCGCTTCGCCGAACTCGTTGGCCGCGATCGAGCCTTGGTAAAAGTCACAGCCGGCTTGCCCGATGTCACCTTCCTCGATGAGCGTACCGGTGTTGGCATTGACGATAGGCCCCAAGGCTGTGTAAAAATTAACGACAGGTGTATTGCCTTGTCTACACGAATGTCTTGGCGCACTCTCGCAAGAAGGCGCACAACACCTGCGAGGCATGGCAGCAGATGATCTTGCATGAATGCGGCCCCTAGCGACTCGAACGGAAAGGATTGAAACGATGCCTGTCAAACGTCAGCAGGTCGCAACGCCGAGGCCCCCAAGGGGAATCCCGACGCCCGGATCGATGGCTCTGGCCCTCGCGCTCACGACCCTCTTCATGCAACAGACCAGCATCGCGCAGACACGCGATCCGAAAGCATTGACGATGCAAGCCATGCGCCCCGAACCTGCCGACGAAGGCTCGCCCTCCCGCGAACGTCCACCTGCGTCCATCGATCAGCCGCAAAAACTCGTCGATCCGGAACGTGAGTTCGCGATGGCGCTGCTCGAGTCCGAGGAGCAATCGTTGAAACTTGCCGAAGCGCATGTGGCAACCGCGACGGACGCACAGATGCGCGAGATCGCCCGAGACGTGGCGGCAGCGCGCAGAGCGGAAATTGCGAGGCTTCGCGCGTGGCTCGCGAGCAGAAAGGTGTACACGCCGCGCATGCTGCGCCGTTAGCACCGACGTCGGAGGAAACAGCTACAGCCAGCCGTGCAGGTTGCGCTCCGCGATGGCAGCCAGCGCTGCTATCCATCGCGGATCATCGTCGAGGCATGAGATGTAGTGAAAGCCGCCTCCACCCGCATCCTTGAAGGCGACCTTGCCTTCCATGCCGATCTCCTCGAGCGTCTCGAGGCAATCGGCCGGAAAGCCCGGACAGCAGATCGACACGCTTACGGTTTTCCTCGCGCCGAGTTCACGCAGCACCTCGACGGTATAGGGCTTCAGCCATTCGGCTCTGCCGAAGCGCGACTGAAAACTCGCGACCCATTGATCCTCACGCAAACCGAGGCACTCGGCCAGGCGTTGCGCGGTCACCAGGCATTGCGCTTGATACGGATCGCCCAGGCGCACCGAGCGTTGCGGTATGCCGTGAAAGCTCATCACCAGTACGGATGCCGGATCGGCCATGGTGCCGTCCTTCATCCGCGCGGTGACGATCGTCGACACGAGTGCATCGATGTAGCCCGCATCGTCGTGGTATTGCTTGACGAAGCGAAACGCGGGAACGTTGCGGACTTTCGCGGCCCACGCATTGACGGCGTCGAAGCTCGAAGCCGTCGTCGTCGCGGAGTACTGCGGATAAAGCGGCAAGACCAGGATGCGATCGCAACCTTGCGCGTGCAGTCGGTCGAGCACATCGGCAATCGAGGGGCTGCCGTAACGCATCGCATATTCGACCGTGACTTGATCTCCGCGCATGCCCATCGAGCCGCGCAAGCGCTTCGCCTGCTTCTCGGTCCATACCTTGAGCGGCGAGCCTTCAGACATCCACACCGACTCGTATTTCTCCGCGGAACGCCGCGATCGGATCGGCAGGATGAGGCCGAAGAGGATCGGCCACCAGAGGAGTCGGGGAATCTCGACCACGCGCCGGTCCGATAGAAACTCCTTCAGGTAGCGACGAACCGCGGCGGGCGTCGGCGCATCGGGCGTGCCGAGGTTGACGAGGAGAATTGCGGTGTGGGATGGCATGCCGGACAGGTGATTGCGCTGACTTCAACAGTCGGGCATCGTAGCGCACGCTCGAATCGATGATCGGAACACATGCGACAACGCGCCCTTCGCAATGCCTTGCTGCCGATCTGCATGATTGCGTCGCTGACGGTACTCGCATCGCATGCCGGTGTCCTGCGCGATGATGCAGCCGCGACACCGCAAGGACGTGCGGCCGAAGCCCGCTGGGAAAAATTCGCCGACCAGAACGCCCGCTCGGGCGACTTGCGGCTCCAGCTTCTGTTCGGACCCGGCGCCATCCCGCTCGAACAATTCGTCGAGCGCGCGCGCGGCTCGACCGACCCCTTCGTCTTGTCGACGCTCTCGCATCGCTGCGATCGCGCGCAATGGGAGGCTGCCGCCTCGACACCCGGTGCCGCCGATGCCGTACCCAAAGGCTGCGACGCGGTGGAATTCGCGCGGCGCTGGGTTGCCGTCGACGCCGAGAATCAACTTGCCTGGTTGACGCTCGCCACCAGGCTCGACCGGCGTGGCGACATCGGCGGCGCGCGATCCGCGATCAAACGCGCGGCGCGCGCCTCGTCGTATCGCACGCTCTACGGCGAGGCGGCGCGCACGATCGTGCGCATCCTTCCGCGCGACCTGAAAGACGTCGAGCCGCTGGCGTTCGCTGGCGGCATCCTGGCGATCGCGGCTACCCAGCCCTATCCCACATCTCAGCCGCTTTTTCGCGCGTGCAAGCTGCCCGACATGCATAGCGACTGCGCGCGCATCGCGGACGTCATGTTTCGCGACAGCGAGATACTGGTGGATCTGTTCGTCGCGACTGCCTTGTCGGCGAAGCTCGACGTCGAACGCGAAACCGTGCGATATCGCGTGCAGCAATCGTATGCGATCCGTTGGATCCTCGGCCAGCACACGACGCTGGACGAGCCATCGCCCGATGACTTCGATGCCATCAAGCAATTCGCTCGTGAAATCGAAGAGCGCGCATCGATGGGAGAGCTGGCGTGGTTTCGCGAGGCGCTGCGAAAACGCGGCGTGTCCGAAGCGGATGCCGCCATGCGCTTCGAGAAGTCGATGACGCAAGAACAGAGGATGCATTACGAAGCGATGCTGAAACCCTGGGAAATGACAAAGCCATGATTCGAATCGCAGGCTCTACCTTCGGACGTGTGATCACCTGCGTGGTCACGCTGACCTTTGCCGCCTTTGCTTGCGCGGCCGAACCTGCGGCAACGTCATCGGCGGTCAGCTTGCAAGGCGCGATGGACGACAACGTCGAAGACTTCCTCGCCCAGCGCTATGCGGCTTTCGAGAATGCAAGTCGCCGATCCTCCGACCTGCGCCTGCGTATCCTGTTCTCGCTCAAAGTCATCAACGATGAGCAACGTCTTCGCGTCGAGGAAATCATTGCGCTCGCGGACTTGATCGAAGCGGCACGAGGTTCGACCGATCCCATCGTTCTTCAACTCTTGCTGGATCGCTGCCGCGACAAGATCAAGCACAGTCGCTGCGACGCTGTCGATCTTGCCCAGCGCTGGGTGGTTGCAGACGCGCAAAACCAGCTCGCATGGATCGAACTGGCGACGGTGCTCGAGCAAACCGGCGATCTACGAGGAAGCGAAGAAGCATGGAGTCGAGCCGGCCGCGCATCGACGTTTCGCGATAACTACTTTCCGGTTGTCCGGATCATCCTGCATGCCCTGCCGGCGGACCCCGATCCGCGCGTGCATTTTGCGGACTTGATTACGGCCATCGGTATTGGAGCGGCGGTTCGAACCGATTGGCTGGTCGATACGAGCAAAGGATGCAAGAGCGAAGCGCGGCGACCGGTATGCGCCGGGATCGCGGACACCGTTTTTCGCGATGGCGATTCCTTCATGGCGCTGCTCATTGCACAAGACATCACGCGGCGGACCACGCAATCCGAAGCGCTCGTCGCCGCGCGCAAGCAGACGGTGCAGGCGCTTCTATGGGCATCGCTCGTGCAAAGCGAGGCGATCGATCCAGACACCATCGACTTCACCGATCGCGCGAAACTCGTCGCCGCGATTCGCGTGCTGGAGCAACGCATCGAACGCGGAGACGTCGCGGCCCATCGCGACGCCCTGCGCGCGATGCATCTGTCCGACGCCGAAGCTTCCGAGCGCTACCACGCGTGGTTGGTTGCACACTCGAGCAAAGCGCAAGAGAACCCCAGACCTTGATCCTGCGCGTCCCCGTCGTCCCTGCGGCTTTCAGTCCCCGCGAAAGCGGGGAAGGGACCCAGGGGCGTGGGTTGAAAGACCTGGATTCCCGCGTACGCGGGAACGACGGGAGCATTGCAGCAGATGTCACGCATTGGGTAATCGGCACTCAGTGCCGACTGTTCAATGCTGACTGAGCGCATTCGACAACAGCTTCGCGGTGATATCGACGATCGGCACCACGCGCTCGTAAGCCATGCGCGTCGGGCCGATCACGCCGATCGTGCCGACGATGCGGCCGTCGACCTGATAGGACGACGTGACGATCGTCATGTCGTCCATCGGCACGAGCGTGGACTCGCCGCCGATGAAGATCTGCACGCCATGCGCACGGCTCGAGATATCGAGCAATTGCATCAGGCCGCTCTTCTGCTCGAACAGCGCGAACAGTTGACGCAGCTTCTTCATGTTCGCCGTCAGGTCGGCGTTCTCGAGCAGATTGCGTTCGCCCGCGAAGATCATTTCCTTGTCGTCGGCCAGCGCTTCCGATCCGGCCTCGACCGCGGCCTGCATCAGCTTGCCGGTTTCGGCGCGCAGCTCGTTCAACTCGTCGCGCAGGCGCGCTTTGATGGTGTCGAACGATTGCCCCGCGAAATTCTGATTGAGAAAGTTCGCCGCCTCGATCAACTGCGATTGCGTGTACGCACGTTCGGTGAAGAGGATGCGGTTCTGCACGTCGCCGTCGGGCGTGACGATGATCAACAGCACACGCGATTCGGACAGGTGCAGGAACTCGATGTGTCGGAACGACGACCCGCGCCGCGGCGTCATCACGACGCCTGCGAACTGCGAGAGATTCGACAGCACCTGCGCGGCCGCCGAGATCACGCGCTGCGGTTGATCGGGCTTGATGCGGCCCGCGACTGCGGAGGCGTCGTGTCCGTCGAGCGGCTTCACCGTCATCAGCGTATCGACGAAGAAGCGATAGCCTCGCGGCGTCGGCACGCGCCCGGCCGAGGTATGCGGGCTTGCGATCAAGCCCATCTCCTCGAGATCGGCCATCACGTTGCGGATCGTCGCGGGCGACAGGTCGAGGCCCGAGAAGCGCGACAGGGCACGCGATCCGACCGGCTGTCCTTCTGCGATATAGCGCTCGATCAGCGTCTTCAGAAGGCTCTGGGCGCGCTTGTCGAGGGGATCGTGGGTCATGCGTGGAGCGTGCGCGGGGTCTGCTGGGTCATGCGCGATTCTAACGCCGCGTCCTGCATAATCCGACCATGCCGTCCCTTACGATCGCCATCGTCGGAAAGTATCAGGCCGAGGGCATCGGCGAATTGCTCGTCGAAATCGCCGGCATCGTGAGCGCCGCGGGGCACCGCGTCGTGATCGATCAGGACACGGCGAACATCTGCGCACTCCAGGATTATCCCGCCCTCTCGACCGAAGAGCTCGGCAATCAGGCCGATGCCGCGATCGTGGTCGGCGGCGACGGCACGATGCTCGGCATCGCGCGCCAGCTCGCACCCTACAACGTCCCGCTGGTCGGGATCAACCAGGGCCGGCTCGGCTTCATGACCGACATCTCGCGCGACGCGATGGTCGGCGCGCTCAACGATATTCTCGCCGGACGCTACGAGGTCGAAGAGCGCACGCTGCTGTCGGGACGCGTGCATCGAGCCGGCGCGGCCCATGAAGGGGCTGACCAGGATTCGGAGATCTTCGCCGCGCTCGCGCTCAACGACATCGTGGTGTCGCGCGGCGCGATCTCGGGCATGGTCGAGTTGACCGTCGATGTCGACGGCCACTTCATGTACAGCCAGCGCTCCGACGGCCTGATCGTCGCGACACCGACCGGCTCCACCGCCTACGCGTTGTCGGCCAGCGGACCGATCATGCATCCGGGGCTGCGCGGCTTTCTGATGGTGCCGATCGCGCCGCACACCTTGTCGAACCGTCCGATCGCCTTGCCCGATACGTGCAGGATCGATATCACCGTCACCGGCGGGCGCGAGGTCGGCGCGAATTTCGACATGCAGTCGTTCACGGCATTGCAACTCGGCGATCGCATTTCGATCGCGCGCGCGCCGATGACGATTCGCTTCCTGCATCCGGTGGGCTACAGCTACTTCGCCACGCTCCGCCAAAAGCTGCATTGGAACGAGCCGCCGTTTGCGGTACACACGAAGCAGGGTTCGCGCGCGTGATGTGGGCGCGGTCCCGTAGCGTCGTTCCCGCGCACGCGGGAATCCAGCGTCTCTCGACGCACGCCACTGGGTCTCTTCCCCGCTTTCGCGGGGACTGAAGGCCGCAGAGACGATGAACTGAAGACTCTCCATGCTCCGCACGCTTTCGATTCGCGACTTCGTCATCGTCGATACGCTCGAACTCGAGTTCGAGTCGGGCTTCACCGTTTTTTCCGGTGAAACCGGCGCGGGCAAGTCGATCCTGATCGACGCGCTAGCGCTCGTGCTGGGCGAGCGCGGCGATGCCGGCATGGTGCGTGAAGGACGTCCGCGCGCCGACATCAGCGCTGAATTCACGAGCGACGCCGCGGCTGAACACTGGTTGCAGGAAAACGAATTGGCCGACGACGGACGCGCCCTGCTTCGACGCGTGATCGATGCGAGCGGGCGCTCGAAAGCGTGGATCAACGGCTCGCCCGCCACGTTCGCGCAACTGCGCGAACTCGGCGACCACCTCGTCGATATCCACGGACAGCACGCGCATCAACTTCTGCTTCGCAGCGGCGCGCAGCGCGTGATGCTCGACGATCAGGCGCATCTGTCGACGCAAGCCGTCGCGGTCGCGGATGCTCACCACGCGTGGCGCGCCCTCTGCGCGCAGGTCGTGCGTTTCGAAACCGATGCGCGCGCGGTCGAGATCGAACGCGAACAACTCGCCTGGCAGGTCGAAGAGCTCGAACGCCTCGCGATCAAAGCGGGCGAGTGGGAAACCATCGGCGACGAGCATAGTCGCCTCGCGCATGCGGCCGCCCTGATCGAAGGCGCCCGGACATCGGTCGATGCATTGTCGGAGGCCGACGGAGCGATCGCGTCGCAACTGTCGACCATCATCCACAGGCTCGAACAACTGACCGCGATCGATCCTCTGCTGCGTCCCACGCTCGAAGCGCTCGAGCCCGCGCGCATCGAGATCAGCGAAGCGGCGCGCATGTTGAACGACTATCTGTCGCGCGTCGAGCTCGATCCGGCACGCCTCGTCGACGTCGAGGCGCGCATCGACGCGATCCATACGATGAGCCGCAAATTCCGCATCGCGCCCGAAGCCATGGCGCATGAGCTCGACGCGAAGAAGACGCGCCTCGCCGCCCTCGAAGGCGCAAGTGACATCGACGCCTTGCGCGCGCATGAAGCCGCCGCCGCCGCGCACTATCGAAGCGCCGCCGAGACCCTGTCGTCGCGTCGTGCGATTGCCGCGAAGCAGCTTGCCGATGCCATCACCGAAGCGATGCAGTCGCTCAACATGACCGGTGGCCGTTTCGAAATCGCGCTGCTGCCGGGCGAGCCCACCGCGCACGGGCTCGAGGACATCGAGTTTCGCGTCGCCGCGCATCCGGGCTCGACACCACGCGCACTGGCGAAAGTCGCTTCGGGCGGCGAACTCGCGCGCATCAGTCTCGCAATCTCGGTGATCGCCAGCGTCGCGATGACGGTGCCGACGCTGATCTTCGACGAAGTCGATAGCGGCATCGGCGGCGCGGTGGCCGAAGTCGTCGGCCGTTTGTTGCGAACACTCGGCGAGACACGCCAGGTGTTGTGCGTCACGCACCTGCCGCAGGTCGCCGCGCTCGGCAACGACCACTTCGCGGTGCGCAAGGAAACCGACGACGAGTTCGCACTGACGCGCATCGAGAAGCTCGATGGCGCGACGCGCGTCGACGAGGTCGCGCGCATGCTCGGAGGACTCGCGATCACGTCCACCACGCGCAAACACGCGCGCGAGTTGTTGGCGGGTGCAACCTGATCGCTTGTCATCTCGAGCGCAGCACCAAGTCCCATCGCGCAGTGTGCGTGCCCATGTCCGCGATGCGTCGAAAGTCTCGCCCTTCACCTGCCGCAAGATCGGCCGGAGCCCGTTCTTGCGCGAACTCATCATCCCGTTCGGGCGCTCTGGCCCTGTCGCGCTGTTCGAGATTGTCAACGACAGGGAGGTGGTTGTGTCGGCGGTGAGACATCAACTCGAAGACGACTTCCACTGAGCGATCGGTCGAAGATCAGACGTTGATCATCATTTCGAAACCTCCGTAGATGAGCCGCTTCCCGTCAAACGGCACGGGATTCTTGTCAGGCTGCAACCGCGGATCGGCCATGACTTTCTTCCAGGCCTCGTCGCGCGCCTGGCGCGACGGCCAGGTGATCCACGAGAAAACCACCGTCTCGTCGTCTTTGCGCTGCACGGCCATCGAGAACGACGTCAGCTTGCCTTCGGGTACGTCGTCGCCCCAACACTCCACGACAGTCAGCGCGCCATATTCCTTGAATACCACCGCAGCGGCCTCGGCGTGCTTGTGATAGGCGTCCCGGTTGGCCACCGGTACGGCGGCAACGAATCCATCGACGTAGGTCATGGCAGATCTCCTGTGAATGTTTGTCTTTCGCCCTGTAGAGGGACCCCTTGTGCGCCGCCGCTTCGGCATTCTGCTGCGCCTTGACCTTCTTCGTCACATATCTCAAGGAAAGGCGACCCGAGGCCGATCAGCATGAGTCGGCGAACGTCGGGGAAACGCATCGTAGTCATGAAGCCTCTGGCAATGGGATACGAAGTCGACAACGGTCAACGACTGACTACCACAGGGATCGCTTCGAGTTTCGATGCGCGCTTTGCCTGGCTCAGCGCGCGCCTGGTCGCATCGCCGGCCTCGAAAGGGAGGCCGAGCGTCGCCAGCATTTCACGCTCGCGATCCTTGGCCTTGCGCAGACTCGCGAGTTTCACGTGACCGTATCCGCGTATACGTTCAGGCAGCGCCGCGATGCCTGCAATCGTCTTCGAAGTTTCCCTTGAAAGCCGGGGCAAGAGCGAAGCGATGGTTCGCTCGTAGTCCGCGATCAGTTCGCGCTCTACGTGACGGTCGAGCAGATAGCCGAAGGGATCGAATGCGGTGCCGCGCAGATGCTTGCCTTTGGCAAGTATCTGCAGGACCGGCTTCATCCACGGCCCGAAGCGCATCTTCTTCGCCGCTTCGCCGTGCGGGCCGGGCTTGGACAACAGCGGCGGCGCCATGTGGAATTCGAGCCGGTAGCCACCCTCGAATTGCGCATCGAGCTGGCGCTGGAACGAGCCGTCCGTGAACAGGCGAGCGACCTCGTACTCGTCCTTGTAGGCCATCAGCTTCGCGTAGTTGCGCGCGACCGCACGCGTGACAGGCAGTTCCGTTTCGCTCTTCGCAATCCCCCGCTCGTCCACATGGTCCGCCGCATGTTCCGCTGCGTTTTCAACCGCGTTTTCAACCCCACGCACGCGATCGACGAACGCGCGATAGCGCTGTGCGTAAGCCGCATCCTGATAACCCGTGAGAAACGCTACGCGATGCGCGACGAGCGCATCGAGATCGTCTGCTTCATCGGGCTCGCCCGCCGCTGGCGCGCTCGGCGCGAGCAACGCATCGACCGCAGCCGGATCGGACGCAGCGAGCCGACCGAGCGCGAACGCCGAACGGTTCATCTCGATCGCGATGCCGTTGAGTTCGATCGCGCGCGACAGCGACGCGAGGCAAAGCGGAACGAGTCCGAGCTGCCACGCGAATCCCATCATGCAGATGTTCGCGCCGATGGTGTCGCCCAAGAGTTGCTGCGACAGGCGCTGCGCGTCGCACATCGTGACGAGTTCGTCACCCACCGCATGGCGCATCTTCGCGAGAAGCGCGTCGCCGTGCAGATCCGCGTCGGGGTTGTGAACGAAGCTCGCGGTGTGAATCTCGTGCGTGTTGACGAGGATGCGCGTGCGCCCGTGCTTGGCCGTCTGCAGCGAATCGTTGGCGGCGCCCACCACCATGTCGCACGCGAGTATTGCGTCGGCCTGCTGCGTGTCGATGCGCACCTGATTCAGTCGCGAGGCAATGTCGGCCACGCGCACGTACGACAGCACCATGCCGCCTTTCTGCGCGAAGCCCATGAAGTCGAGCACCGACGCGCTCTTGCCTTCGAGGTTCGCGGCCATCGAGATCAAGGCGCCGACCGTGACCACGCCGGTGCCGCCGACGCCCGCGACCAGCAGATCGTGCGGCGCGTCCCACACGTGGGGGGGCGGCAACGGCAATGCATCGACTAATTCATGCAGGCGATCGAAGACACTCGCCGCGTGGCCCGCGTGCGCGGCAGGCGGATCGGCGCTCACCGGTAAGCGGCTCTCGCCGCTGTCGCGCTCCAGCGAATTGGTCGGGTCGCCGCTTTCGCTCGCGCGGCCGCCATCCCACTTGCGCACCCGGCCGCCATGAACCGACACGAAGCTCGGGCAAAAGCCGTTGACGCACGAATAATCCTTGTTGCACGACGGCTGCTCGATCATGCGCTTGCGGCCGAACGCGGTTTCGACCGGAACGATCGACAGGCAGTTCGATTGCTCGCCGCAATCGCCGCAGCCTTCGCACACGGCGGTGTTGATGAAGACGCGGCGTGGCGGATCGGGGTACTGATGTTTCTTCCGGCGGCGTCGCTTCTCGGCCGCGCAGGTTTGGTCGTAGATGAGAACCGTGACGCCGCTGATCTCGCGCAATTCACGCTGCACGCGATCGAGTTCCGAGCGATGGTGAAAGGTCGTGCCTTTGGGAAATCGCGAGCGATCGGCGTCATGCTTCTCGGGCTCGTCGCTGACGACGACCACACGCTTCGCGCCTTCCGAATCGACCTGCCGCGCGATCGCCAGCACGCTGAGCGGGCCATCGACCGGCTGGCCACCGGTCATCGCGACGGCATCGTTGAATAGGATCTTGTAGGTGACGTTGGCGTTGGCCGCGATTGCCTGCCTGACCGCGAGATAGCCCGAGTGGTAGTAAGTCCCGTCGCCGAGATTCTGAAAGACGTGCTTCGTTGCCGTGAACATCGAATGTGCGACCCAGTCGACGCCCTCGCCTCCCATCTGGATCAGCCCCGTGGTCGGACGCTCGGGCATCCACGAGGCCATGAAGTGACAGCCGATGCCGGCCTGCGCATGCGAGCCTTCGGGCACCTTGGTCGATAGGTTGTGCGGACAGCCCGAGCAGAAGTAAGGCACGCGCTTGACCGCATCGCCTTCATTGGACAAGAGCGACGGCGCGAGGAAGTCGATCACGCGTGCGCGTCGATCGAGTTGCGGTCGATAGTGCGCGAGCCACTCGGCCACGACGGGCATCACGCGCGACGGTCGCAATTCGCCGATCGCCGAGAGCAGCGGCGCGCCCGACGCATCGGCCTTGCCGAGCACCATCGGGCGCGTGTTTGCGTCCTGGTTGTAGAACAGCTCCTTGATCTGGCGCTCGACCACCGGCGCTTTCTCTTCGATGACAAGGATGTCCTTCAAGCCGAGTGCGAAAGTGCGCATGCGTTGCGGATCGATCGGGAAGCTGAGGCCGACCTTGTAGATGCGCACGCCGGCGCGCTCGAGATCGTCCAGCGTGAGATCGAGACGGCGGAAGGCTTCGAGCAGATCGAGGTGCGCCTTGCCGCAAGTCACGATGCCGATGTCCGCATGCGCAGCGGCGACGATAGCTTTGTCGATCGTCGCGCTCTTCGCGAACGCGCGCACCGCGTCGAGCTTGTGCGTCAAGCGTTCCTCGATCACGAGACTGGGCAGATCGGGCCAGCGATAGTGAAGCCCGCCCGCGGGCATGACGTAATCGCGCGGCGGCTCGAACACCGTGGTCAGGCGATCGAGATCGACAGTCGAGCCGCTCTCGATGGTTTCCGAGATCGCCTTCAGTCCCACCCAGCTCCCCGAGAAGCGCGACAGCGCCCATCCATAGAGACCGAACTCGAGCACCTCGGCGACGTTGCAGGGATTGACGACCGGCATGCTCCACGCCTGCATCGCGAGGTCGCTCTGATGCGGCATTGACGACGACATGCAGCCGTGATCGTCGCCCGCCACCACCAGCACGCCGCCATGCGGCGACGAGCCGTAGGCGTTGCCGTGCTTCAAGGCATCGCCCGCGCGATCGACGCCCGGCCCCTTGCCGTACCAGAGCGCGAACACCCCATCGACGGTGCGATCCGGATCCATCTCGACCTGCTGCGTGCCGAGCACCGAGGTCGCCGCGAGCTCTTCGTTGATCGCCGGAAGAAAGCGGATGTCGTTCGGGTCGAGCAGCTTCTTCGCTTTCCACATCTGCTGATCGACTGCCCCCAGCGGCGAGCCGCGATAACCGCTGACATAGCCTGCGGTGTTCAGGCCGCGCGCGCGATCGAGCGCGCGTTGCATCAGCGGCAGGCGCACCAGCGCCTGCGTGCCGGTCAGAAATACCTGGCCGTTCAATGCCGTGAGGTTGTCGGCGAGTTGATAGTCGAGGCGCACGTCGACAACTTGTGTGTTGGACGGTAAAGGCTGGGACTCGGTGTTCGACGCGTGGGTGGCGTCGATGATCGACAGCGGTTGTGCCGCGTCGGGTTGCGATTCGTTCATCGCTGATCCTTCTTTGATGCGTGATGCCGGTATTGTGCCTCGCGCGACGCTATCGATTGCCGCTATCGATTGCGCAATGCCTTGAACACTTCCTCGGTGTGCTCGCCCACTTTCGGCAGGGGACGTCGCACCGTCAGCCTTCTGCCGCCCAGAAGGATCGGCAGGAGAGGGATCTCGGTCATCGTCCCTTCCTCGGTCTGCATCGCTGCAAGTCCGCCGCTTTGCTTGAGATGCGGATCGTCGAATAGTTCGTCGGGCCGCACGATGCGCGCGTAGGGAAGCGCCGCGGCTTCGAGTTGCGATTCGAGCGTGGCGATGTCGTGATGCGCGAGCATTTCGCGCAGACGCGGCAACAACGTTGCGCGCGCGGCGACTCGCAACGCGTTGGTCGCGAGCGTGGGATCGGCCGCGAGCTCGGGCGCCTCGAGGACCTTGCAGAGCAGTTGCCATTGCCTGTCGCTGACCGCCGCGATGAACAACTGCGCGTCGTTCGCCAGCGTGAAGATGTCGTACACGCTCCATGACGACACGCGCGCGGGCATCGGCGGCGGCGGCTCGCCCGTCATCGCGAACTGCTGCATGTTCTGCGCGTTGAGGAAGACACAATTCTCGAACAGCGCGCTCTGGACCTCCTGACCGCGACCCGTGCGCTGCCGCTCCTGCAGCGCCGCGAGCACGCCGAGCGCGCCGAACAGGCCGCCCATGATGTCGTTGACCGATGTGCCTGCGCGCAGCGGCCGGCCGGGCGGCCCGGTCATGTAGGCGAGGCCGCCCATCATCTGCACCACCTCGTCGAGCGCGGTGCGATGCTCGTAGGGGCCGGGCAGAAAGCCTTTGTGCGAGACGTAGATCAACGCGGGAAATCGTTCGCGCAAGCTCGCATGGTCGAGCGACAACGAGGCCATGCGACCCGGCCGAAAGTTTTCGATGACGACATCGCTCGCCGCGATCAATTCGAGCGCGGCTGCATGACCTTCAGGACGATCGACATCGAGCACCACGCTTTTCTTGTTGCGATTGAAGCTGCGAAAAAAACCGATGCCGAGGCCCGGAAGATGGCGGGTGCGATCGCCTTCAGGCGGCTCGACCTTGATCACTTCGGCGCCCAGATCCGCGAGGATCATTCCACATGTGGGACCCATCACCATGTGCGAAAACTCGATGACGCGGATACCCGAGAGCGGCAGGTCGCCCGCGCTCTCAGCGCCCGCCTGGTTCATGACGTCATGGTTCATGCGTGCGCCAGGGCTTCGAGTGCGGACGATGACGCGGACGATGACGCCGACGCAGGCAACATCGTTTTCGGAAGTCCTGCCTTGAAGATCACGCCGTGCAGTTCCTCGCCATCGAGCTCGCGCGCCAGATAGCGGCGCACCTCGAACAAGCGATCGAGGTCGATACCGGTTGCGATGCCCATGCTCTCGAGCATGTAGACGAGATCTTCGGTCGCGACGTTGCCGCTCGCGCCCGGCGCGAACGGACAGCCGCCGATACCGGCCAGCGACGAATCGAAGTGCGCGATGCCGCAGTCCATCGCCGCGATCACGTTGGCGAGCGCGAGGCCGCGCGTGTCGTGAAAATGGCCGCCGTAGAGCTGGTCGCCCGCGACTGCGCGGACCGCGGTGAAAAGCTTCTTCACCGCCGCGGGATCGGCATAGCCCACCGTGTCCGCGAGGCTGATGACGTCGGCGCCCGCATCGAGCGCGGGTGCGATCAGGCGCAGCACGTCGTAGTGCTCGACCTTGCCCTGAATGCCGCAACCGAAGGCGGTGCTGATCGCGCCTTCGATCTTGACTTGTGTGCCGCGCGCGTCGCGTTCGCGCGCGATCCGCCCGAGCTCATCGATCATCTCGTCGGGCAGCTTGCGCACGTTCGCGCGGCTGTGCGCGATGCTCGCCGAAATCGGCATCACGAGTTGATCGGCGCCAGCATCCATCGCGCGTTGCGCGCCTAACAGGTTGGGGACGAGCGCGACCACGTTGAGGCCAACCAGGGTCTTTGCAAATGCAACGACCTCGGCCGAGTCGGCCATCTGCGGCAGAAGCTTGGGAGGCACGAACGATCCGACTTCGATCTCACGCAGGCCGGCGTCGTATGCGTGTGCTATCCACTGCTTCTTCGCTTCGGTGGGCATCACGCGCGCGAGGCTCTGCAGGCCGTCGCGCGGGCCGACTTCGCGGATCGTCACACGGGTTGGAATGGCGGTCGATGTCATGAGGGCTCCCAGGTTGCAAGCCGTCGCGCGAATCCCGAAGGGACCTCGCAACGCAAGCCCGCATTAAACCGCGAAGCGCCCAACCGGTGGGCGCAGGTCGCGGAACCTGTACAAGAAAACGGCGCCCGAAGGCGCCGTCATCGCGATGCTTGTGCGAGACCTTGTGCGGATGGGCAGCCCGCCGATCATCGACGATCGATCACGCCGCGGTAGCCTTCACCCGATCGCGCAACGCCTTGATCTGATCGTGATTGGCCTGCGCGCCTTGCAGTTGCTTCTGCACGAGCGCCTTCACGTCGGCGGGCAAGTCTTTTTCAGCCGCCTTGCGATAACTCTTCAACGCGGAATCTTCGCCGTTCTCGGCTTCTTCGAGAACCGCGAGATCGTCCTTCGATGTGAGCGCGGTCCTGACCGACACCCATCCGCGATGCATTGCGCCAACTGCGCTGCCGCTTTTTTCGGGAGTGCCGCCATAGGTCGACACGTAACGCTGCAGTTCGGCTGCCCCTGCCGCGCAGTCGCGCGAGCGCGAAGCCAGCGTGCTTTTGATGTCCGGCGACTTGGCGTGTTCCGCGCATTGCGTAAAGCCGTATTCGCCATCCTTGCTCACTTCGATCAGGTCGTTCAATACATCGACCACGTCTGACTTGTCCATGCGTGCCTCCTTGTGCGGGGTTATGCGAAACGCTGCCCCGAGCGCGAGTGGCCGGACGGGCGATGCATCAGCTCAACTCTAGTGGGCGGCAGTCGAGACGCGTGTCGGACGAGCGACCATCGATGGCTCGGACGAGGGGTGCACCGGGGTCGAGCACATCGACGATGCAAGCGATCGTCACCCATGCATTCACGAGAACACCACGACCTGACGCACCGCCTTGCCCTCGTGCAACAGGTCGAAGCCGTGATTGATGTCGTCGAGCGCCAGCCGCCCGCTCAGAAGACGGTCCACGGGCAGCCGTCCCTGCATGTAGAGATCCATGTAGCGCGGGATGTCGCGCGAGGGCACGCACGTCCCGATGTAGCTTCCCTTCAAGGTGCGCTCTTCCGCGACCAGGCTCACCGCGGGTATGCCGAAGGTCGCGGTCGACGGAGGCAGGCCCGCCGTTACGGTCATGCCGCCACGACGCGTGATGGCATACGCGAGCTCGAGCGCGCGAATCGCGCCGGCGAACTCGAACGCGTATTCGACTCCGCCCTTGGTGATCTCGCGGATTTCGTCCTTCGCACTGGCGTCGCCGGCATTGATCGTATGCGTCGCGCCGAGAGCCTTCGCTTCGTCGAGCTTGGTCGGCGACAGATCGACCGCGATGATCGTGGCGGCGCCCGCGGCGCGCGCGCCGAGCAACGCCGCAAGCCCGACGCCGCCCAGGCCGATGATCGCCGTCGATGAACCCGCGCGCATCTGCGCGGTGTTCACGACCGCGCCGACGCCCGTCAGCACCGCGCAACCGAACAGCGCTGCTTCGTCGAGCGGAATCGACGCATCGATCTTCACCAGCGAGCGCCGCGACACGACTGCGTATTCCGCAAACACCGAGCAGCCCAGATGATGATGAAGGTCCGAGCCATCGTGATGCAAACGCCGCGCGCCCGACAGCAAGGTGCCCGTGCCATTGGCGGCTGCGCCCGGTTCGCACAACGCGGGCCTGCCCTCGGCGCATGGCGCGCAATGGCCGCAGCTCGGCACGAACACCACGACGACGTGATCCCCGCTTCGCAAGTCGTTTACACCCTCGCCCACCTCTTCGACGATCGCCGATGCCTCATGACCGAGCGCCATCGGCATCGGTCGCGGGCGATCGCCGTTGATCACCGACAGGTCCGAATGGCAGAGGCCCGCGGCCGCGATCTTGATCAGCACTTCGTCGGGTCCGGGCGGGTCGAGCTCGACGGTGCGGATGGCAAGCGGACGCGACGTCGCATAAGGCAAGGAACTGCCCATGCGATCGAGTACAGCGGCGCGAATTTTCATGAGAGTCGGGGGGTGTTTTTGCGGGGAGGAATCGCCCCGATCGTACCAACACGCGGCACGGGAAAAGATGCGAAATCACACCCCCCGTGTGATAACATGCCGCCCGCTGCGCCCGTAGCTCAGTTGGATAGAGTACTTGGCTACGAACCAAGGGGTCGTGGGTTCAAATCCTGCCGGGCGCACCAAAAAACATGAAGGGCCTGCATCGCTGCGGGCCGTTTTTATTTTCAGTGCTTGCCTTCCGGTGCTTGACTCGCTCCCCACGCTGCGACGATCTCGCGGTGTTCGGGAATCTCGTTCAGGAAACTGTGGCGCAACGCGGCGTCGGAGATGGCCGCTGCCCGGGCTTGCAGTTCACTATGGGCGGTGGCCAGCGACTCGGCTGCGCGAGGATCGCCGGCGCGGACCAGCACCTGGTGGCAACTCAGCCGGATGAGCTGCGGCGCTTCCGTGCCCTCCAACGTGCCGCCGTCAGCCAGGTCGGCCAACAGGCTCTCGACCGGCAGCAACGCCCCCGACACATCGCCTCGCGCCAGTGACACCCGCGCCAGGCCGGCCGCCGCGTCGTACCGTTGGACGTGGTCGATTGCCAGCGCCACGGTGTGAGCGCGCTCGAACGCCGTGGCTGCCGCTACGTGACGCCCCAACGCCAGCTCGGCATGTCCGAGCCGGCACAGTGCGATCGCTTCGCTGAACGGGTCCTGCACGGCGATGGCGGTGTCCAGCGCCAATTGCGCATGCGATAGCGCCAGCGTGTCGTCGCCCTGCCGTAACGCGAGCACAGACAGACCGTACAGCGCATAGGGTTCCATCGCGCGGTCGCCGATGGCACGGACCAGTCGCAAGCCCTCGTCCAGATAGCGACGGGCCTCCGCACATTTGCCCAAGCTGACCCATGCAATACCGAAATTGATGAGCGTCCTCGCCTCGGATCTTCGCTCGCCAAGCTCCCGGCTGATCGTCAATTCCTGCCGGTTCGTCTCGAGATTGCCCATCAGATCGTCTTGCGCACCCGCGATGACGGACAGGGTGTTGAGGAATCGTCCTTCCACGTCGCGCAGCCCTTGCGCCTGCGCCGCGGCCAGACCGTCAAGCGCCAGCGCTTTGCCTGCCGCGGCGTCGCCGAGCATGCACAGTGCGCCCGCCAAGCGCTGCTGCGCGCGCAACTTCAGGGAAACGGCCCCGACGCGTTCTGCCAACGCCATCGCTTGCCTGGCGGCGCTCACGCACGTGCGGTAGTCAGCGATGTGCAACGCGATGTCGCTACGTCGCCATGCCACTTCGGCGCGCCGGCTGTCGTCGTCCAGTGAGTCCGCGAGCCTTTGCAGGTCGTCGATGTCGGCCTGCTGCTCGGCGCGCCGGCCCTGCAGGTCCAGCGTACGCTCGCGCACATCGAGCAGCCGCCAGCGCGTGGCGTGGTCGGTCTCGGCGGTCAGCGCAAGCCCTCGCGCCACATACCCCATGGCAGCCTCGGGTGCATGACGTCTTGCCGCGTGCTCGGCGGCGCGCGTGAAGAACTCGCAGCTCCTGGATTTGTCGCCAGCCTTCTCGAAGTGCTCGGCCGCCACGCCGAGGAAGTCATTTGCGCGCGCACCGGTCAGACCGGCCAGCCAAGCGGCTGCCTTGGCGTGATAGTCGCGCCGGGTTCGCTTGAGCACTGTGGCGTAGGTGACGTGGTGCAGGATCTGATGCTTGAACGTGCATTCGCGCACGCTATCGAAACTGGCGTCCTGGTGGGGCACGATCAACTCGCGCTGCACGAGCGAAGGCAATGCGGCGATGGCCCGCTCGTCGAGCGCGGCCAGTGCCTGTTCCCAGAACACGAAGCCAATGACCGAGGCCTGCTGCAGCGCCAGCTTTTCGACCGGTTTCAGGCTGTCCAGTCGGGCCTGCAGCACCCCGGTCAGGGTCTGCGGGACTCGAGTGGCGAGCAGCTTGTCGGGGATCACGGTCCAGTGGTCTCCACGGGTTTCGATTGCGCCTTCGTCCACCAGCATCTTGACCAGCTCTTCCATGTAGAACGGGTTGCCCTCGGCGCCGCCGGTGATCAGTTCGCGCAGCGCGGCGGGGATCTCGGGCAGCTTCTTGAGCAGTTCGTTGGCGAGCAGGCGGCTGAAGTCTTTGCCGAGCGGCAGCAGGTCGATGCGCTGCGCATCGGGCGTGCCGGGCCAATCGGCGCGCCGCTCGAACAACGTGGGCCGGCTCAGGCCGAGCATCAGCATCGGCACGTCGCGGTTGACCTGGTTGAGATAGTTCAGGAAGTCCAGCGAGCCTTCATCGGCCCAGTGCAGGTCATCGAGCAGCAGCACGATGGGCGTCCGATCCTGCGCAGCGACTCTGCGGAACATTTGCGCTGCTGCATGGAAGCCGCGATTGCGGATCTGCTTGCCGTCATCCTGGATACCTTTGATGTGGCGGCTGTCGGAGAAGTCCAGTCCGATCAGGTGACCGAGTAGATGGGCGTGGGCCTCGGCCATGTCGTCGCCGTCGTCGGCCGTGAAGAGCGGGACGATGCCTTCTTCGATCTTCCGTTTGGCGGCCTCCATTGTGTCGCTGTCGGCGATCTGCAGCCGCGACGCGAGGACGTCGCGCAGCAAGCCGTATGGCTGGCTCTGGGTCTGCGGGTAGGCCCGGCCTTGGATGATGTAGAAGTCTTCGGACCGAGACGCGGTCCAGTTCTCAAACTCGTAGAGCAGCCGGCTCTTGCCGATGCCGGCTTCGGCGACGACGGTGACGACGATCAATCTGCGTTGCCGGTACAAACTCTTGAATGCGTCCTGCAGTTGTTCGAGCTCGGCGTCGCGTCCGACCATGTGCGTCTCGACACCTTCGATGCCCCGTGTGGCGACCCGGAATGCGCGCGGTTTGGCCCGCTGCACGAGGTAGGTGACGATCGGCTCGTCGCGCCCCTTGATCTGAAGCGGCGGCTGCGGCTCGACGTCGAACACGCCGTGCACATGGCGATAGGTGTCGTGACTGATGCGCAAGGCGCCCGCCGGCGCCGTCTGTTCCATGCGCGCGGCGATGTTGACGTTCATGCCGCAGATGCTGTCTTCTGCATCGACGCCGCCGCCGAGCAGCACGCTCCCGGTGTGCAGCCCGACGCGCACGTCGAAGCCGGTATGTCCGTGCTGACGCTGCACCTGCTCGCCCTGCCGCTTGCCTTCTTCGAGAAGCGCCAGGCCGGCCAGCACGGCGCGCTCCGGATCGTCCTCTTGCGCTTCATCGGCGCCGAACACCGCCAGGATGCTGTCTCCTATGTATTTCAGCACTTTGCCCTTATGCGATTCAACGATGCTGGTGCAGCGTGCCAGCGCGCCGTCCATCACGGCGTGGATGTCTTCCGGATCGAGGTGCTGGGCGAGCGTGGTGGAGCCGACGACGTCGAGAAAGAGGATCGTGACTTGTTTGAGCGATTGTTTGGCGGTGGTGGATGCACCGGACTGCGCCGCGGCGAGAGCAGTCAGCTTGGCGCGCAGGGGAACGAGGGCAGCATCTACGATCGTGTCCCCGAGCAATGCGCGTTGCGTTTCAAGTCCAACGATGACGGCTTCGAGTTGTTGATGTTCTGTCGACACGGGGCTCCAGGAAGCGGACTCGGTTCGCACGCCGATGTCGCGGCGGTCGCGGCCGCTGCTGACCGCGGCGCGGAAGTTTTTAGAAGACTTGGGCAACCAAGTATAAGAGGCGCATCGCGCTGCCCGCTTGGGTGGTCTTGCTCGGTGCTCATGCGATTCGCAAATGGCGCCGCGGGATGTTCCTCGCCGTGGTCGAACAGAGCGTCGCTGCCCTGGCGTGCTATCGTGATTCGGTCGCACGCGTACTGGTCGCCTGGCTGCACCTCTGATCGGCACAGGGTTGAGCCGCAGCCATGGGATGAGCCAACACACTCGAAGCCAAATCACGAGGCTTCGATTTCAAAGCATATGGATGCAATGCTTTTGACACGGCACGGTGAGGCGCCAGCGGCATCTTATGCTTCCGGGTGGACCGAGCTTGTATTGGCCAAAGCCCAGGCGCTCGTGTGCAGGCACGCTTGTACCGACCATCAGCGCCGACTGCTGCAGATCGCCTTGATGGGACTGGAGGTGCAGTCGCGCGAAATGGATGCGCCCGCCTTCACGCATTTGCCTCTGCTCGTTTATGCCGGGCTTCGTGGTGACCACCGGCCTGCGATTTCCCTGGCTGCGATCACCAGCATGATCTTCTTGGGAATGGACATCATGGATGACCTGGCCGATGGCGACCGGCCCGCACATTGGGTTGGGCACAGTCCCGGCGAGATCAATCTGGCCGCTGCGACGCTGCTATGCGCGCTTCCGCAACTGGCTCTGGCGGAGCTCGACGCACCACCCGAACGCCTTGCAATCATGCATGAAACACTGGCCCTGGGTTTGCTGCGCGTTGGCGCCGGTCAGCAGCGCGACCTGGAAATGGTCGATAGCGCGGACGCGAGCGCCGATGAAGTCGAAGCGGTGCTGGATGCCAAAGGCGAGGAGATGGCGATTTTTGCTGCCCTCGCGGCGCATTTCGCCGGCGCATTTGCGCAGCGCGTTGAGGCTTGCGCGAGCCTGGGTCGAGCCATCGGCATCGCGGGTCAGTTGGCATCCGACTGCTATGACCTGTTCACCGATTCCGATAGCCGTGATCTGATGCACGGTACTCGCACCTTGCCTATCGTTCTGCATCTCAAGCGCCAAGTTGGCGAGGAGCGGGTTCTCTTCCTGGCGTTGCTGCAACGAGCGCGCGAGGACGTCGTGGCGCGCGGCGTCGTGCGCGAGCGGCTGCGCACGGCGGGTGAGTTGCGCCATTGCGCGTTGATGGTCGAGGTCCACTGTCAGCGTGCGCGACGCACGTTGGAGCAGGTGAGTCCCATGGAACCGGCTCGCACCGGTCTGCTGGCGATGATCGACGGTATTTCATTCTTTCCCAAAGGAGCACCACCATGAGTCGAGAAACGGTTGCACATTTGATGGACCGCTGGATCAATGAACCGGCGTTCCGTACCGAGATGCGCAAGGATCCTGAAGCTGCGGTCCGGAGCAGCGGAATGGCACTGGATGAAGACGAATGGGCCGCAGTGCATGGGATGGATTGGAACTTGCCGGATGCGGAATTGCAGGCCCGGATGAGTAAATTGTAATTTCCATCCATTTCTGATTGCTGGATACCGAGAGAGAAATAACATGAGTCGAGAAACGGTTGCACATTTGATGGACCGCTGGATCAATGAACCGGCGTTCCGTACCGAGATGCGCAAGGATCCTGAAGCTGCGGTCCGCAGCAGCGGAATGGCATTGGATGAAGACGAATGGGCCGCTGTGCGGGGCATGGATTGGACCTTGCCGGATGCGGAATTGCAGGCGCGGATGAGCAAGGGGTAATTACCGCCTGATTGAAGACCTGATTGCTGGATCACTGGAGACCACTTTGAGTCGAGAATCTGTACAAAATTTGATGGATCGCTGGATCAATGAATCGGCATTTCGCACCGAGATGCGCAAGGATCCTGAAGCTGCGATCCGTAACAGCGGAATGCCATTGGATGAGGACGAATGGGCCGCGGTGCGGGGTATGGATTGGAACTTGCCGGATGCGGAATTGCAGGCGCGGATGAATAAAACCTGATTTCAGCGCAAGCCTGGTTGATCAGGCTCTGCCGACGCTTTTATGATCGCAATTAGCGAAAAGCTGACGCTGGCGCAGCGGATATCGCTGTTGACGCGCGTGCCCTTGTTGGCGCCGCTGCTTGGTCACGCACTCGAGGCGCTGGCGGCGCGCGCGACGGAATACACTTACCGCAGTGAGAGCATTGTCGTCACCGAGGGCGAGGTCGGCGACCGAATGTATCTCATCGTGAAAGGGCGGGCCGAAGTGTCGATCATGGGTTCCGGGGGCGCTCTGCCCGTGGCCACTCTTGCTGACAACGAGGTCTTTGGCGAGATTGCTCTTCTCGCGCCCGATGCGAAGCGCCGAGCCACGATCACAGCGCTGACGCCGATGCTCACGCTGAGCTTTTCGCGACTGGACTTCGAGCAACTCCTGGACGCGTACCCGACCACGCGGCTTGCATTCGCGAAGGCAGCCGAAGAGTCGCTGACAGCCAACTTTCTCAAGCAGGCCAGCCCGTTCACGACGCTCGAGCCCACCCGCCTCCGGTCGCTCGCCACCCGGCTTGAACACCTGACCGTCCCTGCGGGTCACGTCATCATCCGTCAGGGCGAGCCGGGAGACGGTTGCTATCTGCTGCGCTCCGGACGGGTCGAGGTCTGGAGGAAGAAAGACGAGGACGCGGAGCACCGTTTGGCTGCGCTCGGACCGGGTACGCTTTTCGGCGAGGCGGCACTGCTCACCGACGCGCCACGCAATGCCACGGTGCGCGCGCTCGAACCGTGCGAGTTGCTTTTCCTGCGCCGCGCAGACCTGCTCGAAGCGATCGGCGCAGACCGGCACGTCGGTGCGCAGATGATGGAGCTGCTGAATTTGCGCGATCGTCCTCGCCAGGTTCCCGGGATCATCGCCCAGCAGCGCGTGGACCCGAGCGGGGAAACCATCACGGTTCTAAAAAATCCCCGACAGGGCACCTACTATCAGCTCTCGATGCAGGGCTGGTTCCTTTGGCAGCGACTCGATGGCCAGCACTCGGTGCGCGATTTGATGCTCGATTACTTTGGACAGTTCAAGGCGTTCGCGCCGCAGGTCATCGCCGAAGTCGTGGGAGGCCTGGCTGCGGCCGGGTTTGTGGAAAGCCGCGCACTGCGCGCCGATGTCGCGGCGGCCGCCTTCCGTCTTTCGCCGTGGCAACGCGGCGTGTTGCTGGCACGCCGTCTGTTGGAATGGCAAGTCTCTATGCGTGACATCGATGCGCCGATCACGCGTCTTTACCGCGGAGGCCCCCACCTGCTTTACACGCGCACCGGCCAACTGATCCTGGCAGGGATGTGCCTGGTCGGAATCCTCGCGTTCATCGCGGTCAGCACGCGGGCGCAGGCCGCCTTCGAGAGCGTGCAGGACGGCAAGCTTTGGCTGTTCATGATTCCGGCCTACCTGTTCGCGATTGTCGTGCACGAGGCGGGTCACGCCTTTACGACCAAATTCTTCGGTTACGCAGTGCCACGGGCGGGTGTGGGCTGGTACTGGTTCGGCCCGATCGCCTTTGTCGACACCTCCGACATGTGGCTGGCCGACCGCTGGCCGCGCATTGCCGTCAGTCTGGCGGGACCCTATGCGAATCTTGCAACCGGAAGCGCGGCGGCGATCGCTGCTTGGAGCGTGTCCGATCCGATGGCGACGACGGTGCTCTGGCAATTCGCCTTGGCGTCCTATTTCCTGGCGCTCATCAATCTGAATCCACTCCTCGAATATGACGGCTACTACGTCTTGATGGATTGGCTCGAGCGCCCCAATCTGCGTCCCCGTGCGCTCGCCTGGTTGGGAGCGGAAATGCAGAAAACGATACGCGGGCGTGGTGATTTCCGCAGCCACCGTCTGGAGTTGGCGTATGGCGTGGGCTCGTTGCTCTACATTTTGCTGATGGGCGTGCTGACGGTCATCTTCTACCGATTGGTGCTGGAGGATTGGATGGCCCGGTTAATCCCGGCCACAATCGCCGAGGCGCTGGCATGGGTACTGGCGGCAGTCGTCATCGGATTGAGCGTCGCGAACGTTGCCGGCGAATTGCACGATACCCAGTTCCGCTCGCCCGTCTAGGTGGGAATTCGTTATTCGGTTTCTGCCTGCAATAAAAACCAAGTGAATACCGTTAGTAGACTCTCTCTTCGCGGAACTTTTTAACCATGCCTTTGCCGCCTGAATCCGGATTGCATTGCCATTTGCCGAACGAGTTCTTGAGGCATTTGTAGACCTCGTCCTGCTGGAAGGTCAGGAACGCATCGCGGTAGGCGTGCCGATGGATGTATTGCGCGCTGACTGGATATACGGTCGTACCTGCGGTCCCGCCTGGACCGTCGGCGCTCTCACCGTAAACGTCCGAGCGGACGTAAGCGTGCGTCTGCCCAATAAGGAAACCTTGAAAAGTGACCGTTACCGGAAACTCGTTGCTCCCCTGCAGCTCGTAACGTTCCCGGATCAGATTTTGGAAAGTTTCGTCGAGCGAACCTGCCTTCGGCGCTTTGAGCGCGCCGAGCGCGGTCAATTCATTGTTCGCTTTCGCAGTTACTGAGATCAATCCCGTGCGCGCGCGAATCTGCGACGACGAAGCCCAGCGATCCCAACTGCTGGCTTCACCGTCGGTGTTAATCAAATAAAACATCTCGCCACTACCGCCAGGCTGCGCACGGACGATCGTGCCCGGCTGCCATTTGCCGGTCACGTTACATTCGATCTTGTCACCAATCTTGTTTGTCGTCGCCACCTGTGTTGCAGCGGTCTGCCGTGGTTCAGGCGCGCGACCGGCAGGCGGCGCGGCCGCGCCCTCGTTGACCTCTCCTTTCAATCCGCGTATTTCGCTCTTGGCCTTCCAGAGCGTGCCCTCGGACCACTTGGCCGAAGCAGCATCCCAGATATAGAGGTCGCACGCGTCGCTTGTGCAATGCCCGATCCTGGCCTTGGTCGGCTGACCGCCCCACTGTATTTCGACGATATCACCCGCCAGACCCTGTGCATTGGCTTGACGCGCAAATGCCGAATACAGAATCAGAAGGAGCAGCATCGCTGGGAGCCAACGCAGACCGTATGGTTTCGTCATTTTGTTCCCACTTTGCTATTTGGAAAGAAATAAGAAATTTAATGCGCCCGACATCCTGTCCCGGATCGCGTCTAAATCAATATGCGAATTTCAGGTGCAGTATGTGCGCTATTCCACGTAAGCGCACTCTGCCCGTCACCGCCTGACGTTGCGCACACGCGAATCGTTTCCTCCTGGACAAAAGCGGAGCGAATGATGGATACGCAAAAATACTCAATGACAACCGTCACAATTGAAAGAAGAGGAAGATGAGTCGTTAGCCGGGAGGCCAGTTCGATTCCGGGACAACACCCGATCCGATTCGCCAACGAGAATGCCACTTCGAAGATGAATACTCAGTTGCCTTTTCAACCCTCGCCTAGACAGCAGCGCATTTTGCGCGGGATGTTCATCGCCGACCTCGGGCCACTCAACGAAGACATGTTGAAAGGACTGGAGCAGCAATGTCGCTGGATAATGTGTGAAGGTGGGGAAGTTCTTTTCACCGAGGGGGATCCGGGGGATTCCGCATTTTTTCTGGTGTCAGGCAGGCTGCGAGCCTTTCGTGTTGAGCCGTCAGGGAAAAGGCATCTGCTGGGCGACATAAAACCGGCAGAGACCGTGGGCGAAGTCGCCGTGCTGTCCGACGCAACGCGCAATGCCACAGTCGTGGCTGCGCGCGACAGTGTGCTGGTGCGTATCGAGGCCGAGCAACTGCGCAAGTGGTTCATCGACTATCCGCACCTATTGCTCAAGATTGCAAAGCAGGTGATCAAGCGAGCCACGAGTGCGAGCAAGAAACACCGGCGCGACGACCACGTGACCAATATCGCCATCGTTCCGATCACACCGAGCGCGGATATCGCGGCGTTTCAGGCGCAGGTGAGGGAGGCGATCAAGCCCTACGGCAATGCGCTGGTGCTTGACTGCGCAGCAATTGATCGGTTCCGGGACGATCTTGCTGTCACAGGCGAAGACACACCGCAATCGTATGAACGCTTGAGTTCCTGGCTGGAAGAGCAGGAAGCGCGGCATGATTTCGTGATCTACATCGCCAATCGCGATGGCGATCCTTGGACACATTGTTGCCTGAGACGCGCCGACCGAATGGTGCTTCTGGCCGATCCGCGCGACGAGAGCGCCCCGTCGGAGTTCGAGCGGACAGTCGTGGAACGCACCTCGAAGCGCCTCATAGCAAACACGTTCTTGGCGATCAATCATCCGGCCGCGACGTCCAACCCGAGCGGAACCGCGATCTGGCTTGGCGTTCGTCCATGGGTCAGCGAACCCATCCATATCCGCGACGGCGATGCTTCGCATATGTCGCGCCTCATTCGGCTGATCACAGGCAACGCGATAGGACTGGTCATGGGCAGCGGCGGCGCTCGCGGCCTCTCTCAGGTTGGGGTGTTTCGTGCGTTGAGCGAGGCCGGCATTCCGATCGACCGCGTCGGCGGCACCAGCATTGGTGCGGTGGTGGGTGCTTGTGTGGCAAGCGGCTGGACCGACGAACAACTCGATCTCAATGCGCGCCATTCGTTTGGACAAGATCCCACCAACATATCCGACATGAGCTTGCCGCCGCTCATATCCTTGTATCGCGGCAAGCGCCTGTATCGGCTGCTCGACGAATTTTTTCGTCAACCGATGGGCATCGAAGATCTGTGGATCAACTTCTTCTGCGTGTCCTGCGACATATCGAATAACAGTCAGGCAGTGCATACCCGCGGTCCGCTGCGCCGTTCAATCTGCGCAAGCCTTGCCCTGCCCGGTGTATTCCCGCCGGTGCGTCTGGGAGACGGGCTCCATGTCGACGGTGCATTCATGAATGCGCTGCCGGTCGACGTCATGGGCAGTCTCGGTGTCAACAAGATCATTGCCATCGATCTCGGACTTCAGCGCAAGCGAACCTTGAATTTCGACGAAACGCCTGCGCCCTTCGAGTTCTTTTTCGATAAATTCATCCGGCGCAACAAGCGTCGCTATGGTGTGCCGACGATGGTGTCAGCCATCATCCAGAGTTCGCTGCTGGCGAGCGAAGCGAAAGATGTCCAGGCAAGGATCGATGCCGATCTGCTGTTCAATCCGGAAGTGCACGGTTTTGACATTATGGCGTGGGCGTCCTGTGGAGATTTGATCAACATCGGCTACGAACATGCGTGCAAAGTGCTGGCGGTTCATGCGCAAACGGCTGTCCTGTCAGCCCACGGCGCGCAACACCGTCCTATCACAGCACCGCCTCTCGACCCGCTCGAGCCGACTTTCGGAAACGCGATTGAATACAACCCCGCGTAGTTCGAATTCAATACTCCCAGGGATTGATTTAGAAAAAACTTTCTTTCTCCGCTTCATTCAAAGCTTCCCCGGATCGAACCCCGTCTCCTTGTAAATCGACTGGATCAACGGCCTGCCGATCTTGTCCGCCATTTCCTCATGCACACGCATGAATGCCCGCTTCCATTCCTTCTTTTCTTCGGGCATAAGGACGGTGATCTGGGTCTTTCCCTCTTTGCGAATCGCGGCCAGCCCGTCGTCGTTCTCTTTCTTCGCCGAGGCATTGAAGTAGGCGGTCGTGTCCTTCATCGCGCCTTCGAGCGTGGCGCGGATGTCGGGCGGCAGTCCTGCCCAGAACTTGGCGTTGGTGATGACGGCATAGCCGTGATAGCCGTGATCCGAAACGGTCAGGTATTTCTGCACTTCGTAGAGCTTGGACGGATAGATGACGTTGGTCGGATTCTCCTGACCGTCGACGACGCCAGTCTGCATCGCCATGTACAGCTCAGAGAAAGCCATGACCTGCGGTATCGCCCCGACCGCGCGCATCTGGGCTTCGATCACCTTCGAGGACTGGATGCGGATCTTCTGCCCTTTGAAGTCCTCGGGTCGGCGCAACGGCTTGTTGCTGGTCATTTCCTTGAAACCGTTGTCCCAGAATGCGAGACCGTGCACGCCCTTGGATTCGAGCTTCTGCAGCAACTGCTGGCCGATCGGGCCTCCCGTCACGCGGTGCTCCTCTTCGAGGCTGTCGAACAGGTAAGGCAGGTCGAGCACCTCGAACTCGCGCACCCCGAGCGGCCCGAACTTGCCGGGCGTCGGGGCGAGCATCTGCACCGCACCCAGCTGCAAGGCCTCGAGCTCTTCTTTGTCCTTGTAGAGGACGGAGTTGGCGTAGACCTCGATCTTGACAGCGCCCTTGGTGCGCTCCTCGGCAAGCTTCTTGAAATACTCCACCGCCTTGCCCTTGGCCGTATCGGCCGCGATCACGTGACTGAACTTGATGATGATCGGGTTCTGCGCGAACGCGCTTGCACAAAAGCAGGCTCCCGCGAGCGCCAGCGACCCTACGATGATTCTCTTTTTCATGAGTCTTCTTCTCCAGTCTTGTCGATGATCACAGACGCGAACAGACCGCCTGCGTGACTTCGGCGGTGGTCGCCTTGCCGCCCAGATCCGGTGTGACCACACCGCTCGCGGTGGTCGCCTCGATCGCCTTCATGAGCCTTGCGGCGGCTGCCGTTTCGCCCAGATGCTCGAGCATCATCACCGCGGTCCAGAAAGTCGCAATCGGATTGGCGATGCCCTCGCCGGTGATGTCGAAGGCCGAACCGTGAATAGGTTCGAACATCGACGGGAACAGACGCTCGGGATTGAGGTTGGCCGTGGGCGCGATGCCAAGGCTGCCCGACAGCGCCGCCGCGAGGTCCGAAAGAATGTCGGCATGCAGATTGGTCGCGACGATCACGTCGAGCGTGTGCGGCTTCAACACCATGCGGGTCGTCACCGCGTCGACCAGTTCGCGATCGATCTTCACGTCGGGATAGTCCTTCGCGACCTCGAAGAAAATCTCGTCCCACATCACCATGCCGAAGCGCTGTGCGTTCGACTTGGTCACCAGCGTGAGTTGCTTCCTCGGACGTTTCTTCGCCAGTTCGAATGCGAAGCGATGAATGCGCTCGACGCCGACGCGCGTGAACACCGCGACTTCGGTGCCAACCTCGATCGGCAAGCCGCGATGGACGCGACCCCCGTTGCCGGCGTACTCGCCTTCCGAGTTCTCGCGGATGATGACCCAGTCGATGCCCTCACTGTTGACGAGCGGGCTCTTCACCGACGGCAGCACACGCGCCGGGCGGACGTTGGCGTATTGATCGAATCCCTGCGCGATCGGCAGGCGCAGGCCCCACAGGGAGACGTGGTCCGGCACCTGCTGGCTGCCCACGGCGCCGAAGAAGATCGCGTCAAAGGCCTTCAGGCGCTCGAGGCCGCCTTCCGGAATGTAGTGCCCGTGTTCGAGATAGTAGTCCGAGCTCCACGGAAAGCGCTCGACCGCGAACCTGAAGCCACCGTCCGCCGTCGCCAGCGCGTCCAGCGCTTGCAGGCCGGCCTCGATCACCTCGGGCCCGATGCCGTCGCCGCCGATCGCGGCAATTCTGTATTCACGCACTCGAAATTCCTTCACTCGTTCGTCCATCGATGTCGGCCGCGAAGTCGACTCGCCGCTTCTCTTACAGGCGCAATTCTTCAATGCCGCTCTTGCGTTTCGTCTTGCCGGCCGGACATATGCGCAAGGTATGGGGTGGGGCGTATCATCGCTCGGCAGTGACACAACCGCTCGAAGGAAGAGAACATGAAAGCAATTTGGTTCGCTCTGATGCTGGGAATTGCGTCGATCGGCCTCGCGCCCGCTGAGGCCGATGCTGCGCGTCTGGGCGGCGGCGGCGGCGCGGGTATGCAGCGCAGCCTGCCGTCCCGCACCCCTCCTGCGGCAGTGCCCGGCAAGCCGGCGCCGACCGCTCCCGCCGCGGCGCCCGCCACGCCCGGGCGCTCATGGATGGGTCCGATCGCCGGTCTGGCCGCGGGTCTCGGCATCGCAGCGCTGATGAGCCACTTCGGCATGGGCGCCGAGTTCGGCAACATCCTGATGATCGCGCTGATCGGGTTGATCGCCTTCTTCGCGATCCGCTTCCTGATGCGGCGCTTCGGCCCCGCGTCGGCTGCGGCGCCCGCGATGGCAACACCAAGTGGAACGCAATTCGCGGCTCCAGGCGGCGCGGCATGGTCGGGTTCGGCGGGCAACGCATCCCCAGCGGCGCTCGCCGCGCCGCCGACCACGGCCCGCACCGCGCTCCCCGCCGACTTCGACGCTGCCGGCTTCGAGCGCATCGCGAAGATGATCTTCATCCGCATGCAGGCGGCCAACGACGCTTCGGATCTGAACGACCTGCGCGCATTCACGACGTCCGAAATGTTTGCGTCGTTCAAACTCGATCTGCAGGATCGCGCCGGAAAGCCGCAACAGACCGACGTCGTGCATGTCGATGCCGAGGTGCTCGATGTCGCAGCCGAAGCCGATCGCCAGATCGTCAGCGTGCGCTTCCACGGCCTGATTCGCGAAGAGAAAGATGCGGTCGCTGCGCCCTTCGACGAAGTGTGGCATCTGGTCCGGCCAACCGATGGCAGCCACGAGTGGGCCATCGCCGGGATTCAACAGATGGCTTGAGTCCGGGTCATCGGACACCAAGGGCCTGCATCGTTGCAGGCCCTTTTGCTTTGGTCCATCCACTGTGCGGCGCTTATCGCGACACAAAGGGATGGGCTTCGAAATTCGCCGCTGCCCGCGCCTGCGCGTCGGCGAGTTCGGCTTCGAGCGCCTTCATGCGGCGCAGGAGCGACAGCGCGACCGCGAGTCCATTGACGTCGAGTTCGAAGTCGTCGCGCAGACGCCGCGCGGTGCGAACCAGCGCGATGCTTTCGGCATGGAAGTGCGTGATGCCTGGCTCGCCCGTGGTCGGTAGCGCGCCGCAGTCGATCAGTTCGCGCAGCAGTTCGGCCGGCAGGCCCGACATGTCGGCAAGGTCGTGCGCGGTGTAGTCGGAGCGCGCTTCGAGCCAGACGACTTCGCTGCGTTCGATCTTCATGATTTCTCTCCCGCGAACACGCGAGCGCGCGGGTCGAAGCCAGAGACCTCTTGCAGCTCGCCGTATAGTTCGCGTTCGCGCGGCGACGGCGACGCGGGCACTTCGATGCGCACGATCGCGTAGAGATCGCCGGGCTCGCCTTTCGATGGCAGCCCGCGCTTGGCGAGGCGCAGCTTGCGACCGGCCGACGTACCGGCCGGTATGTTCATCTCCACGGCGCCGGCCAGCGTGGGCACTTCGACGCTCGCGCCGAGCACCGCTTCCCACGGCGCGAGCGGCAGGTCGAGATACAAGTCCTTGCCGGTGACTCGATAAATCGGATGGGGCTGCAAAGCGAGAACGAGGTAGAGGTCGCCGCTCCTGCCGCCGTTGCTGCCGGCGCCGCCCCTACCCACGAGCCGCAGCCGCTGGCCGTTTTCGGCGCCCTTGGGAATCTTGACGCGAAAGGTCTTCGCGACGCGATGCGGCATGCCGTCGTCGCCGGCTTCGGGCACCGCGAGTTCGATGTCGATCTCCGCACCCGCATGAATCTGTTCGAGGGTGACCGGCGCGCTGACTTCGAAGTCCTGCCCGGGGCGTGTAGCGCGGGCTCGAGTGCGCGCACGGCCGCCGCCGCCGCCCTCATGCGAGGCGAATGCCGCAAACAGGTCCGACAAGTCGATGTCCTCGAAATGCATCCCGCCGGAGCCGTTGGACTGCTGCGCGAAGTGCTGCTGCCAGTCACGCGGCGGAACGAAGTCTTCACCGGTGCGATGCCGACCGAGCTGATCGTAGGCCGCGCGTTTCTCCGCGTCCTTCAACGTCGCGTAGGCCTCGGCGACGTCCTTGAATTTCTCTTCGCCTTCGGGATCCTTGGAAACGTCGGGATGATATTTATGCGCGAGCTTTCGATACGCCTTCTTGATGTCCGCATCGGACGCGTCGCGCGCAACGCCGAGAGCTTCGTAGTAGTCCTTGAACTTCATCGCCTAAAGAAAGCAAAGGATGTTTCAAGTGAATGCGACGCGCACAAGTATGCTCAACGCGCCATCTTTCCCAAGACCACAGCCAATGCGATTCCGCCCAAAGTCTTGACCAACTGCGGATGTTGCCCATAAAAACCAGCCACCTTGTCGACGATACCGGGATCGTGCTGTTCCGCATGCGCTGCGATCTCCCGCACTTGATCGGGTGTCAACTGAGAGGCTTGTTCGGGAGTGACGGTAGGCGCGGGTGCACCGCCCCCACCATCGCGTGCGCCACCGAGCATGCGTCCCAACGCGCCGCCGGCCAACCCGGACAGGAGCCCGGGATTGATGGAACCGAGAAGCTGATTGAGGACTCCGGCTTGCTGCTGACCATTCGACTGACCGAACAGTTGGCCAACCATGTTGGCAAAGGGGGGAGTCTGGTCCGATCGGAATGCCGCAGCCACGCCGTCGCCGATCGCTTGCGGTTGCGCGCTTTGCGCCGCCTCATCGAAATGCGCGGGACTGGTGGCCGCGTTTGCCGCGCTCGGTTCGGCATATTGCTTGAGGATGTCCATCAAACTCATTTGATTGTCCCTTCAAGAAACCATCATCGAATAAAACAGAACGTCAATGCGCGACCGCGCGATTGCGCATGCCATTCTATTTGAGGTCGGCAGGCACCTTTCCGCCATTGGCAGCAACCTTGTTCATCACCTGCTTGTGAAGCCACATATTCATCGTGGCCGAATCGTTGGTGTCGCCCGAGTATTTGAGCTCCTGCGCCAATTGCTTGCGGGCCGTAAAACTGCTGTCGAGCCCGAGCAACTTCATCAAGTCGACAATCGACGTCCGCCAGTTCAACTTCTCGCCGCCTTGCTGAACGCGTTGGTCGAGCATCGCTTCCACGTCGACCTCCGGCATCGCCGCAGGCGCCGCGGCGCCCGCGGCCGTTGGCGAAGGAACGGCTCCGGCAGGTTGCGGACCCGTCGCAGCGGGGTGGGAAGCGGGAAAAATCTTGCTGAAGATATCGCTCAATATGCCCATGGTGGCTCCTGGTATTTGAATGGGAAAGGACGGGATGACATCGATGTCCTAAAGTGCACTGCCAATCGTGAATGCCAGAATGACGAACAACACGAATAGCGCAATCGCGATGAAGAACAGGACCTTCGCGATCGATCGCGCGCCCTGGGCGACGCCGGTGAAGCCGAACACGCCGGCAATCAGCGAGATGATGAAGAAGATGATGGCCCAACGCAGCATGATCGGCTCCTTGATATGGCGATGGGCAAGTATCGGGAGGCTCCGCCCTATCCCGTATCGGACGACTTCTCATCGCGGCTTCGGACGCGCATGAACGCGAACCTGCTCGCGCTCGCGGCGATCGCGTTGTGGGGCACGCTCGCGTGGCTCGGCGTGCGGCTCACGGCGATGCCGCCGTTTCTTCTGGTCGGCAGTGCGTTGACGCTTGCGGGACTGCTCGCCTCGCCGCTGTGGAGACAATGGCGCATCGGGCCGCGGGTGCTCGCGCTTGGGGTCTTCGGCCTGTTCGGATTTCATTTTTTTCTGTTCGTCGCACTGCGGCTCGCGCCGCCGCTTCAGGCCAATCTCGTCAACTATCTCTGGCCACTGCTGATGGTTCTTCTGGCGCCGCTGTTTCTGCGCAACGCGCGCCTGACGCGATGGCATGTGCTGGGCGGCGCGCTCGGATTCGCAGGCGCGATCGTCGCGATCACGAACGGAAAAATATCTTCGTGGGAGACGCCCGATACGTCGAGCGCCGGCGCATCGGGCCCGGTCGTCTGGGGTTATGCAGCCGCGCTCGTGTCGGCCTTGATCTGGGCTGTGTATTCGTTGATGGGACAGCGACTGCGGCAGCGAGGCACGAGTTTTCCGACCGCTGCGATCGGGCTCTTCTGTCTGGTCTCGGGTCTCTTCTCGCTGGTGTGTCACGCGATGCTCGAAGCGCCCTATCGCTACGCTGCGTCGGACGCGGCGCCGTTGGCGGCACTTGCGATCGGCCCGATGGGCGCGGCTTTTTTTCTTTGGGATGCCGCGCTGAAACGCGGTGACGCGCGGGCGATCGGAACGCTCGCCTACCTCACCCCCGTGATCTCGACCGTGCTGCTCGGACTCGACGACCCCGCGCGCTTCGGTTGGCCGATCGTCATCGCGTTGACGTTTGTCATTGGGGGCGCCGCAGTCGGCACACGCGGCGGCAAACGCGTGGGTTTGAGCCGATGACCGAGCCGATGACCGAGCCGACGACCGAGTCGACGACCGAGTCGACGACACCATCGCGCACGAGCATCTGGGTCGGCTTCGCGACGCTGCCGATCACGCTGCTGGTGCAGTCCGCGGTCTCGGCCGCGATCATCGCGCCGGCGGTCGCGGCGCCGCGACTGCTCGATGCGCTGCATGCGAGTACCGTCGTCGTCGGCATCTACATCGCGATCGTCTATGGCGCCGCGATGATCTCGAGTCAATTGGGCGCGGCCCTCGTGCGGCGCTGGGGTCCGATACGCACCAGCGAAGTTTCGCTGGCGCTTTGCACAGCCGGACTGTTGCTGGTCGCGTTGCCAGAACCGGTGCTCGCGCTCGGCGGCGCGATCCTGCTCGGCATGGGCTACGGCCCGATCACCCCCGCGAGTTCGGAGATGCTCGCGCGCACCACGCCGCCATCGCGCATCGCCCTGGTGTTCTCGATCAAGCAGACCGGCGTGCCTCTAGGCGGCGTGCTCGCGGGTCTGATCGTGCCGTTCGTCTTGACGCGGCTCGATGCGCGCTGGGCGATGGTCGTCATGGCCGCGATCTGCGTCGTCGGCGTCGCGCTCGCCGAATTCCTGCGCAAGGCACTCGATGCGCATCGCGATGCGAACAGTCCGTTGCCGACTGTCTCGCGTATCACGCAGCCGCTGCGCTTCGTGTGGACGCATCACATGCTGCGTCGTCTCGCGCTCTGCACGCTGGTGTTCTCGTGCGTGCAGGTCAGCCTCACGTCGTATCTCGTCAGCTTCCTGCATGACGACCTCGCCTGGACCATCGTCGCCGCGGGCGCCGCGCTGTCGATCGCGCAGACCGCGGCCGTCGCGGGCCGCATCGTGTGGGGTCTGGTTGCCGACCGCTGGCGTGGAGGCGCGCGGCTCACGTTGTTCTGGCTGGCGCTCGCGATGGCGCTCTTCGGGCTCGCGATGCCCTTGCTGACAGTGAGTACGCCGCATGCGTTGGTCATCGCTCTACTCGTGATCTACGGCGCCACCGCGATCGGATGGAACGGCGTTTTTCTCGGCACGGTTGCGCGTGTCGTGCCACACGAACAAGCTGCGATGGCGACGGCCGGCTCACTCTTCTTCACGTATTTCGGTGTCCTGATCGGCTCGCCGCTATTCGGCATCGCGAGCGGCGCGATCGGTCGCATCGGCCCCGCGTTCGCACTGCTCGCGCTGCCGCTCGCGTGGACGTTGTGGACGCTGTATCGGTCGGACTGGAGTTCAGATCGTCATTCGGAGCATCGCGCGGAATGACAAACGGTAGCGATGGATCAGGCCAGGTCGCCCCAGAGATCGTGACCATCGGCTCCCGTCACGCGCACGGTCGCGAACTCGCCGACCTTCATCTTCTGACGCCACGCCATCTTCGCGCTCGCTGACGAGGGCGGCGCGATGAAGACGTTGCCGTCGATCTCGGGCGCGTCGGCGAACGAGCGCGCGACACCGCCATCGGGATTGATGTCGTCGATCAGAACGCGCAGCAGCTTGCCGACGTGCCGACGAATGCGACGCGCCGAAATGTCTTCCTGCACGGCCATGAAGCGCGAGCGCCGCTCTTCACGGACTTCGTCGGGCAACGCGCCATCGAGTTGATTCGCGCTGGCGCCGTCGACCGGCGAATACGCGAAGCAGCCGACGCGATCGAGCTCGGCTTCGCGAAGAAAATCGAGCAGATATTCGAACTCGGCCTCGGTCTCGCCGGGAAAGCCCGCGATGAAGGTGGAACGGATCGTCAGCTCCGAACAGATCGCGCGCCACGCACGAATGCGATCGAGATTCTTCTCGCCCGACGCAGGCCGCTTCATGCGCTTCAAGACGTCGGGATGCGCGTGCTGGAACGGCACATCGAGATAAGGCAGCACCTTGCCCGCGGCCATCAGCGGCAGCACGTCATCCACATGCGGATAGGGATAGACGTAGTGCAGGCGCACCCACGCTTCATCATGGCTGGTCAATGTCGCGAGCTCGCCCACGAGTTCGGTCATGCGCGTCTTCACCGGACGGCCTGCAACGAAGTCGGTGCGATAGCGCAGATCGACACCATAGGCGCTGGTGTCCTGCGAGATCACGAGCAACTCCTTCACGCCGCTCTTCAACAGGCTCTCGGCTTCGCGCATCACTTCACCGATCGGACGCGACACGAGGTCGCCGCGCATCGAAGGGATGATGCAGAAACTGCAGCGATGATTGCAGCCTTCGGAAATCTTGAGATACGCGTAGTGCTTGGGCGTGAGCTTGACGCCGTGCAGCGGACTCTGACGCGGTACGAGGTCGACGAAGGGATCGTGCGGCATGGGCAGATGCAGATGAACGTGCTGCATCACTTCACCGGCGGCGTGCGGGCCCGTCACCGCGAGCACCTTGGGATGGACCTTCGCGATCAGGTCGTCGCCGTGCGCGTCTTTCTTTGCGCCGAGACAACCGGTGACGATCACCTTGCCGTTCTCGGCCAGCGCCTCGCCGATCGCATCGAGTGATTCCTGAACTGCCGCGTCGATGAAGCCGCAGGTGTTGACGATCACCAGATCGGCGCCGTCGTAACTGCTGGAAGTCTCGTAGCCCTCGGCGCGCAGGCGCGTGAGGATCTGCTCGGAATCGACGAGGGCCTTGGGACAACCGAGCGAGACGAAGCCGATGCGGGGGATCGAAGCGGTGGTCATGACGATTCAGGAAGGTGCGAAGAAGTGAAGCTCACGCGAGAGCGCGTCGTCCCCGCGCAAGCGGGAATCCAGCGGCGTAGCGCGAGTGCTGAACGACGCTGGATTCCCGCTTGCGCGGGGACGACGGCGCGTTGATGGGGACGATGGCGGTGGGTATTCCCAACGACGAGATAGAAGTCCGCGGCCACCAAGCTTACTTCTTCGGCTTGTCGCCAACCGGTGGCACAGGCGTTGCACCGGAAAACGGAAACGCACCGCCGAACATCGAACGCGTCTGGCTCTGCATCTGCTCTTGCATCTGCATGAACATGCTCTTGCTCTGCTCGATGTAGTTGCCCATCATCGTCTGCATCATCGGCGCCTGGCCGGCGAGAAATTGCGACCACAACTCGGGACGCAAACCCTTGCCCTCGTATAACTGCCGGGACTGTTCCTTCAGCTTTTCCTGGATGTCGATGAAGGCCAGGATGTTCTTCTCCAGATACAAGCCCATCATCCCCTGCATCGTGCTGCCGTAGAAACGGATCATGTGCGACAGCATCGGCGACGTGAACATCGGCGCGCCGCCCGCCTCTTCTTCGAGAATGATCTGCATCAGGACGGGGCGCGTCAGATCCTCCTGCGACTTCGCATCGATGACCTGAAACTCCTCCTGCTCGAGCACCAGTTGCTTGACGTCGGCAAGCGTGATGTAAGTGCTCGTCTGCGTATCGTAGAGTCTGCGATTGGGGTACTTCTTGATTAGCCGCGTCGCTTGCGCCATGGTCTCTCCAGAAAGCGAAGGATGCCTGGCATCGATTACCGGCTATTCCTTGCACCGGTCTCGCCTTTAGAAAACTCGGAACCGGAATCGCGCAGAATTTTACATGACGGGATGGATGCGGCCGCCGCCTTCCCTTGCGCATCACCGCCGTTCATGAAAAATGACGACTCAGGTGGCGAACACCTCGACCATGTTGCCGCCCCACCCTGCGCCTACCCCCACGCCTGAAGTCCACGAGCCTTGGCCGATTAAGAAGCCGTGATGGCGCCACAGCATGACTCGCGAGACGCAGTCACGCAACCGCCTGCCGCGATGCCTTCCCCGCACGCATCGCATCACGCGTCGCAAGGATCGCCTCGCACTGCGCGGCGATCGCGTCTGGTACCGGGCGCTCGCCCGAGAGCACAGCCTGTATCCAGACCGCGGTCGATGCCGCATCGCGCGATTCGGGAATCAGCGGCAACGTGCGAACCACGCCGCTCTCGCCTTGAACCGCGACTGACGCGACGCCTTCGTGAAAGCGCTCGATGGTCGCGGGCCGGCGCGCGTTGGCGACCGGCTCGCCTTCGGTCGCTCGCATCAACAGTACGTCGCCCGCCTGCTCGAACTGCGTGAAGTAAGCCGACAGCGTGGCGTGATATTCAGGATGCGTGAAACTCGCGAGCCGCACGGCGCGGCCGTCGAAAGGTTGCAGCAACTTCACCAGCGTATGCGCGGGGCTGCGCACGCCCATCAGCCGACGCAACGCGAGCACGCGCGCGAGCGGAGGATTGAGGTCGGTGATCGACATGAAGACGGGTTCGCCCCGCGCCACCTGCGCGCACGCGTCCTCGACCTGCCGACACACCGGCAAGCCCATCGTCTCGAAGATTTCCGCGCTCGTGACACGAGGCGCCGGCGTGCTTCCCGCATTCTGCGAATACGCCGGCGCATCGAAGGCGTGCGCAGAGCGCAGCGCTTCACGATCGGCCTTGCTGGCAGGCGTCGCGGTCTTGCCATGCACGAGCACCGGTACGCCTGCACGCGCGAGCAGGCACGCGAGCAAGGGCGTGAGATTGGGCATGTTGCGCGCCCCGTTATAGCTCGGGATGACGAGCGGAATCGACTCGCAGCCTTGCGCATCGCGCGGCATCGGCAAGCGCAATCCGCGCGGCACGGTCGCGTCCAGAAAGCCCGCGATCTCTTCGACCGCCTCACCCTTGATGCGCATCGCCATCAGGATCGCGCCGACCTCGAGGTCCGCGATGCGGCCGTCGAGCAACGCACCCCAGATCAGACATGCATCGTCGCGCGACAGCGCGCGCGCGTTGTCGCGGCCTCGACCGATCTCCTTGATGTATTGCGCGCATTGCAACGAGGCCTGTTCCATGGGGCTGCCTTTTTTTCCTGCTGTCGGAATGACAACGCGCAGTTTATGCAGAAACCATGCCGCGCGAGGTCGCCACCATGCGCTTCAATTCAGGCACGCACGAGCCGCATTGGGTTCCGCACTGGAGACGCTCCTGCAGCGCAGACAGGCGCGCAGGCTCCTCGCCTTCCATCGATTCGAGCGCCGAGGCGATCTCGCTCTCGCCGACGTTCAGGCAATTGCAGACGACGCGACCGCGCGATTTGAATCCCAAGGGTGGGACGCTGCTCGGCTTCAACAAGAGGCGGCCGAGCGACGCGACCGACGTCGCGTTTTCCAGATAGTCCTTCAACCAGATTTCAGCCGACCAGTCGCCGCGCAGCGATACGGCGGCCAACGCGCCGTTTCGCACCACCACGCGCCGCGCGTATCCGCGCCGCGCATCGTCGTATTTCAGAAGGTGCGCACCGGCCTCGTCGCGAATCGCGCGATGGTCCGCGCGATCATCGATACCCAGCGCCATCTCGATCGCCGCCACGCTGGCGGGATCCAGCGTCTGGTCGTGCGCGCCCCGAAACAGGAGGCCGATGCGCGATCGCTGGCCCTCCGCGTTTTCGGTGCGCCCGAACGGCACGCAGCTCGCATACGCGAAATGCGCGAAGTGCGCGCGCATGCGCGCGAGCGTCGTGACCGCAGCATCGTCATCGACCCACGCGAACGCGACCATCCGCCACGGCAGGTCGAGCTTCACGATGCGCACGGCCGCGTGCTTCAGCTCGGGCTGCTTCGAATCGGGATCGATCGCCGGCGACGTCAGCGTGTTGACGCCGTGCCTCTCGCCCGCTCCCGCGAGGTATTCCTCGCCCCAATGCATCGCGACGAACGCCTGCCCCGCGCGCATCGCATCGGACACCCGCACCCGAAAAACCTGGCTGCCGCGACGGCTCGTCACCTGAACGAAATCGCCATCGGCGAGCAGGCGTCGCGTGGCGTCGAGACCGGACAGTTCGATCGCCGGCTCCGACACGTGCCCGAACAGTTGGGGAACTGTACCGGTACGGCTCATGCCGTGCCATTGATCGCGCAGCCGCCCGGTGTTGAGCGCGAACGGATAGCGCGCATCGACCGGCTCCGCCACCGGCTTCCAGGGCGTGACGACGAAGCGCGCGCGGCCCGACGCCGTGGGAAAGAAGCCGTTCGCATAGAGTCGTCCGGTTCCTTCGGACGCCCCTTCGGCAAACGGCCAGAACTGCGGGCCGCGCACGTCCAGCGTTGCGTACGACAGGCCGGTGATGTCGAGGTCGCGACCGCGCGTCGATTCGCGATGCTCGTTCCAGATGTCCTCTTCGGTGCGATAGGGAAAGAGCGTCGACTGGTGGCTGCGACTCGGCAATCGCGCTTCGAGCCGACGCGCGAAATCGCACGCGATCGCCCAGTCGTCGCGCGCGTTGCCGGGTGGGGCTATCGCCTGGCGCACGCGGCTGATGCGGCGCTCCGAGTTGGTGACCGTGCCGCTCTTTTCGCCCCAGGTCGCGGCAGGCAGCAATACGTCGGCATAACGCGCCGTCGCGGTGTTTGCGAACGCTTCCTGCACCACCACCAGCTCGGCCTTCGCGAGCGCCTCGTGCACGCGCTTCTGGTCGGGCATGGACTGCGCGGGATTGGTACAGGCGATCCACACCGCCTTGATCGAGCCAGAGGCAATCGCATCGAACATTTCGACCGCGGTCCTGCCCGGCCGCTTGGGTACGTCGGCGATGCCCCACAACGCCGCGACCTCGGCTCGGTGCGCGGGGTTGCTCAGATCGCGATGGGCCGACAGCAGGTTCGCCATGCCGCCGACCTCGCGGCCGCCCATCGCATTGGGCTGTCCCGTCAGCGAGAACGGTCCCGCTCCGGGTCTGCCGATCTGTCCGGTTGCCAGATGCAGGTTGATCAGCGCGGCGTTCTTCGCTGTGCCGGCCGAAGATTGATTGAGCCCCTGACAGTAGAGGGACAGCGCGGCGCGCGCTTCGCCGAACCAGCGCGCCGCGGTCGCGAGATCGTCTTCGACGATGCCGCAGGTGGACGCGACGAAGCGCGGCGTGTAGTCGCGCACGAGGCGCTTCAATTCGGCCCAGCCCTCGGTGTGCGCGGCGATGTAGTCGGATGCGATGCGGTCGTCCCATAGGCACAGATGCAGAAGGCCGTTGAAGAGCGCGACATCGGTGCCGGGGAGGATCGCGAGATGCAGGTCCGCTTCGCGCGCGGTGTCGGTGCGACGCGGATCGATGACGATGGTCCTGATCGGCCTTCCCTTTGCGACCGCACGCCGACGCGCGTCTTCGATGCGCCGATACAGAATCGGATGCGCATACGCGGTGTTCGATCCGGCGATCAGCAACAGGTCGGCGTGATCGATGTCCTCGTAGCACGCGGGAGGCGCATCGGCGCCCAGCGTCTGCTTGTAGCCCGCGACCGCGCTCGACATGCACAGCCGCGAGTTGGTGTCGACGTTGTTGGTGCCCATCAATCCCTTCGCGATCTTGTTGAAGACGTAATAGTCCTCGGTCAGCAGTTGGCCGGAGATGTAGAAGGCCACCGCATCGGGGCCATGAGTGGCGATGATGTCGGCGAAACGATCGGCGACGTGGTCGAGGGCTTCGTTCCAGCTCACGCACCTGCGTGGCGCCGCGCGCGTCGCGCGCATTTCGGGCTCGCGCAGGCGCGCGTTGCGAATCACAGCGGGCGTCGCGGTCAGATGCAGCGTGCTGCCCTTGGTGCACAGGCGTCCGAAATTGGCCGGATGATCGGGGTCGCCGCGCACGCCGACGATCTGATTCGCACGCGACTCGATGATCACGCCGCAGCCCACGCCGCAGTAGGGGCAGGTCGAACGCGTGTCTTTGATGGCTTCGACATCCACCATCTCTAAATCCTTGTCATTCCGAACGCAGTGCGGATTCCCATCCACTTCGCAGACCGCAGCGGATGAGATTGCTCGCGTTGCTCGGAATGACAACAGGTGTGTGGGCCGAGCTCACGCAGCCAGCGCGACGATTGTGATCGAGCGCAGCTCGCGCGCGTCGAGATAGACGCGACCCGCATGAACCCGAACGGCGTAGCTTTGCGTGCAACCTTCGTCGGGCAGCGCCGCAACACCGTCGGCAAGCCCGATGCTCCAGTTGTGCAATGGGCATGCAACGCGATTGCCGAACACGATGCCTTGCGACAGCGGGCCGCCGCGATGCGGGCAACGGTCGAGCAGCGCGAACACCCGGTCTTCCTGGTTGCGAAAGATCGCGATGTTGCCGCCCGACTTGCGCTCGACCACGCACGCGCCGAGGACCGGCACCTCGTCGACGGCGCAGATGTCGAGCCACTGTTCAATCGCTTGATTCGTCATGGGTCTTCAGACCGTCGCTACCACTTCGAACTGGCGCGAGTCGATCGCCGCGCGCTCGGGTTGATGCCACGGGTCGGGCTCGTCCTGCAGCGCGAACTGCAGGCGCTCGTACAGCACGCGGCGATGGTCCGCGTCGTCGACGACGCGCTTTTTCACATGATCGAGTCCCACGCGCGCCACGTAATGCACCGTGCGCTCGAGGTACCAGCCTTCTTCGCGATAGAGCTGCAGGAACGCGCCCGACATCTCGAGCACTTCCTCGTGGGTCTTCACCTTCACGAGGAATTGCGCGACCTCGGTCTTGATGCCGCCGTTGCCCGCGACATAGATCTCCCATCCCGACTCGACGCCGATCACGCCCACGTCCTTGATGCCGCTCTCGGCGCAATTGCGCGGACAGCCTGACACCGCGATCTTGACCTTGTGCGGCGCGTACATGCGCCATAGAGCGCGTTCCAACTGCTGCCCCATTGCGGTCGAGTCCTGCGTGCCGAAGCGGCACCATTCGCTGCCCACGCAGGTCTTCACGGTGCGCAGCGCCTTCGCGTACGCGTGGCCGCTCGGCATGTCGAGCTCCTTCCAGACGCTGTGCAGGTCTTCCTTCTTCACGCCCAGCAGATCGATGCGTTGTCCGCCGGTGACCTTCACGGTCGGGATCTTGTACTTGTCGACGACGTCGGCAATGCGCCGCAGTTCGCTCGCGTTGGTCTCGCCGCCCCACATGCGCGGGATCACCGAGAACGTTCCGTCGCGCTGGATATTGGCGTGCGCGCGTTCGTTGATGAAGCGCGATTGCGGATCGTCCTTCGCTTCCTTGGGCCAGGTCGAGAGCACGTAGTAGTTGATCGCGGGACGACAGGTCGCGCAACCGTTGGGTGTGCGCCATTCGAGAAAGCGCATGGTCTCGGGAATCGAGATCAAGTGCTGCTCGCGGATCACGTTGCGCACCTGTTGATGGGTGTGATCGGTACAGCCGCAGATCGGCTTTTCGGTCGGCGTCGATGAGTAGTCGCCGCCGGCGACGAACATCAGGATCTGTTCGACGAGACCGGTGCACGAACCGCACGATGATGAAGCCTTGGTGTGCTTGCGAACATCGTCGAGCGTGAAGAGACCCTTCTCCTTGATGGCCTTGCAGATCGTGCCTTTCGCGACGCCGTTGCAGCCGCAGACCTCGGCGTCGTCGGCCATCGCCATCGCCTTGTTCTGGCCTTGGTGTCCGGCGTCGCCCAGATTGTCTTCACCGAACATCAGGTGGTCGCGAATCTCGGTGACGCTTCTGCCCTCGCGCAGCAGCTTGAAGTACCACGCGCCGTCGACCGTGTCGCCGTACAGGCAGGCGCCGATCAGCTTGTCGTCGCGCAGCACCAGCTTCTTGTAGACACCCCCGATCGGATCCGACAACGTGATCTCTTCGGTGTCCGGGCCACCGCTGAAATCGCCCGCGGAAAACAGCTCGATGCCGGTGACCTTGAGCTTGGTCGAAGTCACCGAACCCGCATAGCGCCCGATGCCGAACTGCGCGAGATGGGTCGCGCAAACTTTTGCCATCTCAAACAGCGGCGCGACCAGTCCGTAGGCGCTGCCGCGGTGATTGACGCACTCGCCGACCGCGTAGATGCGCGGGTCGTAGGTCTGCATCGTGTCGTTGACCGAGATGCCGCCCGGTCGCTCCGAGCAGTGCAGTCCCGCCGATTGCGCAAGCGTGGTGTTGGGGCGAATGCCCACGGCCATGACGACCAGATCGGCAGGAATCTCGCTGCCATCCTTGAAGCGCACCGCGCGCACTCGACCGCGATGATTCCCGTGCGCGCTTTCATCTTCATGCGCGAGCAACGACTCGGTCTGCGCTTCGAGCATGAAGTGAAGACCCCGATCTTCGAGCGACTGCTGCAGCATCTTCGCTGCGACCTTGTCGAGCTGACGCTCCATCAGCCACGGCATGATGTGCACCACGGTCACGTCCATGCCGCGCAGCTTGAGTCCGTTGGCCGCTTCGAGTCCCAGCAAGCCGCCGCCGATCACGACCGCGTGCCTGTAGTTCGCCGCGGCCTCGATCATGCCGTGCGTGTCGGCGATGTCGCGATAGGTCAGGACGCCGTCGAGTTCCTTACCGGCGATGGGCAGGATGAAAGGATTCGATCCGGTCGCGAGCAGCAGGCGATCGTAAGGCGCGGTCGTGCCGTCGTCGGCAATCACGAGGCGACGCGCGCGATCGATTTTCGCGACCGTCTTGTTCAGGTGCAGCGTGATGTGGTTGGCTGCGTACCAGTCGACGTCGTTGAGCATGATCTGCGCAATCGTCTGCTCGCCGGCCAACACGGGTGACAACAGGATGCGGTTGTAGTTGGCGTGCGGCTCGGAGCCGAAGACCGTGATGTCGTAGAGGTCGGGCGCGATCTTCAACAATTCTTCGAGCGTGCGCACGCCGGCCATGCCGTTGCCGACCAGGACCAGTTTTTGTTTGCGGAAGCCCGAGCCGTCCATCGTCACGCCACCTTCTCGCCCGGCATCCCATGACGCCGGTACAGAAACTCGAGGACTGCAGCACGGTAATGCACGTAGGCCGCGTCTTCAGCCAATGCGATGCGGTCGCGCGGGCGAGCGAGATCGACGCACAGGATCTCGCCGATGGTCGCGGCCGGCCCGTTGGTCATCATCACGATGCGATCGCTCAGCAGCACCGCTTCGTCGACATCGTGCGTGACCATCAGCACGGTCGAGCCGGTCTTGCCGACGATCTTCAGCAGCTCGTCCTGCAGATGCGCGCGCGTCAACGCGTCGAGAGCGCCGAAGGGCTCGTCCATCAGCAGCACCTTGGGCTCCATCGCGAGTGCGCGCGCAATGCCGACGCGCTGCTTCATGCCGCCGGAGATTTCATGCGGCCGTTTTTGCGACGCGTGATCGAGGCCGACCAGCGACAGCGCCGCGCGGGTGCGCTCGACCAATTGTGTTTTGGTCTCGCGCGATGCGAATACCCGTTCGACGCCAAGGTACACGTTGTCGAAGCACGTCAGCCACGGCAGGAGCGAATGATTCTGGAACACCACCGCGCGTTCGGGCGACGGGCCGGCAATTTCGCGGTCCGCGCAGATCAGCGTCCCCGCGGTCGCCTTCTGCAGACCCGCCACCAGATTCAGCAAGGTCGACTTGCCGCAACCCGAGTGCCCGATCAGTGTGACGAACTCGCCCTTCCTGACTTGCAGGTCGATGTCGGTGAGCGCATGAAAACCACCCTTCTTCGTCGCGAACACCATCTCGACGTTACGCACGTCGATATAGCGCTCCGCCTTGCGCTCGGTGCTCGAGCCTTCGACCGTGCGGCCGGTCGCGGCTTTGTTCGCGACATCGTCCGCGACATCGTTCACCAAGCGCGCGTTCATGCGTATTCACTTCCAAAACTCACCGCTTTCGCCAGCGCGATCAAGGCCTGCTCGAGCAGCAGACCGACGATGCCGATCGCGAAGATCGCGATGATGATGTGCGTCACGTTGAGGTTGTTCCACTCATCCCATACCCAGAAGCCGATGCCCACGCCGCCGGTCAGCATCTCGGCGGCAACGATCACCAGCCATGCGGTGCCGATCGCGAGGCGCACGCCGGTCAAGGTGTAGGGCAGCACCGCGGGAAAGAGAATTCTGGTGACGATCTTCCACTCGGAGAGATTCAGCACGCGCGCGACGTTCATGTAGTCCTGCGGCACGCGCTGCACGCCGACGGCGGTGTTGATGATCATCGGCCAGATCGAGCAGATGAAGATCGCCCAGATCGCAGCGGGATTCGCGGCCTTGAACATCAACAGGCCGAGCGGCAGCCACGCGAGCGGCGAGACCGGACGCAAGAGGCTGATGATCGGCGACGACATCCTCGATAGGAACGCGAAACGCCCGATCAGGAACCCGAGCGGGATGCCGACGATCGCGGCCAGCCCGAAGCCCATGCCCACGCGCGCGAGTGAACTCAACAGATTCCAACCGATGCCCTGATCGTTGGGGCCGTTGCGATAGAACGGGTTGCTGAAGAGTTTCAGCGCCTCGTGCCAGGTCGCAAACGGCGTGGGGATCTGCGGCACGAGCCTGGCGATGAAGCTCCAGAGCACCGTCATCACCAATGCGCCGAGCAGCATCGGCACGAGCGCCAGGACGAAGGCGATGAATCGCTCCCGGATCCACGGCATCGCTCTCGACGGCGGCGCAAGCGATGCTTCCTTGCGTGTCGTCAGCACGGTCGCACGCACCGCCGATTCGGCCGCGGCCAACGAAGACTCGTCCGCAGCCCTCGCCTCTTGGGGCTCGGTCGCGCTCGTCACCAGATTCAGCACGGCACTCATGCGTGCACCTTGAAGCTCGTCGCATACGCCTTGGGATTCCTGCCATCCCACACGACGCCATCCATCAGCTTCGATGTGCGCATCGCATCCTTCGGCACGTTGATGTTCAATTGGCTCGCCGCCTGCTTGTAGAGCTCGATCTGGTTGACCGCCTTCGCGACCGCGAGATAGTCGGGGTCTTCCTTCAACAGGCCCCAGCGACGATGCTGGGTCGTGAACCACATACCGTCAGACAGATAGGGAAAGTTCACTGCGCCGTCGTTGAAGAACTTCATCGCATTGGGGTCGTCCCAGGTCTTGCCGAGGCCATTCTGATAGCGCCCGAGAATGCGTTGATTGATCACGTCGACCGAGGTGTTGACGTAGGACTTGTCGGCCACCGTCTCGGCCATCTTCAAACGATTGTTCAACGATGAGTCGATCCAGCGACCCGCTTCGAGCACTGCGAGCGTCATGGCGCGCGTCGTGTTGGGATACTTCTTCACGAAGTCGAGTTGCGTGCCGAGCACCTTCTCGGGATGGTCCTTCCAGATGTCTTGCGTGGTGATCGCGGTGATGCCGATCTTGTCGACGATCGCGCGGTGGCCCCACGGTTCACCCACGCAGAAACCGTCCATGTTGCCCACTCGCATGTTGGCCACCATCTGCGGCGGCGGGACCACGATCGCCTTCACGTCCTTGAACGGGTCGATGCCCGATGCGGCGAGCCAGTAGTAGAGCCACATCGCATGCGTGCCGGTCGGGAAGGTCTGCGCGAAGGTGTAGTCGCCTTTCTCCTTCGCGATCAGTTGTGCGAGCGATGCGCCGTCGATCGCGCCCTTGTCCGCGAGTTTTTTCGAGAGCGTGATGGCCTGACCGTTGTTGTTCAGGGTCATCAGCACCGCCATGTCCTTCTTCGGGCCGCTGATGCCAAGTTGCAGACCGTAGATCAGTCCGTAAAGCACATGCGCCGCATCGAGCTCGCCATTGACGAGCTTGTCGCGCACGCCCGCCCAGCTCGCTTCCTTGGTGGGCACGATCTTGATGCCGTACTTCTTGTCGAAGCCCAGCACCGAGGCCATCACGACCGACGCGCAGTCGGTCAGCGGAATGAAGCCGATCCGGACCTCTTCCTTTTCGGGCTTGTCCGAACCCGCGGCCCATGCGCCTGCGCGCACCAGCGGATCGATCAGGCCCGCGATCGATGCGCTTGCCGCACTGATCGCCCCGAGCGCTGCTGCGCCGACGAAGCGACGGCGCGAAGGATCGTGTTCGCCAACGGGTGCGCTGTCGTAGCGGGAGGGTGGCATAGCAATTTGTTTCGTGGTCATGCAGTGCTCTATGCAAGCCGCGTGCCACCCGCGTTTTACCGTGCCGCCATCAACTAAAGAGGCAGTGCGTGCATCGAAACGGACCACCCGCACGTTCTTCATGCATGGCGAATGGCCGCCGCCCTTTGCTTGTGCATTGCTTTGTCATTTCGAACGCGGTGAGAAATCTCATCGGCTTCGAGCGGCGGCTGAAGTATGCGAAGCGGATGAGGTTCCTCCTCGCTGCGCTCGTCGGAATGACAAGGCGGCTCTGGATATACTCAATCCCTCCCAAGCAAGGCCCATCTCATGCTCGTCCTCGGCATCGAAACCTCGTGCGACGAAACCGGCGTCGCGCTGTACGACAGTGCGGTCTCCGAGCCCGCGCGCGCATTGCTTGCACATCGCTTGCACACGCAGGCCGCGATGCACGAAGCGTATGGCGGCGTGGTGCCCGAACTCGCATCGCGCGATCACATCCGTCGCGTGTTGCCGCTGATCGAAGCAGCGCTGGCCGACGCGAACAAGAGTCGCGACGACATCGACGCGATCGCCTACACCGAAGGCCCGGGACTCGTCGGCGCTCTCTTGGTCGGTACCGCGTTCGCGCACGCGCTCGCCTTCGCGCTCGATGTGCCGGTGATCGGCATCCATCATCTCGAAGGCCATCTGTTGAGCCCGCTGATGTCCGACGATCCGCCCGCCTTCCCCTTCGTCGCGCTGTTGGTTTCGGGGGGGCACACGCAATTGATGAAGGTCGCGGATGTGGGCGAATACGCACTGCTCGGCGAGACGCTCGACGACGCCGCGGGCGAAGCCTTCGACAAGACCGCGAAGCTGCTCGGCCTGCCTTATCCCGGCGGCCCGTCGCTCGCGCGCCTGGCCGAGTTCGGCGCAGCCGACGCGTTCGACTTGCCGCGGCCGATGCTGCATTCGGGAAATCTGGACTTCAGCTTTTCGGGGTTGAAAACTGCCGTGGTGACTGCTGCACGCAACGCCGGCAATGTCTGCGACGCGGCGCGAGCGGATCTCGCGGCATCGTTTCAGCAAGCGGCCGTCGATGTCCTCGTCGCGAAATCGATGGCGGCCTTGAAGGCCACTCACTTGAAGCGACTCGTGGTCGCCGGCGGCGTCGGCGCCAACACGCTGCTACGCTCAGAGCTCACCGCCGCGGCTGCAAAGCGCGGCGCGCAGGTTCATTTCCCTGCGCCGCAATGGTGTACCGATAATGGCGCGATGATCGCGCTCGCGGGCGCATTGCGACTCGAACGTGATGGAGTCGCGGCGAATCCGGAGCTTGGATTCAATGTGCGGCCACGATGGAGTCTCGATGCGATCGAGTCAGAACCAATGCCATCAGCGTAGGGTATATATTTCAAGGGGGTCTTTTCCGGAAGGCCCATTTGACAGTGATCGACGGTAATTTTTGTTGATCCATTGGTACATACGAGGTCTGAGGCTGCTGAACCGCAATGCATTCTTTCCATCGAGTGCCCGGTCTGAAATTACAATCAGGGCGGGATTCGATTGTGCCATCGCCCGGATTTCAAGATCCTCGCTTGACTCCGAGGCCGGATAAAACACGTAAATATCATGAACTGCCATGGGAATTTCGAATATGGCATGAAGTCCGGGCATGTCCGGCAAGGCGAGGAATGAGCCCACGGCGCCCGCGTGCGATTTTATTGTCTCAAGCCTCCGATTAAAGGCTTCGACCCGATTGTCCATGATAAGGATTTCGGTATCCCGCACCATTGTCGGTTTCCATTGAGCGCCACGCGTTAACCAATAGTTGACAGCGGGAGATTGAAAGAGAATGGTTGCGCTGGAAATAATGAGAATTATCGCAATGAAAATCCTGGCGTTCATTTTCGCAAAAAAAGGAACGGTCAGAAGACCGATCAAGGTCGGATAAATTGCGAGCCCCAAATGAATTACGTCTGCACGAGAAAACGCGTAGTGCGCATACGGTATGGCGACACATACCGCGGCCGAAAATGCAGCATATCTCGGTTCAAATGATTTCTTAAAAAGAAGAAATGCGACACCACAAATTGGAAACGCCACCAGCGAGACGAACCCAAGCCCGACAGCAATGGGCCGAACCGACAAGACCATGCCCTCGCGTCTGAGGTCTACAGTCCAGGGCCACGGGGTGGCCAGTTCGAGGTTAGTCTGCCCCAAGCGAAATAATTCTTGAATGCTGAGTACGAATGACCTGCCCCGACCTTTTCGGACCAGCTGAAACTTGAGAGGATGGCTCCCACCGACCCAGGAGGGAGCTGTGAGGAAGAGCCGATACAGTGAAGAGAAGATGGTCGCGATCCTTCGGGAGGCCGATCGAAGTCCGGTGGC
>JBBRQU010000027.1:0-52752 GCA_038225855.1 Burkholderiales bacterium | reverse complement strand
TGCCGGTTGCTGTGTACTACATCGATTTGCAGCAGGGCGTGTTGTTGGTTCTTCGCTTGGTCGTGAAACTTCTTCGGTATTTCGGACCCGGGTTTTCGCCTATCGACTCTACCGGAATTCGAAGCGCAGTCGATGAAAGGGTCGGCGACGCTGGATATTTGCCCCAAGCAAGCATATGCTTGCCTCAGGCAATCTTCTGAGGAATCCATGTCGACCGCTACCGCGTCGGCGGAGACGCCCGCCCGCCAAGGCGCGCATCAAGTAGCGCATGAGATCGACGCGCTGCGCGCATTCAACCGTTTCTACACGCGTCAGATGAGCCTGCTCGAAGAGGGGCTGCTCAAGAGCGACTTCTCGCTGACCGAAGTCCGCGTGCTCCATGAGCTGGCGCATGCCGAAGGCCTGACGGCGAGCGATCTAGCGCGCGAACTCGGCCTTGACAGGGGTTACATGAGCCGCGTCCTCAAGCGCCTGCATGCGCGCGGACCGCTGCAGCGGAGCAGGTCGAAGTCCGACGCGCGACAGTCGGTGCTGGGGCTGACCGCGAAAGGGCGCAAAGCCTTCGCGCTGCTGGAACAAGCCACGCGCGAACAGGCAGCCAGGCTGCTCGACGCGATCCCGGCCGATGGTAAACAGCGGCTGCTCGGATCGATGCGGACGATCCAGAACCTGCTCGGCGAGCGCCGCGATTCCCGAACTTCGTTCGTGATTCGCGATCCGAAGCCCGGCGACATCGGCTGGATCATTCATCGTCACGGCGTGCTGTACGCCGAGGAATACGGCTGGGACGAAACCTTCGAGGGCCTGGTCGCAGAGATCGCGGGGGCCTTCATCCGGACTTTCGATCCGAAGCTCGAACATTGCTGGATCGCCGAGCGCGAGGGCGAGGTCGTCGGGTCGATCTTCCTCGTGCGCAAGTCGGCGCGCGACGCGCAGCTTCGCCTTCTGTATGTTGAGCCTTCGGCGCGCGGCCTGGGCATCGGCCGGCGCCTGACCGACGAGTGCATCGCCTTCGCGAAAGCCAAGGGCTACAAGACGATGACGCTATGGACCAACGCCGTGCTGATCTCGGCGCGAAAAATTTATCAGGCCGCAGGCTTTCATCTCGTCAAGGAAGAAAAGCATCGCTCGTTCGGAAAGAACCTCGTAGGCCAGAACTGGGATTTGAAGCTGTGAGGGTTGGGTGCGCTCGACAGGCATTACTCGTCGCGGATCTCCTTCGCCGCGCGCTCGAGGATGTCGGCGATGCGTTTCTGCTCGTCGACGGATGCGCCCAACTTCGAGATCATCGCGGACTTCAGGTTGCGTCGCGCCTGACGGATCTCGAACGCGAAGTCGTGTCCCCGATCGCCGCGGGATCGCGCTTGCGGCGCGTCGAAATCTTCCGATGGATCGCGCTCGGTCGCACTCGTGAACGCGCGCCGCACCCGCTCCATGCGTTGTCCGATCCAGGCGAGCTGTTCGAGCAGCGTGTCGACCGCCGCGCGATTGGCTTCGAGATGCGATAGGCCTTGCTTCGTGATGCTGAACAGCTTTTTCGTTCCGTCCGCCTCGACCGTCGCGTGGCCGATCTCTTCGAGCCAGATCAGGGCCGGATAAACCATGCCCGGGCTGGGGCTGTAGTAACCGTTGGAGCGTTCGTCGAGCGCCTTGATGATTTCGTAGCCGTGACTGGATTTCTCCGCAAGCAGGGCGAGGATCAGCAGTTGCAGATCGGCCGAACCGAGCTTGCGTCCCGCGCCGAGGCCGCCCGCGCCGCGACCCGACTCGGCGTTGAACATCTGGCCGGGACCGAAGCCGAAGCCCGCGAAGCCGCGGTAGTGGCGCGTGAAATGAAGCCCGTTGCCGCAGCCGCGATGATGGAAGAAAGAATGCATGAGAGCTCCGGGACGGTTGTGCGATCAGCTATAAGAACTATCTTAAGATAATATCGTAAAAAATCAAGGACGAATTGCGGATGACCGGGTAAAGCTCCGCATGCATGCGCAAGCGGCCATTGCCGTTCTCGTGCCTGAAAGACGCGTGGCTGCGGACGATCGCGATGGGCGGAGCGCGTGAGCGCATAGAATGGAGCCTCTGCGGTTCGCAAGCCCGGATTCGGCGCGCGCGAAACGTGTCCCGAATCGTGCCCCGAATCGCTCCCCGAATCGCTCCCTCGGAGGCCTTCATGCTCACTGTCGTCAATCCCTCGACTCCCGCTCCATCCGGCGACGCGCCGGCGACGATCGCACCCGTCCCGGAGATCGTGGCTGAACTCGCGGCCGGCCGCATGGTGATCCTGGTCGATGAAGAGGATCGCGAGAACGAGGGCGACCTCGTCCTTGCGGCCGACTTCGTCACGCCCCAGGCGATCAATTTCATGGCGCGCTACGGTCGCGGCCTGATCTGTCTGACGCTCACCGAAGAGCGTTGCCGGCAATTGCAGTTGCCGTTGATGACCGCGGCCAAAGGCACACGCTACGGGACCAAGTTCACCGTCTCGATCGAAGCGGCCGAAGGCGTGACGACCGGCATCTCGGCGGCCGATCGTGCGCGCACCGTTCAGACGGCCGTGGCGAAGCACGCGACCCCGACCGACCTCGTGCAGCCCGGTCACATCTTCCCGATCAAGGCCGAGCCGGGCGGCGTGCTGATGCGCGCGGGCCATACCGAAGCCGGCTGTGATCTCGCGCGCATGGCGGGTGTGACGCCGGCGTCCGTGATCTGCGAGATCCTGAAGGACGACGGCACGATGGCGCGCCTGCCCGACCTGATGTCCTTCGCGCAGGAGCATGGGCTGAAGATCGGCACGATCGCCGACCTGATCCACTATCGCGCGGCCAACGAGAGCCTGATCGAACGCGTGGCCGAACGCAAAGTCGCGACCGCGCATGGCGCCTTCCGTGCGATCGCGTTTCGCGATTTGCCCAGCGGCGCGGCGCACCTGGCCCTCGCGCACGGCGCGATCGAGCGCGAGAGCGAGACGCTGGTAAGGGTGCACGAGCCGACCTCGCTGCTCGACCTGCTCGACGACGGCACGTCGACCCATTCGTGGACCGTGGCGCGTGCGCTCGAAGCGATCGCGGCGGCCGAAGCGGGGGTGCTGGTGCTGCTGAATTGCGATGAATCGGCCGAGCGCCTGTTCGGTCACTTCGCATCGCTCGCCGAAGTCGACAGCACCGGCGCGTGTCGCGAGACCAACGTCAAACGCAAGATGGATCTGAGGACCTACGGTATCGGTGCACAGATTCTGCGCGACGTTGGCGTCGGCAAGATGCGGCTCATGGCCAAGCCGCGCAAGATGCCGTCGATGGCGGGCTACGATCTGCGCGTGGTCGGCTATGTGGATCCGTGATACATGAATATTCATACACTCACCCGCCGAAAACGCCGATGACCGTCGAGACCCTGCTGCCCGATCTTGCCGGCGCGGACCTGCGCATGGGCCTCGTGCAATCGCGCTTCAACGAGCCCGTGTGCATGGCCTTGCGCGAAGCCTGCATCCAGGAGCTGCTGCGTCTGGGCGTCGTCGCCGAAGACATCCTCGTGGCCACCGTACCCGGCGCGCTCGAAATTCCGTTCGCCTTGAAGAAGATGGCCCAGGTCGAGCAGTTCGATGCCCTGATCGCATTGGGCGCGGTGATTCGCGGCGAGACCTATCACTTCGAGCTCGTCGCCAACGAAAGCGCCGCGGGCATCGCGCGCGTGGCGCGCGAGTTCGACATTCCGATCGCGAACGCGGTGTTGACGACCGACACCGACCAACAGGCCCACGTCCGTGCCGAAGAAAAGGGCATCGATGCCGCACGCGTCGCAGTCGAGATGGCCAATCTCGCAAGCCGTCTCGAGGACCTCGATACCGAAGAAGAAGACAGTGACGCGCAGTGAATACCAACGAGCCTGATCCGGACGCGTCCGACGACGCCCAGCCCGCTGCCGCGAAGGGTCCGCCCAGGAAGGGTCCGCCCAGGAGCGCGCGGCGCCGCTCGCGCGAATTCGCTTTGCAGGGACTCTACGAATGGTTGTTGTCGGGCGACGCGGGCAACGAGAACGCCGGCGCGATCGACGCGCACATTCGCGAGACGCCGGGCTTCGAGAAGGCCGATGCCGAGCATTACAACGCCTTGTTGCACGGTTCGATCCGCGACGTGGCAGCCTTGCGCGCGGCCGTGACCCCTCACCTTGATCGTCCGGTCGCCGAACTCTCGCCGGTCGAGCATGCGGTGCTGTTGATCGGCGCGTACGAACTCGCGCATCACGTCGAGATCCCCTATCGCGTCGTGATCAACGAAGCGGTCGAAGTCGCGAAGTCGTTCGGCGGAACGGATGGCTTCAAGTACGTGAACGGCGTGCTCGACAAGGTGGCCGCGCAGGCAAGGCCGGGCGAGAGCGCGCAACGCAGGACGCGGTGAGTGCATCGCGTCGAACCTCCGGAATCGTCTCCCCGGCGAAGGCCGGGGCCCAAGTTGCCAGGCGGTCGTACTGAAAGACAAACTTGGATCCCGGCCTTCGCCGGGACGACGACGGCTGACCCACCACGCCCTCCTTACCTCCGCGACCGATGACCGAATTCGAATTGATCGCGCGTTACTTCGATCGGCCGGCGCGACGCGCCCGACCCGGCGTCCGCGTGGGCATCGGCGACGACTGCGCGTTGCTCGCGCCGCATGCGGGACATGAGCTCGCGGTGTCGACCGACATGCTGGTGGCCGATCGTCATTTTTTTTCCGATGTCGATCCCGCGTCGCTCGGATGGAAGGCGCTGGCGGTGAATCTGTCGGACCTCGCGGCGATGGGCGCGCGCCCGCTCGCGTTCACGCTCGCGCTCGCATTGCCCGACGTCGACGAACCCTGGCTCACGGCGTTCGCGAGCGGCCTCTTCGATTGCGCCGATCGCTTCGATTGTGAACTCGTCGGCGGCGACACCACGCGCGGACCGCTCAACATCTGCATCACCATCTTCGGCGAAGTGCCCGAGGGTCGCGCGCTGCGGCGCGATGGCGCGCGCGTCGGCGATGACGTGTGGTTGTCGGGTGAAGTCGGCGATGCGGCGCTCGCGCTGGCGCGCAAGCGCGCGACGCGGCGTGCAGGTGCAAGCGACCTTGCGATCGACGCTGCGATGGACGCTGTGATTCACGATGCGGCGCGCGCGGCGCTCGAGAGACCGACGCCGCGCATTGCGCTCGGGCTGGCGTTGCGCGGCATCGCCACCGCGGCGATCGACGTCTCCGACGGACTCGCGCAGGACTTCGCGCACGTGCTCGCCGCGTCGAAGCTCGGCGCGACCATGGTCGCCGATCGCGTGCCGGTCTCGGAGATGCTCGCGCGTGAAGGCGATGACGTGCGCTATCGCTGCGCGCTTGCAGGTGGCGACGACTATCAACTCTGCTTTACTGCGCCGCAGGGACAACGCGACGCGATCGAAGAGGCGGGTCGCACGAGCGCCGCGCGCGTGACGCGCATCGGCGCGATCGATGCCGGGCAGGGCCTGCGCTTCGTCGACCAGCACGGCGCGGACTTCCGTTTTCCCGACGGTATCGCCCTGCAGGGATTCGATCACTTCGCATGAAGCCCGACCTTCGTTTTCTGTTCGCGCATCCTGCGCACATGCTTGCGCTCGGCTTCGGCAGCGGGCTGGCGCCCCAGGCGCCCGGCACGTTCGGCACGCTGTTCGGGTGGGCGACCTATGCGTTGCTGGCGCCGCATCTGCCCCTGTGGTCGTGGGCGATTGTCCTGATCGGCGCCTTCGCGATGGGGTGCTGGGCGTGCACCAAGACCGGCCAGGATCTGGGCGCCGCCGATCACGGCGCGATGGTGTGGGACGAGATCATCGCGATCTGGCTGGTGTTGCTGTTCACGCCGTGGGGACTGGTGTGGCAAGCGGTCGCCTTCGCAGTCTTCCGCTTCTTCGACATCGTGAAGCCGCCGCCGATTCGTCGCTTCGAGAGGCGCTTCAAGACCGGCGCATGGGCCGGTTTCGGCGTGATGGGAGACGATCTGGTCGCGGCTTTTTATGCGCTGCTGACGATCGCGATTGTCGTGCGCATCGCGCGTCTGTTGGTGTGAAACCATGAACCACACCATCCGCAGCCTCGCTTCGCAACTCGGCCAGCGCCTGATCGAGCGCGGCCTGATGGTCACGACCGCGGAGTCGTGCACCGGCGGCCTCGTCGCGGGTGCGTTGACCGACATCGCGGGATCGTCCGCGTGGTTCGAGCGCGGCTTCGTCACCTATTCGAATCACGCCAAGATGGAGATGCTCGACGTCGCGGCCGAACTGATCGAGTCGCATGGCGCGGTGAGCGAGGCCGTCGCGCGAGCGATGGCCGAAGGCGCGCTGGTGGAAAGCCGCGCGCAACTGGCGGTCGCGGTGACCGGCGTCGCGGGACCCGGCGGCGGCACGCGCGACAAGCCGGTCGGCATGGTGTGCTTCGCATGGGGCGATGAGGCGATGAACCTGCAGAGCGAGACCATGCATTTCAGCGGCGACCGCGAGGAGGTGCGCGAGCAAGCGGTGCGACATGCGCTGGGCGGTTTGTTGTTGCGCGTACTGGCATAGCCGAAAGAGCCGCAGAAAGATCCCATGAAAAAGCGCCCGCGATGAATTCTTCGTCGCCATCCGCGCGCGTCGTTCCGGGCTTCGAGGATTTCGCAGCGCGTGACTTCGACGTGAACGGCGTGCGCATTCATGCACGCGTGAGCCGCGTCCATGACGGTCGACCCGCGCTGTTGCTGTTGCACGGCTTTCCGCAGACCCACGCGATCTGGCACAAGGTCGCGCCGACGTTGATCAAGCACTACCGCGTGGTGTGTCCCGATCTGCGCGGCTATGGCGACTCCGACAAACCGCGTGGCGATGCCGACCACGCGAATTATTCGAAGCGCGCGATGGCTGCCGACATGGTCGAGCTGATGCGCTCGCTCGGACACGAACGCTTTCATCTGGTCGGGCACGATCGTGGCGGTCGCGTCGCGCATCGCCTGGCGATCGATCATTGCGATCGCGTGAAGAAGCTTTGCGTGATCGACATCTCGCCCACGCTGACGATGTACGAGCGGACCGACTTCGCGTTCGCGCAGGCCTACTTCCACTGGTTCTTCCTGACGCAACCCGCGCCCCTGCCCGAGACCATGCTGGCTGCCGATGCGCCGCGCTTCCTGCGCCTGTTCCTCGCAGGGTGGGGCGGCGGACTCTCGGCCTATGCGCCCGAAGCGCTGGCCGAATACGAACGCTGCTGGGCCACGCCGGCGGGACTGCACGGCAGTTGCGAGGACTATCGCGCGTCGGCCGGCATCGACCTCGAGCACGACCGCGCGAGCGATGCGACAGGCGAGCGGGTGCAATGTCCGATGCTCGTGTTGTGGGGCGAGCGCGGCGTGGTCGAGAGGATGTTCGATCCGATCGAGGACTGGACCGCCAAGTGCCGCCTGCCGGTGACGGGCAAGCGCTTGCCCGCAGGGCACTTCATTCCCGAAGAGGCGCCGGACCTTCTCCTTGCGGAGCTCGAACCTTTCCTGAGCAGCGCCGCTTGACCGCACCCGGCGCGAACCAGAGCATGGTCGCGATTGTCTCGCACGATTTGTCCAATCGTGCGGCACAATACCCGGGCACGACACATGGGCTGTAGTTGATCGAAGTCGTCGCGGTGCGAACGCCAGCGTAATGAAACGGGTCGGGCAACGACTGGGCTCGTGAGGTGTCCGAAAGGGGAGAACAAATCGTGTGCGGGATAGCCGGATCCCTCGAAGGACCAGACACCGCGCGCGCGACCATGGAAGCGCGTGTCGGCCGGATGATCTCGACGCTGTCGCATCGCGGCCCGGACGACGCGGGCGTGTGGACCGAAGCTTCTTCGAGGGCCTGTCTGGGCAACCGCCGGCTCGCGATCGTCGATCGCAGCGACGCCGGGCATCAGCCGATGATGTCGGAGAGCGGCCGTTACGTCCTCACCTTCAACGGCGAAATCTACAACTGCAAGTCGCTGCGTCGCGAACTCGAATCGCTCGGTCTTGCCCCGGCATGGCGCGGCACTTCCGATACCGAAGTGCTGGTCGCCGCCTTCGACGCATGGGGCGTGGAGGCAGCGGTCTCGGCGTGCGTCGGCATGTTCGCGATCGCGGTCTGGGACCGGGAGCAGAAGGCGCTGACGCTGGCCCGCGACCGTATGGGCGAGAAGCCCCTGTATTACGGCCGCTTTCGCGGCGTGTGGCTGTTCGGCTCGGAACTCAAGGCGCTGGTAGCGCATCCGGCGTTCGAAGGCGCCATCGATATTCGGGCGGCGTCCACCTACATGACGCTGGGCTACATTCCCGCGCCAGCGACTATTTACCAGGCGGTCAACAAGGTCAGGCCGGGCTGGCTGGTCAGGCTCGACGCCAACACCGACTCCGCCGAGGAGCGATGCTACTGGTCCCTGCTCGATGCGGCCGCCAAGCCGCCGCTGGTATTCGCCTCCGAAACCGAGGCCGTCGATCGCGTCGAAGCGCTGCTCTCGCAGGCGGTGAGAGAGCAGAGAACCGCGGACCAACCCGTCGGCGCACTGTTGTCGGGCGGCATCGATTCGTCATGCATCGTGGCCTTGATGCGCGCGCAGGATGCTTCGCCGATCAAGACCTTCAGCATCGGCTTTCATGAAAGCTCGTTCAACGAGGCGGGGTTCGCACGCCGCGTCGCCGCGCACTTTGCGACCGACCATACCGACCTGTACGTCACCGCGGCCGAAGCGCGCTCGGTCATTCCGCTGCTTCCGAGAATCTACGACGAGCCCTTCGCCGACCCCTCGCAGATTCCCTCTTACCTGGTCTCGAAGCTCGCGCATGCCTCGGTCAAGGTGGCGCTCACCGGGGACGGCGGAGACGAGCTTTTCGGCGGCTACCCGCGTTATGCGATGGGCAGCCGGCTCTGGTCGATGATGCGTCACGTCCCGTCGTCGTGGAGGCCTGCGTTCGGCGACGCGCTGCAAGGCATGGCGCCGCGCTTTGTCGATCGGTTGTTCTCGGGGATCTTCGCGCACAACGATGTCTCCGGCGTGAGGGGCTTGCGCCCGGCGCACAAGCTCGCAAAGCTGGGACGGGTACTCCAGAGCCGCGACCTCAGGGCCTTGTACCTGAGCCTGCTTTCGCCCTGGGCCGAGCCTGCCTCGATGGCGCCGGCACTGCGCTCGGAAGCCGTGTTGCACGAGCTCGGCGATTCCGGCGCCCAGACCGCCTGGCAGGACTTCATGCTGCGCGACCTGATCGGCTATCTTCCCGACGACATCCTCACCAAGATCGACCGGGCCGCGATGGCGGTCAGCCTCGAGAGCCGCGCTCCCTTCCTCGACCACCGGGTGGTCGAGTTCGCGGTGCGCATGCCGCTTGCGTTCAAAGCCCGCAACGGCGTGGGCAAATGGGTGCTTCGCCAGATGTTGTACCGGCACATTCCTCGCGCTCTGGTCGATCGGCCCAAGATGGGTTTTTGCGTGCCGCTCGATGCGTGGCTGCGTGGACCCTTGAAAGAGTGGGCGGGCGATCTGATCGCCTCCAGACAAGGCGATGCGGCGACGCTGCTCGATCGCAAGGTCCTGATGCGCATGCTCGATGAACACAACTCGGGCGTGCGCGACTGGCACCAGGCGCTGTGGACCGCGCTGATGTTTCTCGCGTGGGGACAAAACGATCGCGCGGATTCGGCGTCGCGCGCCAACGAGTGCGGCAGCCTGGTGTTCGACAGGTTTCCTCGCGCGGCTATCTCGACCTGACGCGGCACGCCTCGATCGCGTCGCGCGTTTCGAGCGCGACGCGTCGCGATGCGGCCGCGAAGTCTTGGTCCTTGCCCGCGTACAGCACCGCGCGCGAGGAGCTGACGATGATCCCGCCGGCCGGCGTCGCGCCCGCCTGTACCGCCGCTTCGAGATCGCCGCCTTGTGCGCCGATGCCGGGCACGAGTATCGGCATGTCGCCTACCGCCGCGCGCACTGCCGCGAGCTCCTTCGGATAGGTCGCGCCGACGACGAGGCCGCATTGACCGCGGGTGTTCCAGCGTTCGGCCACGAGGCGCGCGACGTGCAGATAGAGCGGCTCTTCGCGACCCGATGACTTCACGCGCAGCGACTGGAGTTCGTCGCCGCTCGCGTTGGACGTGCGGCACAGGATGATCGCGCCCTTGCCTTGGTAGGCGAGATACGGCGCGATCGCGTCGTAGCCTTGATAGGGCTGAAGTGTCACGGCATCGCCGCGATAACGCTCGAACACCTCGCGCGCGTACTGCTCGGACGTGGCTCCCATGTCGCCGCGCTTGGCGTCCAGAATCACGGGCACCTCGGGATGGCGTTCGTGCACATAGGCGATCAGCGCTTCGAGCTGGTCTTCGGCGCGATGAGCTGCGAAGTAGGCGATCTGCGGCTTGAATGCACACACCAGGTCATGCGTCGCATCGACGATCGAGCGGCAGAACTCGAAGATCGCATCGTCGCCTTTGAGATGGGGCGGGAAACGCGCGGGATCGGGGTCGAGACCGACGCACAGCAGGGTCTTCTCTGCGCTCCAGCGTTTGCGCAGCATGTCGACGAACGCGGGTTTGTGGGCGGCGTCGGGATGAAGCGTGGCCATGGGGTCCTTTGGATATTGTTTTGGTCGGTGCGAAATCGGCGAGAATTCTAGCTGGCGTCGCATGGCTACCCACATCTCCCCGGCGAAGGCCGATCCCCAGTTCACGACTTCCTCCCATGTTGCGCTCGCTCAGCCTGATGGCCCTCCTCACACTGGTGTGGGGGATGAACTGGTCGATCATGAAGATCGGCGCGACCCAGTTGCCGCCGCTGTGGTTTCGCGCCATCAGCCTGGTGATCGGGACGGCGCTGATCGGCCTCGTGCTGGTGATGCGCGGCACCTCGATGCGCTTGCCGCGGGGCGCCTTCGGGCGCGTCCTCGCCATCTCGTTTCCCAACATCATGATCTGGTATGCGGTCGTGACGGTCGCGATCACGCTGCTGCCCGCCGGCCGCGCAGCCATCCTCGGATTCACGATGCCCGCGTGGGCGGCGTTGATCGGCGTGGTGATCTATCGAGAGCGACTGGGCACGCGAACGGCGCTCGGCGTCGCATGCGCGGTCGCGGGCGTCGCGCTTCTCGTCAGTGGCGACTGGTCGGCGCTGGTCGATCATCCGCTCGGCATGACGCTGATGTTGATCGCGGCGTTCTCGTGGGCATGGGGTACCCACTTGCTGCGACGCGCGACGCTCGCCATGGACACGCTCGCGCTCACGTTCTGGATGATGCTGGTCGCGTGTCCGGTTCTGCTCGGCGCCTCCGCCGCGCTCGAAGGGGGAAGCTGGCGGGTGCCCCACGGGCACGAGTGGTGGCCGATCGTGTACAACGCGGTGCTGGTTCTCGCGATCGGCAACCTGATCTGGTTCACGGTCGCGCGCACGCTGGCGCCGACGGCCGCCGGGCTCTCGTCGATGCTCATCCCGGTGGTCGGCGTGTTCTCGGGAATTGCCATGCTGGGCGAGGCGCCGACCTGGCGCGACTTGGCGGCGCTGGTGTTGATCTGCATGGCGGTCGGCGCCGCGTTGATCCGCAAGCCCGACCCGAAAGTCGCTTGAATCAGAATCGCGCCGAGAGAAAGTTTCGCGGCCTGGCTTGCAATCACCGACAGAGGTGGCATATCGTCGCCACGCCTTCATGGAGGAAATATGAGATCTGCCTTCGCAATGTCGTCTTTGTCCAATCGCTTCTCGAACCGCTGGTCCAGTATCTCGCGGCTGGCTGTCGTTGCCGCCTGCGCCTCGTTGTTGTCCGCATGCGGCTACAACGAGTTCCAGACCAAGGACGAAACCGTCAAGGCGTCGTGGAGCGAAGTCGTCAACCAATATCAACGCCGCGCCGACCTCGTGCCCAACCTCGTCAACACCGTCAAGGGTTACGCCGCGCAGGAGAAGGACGTGTTGATCGGCGTTACCGAAGCGCGTGCGAAAGCGACCAGCATCCAGGTCACGCCCGAGACGCTCAACAATCCCGAAGCCTTCAAGAAATTCCAGCAGGCGCAAGGCGAGTTGTCGGGCGCGCTGTCGCGATTGATCGCGGTGTCCGAGAACTATCCGCAGTTGAAGTCCGATGCGAACTTCCGCGAACTGCAGGCGCAGCTCGAAGGCACCGAGAACCGCATCACGGTCGCGCGCAACCGCTACATCGGCGCGGTGCGCGACTACAACGTGACGGTGCGACAGTTCCCGAACAATCTGACGGCGATGGTGTTCGGCTACAAGCCGAAGGAAAACTTCACGGTCGAGAACGAGAAGGGCATCTCGACCGCGCCGACGGTGAAGTTCTGAGCGATCGATGCGAGTCGAACGCGTCGCCGGTTTCCTGATGCTCATTCTTCCCCGCTTCGCATCCAGAGCGCCGCTGCGCGCCTTCGCGGCCGCGGCGTGCCTGCTGATCGCGAGTACGGCCTGCGGGCAGGACCTCCCCGCGATCCCGCCCCTGACCGCGCGCGTCACCGACACCGCCGGCATGCTCACGGCCGACCAGCGTTCCGCGCTCGAGTCGGTGCTCGCCGATTACGAGCAGCAGAAGGGCACGCAGATCGCGGTGCTCACCGTCGCATCGACGGCGCCCGAGGCCATCGAGCAATACGGCATTCGCGTCGCCGATGCGTGGAAGATCGGACGCAAGGGCACGGCCGACGGCGTGATCCTGATCGTCGCGAAAGACAATCCCAGCGATCTGAGACGTCTGCGCATCGAAGTCGGCAAGGGCGTCGAAGGCGCAATTCCCGATGCGCTCGCCAAACGCATCATCAATGAAGACATCTCGCCGCATTTTCGCAACAACGATTTCTACGGCGGCATGGTTGCCGGCGTAAGCCGCATCAAGTCGCTGCTCGAAGGTGAGAGCTTGCCGGCGCCGAAACAGCGCGACGTCGCGCGTACCGGCGGGTCGGGCGGGTCGGGCGGGTCGGGCCTCGGCATCGGTGTGCCGCTGCTGTTCTTTCTTTTCATCATCGTCTCGGGCGTGTTTCGCGCGATGGGGCGCCGAAGGGTCGGCTACATGTCGGGCAATCGCGCACTCAATCGTTCGATCGCGCCGTTGGTCATCGGTGGTCTGCTCGGCAGTCTCGCGGGTCGTGGAGGCTTCGGCGGAGGCGGCTTCGGGGGCGGAGGGGGCGGCGGCGGATTCGGCGGCGGCGGCGGCGACTTCGGCGGCGGCGGCGCCTCGGGAGACTGGTGATGGATTGGTCGCGCACGTATCGACATCTGGCGGCCACGCATCGCGGCGCGCACAAGCTGTTTTCCGACGACACCATGGCGCGCCTGCAGCAGGTGATCGCCGAAGGCGAAGCCACGCATCGCGGCGAAGTGCGATTGATCGTCGAGTCGGCACTTGCGCTGCGCAAGATTCGTCGTGGCATGAGCACGCGTCAACGCGCTCTCGATCTCTTCGGCACCTTTCGCGTGTGGGACACCGAAGAGAACAACGGCGTGCTGCTCTACATCAACGTCGCCGATCGCAGGCTCGAGATCATCGCCGACCGCGCGGCAGCGCGTCTTGTCGGCGACCCGCATTGGCAAACGGTCGCTGGCCACGCGCAGCAGGCGTTCAAGGACGGCGAGTTCGAGCGGGGCGTGACCGAAGCACTCGAGGCCATCCATCGCGCGTTGGCGAAGACGTTTCCGCCCGACGCGAATCAGCAGCGGCGCAATGAATTGTCGGACGCGCCGGTGGTGATTTGAGGTTGTTGAGGACCGATTTTCGCGGCGAACTCAAGAACGCCGTCTCCCCGGCCAAGGCCGGGGTCGAAGCGACAAAAGCCGTCACCCCGGCGAAGGCCGGGGCCCAAGTTTCTTGTCGGTCGTGCGTCAAATAAACTTGGGTCCCGGCCTGCGCCGGGAAGACGACGACACGCCTGCTACGACCGTGCCTCGCCCGTCAACGAACTCGTCGCCCAGATGTCCGCCTGCCGGTGCGCGACGTCGGCGAACGACTGGGTCTGGGCATACACGTCGCGCAACAGATCGGCATCGTTGCGCCGCGCGGCGGCTGATCGATAGAGCGCTTGCAGCGGCTCAGTCGTGCCGAGCGCTTCCGCATGCTTCCAGAGGCCGTCGATGGTTCGGCAGATCATCTGTCCGATCTCGCACTTCTCTCCATTCTTGACGTCGATCCATTCGCCGGCCAGCCCATAGCGCGCCGCATTGAAGCGATTGTGCCGATACGCAGCGTAGATATTCTCGACGGGCGCGCTGCCGCGCTCACTGCACATTGCATGTGCAAGCGTTTGTGCGTAGGCCGCAAGCGCCGCCGCTTTTTCGACCGTGAGCGGCGTATCGAACACGCGCAACTCGATCGTTCCGAACTCGGGTTTGGGCCGGATATCCCAATAGAAGTCCTTCATGCTTTCGATGATGCCCATGCGCCGCATGCTGTCGTAGTAGTCGGCGAAGGCCGACCAGGTCGTCACGAACGGCATCGTGCCCGAGAGCGGAAATGCGTTGATCGCAGTCAGGCGGCTGCTCGCGAAGTGCGTGTCCTGGTTTTGATAGAAGGGTGATGCGGCCGCCAGCGCGACGAACGCGGGGATGTGTTCCGACATCAGATGGATCAGGCGCACTGCCTCGTCGCCGCTCGCGCAGCCGATATGCACGTGCTGCCCGAACACCGTGAACTGCTTGGCGAGATAGCCGAACTTCTTCCACAGCAACTCGTAGCGCTCGCCTTCGAAGATGCGTCGATCGCTCCACATCTGAAAGGGATGCGTGCCGCCGCCCGCGACGCGCACGTTGAGCAACTCGGCCTTCGCGACCATCACGTCGCGCAACCCGACGAGGTTCGCGAGCAAGCTGTCGTGGCGCTCGTGGATGCCGGTGTTGACTTCGATCATGCTCTGCGTGATCTCGGGTTTGATCTCGCCTTCGCACGGCAGCTTCGCAAGCTGCTTCAAGAGATCCTGCGCGGTCGTCGTCAGGTCGTAGTCGCGCGTGTTCAGGCACTGCAACTCCAGCTCGACTCCGAGCGTGAGAGGTCTGGATTGGGCGAAGAGCAGCAATGACATGGACGGTCGTTCGCGACGTTTCGAAGAGCGATCAAGCCTCGTCGACCGCGTGACTCTCGCGTGCGCGACGAAAGGCGAATTGAACCAGCAGCGGACCGACGATTTCGAGGATTGCGACCGCGGTCAGAAACACGGCGATCAGCCGGCCGCTAGCCGCGAACGCCGCGGCAGAGGGATCGACCAGGACCAGCGCGGTGAAACCCGAGAGCGGCGCGAGCGCGATGCCGAGCAGGCCCGCGCGCGAGAGGCCGAGCGGCGTCAGCGGTGCGATCGCATAAACCGGGATCAACTTCGCCACGAGGCGCGCCACGATCAACGCGCTCGCCGCGGCCAGTATGCCGGGCGTGCCGGTGAAATGCGCCGATGCGCCCGCGACGATGAACAGGATCACACACAGCACTTCGGATGCGACGCCGAACTCGACGTGTCGAATGCGCCGCGACGGGTCGGCGTTCTTCACCAGCAACCCGATCGTCAGCATCGTGCACAGCACCGATAGTTCGAGCGCATGCGCGCCGCCGACCGCGAGGATCACCATCCCCATCGCGAGGACGAATTGCGCGTCGGCACTCTTGCCGAACCAGCGTGCGCAGAAGCGGAACAACACGAACACCACGATGCCGAGGAAGAACGAGCCGAACAATAGATACGTCGGATGCAGCAGCATGCCCGCGATCTCGGCCATGCCGCCGCCCTCGCGCTCGTAACGCAAGAGTGGGAGAAGGATGGTGGCGCCCACGAAAGCGGCAAGACTGTTGAGCGCCGCGAGCGCGAGCACGCGATTGCTGACCTGGCCATCGGCGCCCTCTTCGCGCGTCATGTACATCACGACGACCGGCGATGTCGAAACCACCACCGCGGCCAGGAACGCGGCCTCGGCATACGAGAAATCGAACAGGGTCAGCGCAGTGAAAGCCAGCAGCCACGTGAGCCCGATCTCGCCGATCGAGATGACCCAGAGCCAGCGCTCGCGCGCCATCCACCGCAGGTCGAGACGTTGGCCGAGTTCGAGCAGCAACAGCGCGAGACCGACATCGACGAACAGCCGCAGCGACGCGCGGCTGTCGACATCGAGCCAGCCCAAGCCCGAGTCGCCCAGTATCAGGCCGAGCCCGATGTAGCCGGTCAGTCGCGGCAGCCCCAAGCGCCGCAAGCCCTCGCCGCATGCGTAGCCTGCCAGCAGCAACGCCGCAAACAGGATCAGTGGATTGCCGAACGAGGGTGCGCCATCGGGGCCGGTCGCAAACAGATCGGAGAGAACGAACGAATGCAAAGGAGAGCGTCGCCGGTATGATCGAAGGCTGGGCGCTTCGCTGCGCAACGAGAGTGTCGGAGGCCTCGACGCGCGGGCGTAGCGAAGGACCATCATTATCGCCGAGCGCTCTCATGGTCCGCAGACGCTGTCGATAGCGAGACTAAATTGAATCGTTGAGAAAGTTCAATTTTTACTTTGACCGCGCCGCTCTTAGGGTGAGTGCCCGTGTCGTGGCGCGTAGCTCTTCGCGTGTCACCAGGCGATGCTCACCCGCGCTCCACCGAGCGGCGATCGCTCGATGCGCGTGATGCCGCCGTGCAGCTTGGCGACTTGCTGCACGATCGCGAGGCCCAGGCCATGGCCGCCGGTGTGTCGCGCGCGGCTCTCGTCAAGACGGGCGAAGGGTTCGAACAACAGGCTTCGCTGGCCCTCGGGAATGCCCGGGCCATCGTCATCGACGTGAATCCAGGTGCGCTCTTCGCACCGCTCCGCCGACAGCTCGACCTTGGTTCGCGCATACAAGAGCGCGTTGCGAACCAGATTGAACACGGCGCGGTGCATTTGATGCGCGTCGCATCGCACAGGGTCGAACTCGATCGCAAGCGACCGTTGCGTGATCGCCTTTTCGTGATGAGGAATGTGTTCTGCGGACTCGATCGCCTGCCGCATCAATTCGCTCAAGCTGGCGTCCTCGGGCTCGAACACGGCCGTGTGCTCGAGCCGCGCATATTCGAGCAGCTCCGCCACCAGCGATTCGAGTTCCTTGAGATCGGCCGACATGCCTTCGGACAAGGCGCGTGCGCGAGCCGGGTCGCATGCCTCCTTCATCATTTCGAGCGCGAATACGAGCTGTGTGATCGGCGTGGTCAACTCGTGCGCGACGCTGCTCGTCAAACGCTTCTGCGCTTCGATCAATTCGCGTATGCGCATCGACATCTGATCGATGGCCGCGGCGAATGGCCTCACCGCCGGCGATCGAACCGGCAATCCGCTTCCGGCGAAATTGCCCGAGCCGATTTGTTCGGTCACCACGCTCAGGCGCTCGAGGTCGCGCCAGAAGGGGCGAAACCAGACCCACAAGATCGGCGCGGCCCCGAGTGCCAGGAAAAGCAGCATGTAGAGATAGCCGCCGAGAGAATTGCTGCTGCTGACTTGGAGTTCGCTGCCCATCACGAGAGTCGAGTCGGGCACGCGTTGATAGGCGTAGGTCATGCCGTGCGGCAAGGGGGCGAATGCGATCTCGCCGCTTTCGAAATGCGTGGCTTCCTCAGGGGTCGGATGCAATCGTGCCTGCGCGCTCGCCTCGCTTTCGATGCGAAGTCCTCTGGGATAAAAGCGGCGCGCCGAGTCGAGCGTCGCCTGCCATTGCTCGCGCGGAATGGACTGGAGTTGTTCGCGCACCCACGAATAGCGCTGCTGGTTGCTGAGCCGGAGATCATCGATGAATGACTTTCCCATGACGAACTCGTCGGCAAAGTAACTTCCCGCAACCAGCAACAGGATCACGGGAATCATGATCGCGAGGTAGAGGCGAAGGAACTGCTTGAGCATCGCCCACCTCATCGGACAACCCGCGCCACTCGGATCATCGCTACGCGATCACATCTTCGACCGCGAGCAGGTAGCCCATCGAGCGAACGGAGACGATCAGATCGGGCACGGCGCCGGCTTCCTCGAATTTCTTTCGAAGACGAAACACGCGTGCATCGATCGCGCGGCCTACGCCGTCGTAGGGAATCTTGCGCAGCACGCGCTGCAATTGATCGCGCGTGACCAGATTGCCGCAGTGGGAAAACAGCAGCCAGAAGAGATCGAAGTCGGCGGGCGTCAGTTGAACCTTGCGGTCTTGATAAGTCACGAGGCGTGCGGCGCGATTGACCGCGATGTGCCCCCTCGTCAATGTGCTCTCGCGGGTGCGGTTCGATGCGTCAGGACCAGCGCGACGCAACAGCGCCTCGATACGCGCGAGCAGCACGCGTGGCTCGAGCGGCTTGACCACGTAATCGTCGGCGCCGAGTTCGAGCCCGAGCACATGATCGATGTCTTCGCGCCGCGCGGTGTAAACCAGAATCGGCACGCTACTCATCGCACGCAGTTCGCGACAGATTTGATAGCCATCCTTGCCGGGCAACATGATGTCCAGGACGACCAGTGCCGGGCGTTCGGCCATGAAACGCTGAACCGCCATCGCGCCATCGTGCTCGACGATCAGCTCGAGCCCGTGACTGTTCATGTAGTCGCGGATCAGCGCCGCGAGGCGCGGACTGTCTTCGACCAGAAGGACACGGCGCAGGTGCGAGACAGCGTGCGGGAATGCGGCATTCACGACGGGATCCTGATTTCGTTGCAACGAAGGGCGTAGGTCAAAAGCTAACAGAAGCGCGTCACGCCAAGTTCGCAATTCGTTCGAATTGTTATAGCCGCAATAGCAATTCGCAAATCATTGCCGATCGATCGGCTCCTCGACGTCGATGCACCCTCCGACCGGGCTTTGGTCGTCGCATCGATGCAACGCTGTCTCGTGTTCGCGTCCGTGTATGTCGTTCGCCCGAAACCCGCGCCCTTCAAGGCTTTCCGAGCGACACCATGAACACACGATAACGTACGGAACAATTTGGAACCGGGCGCCGAGCCGTTTTCTCCACGATGGACGCACGCATGCAAAGCGTCTTGCAACTTCATCTTCGAGGGAGTGGTTCATGTTCAAGGAAAGATCGTTGGCTAGAGGTCTGCGCCTCGCGTTCGGAGGCGGTTTCGCTGGCGTCGCGCTGGTTTCGGTTGCCGCGTTGGCGCAGGATGTACAACGAGGTGACAAGGTCGAAGTGACCGGTTCGTCCATCAAACGCATCGATGCCGAGACCGCGCTGCCGGTTCAAGTCATCACACGCCAGGAAATCAATCGGCTCGCTCCGCAAAACACCGAGGAGCTGCTGAAAACAATTTCGGCAACCAACACTGCCGGCGCCCTTCAGGTTTCCACCGGTATCAGTGCCACGACCAGCGGTGCATCGACGGTATCGCTGCGCGGTCTGGGTTCCAAGCGCACGTTGGTGCTGGTGAACGGACGCCGGATCGCGCCGTTCGGCAGCGTCGCCGGCGGCGGCGGCGCGGCTTCGGTCGACGTCAACAGCCTCCCGCTGGCTGCGATCGAACGCGTCGAAGTTCTGAAGGATGGCGCGTCGGCAATCTATGGCAGCGATGCAGTGGCCGGGGTGATCAACTTCATTCTGGTCAAGGAATACGCGGGGTTGGACCTGAGCATCGGCTATGGCCAGACCACGCATGGCGGCGACGGTCGCTCCTACGACGAGAATGCGCTCGTCGGTTTCGGCAATCTTCAGAAAGATCGCTTCAACGTCATGATCAATGCTTCCCATAACAAGGAAGACGCGATCGTCGGTCGCCAGCGCAACTTCGCCAATTCGTCGGTCAATGTGGCCGAGGGCAACGACACTACGTCGGGCAATACCTATCCGGCCACCATCGTCAATTCCGATGGGAACAGCCGTAGTTTCCTCGCACCAAGGTACGCGGCACAAGTCGCCAATGGGACCTATCCGACCTTCGGATTCAAGGACTGCTCGCCGTCGATTGCCAGCCCCTTGTTTGCGGATAACCGCTGCCGCTTCGATCCCGCTCCATTTATTCAGTTGATTCCCGAACAAAATCGCACCGCCGTAAATATTCAGGCCCGCTTTGCGATCGACCCGAACAATCAGGTCTATACGGAAATCAGCGGTTCCCGAAACATGATCAAGACTCAGCTTCAACCCACACCGATTTCGGACCAGTTCAATTTACCGCCGACGGTGCCTTATACGGCGCAATTGGCGGCGTTGATCAATAGTTACGAGCCGACACTGAATAACACGTATGGACCGGATTTCGTCGCAAATTTGTTCGGACACACCACGGTCCTGCTGCCGACGACAAGTCCTTACTATCCTACGAGGTTTGCCGCTGATCAGGGATTGGCGGGCTCTCCAATCGATATTCGTTATCGATCATTCGAGAGCGGCTTGCGAAGGTTCAGGGATGAAAACAAGGCGGCGCGCTTTCTCGCTGGCTTGCAAGGTACCGTAGCGAATTGGGATTATGACGTTGGCATTCTGTATACGGAAAGTCGTGTCAACGAAATCGTCGAAGACGGATATCCGCTCTATACGCGGATACTTCCCCTTCTAAATAGTGGTCTCGTGAATCCATTTGGGCCGAGTACCCCTGCGGTTCAAGCCGCGCTTCAGGCGGCGAACTTCAAGGGAGAGGCATTCACATCCAAGACGAGTCTGACCAGCCTGAACGGAAGGGCGTCACGCGAGGTGTTCAGTCTGCCTTCCGGTCCGATCGCAATCGCCGTCGGTGCCGATCTGCGAAAGGAAAAATATGCGTTCAGCGCAAGCAGTGCTATCGCGACCGGCGACGTTTCCGGCTATGGCGGAAATTTCACCGATGTTTCGAAGTCGCGCAATGTCGAAGCGGCCTTTGCCGAGATCAATGTTCCGATACTCAGGGGGCTTGAAGGCAACGTGGCCATCCGCTACGACAATTACCAGGGCGTGGGTAGCACGACCAACCCCAAGGCGTCGTTGCGCTGGCAGCCTACAAGGGAGTTCTTGCTGCGCGGCTCCGTCGGTACAGGCTTTCGTGCACCCGCGCTGGACGAACTCTACGCTCCGATCACGACAGGAGTCTCGACGAACGGCCTGAGCGACCCGGTGCGCTGTCCGATAACCGGAAGTTCGCTCGACTGTCAGACACAGTTCGCGACGGCCAATGGCGGAAATACCAGCCTGACTCCAGAAAAGACGACGTCGAAGACTTTTGGTTTCGTCCTCGAGCCTTCTGCCAATGTGCACGTCGGTCTCGATTATTTCGACATCTATCTGAGGAATCAGATCGTCATCGGCGGCGTTGGCGCTATCGCAATTTTGACAGACGCGGCCAGCGCTCTGCAATACGCAAGTCTCATTACTCGAGCCCCCGCGAGCAATGGCTTGCCCGGCCAGATACTTTCGATCAATCAACAGAACCGGAACCTGTTCAATTCACACGTTCAAGGCATCGATCTGGACTTCAAGCTTCGCACTCCGACGACCAGCGTCGGAAACTACACGTTTGCTCTCAACGGCACCTATTTCACCCGTTATGACGCGCAGAACGCCGATGGTTCGTATACCGGTAATGTGGCGGACGCCAATATCGCTGGCGGTCCGGTGATTCCGCGCTGGAAGCATATCGCGAGCGTGAGTTGGGATTACGGTCCCTGGACGGCCGCAGCCGTGCAGAACTTCCAGGCGGCCTATAACGACGTAACGAGCAGAAATACCGCACAGGCGCGTCGCGTCGGCGTTTATGAAACCTTCGATCTTCAAGCGTCCTACCTGGGATTCAAGGGCCTCCGACTGACTGCCGGAGTCAAGAACATATTCGATAAAGACCCGCCATATTCGAATATCGGGGGGCAAGTCAATTTTCAGGGCGGATACGACTCCACCTACGCCGACGTACGCGGACGTTTTATTTATGGCAGGGTCGGCTATTCCTTTAAATAGATTGAATGAACGCTTGTCATCGACCGATGCGAATCGTGATCGATGACTGCGTTCTACAGCAAGGGGAGGCCCGGGAACGTGATCGATCGTGCATCGCCCCGTCGTGCCCGCGTCGAGCGGGCTTTTTTTTATCGCCTCACGGAATGCGAAGTGACAATCGCTTCGGCGCATGACGCCCACCTACCCTAGGCACGAACCCGAAATCGGAGAACTGCGCTACGAATACCTCCTCGATATGATCGATACGCTCGGCTGGAACGGACGAATCGGTTACGAGTATCGGCCGGGCGAGGGTACTCAGGCGGGCGGGACGTCGCGCGGTCTTGCGCGGATGAGAAAGCTCATGCCTTGAGTCACAGACGGAGCGGTCGGAACGCGGACGGTAGAATCGGCGCGCTGGCCGCCCGCCGGCCGTCAAGGGGCAATGCTTTTCAATGGATATCGTTTTGCTGATCGCGCTGATTCTCGTCAACGGAATCTTCGCGATGTCGGAAATCGCCCTGGTCACGGCGCGCAAGGGGCGCCTGCAGAAGTTGGCCGACGATGGCGACCGCGGCGCGGCTGCGGCGATCGAGCTCGGTGAACAGCCGACCCGCTTTCTCTCGACCATCCAGATCGGCATCACGTCCATCGGCATTCTCAACGGGATCGTGGGCGAAGCCCTGCTCGCGCGCCCGTTCGGGGTGTGGATGCAGAGCCACGGCATCGCCAAAGACACCGCCGACGTCGCGTCGACTGCGCTCGTTGTCCTCGTCATCACCTATTTTTCAATCGTGATCGGGGAACTGGTGCCCAAGCGCGTCGGACAGATTCGTCCTGAACAGATAGCGCGCCTCGTGGCAAGGCCGATGCGCTGGCTCGGCATCGTGACGCGGCCGTTCGGCAAGTTGCTCACGCTGTCGACTGAATTGCTGCTCGGCCTGATCGGTCTGCGCGGCAAACGCAATCTGGTGACCGAGCAGGAGATTCATTCCCTGCTCGAAGAAAGCTCGGACGCGGGCGTGATCGAGCCCCACGAGCACGAGATGGCGCGCAATGTTTTTCGTCTCGACGATCGCGCCGTGGTGTCGCTGATGATCCCGCGGCTCGAAGTGATCTATCTGGACGTCGACGATCCGATGGAGGAAAACCTGCGCAAGCTGCAGGAGTCCGAGCGCTCGCGTTTTCCGGTGTGCGCGGGCGGTTGGGACGAGGTGCTCGGCATGGCGAGCGCGAAGATGCTGCTCGGCCAGACCTTGCGCGGCGAGATCATCGACCTGCGCGCCAATCTGCAGCCGGCCGTGTTCGTGCCCGAGACCATGAACGGCACCGAGCTCCTCTCGAGCTTTCGAAGCACCGGCGTGCATAGCGCGATCGTGGTCGACGAGTACGGCGACGTGCAGGGTCTCGTCACCTTGCACGACGTGCTCGAAGCGATCACCGGCGAATTCCACACATCCGATCGCGACGACTCATGGGCGATCCAGCGCGAGGACGGGACATGGCTGCTCGATGGCATGCTCGCCGTCCCCGAACTCAAGGACAAGCTGGGTCTGCGCAGCGTGATCGAGGAAGAGCGCGGCCGCTATCACACGCTGGCCGGCATGCTGATGCATCTGCTCGGACGCGTGCCCGCCGAAACCGATCGCGTCGATTGGGAGCAATGGCGTTTCGAGATCGTCGACATGGACGGCCAGCGCGTCGACAAGGTACTCGCGTCTCCGCTCGCCGCCGTCGAGCCGTGATCGCAGAGACCATCGACGACGATCATTTCTACGTCGGCCGCGTCAGCAGGTTCACATAGTCGTGATGCGCGGTGTTGACGATCGACACGCGGTACTCCACCGGACGATCGCCGAAGGTCAATGCGGTACGCCGGACCTGCATGACCGGCGTTCCGATTGCCAGCCCGAGGACTCGCACCGCGTGGCGGTCGGCGGCCGCCGCCCGTGCGCGCTCGAGAGCGCGCACGACGGTGATGCCGAACTCCGACTGATAGAGCTGGTAGATGGTTGCCGAACGATCTAGCAGACGCTTTTCGGTCAGGCCCCGAAACAGCGCCGAAGACAAGGTGAGCCGGTCGTAGATCACCGCGCGCCCCTGCAACAGCAGCCGGTTCTCGATCTGGATCACGGGATCGCCGATGCGCAGTCGCAATGCGGCCGCCGCCTCGTCGTCGGCGCGCAATCGCTCAAACGACACCAGATCGACCGCCGGCGATTCGCGCAGGCCATCGCTGCGCTCGACATGGAAGAACTGGAACAGGAAGCGGCTCGGATTGTGAGTCGCGACGAACGTGCCGCGACCTTGACGCCGCACCAGGATGTGCTCCGCGGCAAGCTCATCGACCGCGCGCCGCAAGGTCCCGATCGAAACGCCGAGCACCCGCCCGAGCTCGGCCTCGCTCGGCAGCGCGCCGCCGGGCGGACAGCTTCCGTTTTCGATCGCGTGCAGCAGCGCGCGCTTGACGACGCGATAAAGCGGCATGCCGGCCGCCTCGGGGACGATCGCCTGGAACCAGGGCGGCTTCTCGGGGTCTGTCATTGCGGCGAGTATACGAGACGAGTGCGCGAAACGAATCCGAATCATCCAAGTCATATGGATGACATGGTTGACAGTGCCGTGCGTGCGGCTACCATCGAAGGCGTTTCGTTACGCAGAGGAGCTCGCAGTGATTCATTTCGTCTTGCACGATCCGCGCGACACCGTGGCCGTGGTGGTGGTCGAAGGCGTCAAGGCTGGGATGGCGTTGAACGGCTGGATCATGGACGAGGACCGCATGGTTTCGGTCGATGCCACGCAGGACATTCCGATCGGCCACAAGGTCGCGCTCAAGGACATGGCTCCCGGCGACACGGTACTCAAATACGGCATCGACATCGGCAAGGTCGTCGCACCGATCAAGGCGGGCGAGCACGCCCACGTCCACAACATCAAAACCAAGCGCTGGTAACAGGCGAAGGAAGCACGCATGGCCATCATTTCCAGAGATACGACCTTCCTCGGCTACCGGCGCGAGAACGGCCGGGTCGGGATTCGCAATCACGTCATCATCCTTCCGCTCGACGACCTGTCGAATGCCGCGTCGGAGGCGGTTGCGAACAACATCAAGGGCACGATGGCGATTCCGCATCCCTACGGACGCCTGCAATTCGGCGCCGACCTCGACCTGCATTTCCGCACGCTGATCGGCGCGGGTTGCAACCCCAACGTTGCAGCTGTCGTCGTCATCGGCATCGAGGACACCTGGACGCAGAAGGTGGTCGAAGGGATCAAGGCGACCGGCAAACCCGTCGTCGGCTTCGGCATCGAGGGCCACGGCGATCACGACACCATCATGCGTGCATCGAAGGCGGCGCGCGAGTACCTGCAATGGGCGAGCGAGAAGCAGCGCGAGGCCTGCCCGATCGCTGATCTGTGGGTCTCGACCAAGTGCGGCGAGAGCGACACCACCTCGGGCTGCGGCTCGAATCCGACCGTCGGAAACGCCTTCGACAAGCTGCACCCGCTGGGCGCCACGTTGTGCTTTGGAGAAACCACCGAGCTCACCGGCGGCGAGCACATCGTCGCCGAACGCTGCGCGAACGATCGTGTGCGTGAGCAGTTCATGTTCATGTTCAACCGCTATCAGGAAGTGATCGATCGCCACAAGACCAGCGACCTGTCCGACTCGCAGCCGACCAAGGGCAACATCGCCGGCGGCCTCACGACCATCGAAGAGAAGGCGCTCGGCAACATCCAGAAGATCGGCAAGAAATGCACGGTCGATGGCGTGATCGACAAGGCCGAGATGCCGACGCATGCTGGCCTGTGGTTCATGGACTCGTCGAGCGCCGCGGCCGAGATGGTGACCTTGTGCGCGGCATCGGGGTACGCGGTGCATTTCTTTCCGACGGGGCAGGGCAACGTGATCGGCAACCCGATCGTGCCGGTCATCAAGCTCTGCGCCAATCCGCGCACCGTGCGCCTGATGAGCGAACATCTGGACGTCGATTGCTCGGCGCTGTTGCAGCGTGAACTCACGCTCGATCAGGCCGGCGACAAGCTGCTCGAATGCATGCTGCGCACCGCCAACGGTCGGCTCACCGCGGCCGAGGCGTTGGGGCATCGCGAGTTCGTGATGACGCGGTTGTACGAAAGCGCTTGAAGATCGTCATCAGCGAATTCATGGACGAGCCTGCGGTCGCGCGCTTGCGGGCGCTGCACGACGTTGTCCATGACGCGAAGCTCGTCGAAGACGCCGCTCGCTTGCAAAGTGAAGCGAAGACGGCCGATGCGCTGATCGTTCGCAATCGAACCCAGGTTCGCGGCGACTTGCTCGCAGCCATGAGCCGCTGCAAGGTGGTGGGGCGCCTCGGTGTCGGACTCGACAACATCGACGTTGCCGGCTGCCAGGCGCGCGGCATTCGAGTGATACCCGCCACTGGCGCGAATGCTCTGGGCGTCGCGGAATACGTCATTGCCGCCGCGTTGCTGTTGTTGCGTGGCGCGTATCGGTCCACGACACCGGTCGCCTCGGGCGCATGGCCGCGCGATGCGCTCGGCCAGGGGCGCGAGATCGGCGGCAAGACGCTCGGGCTGGTCGGCTTCGGCGCTATCGGCCGACTCACCGCGAAGTTCGCGCGCGCGCTCGGCATGCAAGTCGTCGCTCATGATGCGTTGCTGGCTGCGAACGATGCAGCCTACGCGCAGATCGGCGTGCGCTGCGTGAGCCTCGATACCTTGCTTGCCCAGTCGGATGTCGTCAGCCTGCATGTCCCGCTGGTCGACGCCACGCGCGCTTTGTTCGACGCGACGCGCATCGCGGCGATGAAGCCGGGCGCGGTCCTCATCAACACATCGCGCGGCGGCATCCTCGATCAAGCAGCGCTCGTCGCGGCGCTCAGGTCAGGCCGCCTGGGCGGCGCCGCGCTCGATGTCTTCGAGGTCGAGCCGCTGCCCGCAACATCGCAATTCGACGCTTGCCCGAATCTGCTATTGACGCCGCACATCGCCGGCGTGACGGCCGAGGCCAACGAGCGCGTCTCGACGATGATTGCCGACCGGGTGCTGGAGGCCTTGCAGTGATGGTTCGTGTTTCGATGGAAGAGGCGCGGCGGCTGGCGACGGCCGCGCTTGAAAAGGCGGGCGCGAATGCCGCGATGGCCGAGGCCGCTGCGCGCGCATTGGTGCTTGCCGAAGCGCAGGGCTTGGCGGGACATGGCTTGTCGCGCGTGGCGCAATACGCGACGCACTTGAAGAACGGTCGCGTCAACGGCGCGGCGGTGCCGCGCGTGCTGCATGCGAAAGGCGGCGCTGCGCTGGTCGACGCAAACGAAGGCCTCGCGTTCCCGGCTTGCGCACTCGCGGTCGACGAGGCGATAGCGCGCGCCAGAGAATTCGGCGTTAGCTTCGTCGGCGTGTCGAGCAGTCATCACTGCGGCGTACTGGTCGATCATCTGCGCGCGGTCGCCGACGCGGGAATGGTCGGGCTCGCATTCGCCAACTCTCCCGCGGCGATGCCGGCGGCCGGCGGCAAACATCCGATCTTCGGCACCAACCCGATCGCAGCCGTGTTCCCGCGTCGCGGCGTCGATGCGCTCGCGATCGACCTGTCATTGAGCGAAGTCGCGCGCGGCAAGCTGATGGTCGCGGCAAAGAGCGGCAATGCGATTCCGCTCGGCTGGGCGCTAGACGCAGAGGGCCGGCCAACCACCGATCCAGAAGCCGGCATGGCCGGCTCGATGCTGCCGATCGGCGCCATCAGCAGCCCCAAGGGAGCGATGCTTGCGCTCGTCGTCGAGCTGCTGGTGACGGCGCTGATCGGCTCGCAGTTCGGATTCGAGGCGTCGAGTTTTTTCGCCGATGCGGGCAATCGGCCGCGCATCGGCCAGGCGTTCATCGTCATCGACCCGGGTGCGCTCGCGGGGCGCGACGGCTATTTCGATCGCATCGAAGTATTGATCGGCGAGATGCTGGTCGACGACGATGTGCGACTGCCCGGCGTGCGTCGCGAGGTGCTCAAGAAGCAGGCCGAAGCCGACGGATTGCATATCGACGAGGCGCTGCTCGCGAGTTTGCGCAGCGCGCTGTCGTGATGAGCTTCGCATCGCATCCTGTCGTCCCCGCGAACGCGGGGACCCAGTGGCTTGCGCCGACGACGCTGGGTTCCCGCGTTCGCGGGAGCGACAGATGTTGACCGTGATGGTCTGGCGCGGCAAGACCGAGGGCGGCTTCACGCGCTACGAGGTGCCGCGCATGGCCAGCCAGACCGTGCTCGACGTCGTGACCCATATCCAGCGCCATCTCGAACCTTCGTTGAGCTATCGCTTCGCGTGCCGCGTCGGGATGTGCGGCTCGTGTGCGATGACCGTCAATGGCGTCGCGCGCTGGACCTGCCGCACGCATGTATCGAAGGTCGTCGATGCGAATGGCAAGCTCGAGATCGCGCCGCTCGCCAATCTGCCGATCATCAAGGATCTCGTCACCGACATGCGCGAGTTCTTCGACAAGTGGGCGCGCGCCAAAGGCCAGTTCAAGGGAAATCGTTCACGCCACGATGACTTCGCCACGATCGCCCCCGCGTCGCGCGAGCGCGCCGCCGCCGATGCGGGCATCGAATGCATCGGTTGTGGCGTCTGCCATGCCTCGTGCGACGTGGTCAGCTGGCGTCCCGAATTTCTCGGCCCGGCAGCGTTGAATCGCGCTTGGACTCTGGTCAACGATGTGCGCGACGTGCATCAACGCGAGCGCCTGCGAGCGGTCGCGGGCGACGCGGGCTGCCATTCCTGCCACACGCAGGGTTCGTGCACCGAGCGCTGTCCCAAACAGATCGCGCCGACCCTGGGTATCGCGGGTCTCAAACGCCGTGTCGCGCAAGCCGCGGTGCGCGGCGAGCTGGAATCGTGGACGTGACGGTGGACGAAAGTGTGGACGCAAGCGACGAGGGCGGCGCAGCGTCGATCGCGCAAGCCAAGCGCTGGTATTGGCAACGCATCAGCGCGATGGTGTTGGCGATCTGCGTGTCGATTCATCTCGCGGGTATCGTCTATGCGGTGCGCGGCGGCCTCGGCGCCGCGGAGATCCTCGGGCGCACGCGCGGCAACTGGGGCTTTGCGATCTTCTATGTCGTGTTCGTATTCGCGTGTGCGATTCATGTGCCGGTTGGCCTCGCGAACATCGCAGAGGAATGGTTCGGTCTGGGTCGGCGCAGCGCCGTTTGGTTATCGCGGGTCTTCGCGTTGGTGCTGTTGATGATGGGCCTGCGTGCGGTAGTCGCGGTGGTGGTATGAGATGAAGCTGAAGAACGACTTTCGTGCGCGCCGGCATCCGGCGTGGTGGGCGTTTCTGATGCACCGCTTGTCGGGCCTCGCGCTGGCCGTGTTTCTGCCGTTGCATTTCTGGGCGCTGGGTCTTGCATTGCGCGGCGACGCTGCGCTAGAAGGGTTCCTGCGCTTCTCCGATCGACCGCTGTTCAAGTTCGCCGAATGGGGCCTGGTGGTTCTGCTTGCGCTGCACATGATGGGCGGCGTGCGTCTGCTGTTGATCGAGTTCACCCGCTGGTCGGGGCTGCGCAAGAACTGGATCGCAGGCGCTGCGGGTTTTGCCGCGTTGGCTGGCATGGCCTTCGCGCTCGCGCTGTTCGTTTGAATCCGCTTTGCATCGAGGCACTGCCATGAAGATCGATCTGAAGGTCGTCGAAGAAGCCGCCAAGGAACTCTACATTCGCGCGCTGAAGATCCTGCCGCCCGATATCAAGAGCGGATTCAGTCGACTGTCGAAGAGCGAAACCGCGCCGACCGCGCAGCGAATCCTCGCAACGATGGTGACGAATATCCGGGTCGCCGAAGACACCGACAACCTGCTGTGCCAGGACACCGGCGTGCCGATCTATAACGTGACGATCGGCCGCGGCGTCGAGGTCGATGGTCACGCGCTGAAACAGGCCCTGCGCCGCGGTTGCGAGCGCGCGACGCGCGAGCATCCGCTGCGTTCGTCGATCGTGCATCCGTTGACGCGAAAGAACGAGCAGACGTCGTGCGGCATCGAGGTGCCGGTGATCCACATCGATTTTTCGGACAGCCTCGACCTGCTCGAAATCGAAATGATTCCGAAAGGCAGCGGCTCGGAGAACAACTCGTTTCTGAAGATGGCGATTCCCGCCGAAGGCATCGATGCGATCAAGACGTTCGTGATCGATTGCGTACTTGCCGCAGGCGGCAAGACCTGCCCGCCGACCATCGTGGGCGTGGGCCTGGGCGGCACGTCGGATCTCGCGGTGCTGCTGGCCAAGCGTGCGGCCACGCGTGCGCTGGGGACGGTGTGCGGCGACGCGGACGGCGCGGCGCTCGAGAAGCAATTGTCGGGTGCGGTCAATCAGCTCGGCGTCGGTCCGCAGGGACTGGGCGGCGACTCGACCGCGTTCGCGGTGCATATCGAGCTGGCCGCGACCCACATCACGATGAACCCGGTCGCGGTCAACATGCAGTGTCACTCGGCGCGACGCGCGCGCGCGAGCTTCACGCCCGAAGGCGTGGCTTACGGTTTCTGATCGCGCTCTCGATCACGCCCCCGATCCCACCATGGCCCACTACGAAATCTCTCTCCCTGTCGACGAAGCGCAGATCCGTGCGCTCTGCGTCAACGACACCGTCACCTTGCAGGACACGTTGTTCGGCATTCGCGATGCGACGCAGATCCATCTGTTCGATCGCGGTCGCACGACGCGCTTCGATCTGCGCGGTCATGCGGTCATCCATACAGCGCCCAACGTGAAGAAGGTCGAAAGGAGCGCTGCGTTTCCGTCAGGTTACGAAGCGATCTGCATCGGCACCACCACTTCCGATCGCATGGAACGCTTCACTCGGCCGTTGATGAAGCAATACGGCGTGCGCATCGTCATCGGCAAGGGGGGATTGCGCGAAGAATCGCTCGCGGCCTTTGCGGAACTCGGCGGCGTGTATCTCGCAATCGTCGGCGGCACCGCGGCACTCGAAACCACATGGATCGAACAGATCGAGGACGTCGATCTTGACGACCTCAATCCCGAGTCGTTGTGGAAATTCCGGATTCGCGATTTCGGCCCGCTGCTGGTCGCGATGGACAGTCATGGCGAGAGCCTCTACAACGCGGTCAATCGCGACGCGCAAGCACGTCGCGCCGAAGTGCTTGCGGGTATTGGGGTCAATGCGGGGGTCAATGCGGGGGTCAAGGCTTGAGCACATCGCACGCATCGAACCTGCTGCGGCGTCTGAAGACCGACATCTTGATCCTGGGCTCGGGCGGCGCGGGTCTGTTCGCGGCGCTGCATGCGCATCAGGCTGCGCCTGAGCTGTCGATCACGATCGCGGTCAAAGGGCTGCTCGGCAAGTGCGGTTGTACGCGCATGGTCCAGGGCGGCTACAACGTCGCGCTGGCCGAAGGCGATTCGGTCGAGCGCCACTTCATGGACACCATCGAAGGCGGCAAGTGGCTGGCCGACCAAGACCTCGCGTGGACGCTGGTGAGCAAAGCCGTCGAGCGTGTTCGCGAGCTCGAGAACGAACTCGGCTGCTTCTTCGATCGCAACCCCGACGGCACCGTGCATCAAAAAGCGTTCGCGGGTCAGACCTTCGACCGCACGGTACACAAAGGCGACCTGACCGGCATCGAGATCGTCAATCGCCTCGCCGAGCAGGTGTGGGCGCGCAGCATCGATCGGCTCGAAGAGCATCGCGCGATCGAACTCATCAAGACGGCCGATGACAGCGCGCTCGCCGGTGTGCTGATGATCGACATGCGCGACGGCGGCTTCGTCTTCGTCGAGGCCAGGGCCGTGCTGCTCGCAACCGGCGGCGGACCGACCATGTACAAGTACCACACGCCTTCGGGCGACAAGAGTTGCGACGGCATGGCGATGGCGCTCCGCGCGGGGCTCGCGCTACGCGACATGGAGATGGTGCAGTTCCATCCGACCGGGCTGCTCGCCGGAACCGGCACGCGCATGACCGGCACCGTGCTCGAAGAGGGCCTGCGCGGCGCGGGCGGGTATCTGTTGAACGGCGACAGGAAACGCTTCATGCGCAACTACGACGCGCGCGAGGAGCGTGCCACGCGCGACATCGTTTCGCGCGGAATTTTTTCCGAGATGCGCGCCGGTCGCACGTCACCGAACGGCGGCGTCTACATCGGCATGGCGCACCTCGGCGCGGACGAGGTGCGCGCGCAATTCAAGGGTATGGTCGAGCGCTGCGCGGACTGCGGGTTCGATCTCGCCGGTGGTCTGGTCGAGGTGGTGCCGACGGCGCACTACATGATGGGCGGCGTGGTGTTTCGGCCCGACTGCACGACGGCCTTGCATGGTCTCTTCGCGGCGGGAGAAGACACCGGCGGCGTGCACGGCGCGAATCGTCTGGGCGGCAACGGCGTCGCCAACTCGACGGTCTTCGGCGGCATCGCCGGCGACAGCATGGCGGCGTGGTTGCGAAGTAGTCCAACGCATTGCACGCCTGACGAGAACGCGATCCAGCAAAGCATCGAACGACACGAGGCGCCGTTTTTCAATCCGCCAGGCAACCTCGAAGTCATCCGCGAAGGTCTGTTCGATTGCATGTGGCAGGACGTGGGCGTTCTGCGCGACGCATCGGGGTTGCAACGAGCGCAGCACCGGCTCACCGAACTCGATCAACAGTTATCTCTCATCGGCGTAGCAGACGGCGACCGCGCGTTCAACCTGACCTGGCACGACTGGATCAATCTGAAAAACCTGATCGTGGTCAGCCAGGTGATCACGAGCGCGGCTCTTGCGCGGGAGGATTCGCGCGGTGCTCATTTTCGCGAGGACTTTCCAGAGACCGATGCGCTCGAGAGTTCGAACTACATCGTCGTCCGACAAGGTCCCGATGGATTGTTGCTCACGCGCGAGTCGGTTAGATTCACACGCGTCGCACCGGGGCAAACAATGCTTGAAGTAAGATAGAAAACGAACCGGCCCCGCAATTTTTTATCGGAGAGATGGCCATGAAGACGTTGAACATCATGGCGGATTGGGACCCGGAAGCACAAGTTTGGGTTGCCACTAGCGTCGATGTGCCTGGTCTCGTGACCGAGGCTGCGAACGAGCTGGAGTTGCTCGCGAAATTGGAGGTTATGGTGCCGGAGCTCATGGCGCTCAACTCCAATTCAGAGGAGCGGGAACCGACAAAACTGAATATCACATCCCATCGAGCGATGTACTTGGCGTCGGCGTGAATTCGTGCAGGGCTAATAAGAAATTTTAAGCAACCTTTTCCCGAGTCAGCTAAGAACAGTTTGCAGTCGCTGAAGCAACAAAGCACGTCGTCCCTGAAGCCATCGTATACGCTGAGATATTCGGTACAGCGTGTCAAGGCCTTTGACTGCGGGATGTCGTGGGGTTTCAGGCTCAGGCGCTAAGACCCGGCCACTCCCCGCCACACCAACCCCGCGCCGCCGACGATCAGAATCGCCCACACGACCTGCACCACCCGATGCTGCGGCAATCGATGATGCAGCCGATTGCCCAGATAAAGACCGAGCATCGCGCACGGCAACAACATCACGGCGAGCGGCAATATCAGCGGTTGCGCATACAGCCCGGCGCCGGTGAATAGCGCCAGGCGCACCAGCGCGGCGACGAAGATCAATCCACTGATCGTCGCGCGCAATACCGTCTTGTCGAACAGGCGTCGCGCGAGATAGATCGTATAGATCGGGCCGCCGGTTCCGAAGAGCGCGGTGAACACGCCGCCGCACGCGCCGAAGATTGCGGCCCATCGCGACGACATTGGCCTGACCTCAGGCCGCATCACCAGGCTCCAGGCGGAGTAAGTCAACACGAAAGTGCCGAGCAGAAGAATGAGAGCGCGCTCGGGCACCTTCACCAGCAAGGTCACGCCGAGCAGCATGCCCAGCAACATGAAGGGCAGCAGCCGCTTGACTTCGCTTCGATCGATCACTTTGCGGTTGCGCAGCCCCATCAAGAGTCCGACGCATAGATCGAAGATCAACATCAAGGGAACCGCGGTGCGCAAGGGAATGACTTGCACGAGGAGTGGCAGCGCGGTGATCGACGAACCGAAGCCGGTCAGGCCATAGGTGATGTACGCCGTGACGATGATCAACGCTGCGACGCCGAGCGCAGCGCCCGGCAATTGAATCCAATCGAGCACGTTGAAGCCGTCAGTGGGTACGCCATAGTCTCCGCGAATGCGGGGACCCAGCGACTTTGCCTTGACGACCCCGGGTTCCCGCGTTCGCGGGAACGACGGTTAGTTCTGCATGCCCCACTTGCGCACCGTGCGTTGTTCGATCACACGGAAGATCAGGTTCTCGACGAAGAGTCCGATCAGGATCACCGTGAACAATCCTGCGAAGACATTCGGGATCTCGAGCTGATTCTTGTTTTCATAAATGAACCAGCCGAGCCCACCCGATCCCGAGCTCACGCCGAACACCAGTTCCGACGCGATCAAGGTGCGCCACGCAAAAGCCCAGCCGATTTTCAGGCCCGTGAGGATGCTCGGGAATGCGGCCGGCACGAGAATCTTCGATACGTAGCCAAAGCCGCTCAAGCCACAGTTCTTGCCGACCATGCGCAGCGTCGGCGAGACCGCGAGAAAGCCCGAGTGCGTGTTCAGTGCGACCGACCACAGGACCGAATGCACGAGCACGAAAATCAAGCTGCCGGCACCCAGCCCGAACCAGATCAACGCGATCGGCAACAGCGCGATCGCGGGCAGGGGATTGAACATCGAGGTCAGCGTTTCGAGAAAGTCGGTGCCGATGCGCGAGGCGATGCCGATCGCGGTCAGCAATGCGGCCAGCGCGATGCCGATTGCGTAGCCCCACAGCAAGGTCTTTACCGACGTCCAGACCTTGAGCGGCAAGACGCCGCTGGTGATGCCCCTGATAAACGCTTCGTTGGTCGCAAGAAACGTAGGGAACAGCAACTCGTTGTCGAGGATGCGTGCGCCGATCTCCCAGATCATCGCGAGCACGACCAGGATCACGACCTTGCGCAATGCGCTGATGTTGTAGAGACGCTCGAAGCGCGACAGCGGTTTTTGAACGACGCCGAACGCGGACGCCTCGATCGCGTCGCGATGGATCTCGGAGCGTCGAATCAGCACCGCGTCCTTGTCAGCCATGAAGCACCTCGGCCTCGGCCTCGATCTCCTCGGCGAACAGCATGTCGTGAATCTGGCTTTCGAGTTCCTTGACGGCGAGCGGGTCGTCCGCATCGCGCGCGACGCTGACCAACTCGGCTTTCACTTGACCAGGGTGCGGCGACATCAACAGAATGCGGCTGCCGCACTTGATGGCTTCGGGGATCGAGTGGGTCACGAACAGGACCGTGAAGTGCGTGTCGTCCCACAGTTGCAGCAACTCGTCCTGCATCTTGCGGCGCGTGAGCGCGTCGAGCGCCGCATAGGGTTCGTCCATCAACAGCACGTCGGGTTCCATCGCCATGCCGCGCGCGATCGCGACGCGTTGCTTCATGCCGCCCGACAGCAGATGTGGATGATGATCGGCGAAGCGCGTCAGCTTCACCTTCTCGATGTACTGCATCGCTTTTTCTTCGGCGGCCTTGCCGCGAAGCTTGCCTGAGGCAAGTAACGGAAACATCACGTTGCCCTTGACCGTCTTCCACGGCAGCAATTGATCGAACTCCTGGAACACCATCATGCGATCCGGGCCGGGACGCGTGATGACCTTGTCCTTCAGGCGAATCTCACCCTCGGTCGGCGTGAGATAGCCGCCGACAGCTTTCAGCAGAGTGGATTTGCCGCATCCCGAAGGTCCGAGCAGGACATAGCGGTCGGAGCGATAGACCTTGAAGTCGACGCGATATGTCGCTGTGACGAGATGTTCGCGGGTCTTGTATTGCAGCGTGACCCCGCGCACATCGAGTAGCGGAGATGGTGAGCCGGAGTCGCCCGGGTTCAACTGCCGGCCCCGCCTTGCGCCTCGGGAAAGAACAGCTCTTTCCATGACGCCGGCGTCGCCTTGATCGCGCCGATCTTGTTCATGAAGCTCACGTATTTGAGAATGTTCTGCGGTGTGGTCGTGAACACCACTTCGGGATCGTTGAGCATCTTGAGAATGGCTGTGTGCGACGCCTTGTCCTTCGAGATGCGCAGGTAGGCATCGGCAGCCGCGCTCTTGTCCTTGTTGATCTGCGCGGTGGCTTCGGCGAGCGCTTTCAGGAAGGCGCCATAGATCTTCGGGTTCTCGCTGCGAAACTTCGACGTGGTCCACACCAGGTTGAATGTAGCCGGACCGCCGAGCACTTCATATGAGTTGACGAGCGTGTGCATCGCCGGGTTTTCGAGTTCGTAATACTGGAACGGCGGCGAGCCGAAGTGCCCGGTGATCTCGCTATTGGCCGAAAGCATTGCGGTCATCGCATCGGGATGGCTCATCGTGACGGTGAGCGGGTCGAGCTTGTTTTGCTGGCCCTCTCCGAACGCTTTCTCGGCCGCCATCTGCAAGGTCACCGCCTGAATCGAGACCTTGACCGCGGGTAGTGCGATCCTGTCGCGTTCGGTCAGGTCCTTCAAGGTCTTAACGCTCGTGTTGCGGGTCACGAGGTACAGCGGCATCGAGTTCAGCGCGGCTGCCGCCTTGATGTCGTAGTTGCCGCGCGTCTTGGCCCACAGCGTGATCAGCGGCGCGACGCCGCCGCTGGCGAAGTGCAGGCTGTTGGACAGCAGCGCATCGTTCATCACGTTGCCGCCGGCGAACCTGGACCACGACACCTGGAGCGCCGGAATGCCGGCCTCCTTCGCATACTTCTCGATCAGTTTCTGATCTTCCATGATCATCAGCGGGAGATAGCTGATGCCGTATTGCTCGGCGACCTTGAGCTCGCTGACTTCGGCGTGCGCCGAGCCGATCGGGCCAAGCAAGACGGCAGCCATGACCGCGGCCATGAGCGGTTTGAGATTCATGCGGATTTCCTCTGTCAAGAAACTGCCCGATGGTAGTCGTACCGGCCGATGCGTCAACCATGTCATACATATGACTTGGATGAGTCGGTGCGCTGTTGAGCAAGGCGCCGGGCCGGCAATCATTCTGTCTGACTTCGCCTCGCACGAAGAGGCGGGAAAGCCCTATGTGTGGGCTCTCCGACCGGGAGGCGGCGCCTTGAGAAAAGTTCGCGGCACGCTGCGCAGCCTTGGCGAATGAGGGTCGATCCAAGGTGAAATCGTCCGAGAGTTTGATCGCGGAACCTCCAGCCTTCGGGAGTTCTTTCATCTTGGCAATATCACCCGCGTTGGACTTGCCGATGACACTCTCCAGTCTTTCCGACGACAAGCACCAGCCGAGCACTGTAGCGGCTTACAGTAGGAATAACACTTACCTGCGCCGCTATCGTGTGCCAAACTGCCGACACCGCGCGACCGATACGCGGGTGCGCGTGGCGCATCCACAATATCAATTTGCCATCAGGAGAAACAAGCATGCCCAAGCTCAAGGTAAACACTCTCTCGGCCGTGATTTCGCTCGCGTGCCTGTCGGCGCTGCCGGCCCAGGCGCAGCCAAATGTTCCGAACCTTGAGAAGCTCAAACAGATGAAGGTCTCGGGCACCGATGCGAACATTCCCCTGGTGCCGCAGACCGGCAAGAACGCCGACCAACTTCGCGAGAACCTCAAGCGCATCAAATTACCGCCGGGGTTCAAGATCGACCTGTACGCCGTGGTGCCCGACGCGCGCATGATGGCGGTCGCACCGTCGACCAACATGCTGTTCGTGGGTACGCGCAAGACTACCGTGTGGGCTGTGACCAACCGCAACAGCGGCGACGCGGCAACCGAGGTCAAGGAGTTCGCGCCCTCGCTCAAGTTCCACAATCCCAATGCGGTGTGCTGGACCAAGGACGGGTTCCTGATCGTGGTCGAGAGCAATCGCGTGCTGACCTTCCCGGCAGCCGAATTTTTCTACGAAGGGCCGGACGTCGCGGTCGGCGAAGTGGTGCCGCAAGGCCAATTGATACCGCCCGAAGAGGAATCGTTCAACCACAGCGGGCGCGTGTGCCGCATCGGGCCGGACAACAAGCTCTACATCACCCTCGGTCAGCCGTACAACGTGCCGCCGCGTGAAAAGCTTGCGCTCTATACCAAGTGGGGCATCGGCGGCATCGTGCGCATGAACCAGGACGGCACCGGTCGCGAGGTTTATGCGACGGGGGTGCGCAATTCTGTGGGCATGGACTTCAATCCGAAGGACAAGACGCTCTGGTTCACCGACAACCAGACCGACGGCATGGGCGACGACATTCCGCTGGGCGAGATCAATCGCGCGACCAAGGCTGGCCAGTTCTTCGGCTATCCCTACATCGTGAGCAAGACGCGCATCACCGAGAACGGCTATGACAAGGACCCGATTCCCGCTGGAGCCGTCGACCCGCAGGTGACGACTGTCGCGCACGCGGCCGACCTCGGCATGGCCTTCTATAACGGCAAGCAGTTTCCGGCGAAATACCAGGGCGGCTTCTTCTCGGCGCAGCACGGCTCGTGGAATCGAACCAAGCCGGTCGGCGCGCGCGTGCTCTTCACGTCGCTCAAGGCAGACGGCACGGCCGACAAGAACGAGGTGTTCGCCGAAGGCTGGCTCGACGATGCAACCGGCCTGTATCGCGGCCGCCCGGTCGACATCGCGATGGCAAAGGACGGCTCGCTGCTGATTTCGGACGACTACGCAGGAGCGATCTATCGCATTACTTACACCGGGCAATAAGTGGATAGCCGGCGTATTCGTGCCCGACCTCGAGTAGTCCGGGGTTCGACGAGGGACGCCGGCGCCATTCTGAATTTTCTACATACGCCGCGCCGGGACCGAGTGAAGAGATCCGACACCACCGCGCGGTATTTCGCACCATGAAGACTGGATCGAGTCGATTGCTGATCGCCCTGTCGTGCGCCGCGTTTGCGGCGCTGCACGGCGCCGCTGTGGCAGCGGACGCCGCAGCCGGAAGGGCAAAAGCCCAGACGTGTACGGTTTGCCACGGTCCGATCGGCATCAGCACTCAGCCCGACGCGCCCAATCTCGCGGGTCAACCGGAGATATACCTCAATGCCCAATTGCGCGCTTTCCGCAGTGGCGAGCGCCGTCAGGAAGTCATGACTCTGATGGCCAAACCGCTAAGCGACGATGACATCGCCAACCTTGCAGCATGGTACTCATCGATTCGCGTCGACGCCAAGACGCCGAATTGAACGTGCGCAGCTTGTGCGTCATTGAAGCGCGAGCGATCGAGCAACGTCAGGCATAAACCGGCGCGAGCCCGCGCCGCCAACGGCTGCTCAACGCATCGACTGCTATCGTCAGCACGCACATCGCAATCAGCACCGTGGCCGCCTGCGGCTGCTGGAACAACGACAGGTGGAAATACAGCATCTGTCCCAGTCCGCCAGCCCCCACGAAGCCGAGCACGGCCGCCATGCGGATGTTCATCTCCCATCGATACAGCGTGTAGGCCAGCCATTGCGGCAACACCAGCGGCAGGCTGCCGTACGTGAAAGCAGCCACCACGCCGCTGCCCGAAATACGCAGCGCGTGTTCGGGCTCCCTCGTCGCGTTTTCCAGCGTCTCGCCGAACAGTCGTCCGAAGACGCCGCTGGTGTGCAGCGCCAGTGCGAGCACGCCGGCAAAGGGACCGAGCCCCGCGGCCAGCACCATCAGGACAGCCCAGACGAGTTCGGGAACGCTGCGCAGCAGATTGAGGATGAGGCGCGCGGCCGGACGCAAGGTCAGGCCGAGACGACCCGAAGCCGGCAGCGCAAGAGCCGCGCCGGCGACCACGGCGAGCAAGGTTCCGAGCGCGGAGACCGCGAGCGTTTGAATCGCGCCATAAGCGGTCTTCGCGACGAACGCGGGCGATAGATCGGGCGGGAAAAACTCCGCGATGAACCTGGCCATCAGTCGCACAGACTCGCTCGCTATCAGCGCACGGTAATCGACGCCGAGATACCAGAAGCTCGCGACGATCGCGGCCATGATCAGCGCGACGACCATGATGCAACTCATGCACGGCCCGACCGCGTGGGCGCGCTCGGCGGCTGTCAGGTCTGCGGTGTTGGCGTTCATGCCAACATGCGCCGCAACGTGGCGCTCAGTGCATCGGCCAGCAGCACCAGCACGAGGAACATCAGCAGGATGGAACTGGCCTCGCCGCCGCTGAGCATCTTCATCGACTGGTCCATCAGCTGTCCGAGTCCGCCGGCGCCGACGAATCCCATCACCACCGAAGCCCGCACCGCGCATTCCCATCGATAGACGGTGTACGAGGCGAGCTCGCGCGATGCGCCCGGCAGCAGGCCGTAGAAGAGCGCGGTCACGCGCGCGCTGCCCGCTTCGAGCAGCGCGCGCGCCGGACGCGTGTCGCCCGATTCCAGAATCTCCGCATAGACCTTGCCGAGCATGCCGCCGTAAGTGATCGCGAGCGCGAGCACTCCCGCCGCCGGCCCGAGCCCGAGCGCGCGAACGAACAACAGCGCCCACACGAGTTCGGGAATCGCCCGCAGGAAAGTGAGCAAGGCACGCGCAACCGAGCGCGCGCTTTGACCGCGCCGCAGTCGCAGACTGGGACCGATGCGCGAAACCGAAAGCGAATGCGTCATCAAGAACGCGAGCGGCGTCGCGATCACGAACGCGAGCGCGATGCCCGCGGTCGCCATCGCCAGCGTTTCCAGCGTCGCTTTCAGGAGCAGGCCGAGAAATTCATTCGACGTGGCGGGCGGAAAGAAGCCGGAAAGAAATGCCGCCATCACTTTCAGGTTGCCTGCGTCGAACAAGCGCCACGGCGCAAAGTCGGCGAGGATCGCGAGCGGCCAGAGCACCATCAATGCGATCAGGATCGCAGTGATCCTTCCTCTGGCTTGCGGGTCGCGCGTATCGGTCCGCGCGGCGACCTCGGCAAGAGCTATGGGTGCGGCCACGCTCATCGGCACCCGGGTCGCGTGAGAGGAACGATGTTCGAAACCGAATCCTGCGGTAAGTGACTCGGCAACGCGAGCGGATCGTGCCCCTGCGTGGGCAAGGTGCTGCCTTCAGCCGCATACAACTCATGCAACATGCCGCGTGTGACCTCCGAGGAACCTACGTCGAACAGCACCGATCCCGCGCGCATGCCGACGATGCGCGGGAACCACTTCAGCGCGAGGTCCACCGCATGCAACGACGCGACGAGCGTGGCTCCCGTCGTTTTGCTTTGCTCGATCAACTGACCCACTGCGGCGTCGGCCAGTGTCGGATCGAGCGCTGAAACAGGTTCGTCCGCAAGCAGCAGATCGGGCCTCTGATAAAGCACGCGAGCGATGCCGACTCTTTGCAGTTGACCCCCCGAGAGGCGGTCGCAGCGATCGAACAAGCGGTCCGCCAGATCGAGCCGCGCAAGCATCTCGCGCGCGCCGACGATGTCGCTCGGATACAGCAATGAGCGCAATGCGCGGCCTGTGCCCCATGCGCCAAGGCGACCGGCCAGCACGGCCGTGACCACACGCAATCGTGGCGGGATCGGCGGAGCCTGATACACCGTGCCGACTCTCGCTCGATGGTGTCGAAGCTCTCGCGCCGACATCTGCCACGGACTCGCGCCCAGAGTCTCGACGCGTCCCTCGGTGGGCCGCAACGCGCTCGCAAGAACGCGTAGCAGGGTCGTCTTGCCCGCGCCCGACGGGCCGATGATGGCGAAGCGCTCGCCGGTGCTCGCGTTCAAGGTCACATTGCGCAACGCGCGATGGCCGTTCGGATGCACCAGCCCGATGCCGTCCAGCATCAGGCCCGTTGCGGGCCTCACCACGGCACTCCGGGAGATCGGCGCGCGCAGACGATCACTTGATCAGACCCGCGGCCTTGCCCGCCGCTTCGATGCCGTCGTAGTTCGAAGATCGGGTCGGGATGAATTTCGAGGCTCGTTGCAACGCCAGGATCTCCTTGTGCTCGGGGTTGGCCGGATCGAGCTTCAAGAAGGCGTCGGTGAGTTTCTTCGTGATCGCGGGATCGAGGCCCGGACGCACCGTCCAGTTGTAGTCATAGTAGGGCGGCGTCGTCGCGAGCACGCGCACGCGTGCAGCGTTCGGATTGGCCGATTCGACCAATTTGTCCATTACGGACGAATTGAGCACTCCGGCATCCGCGCGGCCCGACGCGACGAATGCAACCGTGGCGTCGTGCGCGCCCGAGAACGCGACCGTCTTGAAATCGGTGTCGGGGTTGATGCCGTCGCGCATCAGGTAGAAACGCGGCATCAGGTGGCCCGAGGTGGACGACGGCCCGCCGAATGCGAAGGTCTTGCCCTTCAGATCGGCGAGCGTCTTGACCGGACTGTCGATCGGCACGATGAACTTGCTCGTGAACTTCTCGTCTTCGGCGCGTTGCACGATCGGCACGGCGCCGCCGTTGGTTCGAATGCGGGCCTGCACGAAGGTGAAGCCGCCGAGCCACGCGAGGTCGATCTTGTTGTTGGCCAGACCTTCGACGACCGCCGCATAGTCGGTCACGGGCGTGAACTGCACGTCGAGGCCGGTCTCCTTCTTCAGGTAGTCGCCCAGCGGCTTAAACTTGCGTTGCAGCTCGGTGGGCGCTTCATCGGGGATGGCGGAGACACGCAGCACGGTGGTCTGTGCGAAGGCGGGTGCGGAAGCAGTCAAACAGAGCAGACACGCCGCAAGTGTTTTCGAGAGCAGGTTTTTCATGGCGAAGGGTCGATCGTGGCGGGTTGATGAAGTCGATGGGTCGGATCAGTCGTTCGGGGCCTTCGTACGGAAGCCCGCGAAGATGTCGCTGCGCGCGGGCATGAAGAAGTTGCGATAGCGCGCGTCGTGCATGCGTGAATGAGTTGCGAAGGAGCCGCCGCGCAACTCGCGATGATTGCCGAACCACGGGGCCGAATATTCCTTGTATGGGCCGGCGACAAATCCTGCGTACGGCTCGAATGCGTCGGCAGTCCATTCCCACACACTGTGACCCCATTCGAAAGCGGGCACGCTGCGCGCCGCATACTCCCACTCGGCCGCGCTCGGCAGGCGGCGTGCGGCCCAGAGGCACCAGGCTTCCGCTTCGAAGGCATTGACGTGGATGACCGGTTGCTCGGGATCGAGTGCCTGCCAGCGGTCGAACCAGCGTACTTCCCATCGGACGTCCGGTTGCGAGTGGGTCGTGCGCCGCCAGCGTTCGGGATGATGGCGTCCGGATTGCGCGCGCCATGTGCCGGCCGCGCCGGGCCAGTACTCGGGACGATCGTAGCCACCGGACTCGACGAAGCGAAGGTACTGACCCGCGGTGACCGGATGCGCGTCGATCTCGAAGTCGCTCAGCGTCACGAGACGGCCGGGACGTTCGTTGTCGAACGCGAAACCTCGCATGGCGTCGTCGAAGCCGATGTGCACTTCACCGCCGCGCACTTCGACGCCGCGCGATTCAACGCTTGGCGCAGCGACGCGACCCAGTGACGTGCCGCGTGGCGGCGGGTATTCCAGCTTCGCACGCAGCCACGCGAAGGCCTCGCTGTGCATGTCTTCGTGGAAGAGCGCGAGGCGATGGAAATACAGCGCATCGTCATCGGGTTCTGCGGGTACTGCCTCGATGCCGGCTTCGAGTTGCGACGCGAGCATCTCCAGCACCTGCTCTCGCGAAGGCAACGGCGCCCTCCAGCGATCGGCGTGCGGGAGCAGCGACGAGTCCAGCAACGCATCGGGACCCGCGTACATCGCCGGTCGCCGCGCATGCGTTCTTCCCTTCGCGTCGACATCGTGCGGCCCGCGCAAGACCCAGAACTCCGCGAACCACGCGAGATGGGCCAGTTCCCAGGCAAGCGGGTTGATACCCGGCTGTTGCGGCACTCGCCACTGCGCATCGTTGATATCACAGGTCCATGCAAGCGTGCGCGCGCGACACTCGCGCATCGCCTCCACGAGCGCGGGGCCGGCGAGGCAACGCGCGTCACGCATGGGAGTCCCCGGCGTGTCCACGCTGTGCCAACATGAACGCATGAAGAAACCTCGCGTCTGCATCGTGTCGCCGGCCGCTGCGCAAGCCAACAACGGCAACTGGCACACGGCTGCGCGCTGGCGGCGCTTTCTCGCGCCGGTGGCCGAGGTGCATGTCGCGCTCGAGTGGCAAGGCGAACCGCTCGATGCGTTGATCGCACTGCACGCACGCCGCTCGGCTGCATCGATCGCGCGCTTTCGCGACGCGCACAGCGACGCGCCGCTGGCCCTGGTGTTGACCGGCACCGACCTGTATCGAGACATCGAATTCGACCAGAGCGCTCTGCATTCGCTGAAGTGTGCGAGTCATGTGGTGGTGCTTCAGGATGAAGGTCTGGCTCGGCTCGACCCGATCATCCGGACGAAGGCGCGCGTGATCGTGCAGTCGGCGAGCGCTCGGGCGCGCGCTCGCCGCGACATGGTACTGCCGCTTTTGCATGGCCCGCCGCGGCACTTCGATTTCGTTGCCGTCGGCCACCTGCGCGAGGAGAAGGATCCGCTGACGCTGATGCGCGCCGCGCGCCTGCTGCCGGCCGCGTCATCGTCGAATGCGTCGCCGATTCGCATCGTGCACATCGGCGATGCGCTGGACGATGCCCTGGCCAACGCCGCGCGACAGACCGCAGTGGACTGCCCGCGCTATCGCTGGCTCGGCGGCTTGCCGCACGATCGTGCCCGACGCTGGATCGCCCGCTCGCGCGCGCTGGTGCACATGAGCCGCATCGAAGGCGGAGCGAATGTCGTGATCGAAGCCGTTCGCTCGCACGTGCCGGTGCTGGCCAGCCGCATCGACGGCAATGTCGGATTGCTCGGGCGCGACTATGGCGGGTATTTTCCGGTGGGCGATGCGACGGCCCTGGCGGCGCTGATGCAACGATTCTTTTGCGACCCGACATTCGCGGCAATGCTGAGCGCGCAATGCGCGGCGCGCGAGCCGCGCTTCACGCCCGAGACCGAACGACGCGAAGTCCAACGACTGCTGGCCGACATGTTGAGCGGCGAACGGCCACAATAGCGATTGCCTTTTTTTTCGTCGGGACACTTTCACCATGAACGATATTTCTGCTGCTGGCACCGCGTCCGCGGATGCGATACGACTGACGAGCTTCTCCCACGGCGGCGGTTGCGGTTGCAAGATCGCCCCGGGCGTGCTGTCCGAAATCCTGAAGAACAGCGGCGGCCTCATGCCACGTGAGTTGCTGGTCGGCATCGAGACCGCCGACGACGCGGCCGTCTACAAGCTCAACGACGAGCAGGCGCTGATCGCGACGACCGACTTCTTCATGCCGATCGTCGACGACCCGTTCGACTTCGGTCGCATCGCCGCGACCAACGCGATCAGCGACGTGTACGCGATGGGCGGCACGCCCATCATGGCGTTGGCGCTCGTCGCCATGCCGATCGATCGGCTCCCGGTCGAGGTCATCGGCCGGATCATCCGCGGCGGCGAGGCGGCCTGCAAAGACGCCGGCATCCCGATCGCGGGAGGCCACACCATCGACTCGGTCGAGCCGATCTACGGCCTCGTCGTGATGGGTCTGGTGCACCCGAGCAAGGTGAGGCGCAACGCCGACGCAAAGGCCGGCGACGTGCTGATCCTGGGCAAGCCGATCGGCGTGGGCGTGCTGTCGGCGGCGCTGAAGAAAGGCAGGCTCGACGCCGCGGGTTACGCGCAACTCGTCAAGACCACGACGATGCTCAACAAACCGGGCGCGACGTTCGCCGACATGCCCGGCGTGCATGCGCTGACCGACATCACGGGCTTCGGCCTGGCCGGGCATACGCTCGAAATCGCGCGCGGCGCGAAGCTGACGGCGGTGATCGAGTGGAGCAAGGTGCCGCTGCTCACCGGTGTGGAAGCGATGGCAGCCGACGGCTTCATCACCGGCGCGTCGGGGCGCAACTGGGCGGGCTATGGCGCCGACGTGTCGCTGGCCTCGGGGTTGCCGACGGTCGCGCAGGATTTGCTGAGCGACCCGCAGACGTCCGGTGGCTTGCTCGTGACCTGTGATCCCGATACCGCGGACGAGGTGCTCCGGGTGTTTCATGCGCAGGGGTTCGAACACGCCGCGGTGATCGGGCGGATGGAGAATGGTGCAGGTCGGCTTCGGGTTGAGGTCTGAAGCAAGCGGCGGTCGTAACGCGCAATGTCAGGGACTTCTCGCAGTTGGGCGTCGAGGTTTTCAACCCGTTCAAGTGGAAACCGGATTGAAGGGAAGCGTTGGGTCTCGAGACGCACGCCAGACTCTTCGAACAGGGTTTACGCCGCCCTTCACGCGGGCTCGGTATCCCACCGATGCCCGAATGCTCTCGTTGCGAACGGCAACGGTAGACGAGCCGCTTTATCATGCGCCGCTTGCGCGCACCGCGGCTGTTTGCGGGCAAGTCCCGAACACGCCCCCCAGATCGATCGATGAGCGAAAAGTCTGAAGCCGCGCAGCTCGAGCGCGAGGCTCGAAGAACTGCGCGTGAGCAACGAGGAGTTCGAAGAACAGGGACGCGCATTGAAGGGCGCGTGTACGACTCGCAGGCGGGATCCCGATCAGGCGCGAGCTGATCGACTTTCGCGCCCTCGTCGAGAAGGTGATCGATGAGCAGCGCATGACCTCGACGACTCGATCCGTGGAGCTTCGATCCGAGGGTGACCCGCAAGGGGAATGGGATGCCGACCGATGCGCGCAACTGGCGTCGAACCTCATCGGCAACGCCATCCAGCACGGTGAATCGACATCGCCCGTCGAGTGCGCGCTCGACTGCACGAGTCCGGACGAGATCGTGTTCTCGGTCGCCAATGCGGGCAGCATTGCGCCGCAGGTGCTCCCGCATTTGTTCGATCCATTCCGCAGTCGCGAGGAGTATCGCGCGCAGGGCGAGGGACTCGGACTGGGGCTGTACATCGTCGAGCAGATCGCGCGCGCGCATGGCGGAAAGGTCGAGATCGCATCGGGTGCGAACAATCGCACCGTGCTTCGCGTCACTCTGCCGCGAGCCTGACTGAAGATCGAATGCCATTCGGGTCCAGGAAAGAACGGCGGCGCATCCTCATCATTGAGGACGACTGGGCCGTGCTCGAAGTCCTCAAGCTGATCCTCGAAGATGACGGGCACGTCGTCGTGACCGCGAAGGACGGACGCCAGGCAATCGCGACGGCGGCATCGAAGCCCTTCGACCTCGTGCTGATGGATATCTCGATGCCCGGCATGAGCGGCATCGAGGTTGCGCGCGCGCTGCGCGCCGAGGCCAAGACGAGCGACATCCTGATCGCCATTCGCACCGGTCTGGACGAGCACTGGGTACGCGAACGCTTCGCCGACTACGATGTTTTTCTGACCAAGGCCGCCGACACCGATGTGCTGGTCGACGAGATCAGCAAGCTCTTCGATCAGCCGCGCGTGACGCGCGCGCAGCGCGCCACGAAGGACGAGGGCGGAACGTTCACCACTGCCGATGCCATGCGCGCGCAGCAGGCGCTGCGCGATGTCATGGAGCTCGGGCCCGAAACCTTGTCGTTGGATGCCTTGATCGGGATGCTTGGCGACGAGATCGACCAGCTTCGGCGATTGGGCAAGCCCGATGTCGAGATCGTGGGGCTGATTGGCGGTGCGATCGGCAGGGCCATCCCGGTATCGGCGATCGCGCGATAGCGATCCGATTCCTTCGTCTTCGCGGCGCGAGCACCGCGTGGCTCAGGAAGTACGACACCTTCGCCGGATCGAGCGACAGGCCCTGTGCCGTGCAATCCTTCAGCGCAAGCGGCAGGTCGATCTCGTCGTTGAAGCCGTAGGCCACTATGACGCGCCAGCAACCTCGATCCAGTTGCGTGACCTTGACCCGTTGCTCAGGCGGCAGCGCCGCGCTTCGACCCGACATTGCCGGGTCCTCGGGCAACAGGAGGCCGCAGGTCCTCCGCGAACTCAACCGGTGTTGCGCAGTCCCGCCGCGAGTCCGTTGATGGAGATGTGGATGCCGCTCCTGACGCGTTCGCTGCCCGCGTCACCGTCGCGTTGACGGCGATGGCGCCGCATCAACTCCACCTGCAGGTGGTTGAGCGGTTCGAGATAGGGAAAGCGATGCTCGATCGAACGGGCGAGGGACGGGTTCGATCCGAGTCGCAGTTTCTCGCCGGTGATCAGCGACAGCGCATCGTTGGTGCGATCCCATTCGGCGCGGATCAGCGCGAAGATTTTTTTTCCGAGCTTCTTGTCTTCGACCAGCTCGACATAGCGCGCCGCGATCGCGAGATCGCTCTTGGCGATCACCATGTCGAGGTTCGAGAGCAGCGCGCGAAAGAAAGGCCACTGCCGATTCATCCGCTGCAGCAGCGCGAGGCGTTGCTTGCGCTGCGTGGCCTCGTCTTCAAGATAACTCGCTATCGCCGAGCCGAAGCCGTACCAGCCGGGCAGCGAGACGCGGCACTGGCCCCAACTGAAGCCCCAGGGAATCGCGCGCAGATCTTCGATCGCGCGCGTGGCCTTGCGGGACGCGGGCCGCGAGCCGAGGTTCAGATCCGCGATCTCGCGGATCGGGGTGGCGGCGAAGAAGTAGTCGGTGAAGCCGGGTGTTCGATAGACCAGTTCGCGATAGGCGTCGTAACTCGCATCGCTGATCGCGCGCGCCGCATCGAGAAAACTTTTCGGCGCGCTCTTCGGCGGATTGAGCAGCGTCGCTTCGAGCGTGGCCGCGACCAGCGTCTCGAGGTTGCGTCGCCCGATCTCGGGGTGCGCGTATTTCGACGCGATCACCTCGCCCTGTTCTGTAAGACGGATCTGACCATTCACCGTCCCCGGCGGCTGCGCGAGTATGGCCTGATAGCTCGGCCCGCCGCCGCGTCCCACGGTGCCGCCGCGGCCGTGGAAGAGACGCAGCTTGATGCCGTGATCGCGGCCCACGTCGACGAACAGATCGACCAGCGCGATCTCGGCGAGATACAGCTCCCAGTTGCTCGTGAAGCTGCCGCCGTCCTTGTTGCTGTCGCTGTAGCCGAGCATGATTTCCTGCTCGCCGCCCGAGCGCTTCACCATCGCGCTCATGCCCGGCAGCGCATACGCGGCGCGCATGATGGACACGGCGTTGCGCAGGTCGGCGATGGTTTCGAACAGAGGCACGACGATCAGGTCGGACACGGCGCTGTCGGAGAGCGTGCCGCGCCAAAGGCCGGTCTCCTTCATCAGCAGCATCGCCTCGAGCAGGTCGCTCACCGCCTCGGTGTGCGAAATGATGTAGTGACGCAGCGCGTCGCGGCCGTAGAGGTCGAGCATCGCCGATGCAGTTTCGAAGATCGCGAGCTCGCTTTGCGCACGTTCGCTGTACGCAGCCGCACGCACGCGCAAGGGTCGCGCATCGTTGAGCAGGCGCATCAGCAGGTCGACGCGCTCGAGCTCGGGCAACGCGCTGTAGTCGGGCGCGATCTGCGCGATCGCGAGCAATTCGGCGATGACGGCCTCGTGCACATCGGAGCTCTGCCGCAGATCGACGGTGGCCAGATGAAAGCCGAACACCTGCACCGCGCGCATCAGCGGACGCAGGCGCGGTCCGGTCAGAGCCTGCGCATGATGCGAATTCAGCGACGCTTCGATGACCTTCAGGTCGGCCAGGAAATCGTCCGCGGTGCGATAGGCATTCTGCGGCGTCACAGCGTGGCGCAATGCTTCGGTGCCGGTGAGCGCGTGCAAGGTTGCAGCGAGGCGCGCATAGACACCGATCAATGCGCGGCGATAGGGCTCGTCCTCTCGATGCGCGTTGCGGTCGGGCGAGGCTTCGGCCAATGCGCGCATCGCGTCCGACACCGGCGCGAGGGTCGCCGATATCGACAGCTCGGCGCCGAGCTCATGGACCTCGGTGAGGTAGAAGCGCAGTACCGTTTCGCTCTGGCGCGCGAGCGCCATGCGCAGCGTGTCGGCGTTCACGAAAGGGTTGCCGTCGCGGTCGCCGCCGATCCAGTTGCCCATGCGAAAGAAGGTCGCGATGTCGTGGCCCGGCAGCGCCGCCTCGATGTCGCGATACAGGCGCGGAATCTGGCGAAGGAAGGTCGCGTGATAGTACGAGAGCGCGTTCTCGATCTCGTCGTTCACGCTGAGCTTGGCCGAGCGCAGCATGCGGGTTTGCCAGAGCTGGGTGACGCGCGCCTGGATCAGCGCCTCGTTCTCGTTCAGGTCGCGGTCGCTCGCGAGCGATTCGCGGCGCTCCAGCAGTTCCGCGATCGCGCGCTCGGCGTCGAGGATGCTCTTGCGCTGGACTTCGGTGGGATGCGCGGTGAGCACGGGGGCGATGTAGGCGTGGGCCAGCGTTGTTGCGATCTGTTCGGGATCGATGCCCGCATCGGTCAGGCGAGCCAGCGACATCGCGAGCGAGCCTTCCTGCACGTGACCTTCGCGCTCGTGATAGTCGCGGCGCCGAACGTGGTGGCGGTCTTCGGCGATGTTGGCGAGGTGCGAGAAGTAGCTGAAGGCGCGAATCACGCTGACGGTCTGGTCGTCGGAGAGATTCTTCAGCAGGCGGTCGAGGGCGCGACCGGCTTGCGTATCGCTCTTGAGTCGATAGTCCACCGAGAGCTGGCGGACGCGCTCGATCAATTCGAAGGCGGCCTTGCCTTCCTGTTCGCGGATGACGTCGCCGAGGATGCGGCCCAGGAAACGGATGTCATCGACGAGGGGACGGTTCTTGTCGGCGGCGTCGCGGATGTGATTCACTTTGGGCCTATGCGACATTGCGCTTTGGCGGTAGTGCCTCCGGGGTATCCACCGGGGCCGCCTCCGGAAAAACCAGGCGGTAGTTTCGCAGGTCCTCCTGGAAGGCATTGCAGGCGGCGAACTGCTCGCGAACCCGTTGGCGAGGCTGCCGGTAGCCGAACGCCGCCGACCACTTATGTATACGCGTCATCGCCGCGATGTACGGCTTTGGGTCGGCGTTGTTGCTCAGTGCTTTAAGCGGCAGCAGATAGTCCTCTCGATATACCGTCGGGATGATGATGCGGCTCTGAAGTACTGCGCTGAGTACCGCGTTCATCGCCAGCCGAGCCGTGCGCCCGTTGCCGTCGATGAAGGGATGCACCTCGGTGACGACGAACATCGTCATCAGCGCGCGCGACCGGATCGACAAGAGCGCGGATGCGTTCGAAGCCTTCGCGCAGCGTGCCGGGGACGAGCTCGGGCAGGACGAACAACGTCGAGCCAGCCTGGTTCACCAGGTCTTTCCATTCGCCGGGCTTCTTGTCGGGACGCTGCTGCATCACCTGCGCGTTGACCGATTTCAGCCACGCCAGGAACGCATCGCCATCGGCGGGCGGCCGGTCGCGCCACGGTGGCCGCGTCGCGGCGGCGTACGTGCCGAGCACATCGTGCGAATCGGCGCTGCGGTTTTCGATGATTTGTCCCTCGAAGACGATGCGCTCGGCTTCGTTCACGGTGAAGGTCGTGCCTTCGATGAAATTGGAAAAATACGCCTCGAAGAACGCGAAGTTCTCGCGGCTCTCGCCCGTTGCAGCGGGGTCGGACACGACGGCAAAGACCTCGCGGTTCAACGCGGCGAAGAGCGTCTCGAAGAGTTCGAGCCGGGCGGGGTCGTGGGGCCGGCCGGCCGCGCGCGCCAGTGCCGACCTCGCGGATAGCCGGTGGGCGGTGCGGGTGCCCAGCAGTGCACTGATGATCTCGTCGAGGCGCTTGAATTCGGTGGCCATATCGAGGAGGCCGGCCAAAGCCCTGCAAGCGTCTCGCAGGCCGTTCAGCCGGTGCTCGCCGCGCAGCGACAGCATCTTTTCCAATTGAGCTTCGAGCGCTTCTTGCGGTATGACGCGCCCTGCCCACGCGCGTCCGCGCGTCAGGTTCTCGAGAAATCGTCGCGGCTCGCTCGATATGTAAAGACCGCCATAAGGCGCATCGCGCGTCGCGCCTTCGGTCACGGCGGCAGGTCCGGGGAGCACCTCGATGGCCAAGCCCGGCAACTCGAGCGTGCGCCGCGTGCTGCCGCGGCTGATGACGAGCCGACCCTCGTGCGGCCGGCCATCGATGGCGGAGCGGTGCGAGACCACGCCGCCGGGCAGCAGGTGGCCGACAATCGCGTGCCAGTGGCGCAGCACGATGGCGTCGGCGGGGCCGTCCAGATTGGACGTGTAGACGCCTGCGTAGAGCTTGCGCACGCGCCCGTCGGCGGCCATGCGGCGCACCCGCTTGGACTGCGCCGGGTCGGCCGCATGACTGAATAGAAGTTCGGGGAGGGTGTCCACGGAGTAAGGGATAGGGTTCCAGCAGCGCTGGATTTTGTCCTTATATTGAAGAATTCATCTGAGTCTTGTCCATAAATAAATTATCTGTTGGAAATTTCAAGTTGAAGCCGGGTTGAAGCAAAGCGCCTCGTGGCTTCGACGTGAGATACAATGTATCTCAGCATTTTGATCTAGGAATACACCCACCATGGCTGCAACCACAATGATCCACGTACGCGTGGAGGAACACATCAAGACCCAGGCGACAGAAACGCTGGCTTCAATGGGCCTCACGGTATCGGACGCTGTGCGCGTTTTTCTGACAAGGGTCGTTGCGGAGCAGCAGCTTCCGTTTGCGCTCATGTCGCCAAATGCCGGCACACAAGCTGCGATGGCAGAAGCTCGCGCAATGAGCAAGGCGCGTTTCGCGACGGCCCGCGAACTGATCCATGACCTCGAAAAAAGCGCCAAGCGATAAACGCGCAGCGCTGCCCAGAGCGGCAGACCGGACTAAGGCTTTCGTAAAGGACTGGACGCGGCTTTCGCAACGAGTGATCTGTTCGGCAGACCACTTCACTTCTGGAGTTGGAGTTGAAGTTGACCCCGTTTCGTGGAGCCGCGATGCTTAGCAAAGAAGGAGCCTGACGCTCTCCCATTTTCCAGACGGTTTTTAGTTGGAGACGGGGTGGCTTTCGGGTTGTTGGCCTGACCGCATTTTGACGAACTCGCTCGGGGTCAGGTGACCGAGTGAACCGTGTGGGCGATGCACGTTGTAGTCGTGCT
>JBBRQU010000026.1:0-53909 GCA_038225855.1 Burkholderiales bacterium | reverse complement strand
GAGGCGCCTCTCGTCGATCGCGCGCGCCTGCCGAACTGGATCGGCGAGCGTCTCGCCGTACAGGGACAAAGCGCCGACCGCGAGGCGCTGACTTTCATCGCCGATCGCGTCGAAGGCAATCTGCTCGCCGCGCATCAGGAAGTGCAGAAGCTCGCGCTGCTTCATCCGCGCGGCAAGCTGGATTTCGACGACGTGCGCGATGCGGTGCTCGATGTCGCGCGCTATGACGTCTTCAAGCTCGGTGAAGCGATGCTCGCCAGCGATGCGGCGCGAGTCGCGCGCATGGTCGATGGTTTGAAGGGCGAAGGCGAGTCGCCGGTGCTGGTGCATTGGGCGATGACCGAGGAAGTGCGCGCGTTGCTGCGCGCCAAGCTCGCGATCGCGAAGGGACAATCGCTGGCGGGCCTGATGCGGCAACTGCGCGTGTGGGGTGTACGCGAGCGTTTGTTCGAGCCCGCATTGAAGCGCCTCTCGCTCGCGACTTTGCGCGACGCGCTCTCTCGCGCCGCCGACATCGACCGCATCGTCAAGGGACTGCGCAATACGCAAGGCGCGGCCATGGGCGATGCATGGACCGAACTGTCGCGCCTGGGCATGACGATCGCCGGCCGCGGCGTTTGACTTCGACCCGACTCGCATGAACGCAATCGACATCCACGCGCACATGCAGCACATCGGCGCAGCCGCGCGCGTCGCGGCGCACGCGATTGCGAAAGCCGACACGCGCACCAAGAACGCCGCGCTCTTCGCCATCGCGAAGGCGGTGCGCCGCGAAGCCGCCGCATTGAAGGCGGTCAACGCCGAGGACCTCGCGGCTGCGAAGGCCGCCGGTCTCGACGCAGTGATGCTCGATCGACTCGCGCTGTCGGATGCGGCGATCGCGGGCATGGCCGAAGGACTCGAGCAGATCGCCGCGCTCCCCGATCCGATCGGCGAGATCAGCGAGCTGCGTTATCGACCGTCGGGCATTCAGGTCGGCCGCATGCGCGTGCCGCTCGGCGTGGTCGGCATCATTTACGAAGCGCGGCCCAACGTAACCGTCGATGCCGCGGGCCTCACGATCAAGTCGGGCAACGCGGCGATCCTGCGCGGCGGTTCGGAGGCCGTGCGATGCAATCGCGCGCTCGCGACTCTGATTCACGAAGGGCTCGCAAGCGCTGGGCTGCCGAGCGACGTCGTGCAGGTGATCGCAAGCACCGATCGCGCGGCCGTCGGCGCGATGATCTCGATGCCCGAATACATCGACGTAATCGTGCCGCGCGGCGGCAAGGGTCTGATCGAACGACTGATGCGCGAGTCGCGCGTGCCGATGATCAAGCACCTCGACGGCCTGTGCCATGTTTATGTCGACGACCGCGCCGATCTCGATATCGCAGTGCGCATCGCCGACAACGCCAAGACGCAACGCTACGGCACCTGCAACACGATGGAGACGCTGCTGGTCGCGCGCGGCATTGCCGAGCGCTTTCTGCCACGCATCGGCCGCATTTATGCCGACAAGGGCGTCGAGATGCGCGCGTGTCCGGAAAGCCGCGCGCTGCTTGAATCCGCGGGCATTGCATCGATTGCCGCGACGCCCGCGGACTTCGATACCGAATGGCTCGCGCCGATCGCATCGATCGCGATCGTGTCGGGCATCGACGCGGCGATCGATCACATCGACACGCATGGATCGAAGCACACCGACACCATCGTCACCGATGACTACGCGCGCGCGTTGCGTTTCCTGCGCGAAGTAGATTCTGCGTCGGTGATGGTCAACGCCTCGACGCGCTTTGCCGACGGCTTCGAGTTCGGCCTGGGCGCCGAGATCGGCATCTCGAACGACAAGCTCCATGCGCGCGGCCCGGTGGGACTCGAAGGATTGACCAACCTCAAATACGTGGTATTCGGGCACGGCGAGGTGCGCGGATGACTTCAACGATCGATTACGAATCGCTGTTTCGAGAGTCGCCCAACGCCTACTTCGTCATCTCGTCGGACTTTGTATTGCTCGACATGAACGAGGCCTGGCTGCGGCTGGTGGGGCGAGCGCGCGAGGAGCTGGTCGGACGCAATGTGTTCCATGCATTTCCCGCCGATCCCGACGGCGCCAATCCGACGCAGGCCGAGGAATTGAAGGCGTCGATCGATCGCGTATTCGAGACCGGTCGGCCCGACGTGCTGGCGGTGATCCGCTACCCGATTCCGATTTCCACGATCGAAGGCGATGGCTTCAGGGACGAGTACTGGAGCGTGTCGCATCATCCGATCCGAGACCGGGAAGGGCGCGTCGTCCTCGCGTTCCAGCACACGCAGAACGTCACCGGACTCCCCGACACGCTCGAGCAGGCGATCGTCGATGTCGATCGTCAGTGGGGCGATGCGCTGATCGACACGGCGCCGCCGTCCGCAGGCGGCGCGGCGAAGATGCGAGCCGACGTTCTGCGTCGCGCCGAGCTGGTCCAGAGCGCCAACCGAATGCTCGAGAGCGATCGCCTGCGCCTCCTGCGCCTGTTCGATCAATCGCTTTCGTTCACCATCTTCATGCGCGAGCCCGAACATATCGTCGAGCTTGCCAACCCCGCGTATCTGCGTCTGGTCGGCGAAACCGATCTGCGCGATCGACGTTACGGTGAAGCCCATCGCAGCGATCCTCCGGTGCCGATCAAACTGCTGGACTCGGTCTATCAGAGCGGGACGCCGATCGTGGAGCATGGGCTCGCACTACGCGTTCCCGACGGCGACGGCGATGCAACGAAGATCGTCTATGTCGATGTCGTCATCCAGCAGATCGTCGATAGCGCGGGAAACGTGCTGGGCGTCTTCATGCAGGGCAACGACGTCACCACCGTCAAGGCCGCGGAGGACGAGCTGCACGCCTACCGCACGCGGCTCGAAGAGCTCGTCACCGAACGCACGCGCGCGCTCGAAAAAAGCGAAGAGGATCGGCGCAGCACCGAAGCCGCACTGCATCGTGCGCAACGTCTCGAAGCCGTCGGCAAGCTGACCGGCGGCGTGGCGCACGACTTCAACAACGTGCTGCAGATCGTGCGCGGCAATCTGCAATTGGTGCAGAAAAGCCTGCCCCCGGATAGCAAACCGGCCGCGCGCGTGAAGAGTGCGCTCGACGGTGTCGAACGTGGCGCGAAGCTCGCCGCGCAGCTCCTTGCGTTCGGTCGCCGCCAGCCGCTCGAGCCGGCCGTCGTCAATCTCGAAACGATGTTGAAGCGCATGGACGATCTGTTGCGCCGTGCGCTCGGCGAGTCGATCGAGATTCGCACGCTCGTCGCCGACGGCCTGTGGAATACGCTGGTCGATGTGCCCCGTCTCGAGAACGTGATCCTCAACATCGCGATCAACGCGCGCGATGCGATGGACCACAGCGGCGAGCTGACGATGCGCCTCGAGAACGCGGTGCTCGACCAGGCCGGCGCCCTGCATTTCGAAGAACTGCACGCGGGCGAATACGTCACGCTCGCGATCTCCGACACGGGACACGGCATGAGTCCCGAAGTGCAGCGCCGGGCGTTCGAGCCTTTCTTCACGACCAAGCCGGAGGGCGAGGGCACGGGTCTGGGATTGTCGATGGTTTATGGCTTCCTCAAGCAGAGCGGCGGCGATGCCGCGCTCGAAAGCGAGGAAGGCCGTGGCACGACCATCAAGCTCTATTTGCCGCGCAGCCTCGAGCCGCAGAAGGATTTCGCCGCGTCCACTCCCGGCGAACCGGCGCCCGGCAATGGCGAAACCATACTCGTCGTCGAAGACGACGACGCCGTGCGAACCACGGTTGCCGACACCTTGACCGAACTCGGCTATCGCGTGCTGCGCGCGTCCGATGGCCAGAGCGCATTGACGATCATCAAGAGCGGCGTGCCGATCGATCTGTTGTTCACCGACGTCGTGATGCCCGGCGCCGTGCCGAGTACCGAGATGGTCCGGCTGGCACGCAAGATCCTGCCCGGCGTGCATGTGCTTCACACGTCGGGCTTCACCAGCAATGCGATCGTGCATGGCAACCGACTCGATGCGGGCGTGAACCTGCTGAGTAAACCGTATAGCCGCGAAGAGCTGGCGAAGAAGCTGCGCCACTTGCTGGGCGACGAGACTACGGCGTCCGCGTCCGCCACCGCGCCCGCCGCCGCGCCGCGCAGGGACCATGCGACTAGCGTGCAATCGGCGTCCGACGCACGGCAGGCACCGTCCCGGCGGCATCGCGTTCTGCTCGTCGAAGACAGTCAGGAAGTCCGCGAGACCACCGTCGAATTCATCGCCGAGCTCGGTTACGACGTGATCGCAGTCGCAAGCGCCGAAGCCGCGCTCGCCGCACTCGACGCCGACCGCTTCGACGTGGTCTTCACCGATATCAGCCTGCCCGGCATGTCCGGCGTCGCGCTGTTGAAGCGGGTGCGCGAAACGCGTCCGCAGCAGCGCTTCGTGATCGCGTCGGGATACGGATCCGATTTCGGCAAGCACAACTTCGGCGATGACGTCGGCCTGTTGGGCAAGCCCTATGACCTGTCGACGCTCGAACGCGTGCTCGATCGGGTGCTCGAATCATCGAGACCGACATAGGTCGGGCGGCAAGCGCACCCCGACAGGACTCCGCCAAGCTGCCATGCTTTGGATCAAATCCCTCCATCTCGTCTTCGTGATCGCGTGGTTCGCGGGCCTCTTCTACCTGCCGCGCATCTTCGTCAACCTTGCACTCGAAACGCACGAAGACGCAACCGCGCGCCTCCTGGCGATGGCGCAGAAACTGTTCCGCTTCACGACCCTGCTCGCGATTCCCGCGATCGTGTTCGGGCTGTGGCTCTTGCTCGGTTATGGCATCGGCCTTCGCGGTCCGCACAATAGCTGGATGCATGCGAAGTTGTTGCTGGTGCTGCTGGTGATCGGCTACCACCACGCGTGCTGGGTCATTCTGAAAAAATTTCAACGCGGCGCCAACCGGCGTTCGCACAAGTTCTTTCGCGTCTTCAATGAAGTCTCGGTGCTGCTGCTCGTGTCGATCGTCATCCTCGTGATCGTCAAACCCTTCTGATGGGAGGATCGTCATGAATAACGTCAGCGCGCACGTCAACGCGCGCGTCATCGACTACTACTTCGCACCCCAATCTCCGTGGACCTATCTGGGCCACCAGCGCTTCGCGGACCTCGTCGCGCGCTGCGACGCGAAAGTCCGCGTGAAGCCCGTCGATATCGCTCGTGTGTTCGCGGTGTCGGGAGGGCTTCCGCTCGCGCAGCGACCCAAGCAGCGGCAGAGTTATCGGCTGATCGAACTGGCGCGCTATGCCGAATATCTGGACATGCCGCTCAACTTGCATCCGAAATTCTTTCCGGTCGTGGGGGACGCGGCTGCGCGTCGCATCATCGCGGCCGCAGAAACCAGCGACGACGAGCGGGACGATGCTGCGGCGCTGCGGCTGGCGGGCGCGACGATGCGCGCGGTGTGGACCGAAGACCGCAACATCGCGGACGAGGCAACGCTCGACGCGATTGCGTCCGCGTGCGGACTCGATGCTTCGGCATTGCGCGAAGCCAGCGGCGGCGCCTCGGTCCAGGCGACCTATGACGCCAACACCGAAGAAGCGATTGCCGAGGAAGTGTTCGGCTCGCCCACCTATGTGCCGCGCTTCGGTCGCGCGAAGGACCAGCGCTTCTGGGGGCAGGACCGTCTGGATCTTCTGGCGCGCGCCATCGAGCGTGATTGACCATGGGTGAGCTCGCGTGCTTCGCGCCCTGCCCGCGCGGACTCGAAGACGCGCTCGTCGCCGAGCTCGCTGAACTCTCGATCACGGGCGCGCATGCAACCGCCGGCGGGGTCCATTTCGCAGGCTCGTGGCTCGACACCTATCGCGTCAATCTGCATTCACGCATCGCAAGTCGCGTGCTCGTGCGTATTTTTCGGGACCGCTATCGCAGCGAGGACGACATCTATCGTCTCGCGCTCGCGCAGGACTGGACGCGCTGGTTCGATGCGAATCAGACCTTGCGCGTTGACGTGACGGGCGGCAGCGGCAAGTCGAAGAGCGGTTTGCGCAGCCTCGAGTTCGTCACACTGCGCATCAAGGACGCGATCTGCGACCGCTTTCGCAATGCCGTCGGGAAACGCCCGAGCATCGAGACTCGCGCGCCCGACGTGCGCGTGTTCGCGTATCTCGACGCGGCCACCTGCACGCTCTATCTGGACACGTCGGGCGAGCCGCTCGTCAAACGCGGCTGGCGCATCGAGGCGGGCGAAGCGCCGCTGCGCGAGAATCTCGCGGCGGGAATTCTGCGACTCGTTGGATGGAAGCCCGGCATCGCGCTACTCGATCCGATGTGCGGCAGCGGCAGCTTCGTGGTCGAAGCCGCGCAGACGATCTTCGGCATCGCGCCTGGCGCCAATCGTGGATTTGGATTCGAGCGCTTGAAGAATTTCGATGCAGTCGCGTGGACCGCAATGAAGCAGAGCGCCTTGCCGCGCGTTTCAGATCGAGCCGACAGCGCGGCCATCCTGCTGCGTGCGAGCGACGTGTCGGGCGATGCGGTGACGCTCACGCGCGCGAACCTGGAGCGCGCCGGCATCGCCGGCGACATCGCGCAAACCATCGCGGGCAAGCAGATCGATGCGCGTCAGATCAAGCCGCATGCGGACACAGGCATCATCGTCACCAACCCGCCCTACGGCGCACGTATCGGGATACGCGGCGAACGCGCGTCGCGAACGCATCACGACACGCACGACGATATGCAAGATGACGCGCGTCGCGGCCACCATGGCGAGCATGGCGCGCATGGCGACGAGGCACTGGACGACTTCTTCGTCGAGTTCGGCAACGCGCTCAAGCAACGCTTCGCGGGATGGACCTGTCACATCCTCACGTCGGACATGAACCTGCAACGCAAGCTCCGGCTTTCACCCGACCGTCGCGTGCCGCTCTTCAATGGCGCGATCGAATGCCGTCTGTATCGCTTCGCGCTCGTCGCGGGCCACCATGGACGAGCGGCAACGCCCGCCGGCACATCAGCCAGCGGCGAGTAGCTTCTCGATATCGCTGCTGATCGCATCGGGCCGCGTGGTCGAGCCATAGCGCACGACCACCTTGCCGTTGCGATCGACCAGGAACTTGGTGAAGTTCCACTTGATGTCCTTGGTGCCGAGAATGCCGGGCGCTTCGTTTTTCAACCACGCGAAAAGCGGATGCGTCCCGCCGCCATTGACGTCGATCTTCTCGAACAACGGAAACGTGACGCCGTAGTTGCGCTCGCAAAATTGCGCGATGTTCTCGCTGTCGCCCGGCTCCTGTCCGCCGAACTGATTGCACGGGAAGCCGAGCACTTCGAAGCCGCGCTCGTGAAACTCTTCGTAGAGCGCTTCGAGGCCTTTGTATTGCGGCGTGAAGCCGCACTGGCTCGCGGTGTTGACGATCAACAGGACCTTGCCCTTGCACGCGGCGAGGTCGGCCGGTCTGCCGTCGAGCGAGTTTGCGGAAAAATCGTAGATGGTCGCCATGGGGTCTCCTCGATGCACAAGGGTGAAGCATAGCGCGGCGACCCGGTTGTTATTCTGCATTGAGCGCTTCCATCAGCTTGCGGCGCGACGCCAGCAGGCCATTCGCCCCCATGTCCTGCAAGTGCAGTTGGGTCGAGGGCGGTTGCGCGGTCGATCCGACGTGGCGTTCCAGCACTTTCAGGAAAGGGCGCACTAGGCGTGGGTCGAAGTGTCCCGCGCTCTCGAGCATCATCTGTTCGATGCTCTCGCGGTGCGACCAGGCGCGCTTGTAGGGACGCACGTTGGTCAAGGCGTCGTACACGTCGGCCAGCGCGCAAATGCGCGCTTCCAGAGGAATCCGCTCGCCCGCCAGGCTGTTGGGATAGCCCGCGCCGTTCCACCATTCGTGATGGTGCCGGGCGATGACGGCGGCCATCTGCAAGGTCGGATCGTCGGAGCCCTGTAGGAGGAAGGCGCCCACTTCGGCGTGAGCCCGCATCGCGGTGACTTCGCTCGGATCGAGCGGGCCTGGCTTGAGCAGGATCAGTTCGTTGACGCTGATCTTGCCGATGTCGTGCAAGCGCGCAGCATGCTCGATGCGCACGCAATACTCCTGATCCATGCCGATCTCATGCGCGAGCATGCCCGCCAGACGACCGACCCGAAAGCAATGCTGTCCGGTCTGGTCGTCGAAGAATTCCGCCGCAAGCGCCCAGTTCTCGGCGGTGTGATAAGCGTTGGTGCGGATGGTGTTGCGTATCGATGCAGTTCGCAGCTTGGCGAGGTCGTCGTGGACGGCGGTCAATTCATCGTGCTTGCGCACCGTGCGTGGGGGCGGGGCGCCGGCGATCTCGGCGGGCGCTGTCGTGGGGTCTTGGCCCAGCCAGTCCCGCAGGCGCACGCAGGGATCGAAAATCGCCGAGGGCGGCGCGCTTTCGTGCGCCGGTCGGCCGACACCCTTGTCGTTCATCTGCCGATAGAACTTGGCGTGCTTGACGCTGGTGATGTATTCGACCAGTTCCTTGGCGTAGGCGATACCGATCCTGGAGTTGGAGATGACGGCCGCGATCGTGGCGTCGAAGTCGTCATGCGGTTCGACGCCGGAGGGCTGGCGGCTGTGAACCTGGACCAGGGCACGCAACACGTCGTCGTGATACAGGCGCGTCTGCTTGCTCTTGTGATGGAGTTCGCGCAGTTGCTTCTTGGCGCGCGCTTCGCGCACGGGGTCGCGGCTGGCCCAGTCGCACAGGGCAGCGGCGGTCGCGAGAAGAATTTCGACGCGGGGATTCTGGACGGATGCGGCGCGTTCTCTTGCGGAAGTAATCAGCGCATCGGCGGTCTCCTCGTCGTTGTGGGCGAGGAGATACATGCAGCGGACATTCTCGAAGGTCGCGCGGGTTGCAACGTCCAGAAGTGGATTTTCAATCGTCTCGCACGCAACGCTCATATATTTGAGCGCAGCAGTGTGATTGCCAAGTCTGTGCGCACTAAAGAGGCCGTTGTTCGCATTTACAAAGCGCAATTGCTGGCCTTGCGCAGTTTGAGTATTGCAAGCGAACGCCTTGTCGATTACCTCGAGTGCGTCGAGATAAAGTCCCATTTCCTTTAAAAGCGCCCCAATCATTGTGTATGCGGAGCATTCCAAAAGTGGGTCACCCATTTCTCGGGCAAGAACCAATGCGCGTTCAAGGCACCGGCAGGCATCTTCAAAATTCCCTGTGTCCAGATAAACGCTACTCAGGCTGATATTTGCATAGCGTTCCAGGTTCTTGTGCCCGCCGTTTTTCGCAAGCGTTACCGCAGATCTGCCGCGCGGAATGCCATCGAAACTGCGACCGGTCCGCTGATAATAAAAACACGCATCGGATAAAATCTTGATGCGCTTTTCAACGTGTGCATCGCTATCGAGTTGCATCAAAACCGATGTCAGATGATCAAGCGATTCGCGGCCTTCGACGCCGAAATTCGCCATCGCGGCAGCGGCCTGCGCTTCCAAAGCCTCGAAAGTCGTAGGGTTACCGGAGGAAAGTTGATCATCCAAAATCTGAGCTGCCGCAACAACGTCACGGCTCAAGAATTTGTCGGATTTCGACGAATGACTCATCCCATTGCTCGCACCGTGGCCGTTGCTACATTAATCTTTGTCACGGCGCTACATTCCGTGTCAGTTTCTGACTCAATTTATCTCTACCTTCCGGGAGCACTTCCATGATCGCTGACATCCAAACCCAAGAACTGGCTCTCGACATCACTACCCAGCAGCAGTATGTATTTGTGGAACAGGCCGATTTGATTCATGTCGGCGGGGGAACCACGGCAGTGGCGCTCGTCTGATCATCTAAAAGCAACTTCCAAGCCCACGCCGGCAATTCAGCTTCGTAACGCGAGGCTGATGCCGGCGTCGTCATTTCTTCTGCCCGGCGTCGGCTGATTCTTTTTCCTGCTGCTTTGCCCCTCGCCCTGAAGCTCAGGGAAAAATCTCAAACGAGATTCAGATGCTCGATGCCCTTGGTCAGATCCGCGGCGCGGGCATTCTTGCTGTGCAGCTTGATCGTCAGGCGCAGGTCGTTGACCGAATCGGCGTTGCGTAGCGCGTCTTCGTAGGAAATCTTGTCGGCCTCGAAAAGATCGAAGAGCGCCTGATCGAAGGTCTGCATGCCGAGTTCGCGCGAGCGCTTCATGATCTCCTTGATCTCGTGCACGTCGCCCTTGAAGATCAGGTCCGAGATCAACGGCGAATTGAGCATGATCTCGACCGCAGGGATACGGCCCTTGGTGTCCTTCAACGGGATCAGCCGCTGCGAGATCATCCCCTTCAGGTTCAACGACAGGTCCATCAGCAACTGCGCACGCCGCTCTTCCGGGAAGAAGTTGATGATGCGGTCGAGCGCCTGATTCGAGCTGTTGGCATGCAGCGTCGCCAGGCACAGGTGACCCGTTTCGGCGAAGGCGATCGCATGTTCCATTGTTTCCCGATCGCGAACCTCGCCGATCAGGATCACGTCGGGCGCCTGACGCAGCGTGTTCTTCAACGCCGCGAACCAGTCGGTCGTGTCGACCCCCACTTCACGCTGCGTGATGATGCAGTTCTTGTGCGGATGCACGTATTCGATCGGGTCCTCGATCGTGACGATGTGTCCGTAGCTGTGCTCGTTGCGATGGCCGACCAGCGCCGCAAGCGTCGTGGTCTTGCCCGAGCCGGTCGCGCCGACCATGATCATGAGGCCGCGCTTGGTCATCACGACATCCTTGAGGATTTGCGGGATACCGAGTTCCTCGACCGTCGGGATGCGCGTGGTGAGCGTGCGCAACACGAGCCCGATGCGGCCCTGCTGCACGAAGGCGTTGCAGCGAAACCGGCCGATGCCCGCGGGGCTGATCGCGAAGTTGCATTCCTTGGTCGCTTCGAATTCCGCCGCCTGCTTGTCGTTCATGATCGCGCGCGCCAGCTCGGACGTGTGCTGCGGGGTCATCGCCTGATTCGAGACCGGCGTCACCTTGCCGTCGATCTTGAACGCGGGTGGAAATTCAGCCGTGATGAAAAGGTCGGAGCCCTTCTTGCTGGCCAAGAGGCGCAGCAGGTCGTACATGAACTTGGTGGCCTGTTCGCGTTCCATTTTGTTGCCTCGTTAAGTCGTTTTCGTCTCCAGCAAGGTCTTCACCCCGGGAAACTGTCTTTGTTCGCCGCACGGTTGCGCGCCTCGACCGGATTGACGAGATTACGCCGGACCAGATCGAGCAGGTTCTGGTCGAGCGTCTGCATGCCCACGTTCTGACCGGTCTGAATCGCCGAATACATCTGCGCGACCTTGTTCTCGCGGATCAGGTTTCGAATCGCAGGCGTGCCGATCATGATCTCGTGCGCGGCGAGGCGGCCGCTGCCGTCCTTGGTCTTCAGCAGCGTCTGCGAGATCACCGCGCGCAGCGACTCGGACAACATCGTGCGGACCATCTCCTTTTCAGCCGCGGGGAAGACGTCGACGATGCGGTCGATGGTCTTGGCGGCCGAGCTGGTATGCAGCGTGCCGAACACCAGGTGTCCGGTCTCGGCTGCCGTCAGCGCGAGGCGGATCGTTTCGAGGTCGCGCAGCTCGCCCACCAGGATCACGTCCGGGTCTTCGCGCAACGCGCTTCTGAGCGCGTTGTTGAACGACAGCGTGTGCGGCCCGACCTCGCGCTGATTGATCAGGCACTTCTTGGACTCGTGCTCGAATTCGATCGGGTCTTCGACCGTGAGAATGTGGCCGTACTCGTTGTCGTTGATGTGGTTGACCATCGCTGCAAGCGTGGTCGATTTGCCCGAACCCGTCGGGCCCGTGACGAGCACGATGCCGCGCGGCTGATTGGCGATCTCGGCGAAAATCTTGGGCGCGTTCAGTTCTTCGAGCGTCTGCACTTTCGACGGGATGGTCCGCATCACGGCGCCGGCGCCGCGGTTCTGCACGAAGGCGTTGACGCGAAAGCGCGCCAGGCCGGGAATCGCGAACGAGAAGTCGCACTCGAGGTTCTCCTCGTAGAACTTGCGCTGACCGTCGTTCATGATGTCGTAGATCATGCCGTGGACATCCTTGTGTTCCATCGGCGGCAGGTTGATGCGACGCACGTCGCCGTGCACGCGAATCATCGGGGGAAGACCCGCCGACAGATGCAGGTCCGACGCCTTGTTCTTGACGACGAAGGCCAGCAGTTCCGAGATATCCATCCAGTTCCTTTAATTGCGGTTGCGCGTGCGGTGCGCGTGCGTGTGTGGGGGGCGCGAACTCGCTTGTCCCGCGCGACTACCCCGTATCATGTTTGTCAGGCCGGTCGCGACCTCGCGACATCGACAGGTGTTATCGACCCTTGCAAGGAAAAGTTGATTGGCCGATGACGAGGCTTGGCGAGACGGTGTGTGGAAAACGGCTCAACCGTCGTACGTTTTTTTCGCGATCGATTATGTCCGCAACGGCAAACAACCTGCAAGGCGTGCGCCTACGCATCCGAACTGCTGTGGAAGCGGCGCAACGAGAAGAAGGCGCGGTCAAACTGATCGCCGTCACTAAGACTTTCTCCGCATCCGCGGTCCTCGCGGCGATCGAGGCCGGACAGTTCGCCTTCGGCGAGAACTATGTGCAGGAGGCGATCGAAAAGATCGCGGCGGTGAACGAGGGTCTCGGGGCGTCGCCTGCATCGCTGCAAGCAGGTGCCCTGCCCCGCCGCCTCGAGTGGCATTTCATCGGCCCGATCCAGAGCAACAAGACGCGCGCGATCGCGATGCATTTCGACTGGGTGCACAGCGTCGACCGCGCTAAAATCGCCGAGCGCCTTTCGGCTCAGCGCGATCCCGCGCGTGAACCGTTGAACGTCCTGCTCGAAGTCAATCTCGATGGCGAAGCCACGAAGAGCGGCGTCTCTCCCGACGCTCTGCCTGCCCTCGCGCGCACCGTGGTCGGATTGCCGCGCCTGCGACTGCGCGGCTTGATGACAGTACCCGAAGTAAGCATGGACCCGGCGGCGCAGCGCGCGGCATTCGCGCGGCTTCGTTTGCTCGGCCAACAGATGCGCGCTGCGGGCCTGCCGTGCGATCAACTCTCGATGGGCATGTCGGCCGATCTCGAGTCCGCGATCGCCGAGGGTGCGACCATGGTTCGCGTCGGCACGGCGATCTTCGGCGCACGAGCGTCGGGGCCGTGACTCTTTTCGCCGTCGCCCCGGCAAAGGCCGGGGTCCAATTTGTTCTTCCGTCGCACATTCGCGAAACTTGGGTCTCGGCCTTCGCCGGGAAGGCGGCGCCACGCATGGATCAGGAGCAACCCACATGAAAATCGGTTTCGTCGGCGGCGGCAACATGGCGCAGGCCTTGATGGGCGGCATGATCGCCCAGCACATCGACGCGGACTTCATCGTGATCGAACCGCATGCCGCGACGCGCGAGACGCTCGCCAAGACCCCGGGTCGCATTGCGCTGCATGACGTGGCGTCGGCCGATCTCACGGCGTGCGAAGCGGTGGTCTTCGCGGTCAAGCCGCAGCAGTTTCGCGAAGCCGCGACCTCGGCCGCGCGATGGCTCGGGCAGTCGATGCCGCGGTCAATGTCGCGGTCGATGCCGCAGCCCCTGATCATCAGCATCGCAGCCGGCATACGCACGCGCGAGATCGCGCATTGGCTCGGCGCCGAACATGCGCATCGCCCGATCGCCCGCGCCATGCCCAACACGCCGGCCTTGATCGGCGCAGGCATCACAGGCCTCTTCGCAACGCCCGACGTCGATGCGCGCGGGCGCGCGCTTGCCCAGACGCTGCTCGGCGCGGTCGGGCAAATCCTGTGGGTCGATGACGAGGCCAAGCTAGACGCGATCACCGCGGTCTCGGGCAGCGGCCCCGCGTATGTGTTCGCGTTCATCGAGGCCTTGCAACAGGGGGCGCGCGAACTCGGCATCTCCGAAGAAGATGCGCGACGCCTCGCGGTCTCGACCTTCATGGGCGCGAGCCGCCTCGCGGCGGCATCCGAAGAACCGATCGCAGTCCTGCGCGAACGAGTCACGTCACCCGGCGGCACCACGCACGCGGCATTGATGCGCATGCATCAAGGCGGCGTCAACGCGACGATCGTGGCCGCCGTGCATGCGGCTGCAAAGCGCTCGACCGAACTCGGCGACGAGTTCAGTCACGAAGCGTAAAGCGCGCACGCGGCAGTCCGCCAATCGAAGGCGATGCATCACGCGAAATGCGCGAGCAGCCGATCGACCGCGAGCCCCGCAAACACGGCCGCGCCGAACCAGTTGTTGTGCAGGAAGGCCTTGAAGCATCCTCCACGCGAGCGGGTGCGAATCAAGCGATAGTGATGCAACGCGATGCCCGCGGCGACGACGAGGCCCGCGTCCCAGGCCCATCCGAGTCCCGCCATCGCACCCGCAATCGCGAGCAGTGCGAGCGTGAACGCATAGCAGACCATCACGGCGAGAACGTCGTAGCGGCCGAACGTGATCGCCGCGGTGCGGATACCGATCTTCAGATCGTCGTCGCGATCGACCATCGCGTATTCGGTGTCGTAGGCGAGCGCCCAGAATACGTTAGCCGCGAGCATCGTCCACGCGACCGCAGGCACGCGATTCTCGATCGCTGCGAACGCCATCGGAATGCCGAACCCGAACGCGATGCCCAGGTACGCCTGCGGCAACGCGAAAAAGCGCTTGGTGAACGGATAACTCGCGGCGACGAATGCGGCGACGAACGAGAGCGCGATCGTCAGCGCATTGAGCGGCAGGATCAAAAAAAACGAGACGAGCGCCAGCACCGCCGCGACCACCAACGCCTCCCATCCTGCGATGCGCCCGCTCGTCAACGGTCGCTCGGCCGTGCGCGCGACATGACGATCGAAGTCGCGGTCGGCCCAGTCGTTGATCGCGCATCCCGACGAGCGCATCAGCGCCGTGCCGATCACGAAGACCGCGAGCACGTAGAACGGCGGCCTGCCGTCGGATGCGATCCACAGTGCCCACAGCGTCGGCCAGAGCAAGAGCAGGATGCCGATCGGCTTGTCGATGCGCACGAGGCGCGCATACAGCGCGAGGCGCTCGCGCACGGCCACCAGCGTGTCAACTGACGAATGCATCGACTTCGAGCTTCTTCATCCCTTCGAGATTGCACGCGAGGATCGCGCTGCGCAGCACTTCGATCGCCGCGCGGCGCGGGAAGGTCTTGCGCCACGCGAGGACGACGCGACGGCTGGGTACCGGGTCGTCGAACGGCAGATAACGCAGGAGGCTGTCGAGCGGTATCGGCGACGGCACCGACGTGCGCGGCAGCACCGTCACGCCGATGCCGCTGGCGACCATGTGGCGGATGGTTTCGAGCGACGAGCCCTCGAAGGTCCTGCGCATGCCGGTTTCGGGCATCCAAGATGCGACCGACAAGGGCGCTGTTTCCGGGCACGCTTCGAGCACCTGATCGCGAAAGCAATGACCGGCGCCGAGCATCAGCATGGTTTCGTTCTTCAGGTCGCCGGCCGAAATTTTCTCGCGCGTCTTCCACGGGTGTTCGCGCGGGATCGCAACGATGAACTCCTCGTCATACAGTGGGCGCACCATCAATCCCGACTCGGGCAGCGGCAACGCCATGATCGCCGCATCGATCTCGCCGTGCTTGAGCAGATCGAGCAGCCTGACGGTGTAGTTCTCCTGCAGGATCAGCGGCATGTGCGGCGCGTCGTCGATGATGCGCTTGACCAGCGGCGGCAGCAGGTACGGACCGATCGTGTAGATCACACCCAGGCGCAGCGGCTCGTTCAACGGATCCTTTCCGCTCGTCGCGATCTCCTTAATCGCCGCGCTCTGCTCCAGCACGCGCTCGGCCTGCGCGACGATCTGCGCGCCGATCGGCGTGACGCCGATCTCGCCACCCCCGCGCTCGAACAAGGTCACGCCGAGCTCTTCTTCGAGCTTCTTGATCGCGACCGACAACGTCGGTTGGCTGACGAAACAGGATTCCGCGGCGCGACCAAAATGGCGTTCCCTCGCCACCGCGACGACGTAGCGCAATTCAGTGAGCGTCATGCGCCTGGGTTTATTTGTACCCCACCGCCGCCGCTTCCTTGCGGATCGCGTCGATCAGGTCTTTGCCCACGCGCGGCGCCATCTCCCCATACACGGGCTGCAAGGCCTTCTTCCACTCGGCCTTCTGCGCATCGGTCAGCGTGATGATCTCGGTGCGTCCGGCCGCCTTGATCTTCGCGAGCGCGTCGTCGTTCTCCTGTTGCGCGATGGCATTGGTGTAGCGCGTCGCGTCCTTCATCGCGCCTTCGAGGGCGATGCGGATGTCGGGCGGCAAGCCTTCCCAGAACTTCTTGTTGACGATCACCGCGTAGCCGATGTACCCGTGGTTCGAGACCGTCAGATACTTCTGGACTTCGTGCGTCTTCTGCGAATAGATGTTCGACGGCGTGTTCTCGGTGCCGTCGACGACACCCGTCTGCAGCGCTTGATAGACCTCGGAGAAAGCCAGTACCTGCGGCAATGCCTCGAGCGCGCGGAACTGTGCCTCGAGCACCTTCGACGACTGGATGCGCATCTTCTGACCCTTGAAGTCGGCCGGCGTGCGCAAGGGCTTGTTGGCCGTCATGTCCTTGAACCCGTTGTCCCAGAACGCGAGGCCCTTGATGCCCTTGTTGTCGAGCTTCTGGAACAGCGACGCGCCGATCGGCCCTTCGGTCACGCGCGCGAGCACTGCCTTGTCGGGAAAGATGAAGGGCAGATCGAAGGCCTCGAATTCCTTCGCCCCCAGGGGCCCGAACTTGGACACCGAGGGCGCGAGCATCTGCACTGCGCCCAACTGCAAGGCCTCGAGTTCTTCCTTGTCCTTGTAGAGCGTCGAGTTGGGATAAACCTCGACTCTCACACGGCCATTGGTGCGCTCTTCGGCGAGTTGCTTGAAGCGTTCTGCGCCCTTGCCCTTGGGCGTGTCGTTGGCGACCACGTGGCTGAACTTGATCACAATCGGCGTCTGCGCCGAAGCGATCGGGAGTGCCGACACAGCGGACAGTGCGGCGCCTGCGGCGAGCGCAGCCAGTAATTTTTTCATCGATGGTCTCCGGAAGTCATGCGACGTGGCGCTCGTGCGGCGCCGTGGAACTCGAGCGCGCGCGCATATCTAGCCGCGCTCGTTGGTCTGCGATGCCAGCGCGAGCACGCGCTCGGCCAGGAGGATGACGGCGCGGTCGATCATGCGGCCGTCGACCTTGACGGCCCCGCCCCTGGACCTCTCGGCGGCTTCGACCACGCGCCGCGCCCACGCCTCGTCTTCGGCGCTCGGTGCAAACGCCGCATGCACGGCCGCAATCTGGTCGGGATGAATGCAAAGCTTGCCGGTGAAGCCGAAGCGGATGCCGCGCCGCGTCGCGTGGATGATCTCGCTCGTCCTCCCGGTTTCGAGCGTGATGCCGTCGATCGGTCCCGCGATGCCGGCGGCGCGCGACGCGGCGACGAGGCCGAAGCGCGCCGGCGCGAGTTCGGTCTGCTGGTCGTCGGCAACCATGCCCAGATCGGCCTGAAAGTCGATGTGTCCAAACGCGAGACGCGCGGTGCCGATGGCGCGCGCGATGGCGGCGATTTCGGAAAAGCCGAGCGCGCTTTCGATCATCGGCACGAGCGGTACATCGCCCAGCCGCGCATGCAGGGACTCGAGCGCTTCGGCACTCTCGGCCTTGGGTACCATGACGGCCGCGGGCGACAGCGATGCGCACAGCGCCGCATCGTCGGCAAGCTCGAGCGAGTCGAGTCCGTTGATGCGGATCACGACCCGGTCTTCGTGATCGAAGCTCCCCCACGCGGCATCGAGCGCGGCGCGCGCCTTGTCCTTGTGGTCGTGCGCTATCGCGTCTTCGAGATCGATGACGGCCATGTCCGCGCCCGACGCGAGCGCCTTGGCGTAACGGTCGGGGCGATCTGCGGGAACGAACAAGAAGCTGCGCGCCGTCAGCAGACTCGAAGACATGTCGATCATCGGGATTCCATTCGCGGGTTCGCGTAGATTGAGAGTTTGCACTAAGCGCGTCGTGTTCGCCGTCATCCCGGCGAAGGCCGGGACCCAAGTTTCACGTAGGCGCGCGACCCGCAAGCAACTTGGACCCCGGCCTTCGCCGGGGCGACGGCGATATCACACCGCGCCTGCGCTCCGCAACCGCTCGATTCCCGGCCTGTCGACCCCTAACTCCGCGAGAATCGCGTCGCTATGCGCACCCAGCGCGGGTATTGCGCCCATCCGATATGCGAAGCGATCGTGCCGCCCCGGCGGCAACGGCGCGCGTATGGTCCCCTCGGGCGAGTCGATCTCGCGCCAATGCCCGCGCGCTTCGAGCTGCGGATGCGCCCACACTTCGTCCATCGTGTTCATGCGCGCGTTGGCGATCTGCGCGGCGTCGAGCCGCTCGACGATCTCTTCGGCCGTCAACGTCGCGAAGGCTTCGACGATGATCGCGCGCAACGCATCTCGATGCGCATGGCGCTGCGAGTTCGATGCGAAGCGCTGGTCGCTCGCAAGCTCGGACGCGCCCAGGACCTGGTCGCAGAACATGGTCCACTCGCGCTCGTTCTGCAGACCGAGCATCACGGTCTTGCCGTCGCCCGCAGCGAAAGGGCCGTAGGGATAGATGGTCGCGTGCTCGGCGCCCGAACGCGCGGGAGGCGTCGCGCCGTCGAACGCGTAGTAGAGCGGATAGCCCATCCACTCGACCAGCGCTTCGAGCATCGAGACATCGATATGCGAGCCGATGCCGTCCTTCTGCCTTGCGTACAGCGCAGCGAGGATGCTGGTGTACGCATACATGCCGGCCGCGATGTCGGCGATCGAGCAGCCGGCTTTGGCGGGTTCATCCTCAGAGCCCGTGACCGACAGGAAGCCGGCCTCGCTTTGAATCAGCAAGTCGTAAGCCTTCTTGTCGCGATACGGACCGTCGGCGCCGTAACCCGAGATGTCGCACACGACGAGGCGCGGGTACGCGGGCCGCAACGCCTGCGCGGACAAGCCCATGCGCGCGGCCGCACCGGGCGCGAGATTCTGGACCAGCACGTCGGCCTTCGCGACGAGTTTCATCAGCACGTCGAGCGCGGCGGGTTGCTTGAGATCGAGCGTCAGACTTTCCTTGCCGCGATTGACCCAGACGAAGTGCGATGCCATGCCGTGCACGCGCTCGTCGTAGGCGCGCGCGAAGTCGCCCACGCCCGGCCGTTCGATCTTGATGACGCGCGCGCCGAGGTCGGCGAGCTGGCGCGTCGCGAACGGCGCCGCGATCGCGTGTTCGAGCGAGACGACGGTGATGTCGGACAGAGGCAAAGTCATGGTCAGAACGATCGCGGCAGGCCGAGCACATGCTCGGCCACATACGAAAGAATCAGGTTGGTCGAGATCGGCGCGACCTGATAGAGGCGCGTCTCGCGAAACTTGCGCTCGACGTCGTACTCGGCAGCGAAGCCGAAGCCGCCATGCGTTTGCAGGCACACGTTGGCCGCTTCGAACGACGCTTTCGCGGCGAGGTACTTCGCCATGTTCGCTTCGGCGCCGCAGGGCTTGCCCGCATCGAACAGTTCGCACGCCCTGAAACGCATCAGGTTCGCGGCTCCGAGTTCGATGTAGCTCTCGGCGATCGGAAACTGCACGCCCTGGTTCTTGCCGATCGGCCGGTCGAACACGATGCGCTCGTTGGCATAGCGGCGCGCCTTTTCGACGAACCACCATCCATCGCCGATGCACTCGGCCGCGATCAAGGTGCGCTCGGCGTTGAGGCCGTCGAGAATGTAGCGAAAGCCCTTGCCCTCTTCGCCGATCAAATTCTCTGAAGGGATTTCGAGTGCGTCGAAGAAGACTTCGTTGGTCTCGTGATTGACCATATTGACGATCGGTCGCACCGTCATTCCCTTGCCGATCGCCCCGTGCAGATCGACGAGGAAGATCGACATGCCGTCGGCCTTCTTCTTCACGTCGGCGAGCGGCGTGGTGCGCGCAAGCAGGATCATCAGGTCCGAATGCTGGATGCGCGAGATCCACACCTTCTGCCCGTTGACGACATAGCGATCGCCCTTCTTCACCGCAACCGTCTTGAGTTGCGTGGTGTCGGTGCCGGTGGTCGGCTCGGTGACCGCCATCGTCTGCAATCGCAATTCGCCCGACGCGATGCGCGGCAGATACGTCCGCTTCTGTTCGTCGGAACCATGGCGCAGCAGCGTGCCCATGTTGTACATCTGCCCGTGACACGCGCCCGCGTTGCCGCCCGAGCGATTGATCTCTTCCATGATCACCGACGCGTCGGCAAGACCCAGACCCGAGCCGCCGTATTCGGTGGGAATCAGCGCGGCGAGCCAGCCGGCCTCTGTCAACGCATCGACGAATTCTTCGGGATAGCCGCGCGCCGCATCGACCTTCTGCCAATAGGCCGAGTCGAAGCGCCCGGTCAATCCGCGCAAGGCTTCGCGCATGTCCTGATAGCGATCGGGCTGCGGGAGTTCATTCTTCATCGTGAGGCCTTCTGCTCGGGATAGTCGAGCTCGGCGGTCGCCTGCATCGCGAGGCCGCCGTTCATGTTGCGCGCCCACAGATGCACCATCTTGCCATCGGCATCGGGACGCCCGCAGACCTCGAAGGGCGCGACGTCGAACAGCGGGCTGATCGCGCGAAACGCGAAGGTCGCAAGCGTCGCATGCGGAAGATGCTTGCGCACCAGTTCGACCAGGAGCGTCGCGATCAACGGACTGTGGACGATCAATCCCGGATAGCCTTCGACTTCGGTGACATAGCGGCGATCGTAGTGGACGCGATGCCCGTTGAAGGTCAGCGCCGAATAGCGAAACAGCAGCACGTCGTCGGACACGATGCGTTCGCACCACGCTTCATCGATCGATGCGCGCGGCGCAGTCGCAGGAACAGCGCCCGACTCGGGCGCTTCGCGATAGACGATGTCGTGTTCCTCGGTCAGTGCGAGTCCCCGCTCGGTCGAGATGCGATGCTCGACCAGCACGAACACCAGGTCGCCGGTCTTGCCGCTTTTCTTCGAGACCGACGCGACGCGCGACACGCGCTCGATCGAATCGCCCACGCGAATCGCGTCGTGCCATTGCAGGCGACCGCCCGCCCACATGCGACGCGGCAGAGCGACCGGCGGAAGAAAGCCTCCGCGCGCCGCGTGCCCATCCGGGCCGATTTCGGAGCGCTTCGGATGCGGCAAGAAATAAAGCCAGTGCCACAACGGCGGCAATGGGTCGCCGGCGTCTGGCGCCGCGTTGCCGTTGTCCAGCGTCGCGGCCATCGCGGCGACCGGCTTTGCAGTGACGAGGTCGCGCAGCGTCTCGGTCCGCCCGATCCAGTCGGTCAGGTTGGCGGCGTCTGTCGTTTCAGCGACGTCCGCATCGGGCAGGGCCATCGCGTGGTTTCCTCGGTTGGGCCTGGCAGAGCGATTCGCGAACCCGCGGGGATGCGTCGTCGCCGGCGATCCCGCTGCCTTGCGGATTGTTGCGCGCCGCGCCTTCACGTCTTGCGTCCGCGGAAAAGCGCCATCGTGCGCGCCAACGCCTGGTCGCGCCATCGGATTTTTCCCGGACGAGGCTTCGCTATTTACGACGCGATGTGCCGGATGATCGAGGCGGGCTTGGGCATCGGCATCGTGCCCGAGTCGGTGACGCTATGGCATCGCAAGACGATGGCGATCGACCCACTCCTAGGGCAAAAACCCGACCTCACTTTCCTGAGACCCATTGGAGCCGTCTGCGGCGAGGGTGGCGCGCGGCAGTCGAACGGTGAATACGGTGGCCTCGGCCGAGGATTTCACGTCGATCGTGCCGCGATGGCCCAGCACGATCTCGCGGACGATGAAAAGGCCCAGCCCAAGGCTGGTCTTCACGCGTTTATTCAAATCGGACGTGGGGGTCGGTACCTGCGCCAGCGGCTCGAAGATCACCCGCAGGGCGTTGGGCGGAATCGGATTGCCGGAGCTCGCGATCGACAAGACGATGGCGTCCTCTTCGCCGTAGGCACTCAGTCGAATCGGGGTGCTTTCGCCGCCGTGCTGCACGGCGTTGTTGAGCAGGTTCGAAAGCACCTGTTGCATCCTCGAAACGTCGCCTTGGATATGCAGATCGCCGGTCAGGTGCCGCACGAACTGCCGCTCCGGGTAACTTGTCCTGACGGCATCGATCTCCTCGTTGCAGAGCTGCCCCAGGTCGAAGTCGAATCGCTCGATCGGTATTCCACGGCCCAGTCGGCTTCTCGTGAACATCAGCAGATCCGTGATCAGATGACTCATGACGTTCGAAGCACGCCGGACCCGCGTGGCCACCTTCAACCGGGTTGCCTCGGGCAGGACCGTCGCGTTAAGCATATGACTCGCCATCTCGATGCTCTGGAGCGGGCTTCGCAAGTCGTGCCCGAGCACGGCGAGGAACATGTCACGGGACGCATCGACGCCGCGCGAATAGCGTTGGACCGATTCTCCGAGCGCTTGGTCAATGGCTTCATTGAAGCGGGCGATCTCTTCGATCGCTAAAGCATTGCCGCCGGTGGTCTCGAAGCGACTCCAGAGCGCCAAGACGCTGGACCGCAGGGCGCGGAACTCGCTCACCACCTGTGGCAGGTCAAAGCCTGCCACATGCCTGAGCGCGCCATGCGCTGCTGCGACGGTCTCGGACGCGGCGGGAGTCAGTTCTGCTCGTCGGGACTTACTGGATCGCTCGATCTCGGTCTGGCTCGTCTGCATGTCCTCCACGATGGCCATGAGAATCTCGCGGCTGTGATTGCGCAGCGCGATGCCCGACATCGACGTTGCCGCAGGGACAAGCGTCCGAGCGAAAGCCTCCCACTCGCCGACGATCGCGTCCAGGTTGGCTTGAATGAACGTATGAAATTTCATGGGTGCACGATGGTTCAGGGCGCAGATGCAAAGGACGCGATGCGATGATGCCGTCGCCTCGTACCTCCAATCGCAAATTGGAGAGCGGCCTTGCCTCAAAGCCGGCGCGCGATGGTCGGCAAGTCACTGCCCTCGCCATCGGACGCCTTTATTTTCAAAGCAGCATCCCTCTCAAGCCAGCTCTGACATACAAGCAAGTACGCCGCCGTACCTGCCGAGGAGCTTGAGGCTGGAAAGTGAAATGGTAAGGATGTCCGAGCGACGATCGCTTGCGTCGGTGCGCCGCTTCACGATGCCCAGTTCTGTCAACTTTGCCAGTCTGCGGCGAACTGTCGTGACCGACCCGATATTCACGAGAAAGAGCGCCTTGGGCGTGAGCGGTTTATCTATCTCCTGGGCATATCCAATCGCGATGATGATGTCGAAGTCGATGAGGGACTTGATGAAGGGGAGTTCCAGTTTTTCAAATTCCTTTATTTTTTTCAATGCAGCAAATAATTTCACGATTTATTCGTTCCTGTAGATGAGTAGCGCGACATACTGGGGCTCCGTTCTTGGGTTCGCAAGGCTAATTAGGTGTCAATTTGGTTTCATTTACCGGCGGCCAATCATCGTCAATGCGAGCAATAAATACCATGGACAGCACTGCGCATTACGCCATCACTTATGAATGAATATGGATTGGCGCAGTAAGTATCGATCCCTAAGTTTTCAATAAATCCTCCCCCTCTCGCAGCCACCGTTGCAAATGCCGCTCCACCTCTGACGGATATTGAGCCAGCATTGCGATCGCCGCCTCGCGTGCTGCATCGACCAACGCCTGATCGGCATTCAAATCGGCGAATCGCAATAAGGCCTCCCCCGATTGCCGATGCCCGAGAAACTCCCCCGGCCCGCGCAACTCGAGGTCCTTGCGCGCGATCTCGAAGCCGTCCTGCGTCCCGCGCATCGTCTTCAATCGTTGCTTCGCGATCGCCGACAGCGGCGGCTGGAACATCAGGATGCAGACCGAGTCGTCGCTGCCGCGACCCACGCGGCCGCGCAATTGATGCAGTTGCGCGAGGCCGAATCGCTCGGCGTGTTCTATCACCATCAGCGATGCGTTGGCGACATCGACGCCGACCTCGATGACGGTGGTCGCCACCAGCAGCCCGGTTTCGCCCGCGTTGAAGCGGCGCATCTGTTCGGCTTTCTCGTCGCCGCGCAGGCGTCCATGCACGAGGCCGACGCGAACCTCGGGGAGTGCCGCGGCAAGGGTGTCGTGCGTCTCGACGGCCGCCTGCAATTGGAGACTTTCGATGCGCGCGGCCGATGACGCGCCGCGCTTGCGCGGGGCGCTCGATGTCCGGGGGGTCTTCGGCGTCATCGGTTCGGCGGCCGAGGAAGAAAGCGCGGCTTCGCCGGCCAGCAGCGCGCCGCCTTCTTCGTCGGCCTCAGCCCCCTCGACCAGCGGACACACCCAATACGCCTGCCGCCCTTCGGCGATCGCGCTGCGCACGCGCGCGAGGACGTTGTCGCGACGCGCCGCATCGACGAGCTTCGTCACGATCGGCTTCCTACCCGGCGGCAACTGGTCGATGGTCGATACGTCGAGGTCGGCGAAGTAGGTCATCGCGAGCGTGCGCGGGATCGGCGTGGCGCTCATCATCAGTTGATGCGGTTCGCGCTTGATCGCGCTCTTGACCATATCCGCACCGGATGTCTGTGCCTTGACGCGCAACGCCAGTCGCTGTCCGACGCCGAAGCGATGTTGTTCATCGACGATCGCAAGGCCGAGCCGCGCGAAATGCACGTCGTCCTGGATCAACGCATGCGTGCCGACGATCAAGCGCGCGTGACCCGATTCGATCGCCTCGCGCGCAGCGTCCTTTTCCTTCTTCTTCAAGCTGCCGGTCAGCCAAGCGACCGGCACGCCCAGCTCTGCGATCCATTCGGTGAGCTTGCGAAAGTGCTGCTCGGCGAGGATCTCGGTGGGCGCCATCAGTACGGCCTGATATCCCGCGTCGATCGCCTGCAATGCCGCGATCGCAGCGACGACGGTCTTGCCGCTGCCGACATCGCCTTGCAAGAGACGCTGCATCGGATGCGGGGTCGCGAGGTCTTCTGCGATCTCTCGCACCACGCGTTGCTGTGCCCTGGTCAACGCGAAGGGCAGACGCGCGACCAAGTCATCGACCAGCGCGCCGCCGGCTTTCAAAACCGGCGCCGTGCGCGCGCGCCGCGCCGCATGCGCGCGCGCGAGCGACAACTGTTGCGCGAGCAATTCATCGAACTTGATCCGCTGCCACGCGGGATGCGAGCGCGACGAGAGTGCTTCCTGCGACACCTCGGGCGGCGGGTGGTGTATCAGGCTTATCGCCGCGTCGATCGGCGGCAGGTGGTAGCGCTCGAGCAAACGCGATGGAACCGTCTCTTCGAGTGCCACGCGCTCGAGCGCCTTCGCGATTACCTTTCGCAACACTGCCTGGCCGAGACCGACGCCGCTCGGATAGACCGGCGTCAGGCGATCGGGCAAGGGTGTGTCGTCGCGGACCACGCTGTAATTCGGGTGAATCATCTCGCGCCCGAACACGTGGCCCATGCCCCCACCCCGCAGCTCGCCTCGCACGCGCAGCCGCGTACCGGGCGCGAAGTGCTTCAACTGACTGCCATAGAAATGAATGAAGCGCAGCGCGAGGCCCGCGTCGCGGTCGCTCGCATTCACCGCCGCATTTGCCGCATTCGCATCGTCGACATGCACGACGAGTTGCCGCCTCGGCCGATACTGGATCGCGTGATCGCGCACGATCGCTTCGATCTGAATCGTGTCGCCGTCACGCGCCTCTGAAAGCAAGCCGATGCGCGTCTCGTCTTCGTAGCGCAACGGCAGGTGAAGAACGCAATCGAGAACGTCGTGAATGCCGATGCGCGCGAGCCGCGCGGCGAGGGCTTCACTCCACGCATTGGACGACGACGCGGGCCGCGGCTCGGTCGTGAGCGCCGCAGCGCGAAGCGGCATCGCGCCTCAGGCGGCGAAGATGCCTTCGACTTCGAACGACGCGCCGAGCGGCAGCGATGCGACGCCGATCGTCGAGCGCGCCGGGAAAGGCTCGGGCACGAGCTCCTTCATGATCGCGTTGACCTTGGCGAAATCTGCCAGGTCGGTCAGAAAGAGCGTGAGCTTGAGCGCGTTGCCCAGCGACGCCCCTGCTTCCTCGACGACCGCGGCGAGATTCGCGAACGCCTGTCGCGCCTCGGCCTCTATTCCGCCGGTCACGAGTTTGCCGGTCGCGGGGTCGAGACCGACCTGGCCGGAGCTGTAGATGATGTTGCCTTCGCCCGCGGGAAACATGTGCGCGATGCGAACGGCTTGCGAATACGGACCGACGGCGGCGGGCGCCTTGTCGGTCGAGATCACGGTGACGGTCATGGTGGGCTCACGCTGTGTTGATGAAGCGATCGGAAGTCGCCTGAAATGATTCGCGAGTGTAGCCGAGCGCGGCGCCTCCCCCTTTGTCGTTCCGACGAGCGCAGCGACGAGCAATCCCATCCGCGTCGCACACGGCAATGATGAGATTTCTCGCTACGCTCGAAATGACAAACCGTTGCGCGTATCATCCCGCCCTGTCGCTGCGGGCCAATCGCGTCGGCCCGCGTCGCCCATGGAGCCTGCATGCGTTCACACAAGGTCCGGGATGCTTTTCTCGGACGTGCACTCGATCCACTGAAGTCCGAGACGCGTCACTCGCTGGCGCTGGTGGCCTTTCTGGCCTGGGTCGGCCTGGGCGCCGACGGACTCTCGTCTTCCGCCTATGGTCCCGAAGAAGCCTTCAAGGCGCTCGGCGATCACACCCACTTCGGTCTGTATCTCGCGATCGCGACCGCGGTGACGGTGTTCATCATCTCGCTCGCGTACAACCAGATCATCGAGCTCTTCCCTACCGGCGGCGGAGGCTATCGCGTCGCGACTTCGCTGATCGGACCGTACGCGGGATTGGCCGCGGGCGCCGCGCTGATCGTCGACTACGTGCTCACGATCGCGATCTCGATCGCAAGCGGTACCGATGCGATGTTCAGCCTGTTGCCGGTCGGATGGCAGCCGGGCAAGTTGTATGTCGAACTGCTGCTCGCGGCGTTCCTGATTTTTCTCAATCTGCGCGGGATGAAGGAGTCGATCAAGATCCTGTTGCCGATCTTTCTCGGCTTCGTCGCGACCCACTTCATCCTGATCGTCTACGGCATTCTCAATCACGCGAGCGGCCTGCCGGCGCTGATTCCGGACACGTTGCGGGAAACCGGCAAGCTCGCCGGCGAAACCAGCTGGATCTTCGTTGCCGCCCTGTTCCTGAAAGCCTATTCGCTGGGCGGTGGAACCTATACCGGGATCGAAGCGGTCTCCAACAACGTGCAGTCGTTAGCCGAGCCGCGCGTGAAGACCGGCAAGCTCACGATGCTCTACATGGCCGCGAGCCTCGCGTTCACTGCTGGCGGCATCATCCTTCTGTATCTGTTGTGGAGCGCGAAGCCGGTCGAGGGTCAGACGTTGAACGCGGTGGTCTTCGGCAGCATCCTCGCCGAACTGGGCTTCTCGGGCGGCGGCCTGTCGTTCGCACTGATCGTCGTGCTCATGACCGAAGCCGGTCTCCTGTTCGTTGCGGCCAACACGGGATTTCTCGGCGGGCCGTCGGTGCTCGCCAACATGGCGGTCGATTCATGGATGCCGCACAAGTTCCGTTATCTGTCGACGCGCCTGGTCACGCAGAACGGCGTGCTGCTGATGGGCGCCGCCGCGCTCGGCATCCTTGCGCTTTCGCGCGGCAAGGTCGACTTCCTGGTGGTGCTGTACTCGATCAACGTGTTCCTGACCTTCAGTCTCTCGCTCACTGGCCTGTGCATCTACTGGATCAAGAACAGACGCGAGGATCGACGCTGGAAGCGACGCCTCGCGTTATCAGCGACCGGTCTCGTCGTCACGCTCGGCATCCTGGTCGTGACGACGATCGCGAAGTTCGACGAAGGCGGATGGATCACGGTCGTTATCACGAGCGCCGTGATCGCCGTGTGTGTCCTGATCCGCAACCACTATCGCAGTACCAAGGCACGCATCGGCGCGGTCGATGCGGTGTTCGCCGATCAGCCCTACGGGTCCGAAACCAAGTACCCCGACCTCGATCCCGAAGCGCCGACCGCGGTCTTCATCGTCGGCACGTCACGCGGCGGCGGTCTGCACGCGCTGCTGTGGGTGCAACGCATGTTTCCCGATCACTTCCGCAATTTTCTGTTCGTGATGGCGCGCGCCGTCGATGCGCAGGCGTATGGCGGCGACGAATCGATCGAACACCTGCGCATCGAAGCCAACGTCTCGCTTTCCTACTTCGTCAATTTCTGTCACAGCCACGGTCTGGCCGCGAAGTCCTATCTCGCGTTCGGCATCGACGCCGTCGATCAGATCGCCGAGCTGTCGGACCAGGTTCGCAACGAGTTTCCTAGCGCGATCTTCTTCACCAGCAAGCTGATCACCGAATCGGAAAACTTCATGACGCGCGTGCTGCACAACCAGGCTGCGCTCGCGCTGCAAAGGCGCCTGCATCTCGAAGGGATGCAGATGGTGATCCTGCCGATGAAGATTTGAGGGTGATATCAATTACATCACGGGTGGAGGCTGCCCGATGTATTTCAAGCGGCGATCGCTCAGCAGTACGGACTTCACTTGGCGACTCGCAACGTGCGGGACTTTCCGCCAAAGCGCCTTGGTTTCGCGATCGTCCCCTATATCGTGTAGCGCCCGTCTTGAGCCTTTCGATGCATTGCGTGCGCGTCAAACCGATGGGTCGAGCACTGCCAGTCCCGCGAAATATTTTCTGTAGTAGCCACGATCACGCGTGAGCAGTCGGTCGCATTGGGCAGACGCATGCGCGCCGATCAGAAAATCGGCGACGACGCGATCGCGCTTGCCGCCGGCGGCGTGATATTTCCTGCAGATGGCGCCGGCCAGCGTCGCGGTCGGCTCGGAGGGTGCGGAGAATGCAACGCCAAGCGCGTTCATCGCGACCCGGAACGCGTCGTCGCTCGGAAAGGCCGCGCGCGTTTCGCTCCACACCGAGGCACACGCCACGACCGCGCCTTCGTTCAGACATCGACGCAGGGCGTTCGCTGAAAGTGGGCCAAAGCGCGCATCGGCGCCGAACACGTCGATCAGGACGCTGGTGTCGACCGCCGTGATCATTTGTCCGCGTCGCCACGCAATTCACGAATGAAGCGGTCGGTATCGATCTTGCGGCCGAGGCAGCCGAACACGTGCGATACCGGATCGGTCTCCGCCTTGGTTGCCACCAGACTGCCGTTGCGGGCGGTGAACTCGAGCGCCGTTCCCGGTCGTATCCCCAGCTTGTCGCGCAAGGCTTTGGGAATGGTGACTTGTCCGCGTTCCGCGACGATGGCCTTCATGCCGATCTCCATCATTCATGATATGAATCACTATACATGGATCACGAATCTTGAAGTATGTATTTATTCCGCTACGCCTGCGGTCTCAAGAGATCACCCGGTCCGCGCGCAGCAGCACCGACTGCGGGATCGTGAGGCCGAGCGCACTGGCGGTCTTGAGGTTGACGATCATCTCGAATGTCGCCGGCTGCTCGATCGGGAGATCGGCAGTCTTCGCGCCCTTCAGCACGCGGTCTGCGTAGTACGCCAATCGCCGATAGGAATCGGACAGACGCGGCCCGTACGTGCAAAGCGCGCCGCTATCGGCAAAGACAGGCCATCCGGAAATCACCGGCGCGCGCACGCGCATCGCGAAATCGATGATGCTTTGGCGGTTCTGAACCGCGAAGCCATCGGCGAAAACGGAAATAGCTTGCGGTGGGTTCGACGTCATTGCGGTCAATACGTCCGCAAGTTCGTCGCGCGTGCGTGCCGGAAAATATTGAATGCCAAAACCCAGCCGACTGCCGGCCTCTTCCGAATAGCCGCGTTCGCGCTGCTCGCCAGGATGCTCGGGGTTGGCGATGATCGCCACGCTTCGTAACCTGGGAATGATTTCCCGCAGCAACTCCAGGCGCTTGCCGTTGAACTCGACGGCCATGAACGTCAGGCCCGTCATATTGCCGCGCGGCCGGGCGAGGCTGTCGGCCAAGCCTGCCAAAACCGGATCGCCGCTATAGACGTAGACGACGGGCACCTTCAAGCCGAGCTGCTTGATCTCTGGCACGGCCGCGCCCTGCGCCACGATGAGATCGACGGGAAGCCGTACCAGTTCAGTCGCCAGTTCAGGGACGCGTTCAAGGGCGTCGTCTCCGTACCGGAAATCGATCATCAAGTTGCGGCCCTCGACATAACCGAGGTCGGCAAGAGCGGCGCGGAACGTTGCGACATAAGGCGCCAGGCTGGCAGCCCGCTGCGCCGTGAGCCAACCGATCCGAATGACTTTCTTCGACGTTTGCGCGACAACACTTCGCGGCAGTGAGGCAACGGCAAGAGTCGAGGCCAGGAGCGTGCGTCGTTTCATGGTTTACCTCTCCGTTTTTTCTCTCGCAATCGTGCGTGCGCGAAACTCAAGCTATTGGGTATGGTTGCCTATGCATGAATCACGAGTCGTGAAGGATTTGCAACCCGTCATTCGATCACCCGATCAGCGCGCAACATCAGCGACTGCGGCATCGCGAGCCCAAGCGCCTTCGCGGTCTTCTGGTTGATGACCAAATTGAACTTGGTCGGTTGCTCGACGGGCAGATCGGCGGGCTTGGCGCCCTTGAGGATCTTGTCGATATAGATCGCAGCGCGCCTGAGCAAGTCGGAGAGATCGGCCCCATACGTCATAAGGCCTCCCGCCTCAGCGTACTCGCTGTGGTCGTGTATCGTCGGTATCCGATATTTGACTTCGAGATCGGCGAGTCGGCGACGGTGCTGCCAGAACATCGAGTCGGGAACCATGAAGAGCGCGCTCGCCTTCCCTTGCGCCATAGCGGCGAACGCCGCTTCGAACTGATCAGGATCGCGCGCCTCGAGAATTTGCAACTGCACCCCAAGGATTTGGGCCGCGGCTTTCAACTGCCGCATACCGCTTTCTATGAAGGGGGAGTCCCGATCGGGATTGCGCAGGACGGCGACCCGCGAGGCGCCGGTGGCCTCTTTCAATAACTCCAGGCTCTTGCCGAAGATTTCGGGGCTCGCGGCGAGGCTCAAGCCAGTTACATTCCCACCGGGGTGGGCGAGGCTCGTCACGAGGCCGTCGGCGACAGGATCGCCCGCAAAGATGTGGACGATCGGGATCGTGCGGGTTGCGCGTTTGGCGGCCAGCGCCGAATCCGTCTGCGGCGCGACGATCAGGTCCACGTTGAGCGCGACGAGCTCTGCCGCGAATCCGGGCAGACGTTCGGGCTTTCCATCGGCCCAACGCCACTCGATCACGAGATTCTTTCCTACGACCAAAACCTGCTCGGTCAAGACTGCAGACTTGCTACTGGGAATGCTCATGTATCCAACTCGATACACCTTCTCAGTCTGCTGCGCCTGGACCGTCAGCGGCGAGGCGAACAGGAGTGCGACCGCCGCGAATCGCAGTCTTGTGATCGTGAACGCCATGCTCTTTCTCCCGAGAATCTTCATCGTCAATTCACTGTATTGCGCATCTTCAGGAATCGAGCAAGCGAAAGGCCGGCACCGCGCGCTGAAAGCCTTTCAACGCAAGCTCACCTGCAGGCTCCACGCGAAACGCGTCGCCGAGCGGCCCCATCACGCGTTGTGAAACGAGGATCTCGCCGCCCTGCGCCTCGCCGCACAGGCGCGCCGCCAGATTGGTCACGGTGCCGATCGCGCCGTAGTCGATGCGCCCTTCGAAGCCGATGCCGCCGATCGTAGCGAAGCCCTGCGCGATGCCCACGCCCATCAACAAATCGTAGCCGCGTTTGTTCCATCCGAGAGACAGGCGTGCGACTTCGCGTTGCATCGCCAACGCCATGCGCGCGGCGCGCGGCGCGGGATCGCTCACCGGCACGGGATCGTTGAAGAACACCATGATGCCGTCGCCCGTGAAGCGCTCGAGCGTACCCTCGTGTTCGAGGATCAGACGGCCCATTGCGGCGTGATATTCGCTCAACACGCCCATCACTTCTTCGGGATCGGCCGTTTCCGTAAAGGCCGTGAAGCCGCGCAGGTCGAGGAACACCACCGTGATCTCGCGGCGATGGCTCTTCAACGGATCGTCGGCGCCGCCTGCGACGATCAGGTCGGCGAGTTGAGGCGAAAAGAAACGCTTGAGTCGGCCGACTTTCTCCAATTGCTGCACGCCCTCGGTGACGCGCTCTTCGAGCGTGCGATTGAGTTCCGTCAGTTCGGTCTTCTGCCGCAGCACTTCATCGTAGAGCGACTTGATGCGCAACAGCGAGCGAACGCGCGCGAGCAACTCGGCCTGGTTGATCGGCTTGGTCAGGAAATCGTCAGCGCCTGCATCGAGCCCCTTGGCGCGCTCCTGCGCCGGATCGAGTGCGGTCACGAGCACCACCGGCAGCATCGCGTGCGCCGCGTCGGCGCGAATCGCCACGCAGACTTCGTAGCCGCTCATGCCCGGCATCATCACGTCGAGCAGGATCAGGTCGGGCCGCTCGCGTTCGAGCACGGCCAGCGCCTCGGGTCCGGACGAGGCGCTGCACGTTGCATAGCCTTTGACCGCCAGCAGATCGACAAGCAGCTTGACGTTCATCGCAACGTCGTCGACAACGAGGATCTTCGCGCTCATTCGCTGCGCCGTCCCTGTGTGAGAAAGCGCTGGACCGTATCGCGAAACTGCTTCAGGTTGATGGGCTTGGTGAGGAACGCGTCGAAGCCCGAATCGACGATGCGCTGTTGATCGTCGGGCATCACCGAGGCCGATACGGCGACCACCGGGATCGCATCGAGCGTTGCGTCTTTGCGAATCAAGTGCAGCGCGGCGATGCCGTCGATATCAGGCAACTGGATATCCATCAACACCAGGTCGGGCTTGTGCTCACGCGCCATGCGCACGCCGTCGCCGCCGGTCGCCGCTTCGAGGGTCGCATGCCCCTGATGACGCAGGATGTCGCGAACCAGCTTCATGTTCTTCTCGTTGTCTTCGACGATCAGGATCGTGCTCATAGCTCCTCCAGGACTCGCTCGGGAAGAACCACTGCGAAGGTCGAGCCGCGGCCCGGCTCGCTTTCGATGCGGATCGATCCGCCATGCAATTCGACGAAGCGTTTCGCAAGCGAAAGTCCGAGGCCCGAGCCTTCCGACTTGCGCAGGTAGTCACCGCCGGCCTGTCGAAACTCTTCGAAGACGAGTGCTTGCTGGTCGGCTGCGATGCCCAGGCCGGTGTCGATGACTGCGATCTCGACGGCGTGCTCGAGCGTTCGGGCGCGCAACGTGACGCGTCCGCCGGCCGGCGTGAACTTGACCGCATTCGAGAGCAGGTTGATGACGATCTGCTTCAACTTGCGCACATCGACGACCCATTCGCCGAGCCCGGCTTCGACGTCGAGCGCGAGCGTGAGTCCCTGTCGGCTCGCGCGCTCGCGAACCAGCGTCGTGCAGTTGTCGAGCAGCATCGCGAGATCGACGCTCGCCAGATCGAGCTCCATGCGGCCGGCTTCGATCTTCGCCAGGTCGAGGATGTCGTTGATCAGCGACAGCAGGTGGTGCCCCGAGGTGTGGATATCGAGCAGATATTCGAGCTGCTTTTCGTTGACGTCGCCGAACATCTTCTCGCTCAACACTTCCGAGAAACCGATGATCGCGTTCAGCGGCGTGCGCAGCTCATGCGACATGTTGGCGAGGAACTCCGACTTGTGCTTGTTGGCCGATTCGAGCTCGCGACTCTTGTTCTGGATCTCGTTGAAGAGTCGCTCGTTCTGGATCGCAATCACCGCCTGGTCGGCGAAGGTCTTGAGCAGCGTGAGCTCCTTGTCGGTGAACGGATTGGGTGGATCGCGCGACACCTGGATCGCGCCGACGCCGCGTTCTTCCCAAAGCATCGGGGCAAAGGCGATCGAAAAATTTCGGGTCGCTTCGGCGACGCGGCGCAGCGGAGCCGGTACGCCCGGCGCGGCCAGCACGTCCGGGTAATGGACGACGCGGCGTTCGCGAATCGCAAGAGCGGTCGCGGTTCCCTCCAGCGGGCGCGGAAACTCGCTTTCCACCGCGCCTGCCGCATCCAGCGTTTCGCCGCGAAATCCGCCCATCTGCAGCATGCCGGCATCGTCAATCAGGTAGATGCCCAGGGAGGTTGCGGCGAAGAGGCGCTCGCAACTGTCGAGAATCTTGTCGAACACGGGTCTCGCGTCGGCAACCGAACTACTGATGACCTGCAGCACCTCGGCGGTCGCGGTCTGCTGGTCGAGCGCCTCTTTGGTTTCATTGAAGAGCCGCGCGTTCTGGATCGCGATGACGGCCTGGTCGGCGAAGGTCTTGAGAAGCGTGATGTCCTTTTCCGAGAACGGGCCGACCGCTTTGCAGCCGACGAAGATGGCGCCGATGCCGCGGCCCTCCCACAGCAGCGGCGCGATGATCACCGATCGGGTATTGACCGGGCCCGCGCTGCGCTTGACATACAGCGGCACGTCGGGGCCGTTCTCGACATCGGGATAGTGCATGACGCGGCGCTCGAGGATCGCTGCGCCGCTGCCGGATTCGGCGCTCAACGGTACGGGGTAAGTCCGCTCGAAGGCTTCGCGATTGGGCGCCGGCCCGTGCTGCGCGACGAGGTGAATGAGCCCGTCGTCGCCGAGCAGGCTGATGCCCATGTGCAGGCCGTCGAACAGTCGCTCGCAACTGCGCAGGATGGCTTCGAACACCGGTTTGGCATCGGCCACCGAACTGCTGATCACCTGCAGGATTTCCGCGGTCGCGGTCTGCCGCTCGAGCGCTTCGCGCGTCTCGTTGAAGAGGCGCACGTTCTCGATCGCGATCACCGCCTGAGCGGCGAAAGTCTGCAGCAGCCGCACCAGCCGGTCGGGGAAAACGCCGGGCTCCTCGCGGCACACCGCGATCGAGCCGATGACCTGGCCTTCGCGAAACATCGGCACGGCGAGGTTGCTGCGAAAGCCCGCGCGCATGGCGGCATCCTTCATCGCGTAGTCAGGGTCTTCGAGTACGTCGGCGATCTGGACCGGCACGCGATCGTGAATCGTGCGCGCCATGATCGCGCCGCGCCCGGGCTTCATCGGAAACGATGCGCGCATCGCATCCGACGCCTCCTGCGACACGCCGTGGTACGCCACCAGATGCACCATCTCGCCGTCGAATTGGGCGACACCCCCGACTCGCGAATCGCACAGCGTCATCGCGCGCTCGGCAATCGCATCGAACACCGGCTGCACGTCGGTCGGGGATTCGCTGATGACCTTGAGGATGTCGGCCATCGCGGTCTGCTGTTCGAGCGCCTCACGCGTTTCGTTGAACAGGCGCACGTTCTCGATCGCGATCACGGCTTGATCGGCGAAGGTTTGCAGCAGCCGGACAAGTCGGTCGGGGAAGGTGCCGGGCTCCTGCCGACTGACGGTCAATGCGCCGACAACCTGATCGTCGCGCAGCATCGGCACGGCGAGGATTGCGCGAAAACCGGCGCGCGTCGCAGCGTCCTTCAATTCGAACTCCGGGTCTTCACGCAGATCGGCGATCTGCACCGGCACGCGGTCGAGCATCGCTCGTGCATTGGCCGATCCACGACCAATCTTCATCGGAAACGAGGCACGCATCGCTTCCCACGCCTCGGGCGACACACCGTGGTACGCGACCAGATGCACCATCTCGCCATCGAAGCGCGTCACGCTGCTGATCCGCGCGTCGCACAGCGTCATCGCCCGCTCGGCGATCGCGTCGAACACCGGCTGCACGTCCATCGGCGATTCGCTGATGACCTTCAGGATGTCGGCCGTCGCGGTCTGCTGCTCGAGCGCCTCACGCGTCTCGTTGAACAGGCGCACGTTCTCGATCGCGATCACGGCCTGGTCGGCGAAGGTCTTGAGCAACTCGACCTGGTGCTGCGGCGTCTTGCCGGGATCGGGCCAGGCGACAGCGATCACGCCGATCGCAGCGCCGTCCTTCAGCATGGGCGTGGCGACGATACGGCGCCAATGGCCCGCGACGGATATCTCGGAATCGTAGGCCGGATCGGCCAGCACGTCCTCCACGCTCAGCGCGCGGGCAGCCCGGATCACACGGCCCGTCATCAACGCGTCGCTGGGCACCATCGGAAAGTGCGCGCGGGCCACTGCGATCGCCTCGGGCGGCCAGTTCCGGGTGGCCACCAAGTGCACGAGGTGTCCGTCGTAGCGGTAGATGCTCGCATGCGGACTGCCGAGCAGCTGCATAGCACTGTCGAGAATGGCTTCGAACACCGGCGCCACATCGGTCGGCGACTGGCTGATGACGCGCAGCACGTTGCTGATCGCGGTCTGGTAGTCGAGCGCCTCGCTCAGCTCGGCGGTGCGCGCCTCGACCTTGCGCTCCAGCCCGGCGTACGACGCTTTCAGGTCCGCGCCCATCTTGTTGAACTGCTCGGCCAGACCTTCGAGTTCATCGCCGGTGTGGACCTCGATGTGATGGTCGAGCTCGCCCGCGCCGATCTGCGCGGCCCCTGCGTGCAGGGCGCGCAGCGGCTTCACCAAAGCGCGCGCGAGAAAGAAGCTCGCCACCACCGCGGCGAAGAGGCCTGCCACGAGCAAGAGTCCCGTTCGCAGGATCGACGCATACAGCGGTGCGAACGCCTCGGCGCGCGGAGACTCGACAAACACGGTCCAGTTCAAGGTTGGAATGCGCGCATGCGCGGCGAACACTTCATCGCCCTTGAAGTCGCGCGCCACGGGTTGCGTGGCGCTCTCGGGGAGCGCCATCGCCGCGACTTGCGGCAGCGCCTTGAGGTCGGTCTTCTTCAACACCAGACTGATGTCGGGATGCGCGATCAACGCGCCGCTCGCATCGACGACATAGGCGAGACCCGCTGCGCCGATCTTGATGCGCGACACGACGTCCCAGACGAACTTGAGATTGACCTCGGCTGTCGTGACGCCGCCACCGCTGCCGGCCGGTCGCGCGATGGTCATGTACGGCTCGGTCTCCTTGCGAAAATAGACCGAACCGTAATAGGTTCCGCCGCCGCTCGCCAACTTGAACTTCGCCTCCTGCGACAAGTCGGCGCCGCCGCCGACGGCGTCCATCGCAAGGCGCGAGACGCGCAGTTGCTCATGACCGGTCGCGTCGATCCACGCCACTTCGGTGATCGCCGGTGTCTGGCGCAACAGCTTCAGATATTCGATGCGGCGCTGCTCGATCACGCTGCCGTCGGAAGCGAGCATGGGCAACGCCGTCCATCCGAGTTGATGGTCGATGTCGAGGATGAACTGCTCGATGCGCGTCGCTGCGGCCTGCGCCTTCTCGACCTGCAGAGCCACCAGGTGTTCGCGCGTCTCGCGGTACGAGAAGTAGATGCTGACCGCGCCGCTAGCGCTCAGCAATGCGCTGACCAGTGCGATGATGAGCAGCGCGTACTTTGGAAACAGGCGCCAGCGTGGAGTCATTCAATCACCCGAGCGTATTTTTTTTGCGCGACGGCAGTACCCTGCTTCGAGTCATTTCGGTGCGTTACATGCATCGCAAGGAAAGGGCGAGTCGTGAGCAAGCAACTCAAGCGGATGCCGGCGTTCAGGTCGGAAGTTGAGGAACGCAAATTCTGGTAGACGCACGATACGACAGAGTACTTCGATGCGTCCAAATCGATTGCCGTGGTCTTCCCGAACTTAAAGCCTTCGACGAAGACGATTTCCCCTGAGGTCCCCGACTCCGCTTGCTGAAAGGCATTCCGACGGCGGTGCTACACTGTCTTACAGGCCACTCGAACCACTCCACATGACAGCAACCGTTACCGTCCGCCTCGAAAGCGCACTGCAATCACGTCTTTCTCGCATCGCCGCCGCGACCGGCCGCACCCGCAGCGAGATCATTCGAGAGGCGCTCGAACGGCAACTGGCGCTGATCGACTTCGAAGCCGCGCGACGCAAAACCCGTTCGTTTGCCGAACGTGCCGGCTGGCTCACGGATGAAGACGTGTTCAACGCCGTTTCTTGAAGGTATTTCTCGATACCAACGTCCTCGTCGCGGCATTCGCAACGCGCGGGTTGTGCAGCGACGTTTTTCGCATCGTCGCTGCGGAACATGAGTTATTCGTCGGCGAGCCGGTGCTCGCCGAGGTGCGCAGGATTCGCGAAACCAAACTGCGAATGCCTGAACACGCACGCAACGAGGCGCTTCGCGTATTGCGTCGCTATACAATCGTGCCGGCAGCACAGGCGCCGATCGCACTCGACATCAACGATCCGGCTGACGAATGGATCGTGGCATGCGCGCTGACGGTTCCCGCCGACGTGTTAGTGACCGGTGACAAAGCGCTGTTGGATTTGCGCCGCGTGCAAGACATGCCCCTCGTCTCGCCACGCGAATTCTGGACGCAAACACGTTTCGTGTAGATGTCGAATTCACATCACCCGAAACGCAACGGCGGATCGACGAATTCGTCGTTGACTTCGAAGAAATCCCGGATGTGTACGGCAATCGCGTCGCCGCCAATTCCTCTTGATTATTTCAAGTTTCGTTGTAATATTGAAATATGAACACCGCCTCCGCTGTCACCTCCCTCGGTGCGCTCGCTCACGATTCTCGACTGGCGCTCTTTCGTCTGCTCGTCGAAGCAGGCCCGGAAGGTCTGTCGGCCGGCGTACTTGCCGAGCGCCTCGGGTTGACGCCATCGGGCCTGTCGTTTCATCTCAAGGACCTGGCGCACGCCGACCTGATCGCGCCGCGGTCGGACGGTCGCTACGTGATCTATTCGGCCAACTTCTCGGCGATGAACGCGCTGGTTGCGTATCTCACCGAGAACTGTTGCCGGGGTGGTTGCTGCACACCCGCGGCGACCGGACGATCCGCGAATAAGGTGTCAGCCAAGTCCGGCAGCAAACTGGTTCCGCGCCCCGTCGCGCGGTCGCAAGCCCGCAGCATTCGATGAAAGGCATTCCCATGAAACGCTTCCATGTCCACGTCGGCGTCGCCGACCTCGCGCAAAGCATTCGCTTCTATTCGACGCTCTTCGGCACGGCGCCATCGGTCTCGAAGGACGACTACGCGAAGTGGATGCTCGACGATCCCCGCATCAACTTCGCGATCTCCGAACGCGGGTCGCGACACGGTGTCGATCATCTCGGCATTCAGGTCGATTCCGATGATGAACTCACAGCCATGCGCGAACAGCTCGCGAACGCCGATGCGGGCGTGACGATCGAGGAACTAGCGAACTGCTGCTACGCGAAGTCCGACAAGGTGTGGACCACCGATCCGCAAGGCGTGGCCTGGGAAACGTTTCACTCGCTCGGTTCGATTCCGTTTTTCGGCGGCGAAGAATCGGAGGCAGCGGCTTGCTGCGCCCCGTCATTGAATACAGCAACGATCCCGCCATCGCCGACGAAGGCGTGCTGCGCATGAGCGACAAAATCTACAACGTACTTTTTCTGTGCACCGGTAACTCGGCACGCAGCGTGCTCGCCGAAGCCCAACTCAACGCGCTTGGCGGGGGAAAGTTCAAAGCGTGGTCGGCCGGCAGCTTTCCGACGGGACGCGTGAATCCGTTCACATTGCAGTTGCTCGAGAGCATGTCGTTGCCAACCAAGGGTCTGCGCAGCAAATCGTGGGACGAGTTCGCGTCGGCCGATGCGCCGACGATGGACTTCGTTTTCACCGTCTGCGATCAGGCAGCCGGCGAGGCATGTCCGTTTTGGCCCGGACATCCCGTCACGGCTCACTGGGGCGTATCCGATCCAGTGGCTGTGACGGGCAGCGACGAAGTCCGCATGCGCGCATTTCGCGATGCGGCTGCGACCTTGCGCGCGCGCATCGAACTGTTCATCAACTTACCGATAGCGACGCTCGACAAGCTCGCGCTGACCGAGCAGACGCGCGCGATCGGACGCACGACATGAATCTGGCGAATCGGCCGAACCTCAAGCAAGCGCTCGCCGCAGAAGCGTGCGGCACGGCGCTCCTGGTTGCCGCAGTGATCGGGTCGGGGATCATGGCCGAGCGACTCGCAGGCGGCAACGTCGCGATCGCGCTACTCGCGAACACCATCGCGACCGGTGCGGCGTTGGTCGCGCTGATCTCCGCATTCGCTTCGGTGTCGGGCGCGCACTTCAACCCGATCGTCACGTGCGCCGAAGCGGCTCTCGGCCGCATGGCCTGGAAACGCGTCGCGCCTTATGTCGTCGTACAAATCGCCGCTGCGATCGCCGGCGCTCTGATCGCCCACGTGATGTTCGAGATGCCCTTGATCTCATGGTCGCACCACGAACGAAGCGGGATCGCGATCGGGTTCAGCGAAGTGGTCGCGACTTTCGGTCTGTTGACGGTGGTCTTTCATGCGGCGCGCGCCAACTCGAACGCGGTGCCGAGCGTCGCCGCGGGCTGGATCATGGCCGCCTACTGGTTCACGGCATCGACCTCGTTCGCCAATCCGGCCGTGACGATCGCGCGCGCGATGAGCGACAGCTTCACGGGGATTCGGCCGGTCGATGTCGCACCGTTCATCATTGCGCAGATCGTCGGCGGCGCCCTGGCCGTGGTGTTCTTCCGGTGGACGGCAAACGCATCGATCGCGCCTACGCATCGATGAACGGCAACCCGACATAGTTCTCCGCGAGCACGCGCCCGCCCGCTTCTGACGAGGTGACGTATTCGAGCTCGGCGCGCTGCAGTCGTTCGATGAACGGCGTGTTGTCTGGAAAGCGGTGGAGCATAGCCGTCATCCACCACGAATAATGCTCGGCGCGCCAGACTCGTTTCAGGCATGTGGTCGAATAAGCCGCGAGCTTTGCATCGCCTTCCCCCGCGTACCGGGCGATCAAGGCCTTGGCCAGCACACGCACATCGGCGAGCGCGAGGTTCATGCCCTTCGCGCCGGTAGGGGGCACGATGTGCGCGGCATCGCCGGCGAGAAAGAGGCGCCCGTATTGCATCGGCTCGGCGACGAAGCTGCGCATCGGCGTGACGCCCTTCTGCAGGATCGGTCCTTCGTTGGGTGTCCAGCCGTCGTCGCATGCGAGGCGCTTGCGCAGCTCGTCCCAAATGCGCGCGTGGCTCCACTCCGCCAAGTCTTCATCGGGCGCGCATTGCAGATACAGGCGCGTGATTTTTTCAGAGCGCATCGAGAACAACGCGAAGCCGCGCTCGTGACTCGCATAGACGAGTTCGTGCAGCGACGGCGCGGCCTCGGCAAGGATGCCGAGCCACGCGAACGGATAGACGCGCTCGAAGATCTTCAGCACGCCGTCCGGAATCGACGGGCGACACACGCCGTGAAATCCGTCGCATCCGGCGATGGTGTCGCATTCGATGCGATGCATCGCACCGTCCTTCGCATAACTGACTGACGGACGATCGCGATCGATGTCGTGCAGCGCCACGTCGCTCACTTCGAATAGAAGCGGCAGCCCCGCGTCGAGACGCGCAGCGATCAGGTCCTTCACGACCTCGTGCTGCCCATACACGAGGATGCCGCGTCCATCCGACAGCGCCTTGAGATCGATGCGATGCCGCCTGCCATCGAACAGCAACTCGATGCCATCGTGGGGCAGCCCTTCGCGATGCATGCGTTCGCCGACGCCCGCTTCGGTTAGCGTATCGATGCTGCCCTGCTCGAGCACGCCGGCGCGGATGCGCTCTTCGGCGTAGCGGCGATCGTGGCGCTCGAGCACGATGTTCGCTATGCCGGCGCGATGGAGCAGGTGGCCGAGCAGCAGGCCCGCAGGTCCGGCCCCGACGATCGCGACTTGAGTGCGCATCTGATGCATCACGAGTTGTCGTCGTCCCGGCGAAGGCCGGGATCCAGGTCACTCGTCGATAGCGCATGACCTTGGCTCCCGGCCTTCGCCGGGGAGACGGCGACCCGCACGCCGATCCAGCGATCGAGCGAACCCGGGTCGGTGCGCAACGCCGCGCTCGCGCCTTCATGAACGATGCGCCCGCGTTCGAGCACGATCGCGCGATGGGTGAGCGCGAGCGCCTGATCGACGTGTTGCTCGACCAGGATCAGCGCCTGACCTTCGCGCGTGACCATCGCGGCTATCGCCGCGCATAGCTCATCGACGATCACCGGCGCGAGACCTTCGAGCGGCTCGTCGAGCAGCAGCAGCTGGGGGTTGAGCATCAGCGCACGACCCATCGCGAGCATCTGCTGCTCGCCGCCCGAGAGTTCGTTGCCGAAGTTTTTCTTGCGCTCGGCAAGGCGCGGAAAGAGACCATAGACGCGCGCAAGCGTCCACGGTCCGCACAGCGCGGTGACGGTGAGGTTCTCTTCGACCGTGAGCGAAGGAAACACCTCGCGCTCCTGCGGCACCCAACCGATGCCGGCGCGCGCTCGATCGCTTGCGCGCATGCGCGCCAGATCCCTGCCGCGCCATCTCATCGCGCCGCTTCGCACACGAGCCAGGCCCATCAGCGTCACGAGCAAGGTGCTCTTGCCGACGCCGTTGCGACCGAGCAGTGCGAGCGCTTCACCGTCGTTCATCGCGAACGAACAGCCGTCGATGACGATCGCGTCGCCGTAACCGGAGCGCAGTTCGTCGAGGTCGAGCATGGGCGATGAGGTCATGGCCTGGCGCGCGGTCGGTGCAATCAATGCGCCCGCTGTCCGAGATAAACCTCGCGCACGCGCGCATCCGCCGCAATCGCTTCGGGCGTGCCGGTAACGAGTTCCGCACCGCCGACCAGCACCGTGATGCGGGTGGCGAAGCGGAACACGAGGCTCATGTCGTGTTCGATCAAGAGGATCGCAACATCGGCGGGCAATCGATCGAGCACCGCGAACAGTTTATCGCTTTCGGCTTCGGGAATGCCGGCCGCGGGCTCGTCGAGCAGCAGCACACGAGGACGCGCGGCGAGCGCGAGCGCGATCTCGAGCACGCGCTGATGCCCGTACGCGAGTTCGTGCGTAGGCAGATCGCAATCGCGTTCGATGCCGAGCGACGCGAGCAGGCCATGCGCCTCGTCGAGCTGCGCACGGCTGCGCGAGACGCCGCGCATCCAGCGATGCGTGAAGCCCATCGTTTCGCGATCGCGCTCGCAGATCGCGGCGGCCACGGTTTCGAGCGGCGTCAGATGCGGGAAGAGACTGTTGATCTGGAAGGTGCGCGACAGGCCGCGACGCACGCGTCGTTCGGGAGAAACGCGCGTGATGTCTTCGCCGTCGAGCAACACCGTGCCGCTGCTGGGATCGAGCACGCCGGTCAATTGATTCACCAGCGTGGTCTTGCCCGCGCCGTTGGGCCCGATCAATGCATGACGCGCGCCCGGCGCCAGCGACAGGTTGAGCTTGTGCGTGACTGCGAGCGCGCCGAAGGACTTGCAGAGCTCGCGCGTTTCGAGGATCGCGCGGGTTGAGGTCATCATCGCGACGATCCTTGCGCAGCACGACTCGCGCGACGATGCGCGATGCGCTCGCGCAATGCGATCAAGCCGCCCACCACGCCGCGCCGCAGGAACAGCGTCGTCACGATCAACAACATGCCCAGCCAGAACAGCCAGTAGGTCGGGTCGATGTCGGCAAGACGATCCTGCACGAGGATGAAGACCGCCGCGCCGACAAAGCCGCCGTAGAGCGTCGCAGTCCCTCCGATGATCAGCATGATCAACAGATTCGCCGAGCGATGGAAGCTCAGCACGTCGATCCCGACGAACTGCGTTGTCTGCGTGAGCAGCGCGCCCGCGGCGCCCGCCATCGCTGCCGACACGACGTACACCGTGACCAGGCGTCGATGCAGCGGCACGCCGATCGCGCGCGCGCGAACCGGATTCTCGCGGATCGTGCGCAGCGAAAGGCCGTACGGCGAATGCATCCACGAGCGCGCGACGATGAAGAGCAACAGCACGATCACGAAGCTGTAGACGAACGCCGTGCGCCCGTAGAGATCGAAGCCGAAGACGCCGAAGATCTTCGCCATCTCCACGCCTTGCAGACCGTCGACGCCGCCGGTGATCGGCGTCGCGCGATTGGCGATTTCATACAGCAGCGCCGCGACGCCGAGCGTCGTCATCAAACGAGCGAGATCGCCGCCGCGCAGAACCAGAAAGCTCGTGATCCATCCGACCAGCGAGGCCATGATCGCAGCGCATGCGAGGCCGGAAAGCGGTTCGTTCCATCCGTACTTCGCGAGCAGCCCAGCCGTGTATGCGCCCACGCCGAAGAAGGCCGCGTGACCGAGCGTGACGATGCCCGCGTAGCCGAGGATGAGATCGAGCGACAGTGCGAACAGGCCCGCGATCAGGATCTGCGACGCGAGCACCAGGTTTTTCGGAAAAATGAAATAGGCCGACGCGACTGCGATCCAGAAGACGATCTCGGCGGGCTTCCAGCGCTCGCGCGCGGCGAGCCGCATCGCTGCCGCGCGACCGTGCGAGGCGATGCTGGTCCCCGCATCGGACATGGCCTCGCTCATCGCGCGCTGCGCTTCGCGAAGAGGCCGTGCGGAAAGAGGAACAACAGCACGATCATCACGACGTAGATCACGAACGCGCCGATCTCGGGCACGTAGTACTTGCCCGACACGTCGGCGACGCCGAGCAGAAGCGCGGCGACCAGCGTGCCGACGATCGAGCCCGGCCCGCCGACCACCACCACGAGCAGGAAGTAGACCAGATAGCGCTGCGCGAAATTCGGATCGAGCCCGAGCACGTCGACACCGAGCGCGCCGCCCAATGCGGCGAGTCCTCCGCCGATCGCGAAGGTGGTCTGGAACACGCGTTCGACGCGGATGCCCATCCCTTCTGCAACGCTCTGCTTGTCGACCGACGCGCGCACGCGCGCGCCGAAGCGCGTGCGCTCGAGGCCGAACACGAGCGCGAACGTGATCGCGATGCCGACTGCGATCAGGAACAGGCGATAGCGCGACAGCTCGACCCCCAATATCAGCATGCGTCCTTCGAGCATCGCGGGCAGGCGCACCGGCTGTTGCTGCGAGCCGAAGAAATAGATCGCGACCGCTGTCGCGACGAATACGATGCCCACCGTGAGCAATACCTGGTCGAGCGGGCCGCGCTTGTAGAGCGGCCGATAGAGCGTGCGTTCGAGCACGAGGCTGAGCACCGCGCCGAAGAAGAATGCAATCGGCAATGCGAGAAAAAAAGGCACGCCCCAGCGGCTCGCGAGCGTGGCGACCACGTAGCCGCCCGCCATCGCGAACACACCGTGCGCGAGATTGATGAAGCGCATCAGGCCCATCGTGACCGACAGGCCCACAGAGATCAGGAACAGCAACATCCCGTAGGCGAGGCCGTCGAAGAGCACGCCGAGGATGCTGGTCATGGTGGAAGTCATTCGTGTCACCGACACCCGTCTTCCCGGCGCAGGCCGGGACCCAAGTTTCGCTTATGCGCGCGAGAAGAAGCAACTTGGACCCCGGCCTGCGCCGGGGCGACGGTGGTTGCGGGCGCTTCGTCGGGGCGACGGTGGTTGCGCCTTACTTCGCCGCTTCCTTCCCCGGATCCTTCACGTTCGGCGTCGTGAAGAACTCGACGTTGTAGAGCTTGCCGTTGACCTTCTTGACCTCGCGCACATAGACGTTCTCGATCACGTCGCGCGTGTCGGGATCGATCGAGATGGGACCGCGCGGACTGGCGATCTTCATCCCCTTGATGATCGCCATCGCGCGGTCCGGATCGATGCTGCCGTTCAGTTGCTTTGCGACCGAGTAGATCAACGCCATCGCGTCGTAGCCGCCGACGGCCATGAAGTTGGGTCGATGGGTCGGGTCGATCGCTGCGTACGCCGCGAGGAAGGCCTTGTTTTCGGGCGACTCATGCGCGGCCGAGTAGTGATGCGTGGTGATCACGCCCAGCGCGTTGTTGCCGAGCGCATCGATCACGCCGTCGTCGGTCATGTCGCCGGTCGCGATCAGCTTGATGCCGGCGGCAGCGAGCCCGCGTTCCGCATACGCCTTCATGAACCCCACGGCCGATTCGCCCGCGGGTACGAACACGAACACCGCTTCGGGCTTGGTGTCCTTGATGCGCTGAACGTAGGGACCGTAGTCGGGGTTGGCGAGCGGCATGCGCACTTCGCCCACGATCTGCCCGCCCAGCGCGGTGAAGGTCTTCTTGAACGCGCCTTCGGCATCGAAGCCGGGACCGTAGTCGGCGACCGCGGTATAGACCTTGCGGATGCCGTTCTTGTACGCCCACTCGGCGAGCGGCGCGGTGACTTGCGGCAGCGTCATCGACACGCGCGCCATGTACGGCGACTTGGTCGTGATGATCGACGTCGCGGCGTTCATGATGATGGTCGGCTTCTTCGCTTCGGTCGAGATCGGCGCGACCGCCATCGCGTTGGGCGTGAGACCGAAGCCGGCGATGAAGTCGACGTTGTCCTTGACGACGAGCTCCTGCGCGAGACGCTTGGCGACGTCGGGCGCGGGGCCGCCCACGTCCTTGATGATCAGCTCGACCTTCTTGCCGGCGACGGTATCGCCGTGCTCCTTCATGTAGGCCTTCGCGCCGGTCGTCATCTGTTGACCAAAGTCGGCGAACGCGCCGGTCATCTCGGTGATGATGCCGACCTTGATGGTGTCGGCGGCGAGTGCGGGTGCGACAGGCAACGCGCCCAGCGCGAGCGCCGCACACAGCAGCGCCGACTTCGGCGCGATATTGAATTGGACAAATCGTCGGTCAAAGCGTCTGGTAAAGCGGTTCATTTTGGTCTCCTCGGTATTGCGTGTAGCGCACCGTACCAATGCCGCGGCTGTTTACGCCATAGGCGCTGATACCGATGCCCACAGAATTCGTTTCGTATCAAAAATCGAAGAACACCGTCTCGCGGTCAGGCGTTCCCTGCATCGTGAGCGTCCATCGATAGCGGCCGCGCCCGTCGCCCAGCGCGATCAATGTGCCGCGTCGCGCTTCGGGTACGCGGGCGAGCACGAAGTCCTCCGCATTGGCGGCCGCTTCGTCGTCGAAGTAGATGCGCGTAGCCAGATGCTTCTGCAGCCCGCGCGCGAAACACGCGACCACGATGTGCGGCGCCTGCAGCGAGCCGTCGGGCGCGGGCACGCGACCTGGCTTGACGGTGGTGAAGGTGAAGCTGCCGTCCCGATCGGTCGGCAAGCGGCCGAAGCCCGACGCGCTGCGTGCGTCTTCATGCGCTGTCGATCTCGGGTCGTGCGGGTGGTCATAACGACCTGCTGCATCGGCCTGCCAGATTTCGATCATGCCGTCGGGGAGCGGGTTGCCGTCGCCGTCGAGAGCGTGGCCCTGGAGCACGATGCGATTGTGCTGATCGATGCGGCCGTCGAACGCAACGTCGGCGCAGTTTCGCGGCGCCAGGCCAATGTGCAGATAGGGGCCGACGGTCTGCGAGGTCGTGGCGATCATCGTCATTCCATCGGCGTCTGATCGCGACCGCGCAGCACGATGTCGAAGCGAAAGCCGAGCGCGTATTCGGCTTCGGTTGCATCACGATCGAAGGCCGCGATCAGGCGTTCGCGGGCCGCATGGTCCGCCGTGCTGTTGAAGATCGGATCGAAGGGAATCAGGGGGTCGCCCGGGAAATACATCTGCGTGACGAGCCGCTGGGCATACGCGTTGCCGAACAGCGAGAAGTGGATGTGCGCAGGCCGCCACGCGTTGTGATGATTGCGCCACGGATATGCGCCCGGCTTGATCGTCATGAAGCGATAGCGGCCGTCGTGATCGCTGACGGTCGCACCCCTGCCGCAAAAATGCGGGTCGAGCGGTGCGTCGTGCTGGTCGCCCGCATGCACATAGCGACCGGCCGCGTTGGCCTGCCAGATCTCGACGAGCGCATCGCGCACCGGCCTGCCGTCTTCATCGACGATGCGTCCGCCCACGACGATGCGTTCTCCCACGGCGGCGCCGTCGAGGAAATGCGTGAGGTCCTGTTCGCCCGATCGAAGCGCCGCACGACCGAAGCGCGGTCCGGTGATCTCCGACAGGGTCTGCGGCACTTCGATCAACGACTGCGACGGCGCGCGCCTGTGAGTAGAGGTGTAGGCGTCGACGCGATAGGGCGGCTGCGTGCCGGCGACAGGCTTGCGATAGCCAACCAAATCGTTCATGCGGCCACCCTTGGTCTATTCGGCGCCGGCGCGCAACAGCGCGATGCCGGTCAGTCGCTGAAGCTCCTCGAACGCGAGCCCGTCGACCAGATCGCGCGCGATCACGCCGTGATCGCCGATGTCGAGCGTCGCCAGATCGGTATAGACACGCTCGACGCATGCGATGCCGGTCAGCGGATAAGTACATCGCTCGACGATCTTGCTCCGCCCTTCGCGCGTCAGGTGCTCCATCATCACGTAAACATGCCGCGCGCCGATCGCGAGATCCATTGCGCCGCCGACCGCCGGAATCGCCCCGGGTGCACCGGTGTGCCAGTTGGCGAGGTCGCCGCTCTTCGATACCTGGAACGCGCCGAGCACGCAGAAGTCGAGATGCCCGCCGCGCATCATCGCAAACGAATCGGCGTGATGAAAATACGAAGCTCCCGCACGGATCGTGACTGGCTGCTTGCCCGCGTTGATGAGGTCTTCGTCCTCTTCACCTGGCGCGGGCGCGGGTCCCATGCCGAGCAGGCCGTTCTCGCTGTGCAGAACGATTTCGCGATCGGCGGGCAAGTGGTTGGCGACCAGCGTCGGCAGGCCGATGCCGAGGTTGACGACCGCGCCATCGGGAATGTCGTTCGCCACGCGCGCGGCGATCTGGTCGCGGGTTCGTTTCGTGTAAACCATGTTCATGCTGCCGCGTTCAAGCAGCCTTGTGCAACGTCCGAGCGACATGCACGACCCGCTTGACGAAGATCCCCGGCGTGACGATGACCTCGGGATCGAGCGCCCCGAGCTCGACGATTTCATCGACCTGCGCCACCGCGCAGCGCGCGGCCATCGCCATCACGGGACCGAAGTTGCGCGCCGTCTTGCGATAGACGAGATTGCCCCAGCGGTCCGCCGCGCGCGCCTTGATCAGCGCAAAGTCGGCATGGATCGCGGTCTCGAACACCATGGCTTTGCCGTCGAACACGCGCGTCTGTTTGCCTTCGGCCAGCGGCGTGCCGTAGCCGGTCGGCGTGAAGAAGCCGCCGATGCCCGCGCCCGCCGCGCGTATGCGTTCGGCGAGATTGCCTTGCGGCACGAGTTCGAGTTCGATCTCGCCGGCGTGATAGAGCGCATCGAACACCTGCGAATCGGTCTGGCGCGGGAACGAGCAGATGATCTTCTTCACGCGCCGCGCCTTCAGCAACGCCGCCAATCCGGTCTCGCCGTTGCCGGCATTGTTGTTGACGATGGTGAGCTCGCGCGCGCCCTGCCCGATCAACGCATCGATCAATTGCACCGGCATGCCGGCCGTGCCGAAGCCGCCGATCATCACGGTCGCGCCGTCGGGAACGTCGCGCAACGCTGCTTCGGCCGAGTCAAGGATCTTGTCGATCATGTGCTGTGCGGTCGTCGTGGTCGTGCCGTAGTGATGCCCTTGCCGTCTCCCCGGCGAAGGCCGGGGTCCAAGTTGCTTTTCATCGGTCGCACGCGTCGACCAACTTGGGCCCCGGCCTTCGCCGGGGAGACGACTGGGAGAGTATTGCATCATCGGCAACGACCCGATCGCGCACGGGAACAGTGAGGCTTGCGTTTACCATTCGGCCCATGATCAAGTCCCTGCACAAACTCTACGCATCGCGACCGCGCCTGTTCTACGCGCTCGCGGTCGGCATCGTGGCGGGCTTCGCGATTCCTCTGCGCGACGGCGATCTGGTGATGCATGTGCTGATCGGCTGGAACGTTGCGGTCTATATTTTCCTGGTCGTCATCTGGATCATGATGCTGCGCGCCGATGATGGCGACGTGCGGAGCTTCGCGAAAAAGCAGGACGAAAAGGGCTATGTGATCCTGATCGCGCTCACGCTCGCGGCCCTGATGAGCCTGGTCGCGATCGTGATCGAGCTGGCAGGCGCATCGGGCGCATCGGGCGCCAAATCATTTCACATCGCAATTGCCGCGAGTACGGTGCTCGGTTCATGGTTCTTGATTCCAACCGTCTTCGGCTTGCACTACGCCCATGAGTATTACCAGGCGGATAGCCAAGAGAAGACGCTGATCTTTCCCGAAGCGAACCTGAAGCCCGACTACTGGGACTTCATGTACTTCTCTTTCACGATCGCGGTCGCCTTCGCGACCTCCGACATCGAAGTCGGAACGCGCGGCACGCGCAAGCTGGTCCTCGCGCAATCGGTGCTGTCGTTTTTCTTCAACGCCAGCATTCTCGCGCTGTCGATCAATATTTCGGCGAGCCTGGTTTCGAATTGAGGCGCTGGCGCGGTCGTCTTCCCGGTGGAGATGCCCCGGCGAAGGCCGGGGGCCGGGGCCCAAGTGTTTTTGTCGGACGATGCACGTCAAATTGGGCCCCGGCCTGCGCCGGGGAGACGGTACGGCTCATCGAGCCCGATTCGCAACGATCTCGCTTGCGTCCCACCCCCCACCCAGCGCCCTCACCAGCCCCACGCTTGCGATCATGCGGCTGCCGAATATCGACACGGCATTGCGTTCGCTCGCGAGCGCCGTCGCCTGCACGGTGACGACGTTGAGGTAGCTGACCGTGCCCGCCTTGTATTGATTGAGCGTCAGCGCCAGCGATTCGCGCGCCGATGCGAGCGCGTCGTCTTGCGCGGCTCCTTCCTGCTCGAGAATGCGCAGCGCTGCTAGCTGGTCCTCGACCTCGGCGAATCCGGCGAGCACGGTTTCGCGATAGGCCGCGACGTTGGCGTCGTAGTTCGCGACTGCCTGCGCGGTCTGCGCCCGGCGCAGTCCGCCGTCGAACAAGGTTTCGGCGAGCGCGGGGCCGATCGACCAGAAGCGATTGGGCGCGCTGAAGAGACCGGCCGCGACAGCGCTCGAGAAACCGCCCGATGCCGAGATGCCGAGCGACGGAAAGTATGCGGCCTGCGCCACGCCGATCTGCGCATTGGCGGCTGCGACGCGGCGCTCGGCGCTCGCGATGTCGGGACGACGTTCGAGCAATTGCGACGGCAGGGCGATCGTCGGCGTCGCAGGTGGGCGCTTGTCCGCAAAAGCCTTCCACGGCCCAACCGGTATCGAGAACTCCGACGCAGGCTTGCCGAGCAACAGCGCGATCGCGTGTTCGAGCTGCGCGCGCGCGACGCCCAGGTCGATCGCCTGCACCTGCGTGTTCTTCAGCTGCGTCTCGGACTGCGCGACATCGACACGTGCCGACACGCCGCCGGCGTAGCGATTGCGCGTGACTTCGAGCGTGCGCCGATACGCGGCGATGGTGTCGTCGAGCAACTGCTTTTGCGCATCGACCAGACGCAACTGGAAATAGCTCGATGCGAGCGAGGCCTGGCGCGACAGCACGATGCCCGCGAGGTCGGACGCGCTCGCGTCCGCACTCGCGCGCTGCGCTTCGACCTGACGGCGCACGCGCCCCCACAGATCGACCTCCCACGACGCGCCTAGCGAGACGGTGCGGACCGTGCTGGCGCGGCTGGCCGCGCCGCCCGCATTGCCACCCCTCCCGCCGCCCGAGCGCGATATCGATGCATCGGCCGACACGATCGGAAAGTAATTCGATCGCGCCGCATCGACCAGCGCGGTCGCCGCGCGATACGAAGCCTCGGCTTGCGCGACGCCTTGATTGTCGGCGGCGACTTGTTCGACCAATGCATTCAGATCGGCATCGTCGTAGATCTCCCACCACTTGCCGCGCGGCAAGTCATCGGCCGGTTGCGCGAGTTGCCAGCCCGGGTTCTCCTTGAAGCTCGTCGGTGTCGCGACGGCGGGACGTGCGTAGTCGGGACCGACGGTGCAGGCCGGGAGAATCACCATGATCCACAACGCCCCTAGCGATAGATGAATTTTCATGTATTGAGTTTGCGCGCGTGACGAAAATGCAACTTGGACCCCGGCCTTCGCCGGGGCGACAGGTCCATCGTCGAGAACCTGTTCTTCATGCGGGAGTGAGTCGATCGGTCGCGCGGGCTTCTTTGCGCGCGCGCCGCGCTTGACCTCGCCGCGCAGCCCAGAGACTCATGCGATCGAAATAAAGATAGACGACCGGCGTGGTGTAGAGCGTCAGCACCTGACTGACGAGCAGGCCGCCGACGATCGCGATGCCCAGCGGCCTGCGCAACTCGGCGCCGTCGCCCGCGCCGAGCGCGAGCGGCAAGGCGCCGAACAGCGCGGCCAGCGTCGTCATCATGATCGGCCGAAAGCGCAAGGTCGCCGCCTCGAAGATCGCATCGCGCGGCGACAAACCGCGCTCGCGTTCACGCGCGATCGCGAAGTCGATCATCATGATCGCGTTCTTCTTGACGATGCCGATCAACAGGATCACGCCGATCAGCGCGATGATCGAAAACTCGGTGCCCGTCACGAGCAACGCGAGCAACGCGCCCACGCCCGCCGACGGCAAGGTCGAGAGGATCGTGATCGGATGCACCAGGCTCTCGTAGAGGATGCCAAGCACGATGAACACCGCCAGCAGCGCGGTTGCAATCAGGATCGGCTGACTCGACAGCGAGTCCTGGAAGGCGCGCGCGGTTCCCTGAAAGCTGCCGTGGATCGTCGACGGCACGCCGACGCGCGACATCGCGTTCTCGATGGCGCCGGTCGCCTCCGACAGCGACACGTTCTCGGGCAGATTGAACGAGATCGTCGATGCGACAAACTGCCCCTGATGGTTGACGCGTAGCGCTGTGTTGGTGGTCTCGTAGCGAGAGAAGCCCGACAGGGGAATCGAAGCGCCGGTCTTCGACGCGACGAAAACGTTGGCAAGTGTGTCGGGGCTTTGCCAATACGCCGGCGCGGCTTCCATCACGACCTTGTATTGATTGAGCGGGTTGTAGATCGTCGAGACCTGCCGCTGACCGAAGAGATCGTTCAAGGTGGTGTCGATCGCGACCGCGGTGATGCCCAGACGCGACGCCGCGTCGCGATCGATCACCAGCGACGTCTGCAAGCCCTTGTCCTGCGTGTCGGTATTGACGTCGGCGAGTTCCGGCAATTGGCTCAACGCCTGCCTGATCTTCGGTTCCCACGCGCGCAGCTCGTTGAGATCGTCTGCCTGCAGCGTGTATTGGTACTGCGCGCTCGCAGCACGGCCTCCCACGCGTACGTCCTGCACCGCCTGGAAATACAGCGTCGCCCCCGGCTCGCGCGCGGTCGCGCGGCGCAAGCGGGCGATCACCTGGTCGATCGTTTCCTTACGTTCGGACAGCGGCTTCAACGCGACGAACATGTTGGCGGCGTTGCGCTGGCCGCCGCCGGTGAACGCGATCACGTTGACGACCGCGGGATCGGCCTGCACGATCTTGACGAAGCGCTCGAGCTTGGTCTGCATCGCCTGGAACGAAATCGCCTGATCGGCCTGGATCGAGCCGCCCATACGCCCCGTGTCCTGCTGCGGGAAGAAGCCCTTGGGTACGATCGTGTAGAGCCAGACGTTCAACGCGATGGTAGCGAACAGGATCACGATCATCAGCGGCGCGGCGGCCAGCGCCCAGCCGAGCGAGCGGGTGTAGCCGCGCGTCATGCCATCGACGACACGTGCGCTGCCGCGCGAGATCGGCTGCACGACGCTGCGATCGATGCCCGAAAGGAACTGTCGCCACGCGCTGCGGCGGCGCGGCGGCGCGCTTGCATTCGCGCTCGCGTCCATGGCGTCGTTACCTTTGCGCGGCTTCAACACATAGGCGCACATCATCGGCGTGGTCGTCAGCGACACGACCAGCGAGACCAGGATCGAAACCGACAGCGTCACCGCGAACTCGCGAAACAGTCGGCCCACGATCCCGCCCATCAGCAGGATCGGGATGAACACCGCGATCAGCGAGAGGCTCATCGACAGCACCGTGAAGCCCACCTCTTTCGCGCCGCGCATTGCGGCCTCGAAAGGCTTCATGCCGTCTTCGATATGCCTCGATACGTTCTCGAGCACGACGACCGCATCGTCGACGACGAAGCCGGTCGCGACCGTCAGCGCCATCAGCGTGAAGATGTTGAGCGAGTATCCGAGCAGATACATCGCAGCGAAGGTT
>JBBRQU010000025.1:0-54572 GCA_038225855.1 Burkholderiales bacterium | reverse complement strand
TCGCTGATCGGCTGGAAGGAATTCGAGATGGAAGTCGTGCGCGACCGCGCCGACAACTGCATCATCGTGTGCTCGATCGAGAACCTCGATCCGATGGGCATCCACACCGGCGACTCGATCACGGTCGCGCCCGCGCAGACGCTGACCGACAAGGAATATCAGTTGATGCGCAACGCGTCGATCGCGATCCTGCGCGAGATCGGCGTCGCCACGGGCGGCTCGAATGTGCAGTTCGCGATCGATCCGAAGGACGGTCGCATGATCGTCATCGAGATGAACCCGCGCGTGTCGCGTTCTTCCGCGTTGGCCTCGAAGGCGACCGGCTTTCCGATCGCAAAGATCGCGGCCAAGCTCGCGATCGGCTACACCCTCGATGAGTTGCGCAACGAGATCACGAGCGGCGCGACGCCGGCGTCTTTCGAGCCTTCGATCGATTACGTCGTCACCAAGGTCCCGCGTTTCGCGTTCGAGAAATTCCCGATGGCCGACTCGCATCTGACCACGCAGATGAAGTCGGTCGGTGAAGTGATGGCGATCGGCCGCACCTTCCAGGAGTCGTTCCAGAAGGCATTGCGCGGTCTCGAAGTCGGCGTCGATGGAATGAACGAGATGACCAAGGACCGCGAGAAGATCGAGCTCGAACTGGGAGAGCCCGGGCCTGAACGCATCTGGTACGTCGGTGATGCGTTCGCGATGGGGATGAGCATCGAGGAAGTCGGGCAACTGACGCACATCGATCCGTGGTTTCTCTCGCAGATCAAGGAGATCGTCGATATCGAGTTGAAGCTCGAGCGGACCAGGTTGTCGGAGATCGATCGCGTGACGCTGTATCAGTTGAAGCGCAAGGGCTTCTCCGATCGGCGCCTCGCTTATTTGATGAAGACTACCGAAGCGCGCGTGCGCGAGCGACGAATCAAGGACGGCGTTCGTCCCGTGTTCAAACGCGTCGATACCTGCGCAGCGGAGTTCGCAACCAGCACCGCATATCTCTACTCGACTTATGAAGGACTCGACAACGCAGAGTGCGAAGCCGATCCAACCGATCGCAAGAAGATCATGGTGCTCGGCGGCGGACCGAACCGGATCGGGCAGGGCATCGAGTTCGACTACTGCTGTGTGCACGCGGCGCTCGCGCTGTCGGAAGACGGCTACGAGACCATCATGGTCAACTGCAATCCCGAAACCGTCTCGACCGATTACGACACCAGCGACCGCCTCTACTTCGAGCCGGTCACGCTCGAAGATGTTCTTGAAATCGTGGCGAAGGAAAAGCCGCACGGCGTGATCGTGCAATACGGTGGGCAAACACCGTTGAAGCTCGCCAAGTCGCTTGAAGCGGCGGGGGTTCCCATCATTGGAACGTCGCCCGATGCGATCGACATGGCCGAGGACCGCGAGCGATTCCAGACGCTCATCACCAGGCTCGGTCTGCTGCAGCCGCCCAACCGCACCGCCAAGAGCGAGAAGCAGGCGCTCGAACGCGCCGAGGAGATCGGCTATCCGCTCGTGGTCCGGCCGAGCTATGTGCTGGGTGGCCGCGCGATGGAGATCATTCACGAGCAGCGCGATCTCGAGCGCTACATGCGCGAGGCCATCAAGGTATCGCACGACTCGCCGGTGTTGCTCGATCACTTTCTCAACGATGCGATCGAAGTGGATGTCGATGCGATATGTGATGGCAGCGGCGATGGCGGCAACAGACCGGCGCGCGTCTTCATCGGCGGCGTGATGGAACACATCGAGCAAGCCGGCGTCCACTCGGGCGACTCGGCTTGTTCGTTGCCGCCGTTCTCGTTGTCCGACGAGATGGTTGACGAACTCAAGCGCCAGACCGCGATCATGGCGCGCGCGTTGGGCGTGGTCGGCCTGATGAACGTGCAGTTCGCGATTCAGAACGACGTGGTCCATGTGCTCGAAGTCAACCCGCGTGCGTCGCGCACCGTGCCTTACGTGTCCAAGGCGACCGGCCTGCAACTTGCGAAGATCGCGGCGCGCTGCATGGTCGGACGATCGCTTGACGAACAGGGCATCGGAGACGAAGTGAAGCCGCGCTACTACTCGGTCAAGGAAGCGGTCTTTCCGTTCGTGAAGTTTCCCGGCGTCGATACCATCCTCGGGCCCGAAATGAAATCGACCGGCGAAGTGATGGGAGTCGGCGCGACCTTCGGTGAAGCCTTCGTGAAGTCGCAGGTCGCCGCGGGCGTGCGGCTGCCTTCACCGCACATGGTCGACGGCAAGCCGCCCGGCAAGGTTTTCATCAGCGTGAAGAACGCGGACAAACCCAAGGCGGTCGAGGTCGCTCGCGGTCTCTTCGCGATGGGCTTCGGTCTCGCGGCCACGCGCGGGACGGCGCTTGCGATCGAAGCCTCGGGCATCCCTTGCGCGAGCGTCAACAAGGTTGCCGAAGGACGGCCGCATATCGTCGACATGTTGAAGAACGGCGATATTTCTTTCGTCGTCAACACCGTCGAGGAGAAGCGCAACGCGATTGCCGATTCACGTTCGATTCGCACCACCGCGCTCGCGATGCGTGTGACGCAATACACCACCATCGCGGGCGCGCTCGCCGCGGTCGAAGGCATGCGCCTGATGCACGAACGGGGTTACGAGATCTCGGTGCACAATTTGCAAGCTCTGCATCGCTCGCTCGCCGGCGACTGAATGCGCCTGATAAACTGCACGCGGTCGAACTCCATTTTTTCAGAGGTCGCTGTCGGCGGACTTGCCGGCAGCGACCTCTCTCATTTTTGAAACTGAACGCATGAGCACCATACCCATTACCGTCCGCGGCGCCGCATTGATGAAGGAAGAATTGCATCGCCTGAAGACCATCGAGCGCCCGACGATCGTCAACGCGATCGCCGAGGCGCGCGCGCATGGCGACCTGTCCGAGAACGCCGATTACGACGCGGCCAAGGACCGCCAGGGATTCATCGAGGGCCGCATCCGGGATCTCGAAGGCAAGCTCGCGAACGCGCGCGTGATCGACCCGGCCACGCTCGACGCCGAGGGACGGGTCGTGTTCGGCGCGACTGTCGAGCTCGAGGAGCTTGAGTCGGGCGCCAAGGTCGCCTATCAGATCGTGGGCGACGACGAAGCCGACATCAAGGTCGGCAAGATCTCGGTGTCGAGTCCGATCGCGCGTGCGCTGATCAGCAAGGTCGAAGGCGATGTCGCCGCGGTGCAGGCGCCATCGGGCGTTCGCGAGTACGAAGTGCTGTCTGTCCGCTACGTCTGACGCGGTTGTCGTTGTCCCGAGTTTCGTCGTGATGCCTAGCCTCGCATTGCAATCGACTGCTATCGGTGGCCGCTGGACTCGAACGTGAAAGCGCAGTCATGCCATCCGCAAGACGCCCTCCCTCTCCAATTCCCGGTCTTCGCACCATCGAACTCACGTCCGAGACCGAGCCGGAGTTGCAGCGCTTCTTCGAGACGAATCCGGAATATTTCATGGCGGTGAATGGTGAACCTGCCGGTCCGAATGACGCTCATGAAGAGATTTACGGTGAACCGCCGCCGGGTTGGAGCTTCACGAAGAAGTGGCTCATAGGCTACATGGGCATCAAGGGCGCCCTGGTCGCAATCGCCAATGTGATTTCCGATCTTCTCGCTCCGAATGTTTGGCATATCGGCCTGTTCATTGTTGAAACCTCGCGGTATGGAAGCGGCGAAGCTCAGTTGCTTTACCGGGGTCTCGAAAGCTGGGCTTCATCCAATGGCGCAACTTGGTTGCGGCTTGGCGTGGTGAAGGGGAATGCGCGGGCCGAGCGCTTTTGGGAGGCACTCGATTTCGTTCAGATCCGCACGCGCGATGGAGTCGAAATGGGAATAAGGACGAATACGCTGCGCGTCATGGTCAAGCCGCTTGCAGGAGACGCGCTGGAACACTATCTGTCGCTCGTCCCGCGCGATCGGCCCGAATCGCCAAGTGCTCTCTGACGTCACGCGAACTCGCGCATCTTCCCGTTTGGCACTCGCACGTCAAGTCGCTGCGATCCTCTGCGCGGTCGCGCTGGGAACGCTTGTTTTTTCCGCGCGCGTAGCGCCCATGCTGTTCGACGCGATGCCCAATGATCGCTTGCTTGCGGGTCGCATCGCGGGGCGAGCGTTCGAGAGCGCGTATTGGATCGCTCTCGCGGCTGCGGCCATCGCGCTCGCGGTCACGTTGCTCGCGCAATCGACTCGCTACCGCATCGAGGTTGTTCTCGGCGCGCTGATGCTGATCGTGGCGGCGGCACAATTGTTCTGGATCGCGCCGGCCATCGCGAGTCATGGCGCGGGTTGGCCGTGGTCGTTCGCGAGTCTGCATGGCGCAGGCGGCGCGATGCATTTGATGCTGGCGATCGTTGCGCTGGCGCTTGCGTGGCTACTGCTGGCCAGCCGTCTTGTTCGGGGATGAGTCTTAACGACCTTGATGCGGCTTCTTCGCCGACTTCTGTCCCGATTTACGAACGCGGTCGGTGCGCGGCGGACGTGGGTGTGTGATCAGCTTGCGCGGCGAGATTCGGCTCGGCGGTCGGCGCGCATCGCGCGCTTTGGTCTTGTCCGATGCGCGGGTCCGGGCAGGTCGAGGCAATGACGTTGATTCAATCACCGGCGCCGCGCGAAACAGCACCAGCAATTTGCCGATCGCCTGAATCGGCTCGGCTGCAAGTTCTTCAACGATGCGATCGCGCATCGCCAGACGCGCATCGCGGTCGTCGCCAAAGACGCGGACCTTGATGAGTTCGTGCGCCGTGAGTGCGCGATCGATTTCGGCCATCACGGCCGGCGTCAGGCCGGCATCGCCGATCAGGACGACGGGATCGAGCGCGTGCGCCCGGGCCTTGAGCGCTTTGCGTTCGGCGGGAGTCAGGGTGTGCGGCATGATGTCCAGTTCGTAAAGCGCTTGAGGGCACCGAGCATAACAAGCAATGGCGAAGAACAAATCCAATCAGTCGTGGTTGCACGACCATATCAACGATCCCTACGTCAAGCTCGCGCAGAAGCACGGCTATCGCGCGCGCGCGGCTTTCAAGCTGAAGGAGATCGACGAGAGCGACCGGCTGATCAAGCCCGGCGACGTGATCGTCGACCTGGGTGCTGTGCCGGGATCATGGTCGCAGTACGCGCGCGAGCGACTGAAGAAGGGCGCAGGTATCTCGGGACGCATCGTCGCGCTCGATCTGCTGGCTATGGAGGCGATCGAAAATGTCGAGTTCATCCAGGGAGATTTTCGTGACGAGGCCGTGCTCGCTCAACTCGAAGCGAATTTTGCCGATCTCATCGAAGCCTCCCCCGACGGACGTTGCATCGACCTTGTGCTTTCGGACATGGCCCCCAACCTGTCGGGAGTGGAACCGGCCGATGCGGCGCGAATGGCCGATATCATCGAACTGGCGAGCGATTTCGCTGTCAGGTATTTGAAACCGCGCGGCGCGTTGCTCGTAAAAGCATTTCATGGAAGCGGCTACAGCCAGATCATCGAAGCGCTCAAACGGGAGTTCGTGACGGTCGCGCCGCGCAAGCCCAAAGCCTCGCGCGACAAGTCGTCGGAAACCTTCATTCTCGCCCGCGGTTTGAAGAAGCTTCGATAGCGACTAGAATCATCGAGTTATCCGACCGCGAGGCAGCAGTGCTGCTTCGCCACCGCAGGAGAAAGAACTTGAACAACATGTTATCCAAAGCTGCGATCTGGATGGTCATCGCGCTGGTGCTGTTCGTCGTCTTCAAGCAATTCGAGACGCGCCGCCAGGTGGCCGAGCCGGTCAGCTATTCGCAGTTCATGGAAGACGCCAAGAGTGGCCGCATCAAGCGCGTCGAGGTTCAGGGTCGCAACCTGAACGTCACCCCGGTCGAAGGCAATAAGTACAGCATCGCCTCGCCCGGCGACCTGTGGATGGTCGGCGACCTGATGAAATACGGCGTGCAGGTTTCGGGCAAGCAGGAAGAAGAGCAGTCCTTCCTGATGCAGGTGTTCATCTCGTGGTTCCCGATGCTGCTGCTGATCGGCGTGTGGGTCTTCTTCATGCGACAGATGCAGGGAGGCGGGCGCGGGGGCGCATTCTCGTTCGGCAAATCGCGAGCCAAGATGCTCGACGAGAACGCCAATCAGGTGAGCTTCGCTGATGTGGCCGGCTGCGACGAGGCCAAGGAAGAGGTGTCGGAACTCGTCGACTTCCTGCGCGACCCATCCAAGTTCCAGAAGCTCGGCGGCCGCATTCCGCGCGGTGTCTTGATGGTCGGCTCGCCGGGTACCGGCAAGACCTTGCTGGCGCGCGCGATCGCGGGTGAAGCCAAGGTTCCGTTCTTCTCGATCTCGGGGTCGGACTTCGTCGAGATGTTCGTCGGCGTTGGCGCCGCGCGCGTGCGCGACATGTTCGAGACGGCGAAGAAGCATGCGCCCTGCATCATCTTCATCGACGAAATCGATGCGGTGGGCCGTCAACGCGGCGCGGGTCTGGGCGGCGGCAACGACGAGCGCGAGCAGACCTTGAACCAGATGTTGGTCGAGATGGACGGCTTCGAGACTGGTGTCGGCGTGATCGTGATCGCTGCGACCAACCGGCCCGACGTGCTCGACCCTGCGCTCTTGCGCCCGGGCCGCTTCGACCGTCAGGTGGTGGTCCCGCTGCCCGACATTCGCGGTCGCGAACAGATCCTCAACGTCCACATGCGCAAGGTTCCGATAGCGCAGGACGTGAAGGCCGACATCATCGCGCGCGGCACGCCGGGCTTCTCGGGCGCAGACCTTGCCAATCTCGTCAACGAAGCCGCGCTGTTCGCAGCGCGCCGCACCGGCCGCCTCGTCGAGATGATCGACTTCGAGAAGGCCAAGGACAAGATCGTCATGGGCGCCGAGCGCCGCACGATGGTGATGGACGAAGAAGAGCGTCGCAACACGGCGTATCACGAGTCGGGTCACGCGATCCTCGGCAAGCTCTTGCCCAAGTGCGATCCGGTCCACAAAGTCACGATCATTCCGCGTGGCCGCGCTTTGGGCGTGACCATGTCGCTGCCCGAGAAGGACAAGTATTCGTACGACCGCGACTACATCCTGCAGCAGATCTCGATGCTGTTCGGCGGTCGCATCGCCGAAGAGGTGTTCATGAATCAGATGACCACCGGCGCGTCGAACGACTTCGAGCGCGCCACCGAGATGGCGCGCAACATGGTCACGCGCTACGGCATGAGCGATCTGCTCGGGCCGATGATCTATGCCGAGAACGAAGGCGAGGTATTCCTCGGCCGTTCGATCACGTCGACCAAGAACGTGTCCGAGTCCACGATGCAGAAGGTCGATGGCGAGATTCGCCGCATCATCGATGAGCAATATCAGCTCGCCAAGCGCTTGATCCTTGAGAATCGCGAGAAGGTCGAGGCGATGGCCAAGGCCCTGCTCGAATGGGAGACCATCGATGCGGATCAGATCAACGACATCGTCGAAGGCAAGCCGCCGCGCCCGCCGAAGCCGACCAGCAGTTCGTCGAACGCCGTGCCGATGAACCCCGCACCGGGGTCAGGTACGACGCCCACGGCGACAGCCACGGCCTAGGAACCTATCCGTGTGTTTCCCGAATCGCCCGGCTCGTCCGGGCGTTTTCTTTTTGTGGCGATCGCATGAATGACGCGCCGCTGCTGCTTCGATGCGGCCGTTTCGTTGTCGACCTTTCGCGGCCGCGCGTGATGGGCGTCGTCAACGTCACACCGGATTCGTTTTCGGATGGCGGTCGGTTCGATGAGGCGCACGCTGCGATTCGACACGCCGAACGGCTGATCGAAGAGGGCGTGGACCTCATCGACATCGGCGCCGAATCGACGCGGCCCGGAGCGCCGCCGGTGTCCGCAGACGTCGAGACGTCACGCTTGATGCCGGTACTCGCGGCGCTGCGCGATGCGCCGGTACCGATCTCGATCGACACGATGAAGGCCGACGTGATGGCGCGCGTTCTCGATGCCGGCGCTTCGATGATCAACGATGTCGCGGGCTTCGCGAGCGCGGCGTCGCGTGAAGCGGTGAAGACCTCCGACTGTGCGCTCTGCGTGATGCACATGCGGGGCATGCCACAGACCATGCAGGTCCAGCCGAGCTATGACGACGTCGTCGTCGAGGTTGCCGATGCGCTTCGTGCGCGAACCGACGCATTGATCGCCGATGACGTCGCGCGCGACCGCGTGGTGATCGATCCCGGCTTCGGTTTCGGAAAGACGTTCGAACACAACCTTGCCTTGCTCCGCAGGCTGGCCGAGCTTGGCTCACTGGGCTTTCCGATACTCGTGGGACTCTCGCGCAAGGGCATGATCGGCACGATCACCGGCCGTCCGCTACACGAGCGGCTCGCGGGCAGTCTCGCCGCAGCGCTCGTCGCCATCGAGCGCGGGGCGCGCATCGTGCGCGTTCACGATGTCGCCGCGACCGTCGATGCGATCAGGGTCTGGACTGCGACGCGGTAGCATCGGGTGCGGTGATAGCATCCGCGCTCCAAGAACAAAGGGCGCAACGCATGAGCAGAAAGTATTTCGGAACCGACGGCGTTCGCGGTCGCGTGGGCGAAGCGCCGATCACTCCGGACTTCATGCTTCGTCTCGGCCATGCCGCGGGCCAGGTATTCAAGCGCCGCGATATCGGCGGAAAGCCGACGGTGCTGATCGGCAAGGACACGCGCGTGTCGGGCTACATGATCGAAGCCGCGCTCGAAGCCGGCTTCACGTCGGCAGGGGTCAATGTTCAACTGACCGGGCCCGTACCGACCGCCGCAGTCGCCTATCTGACGCGTGCGCTGCGATTGTCCGCAGGGGTCGTGATCAGCGCCTCGCACAATCCCTACTACGACAACGGGATCAAGTTCTTCTCGGCCGAAGGCTCGAAGCTGCCCGACGCGGTCGAACTCGAGATCGAGTCCCTGCTCGAGCGGCCTTTGACCTGCGCGCCGTCCGAGGCGATCGGCAGGGCGAAGCGGATCGACGATGCGGCCGGCCGCTACATCGAATTCTGCAAGAGCACGTTTCCGAACGAGCTCAATCTCAAGGGACTGAAGATCGTCGTCGACTGCGCCCACGGCGCGGCCTACGAAATCGCGCCGCATGTCTTTCACGAACTCGGGGGCGAGGTGATCGCGATCGGCGCCGCGCCCGATGGATTCAACATCAACGAAGGTGTCGGCGCCACGCATCCGGATGCATTGCAGGCCGCGGTGCGGATGCATCGCGCCGATCTGGGCGTGGCTCTCGATGGCGACGCCGATCGACTGCTGATGACCGATGCGGAAGGCCGTCTCTACAACGGCGACGAGTTGCTGTACGTCGTCGTACGCGATGGTGTCGAGCAGGGCAAACGATCGGGCGTCGTCGGCACTCTGATGACCAACCTCGCGATCGAGAATGCGCTGGGCGACCTCGGCGTGTCGTTCGCACGCGCCCAGGTCGGCGACCGCTACGTGCTCGAGATGCTGGTCGCGAACGGCTGGCTGTGGGGAGGCGAGAGCTCGGGACATCTGCTGTGTCTCGACAAGCACACCACCGGCGACGGCATCGTCAGTGCATTGCAGGTTCTATCGGCGGTACGCCGCAGTGACCGGACGCTGTCCGAGTTGACCGGCGACCTGCGGCTCTATCCGCAGCGGCTGATCAACGTGAAGATCGCCAAGGGCTTCGACTGGGAGCGCCACAAGCCGCTGGTCGAGGCGCGCGAGTCGGTGACAGCCGATCTCGGAAGCAGTGGCCGCATATTGATCAGGCCATCGGGCACCGAGCCGCTGCTCAGAGTGATGGTGGAGGCCGAGTCCGAAGCCCTCGCAACCGGCGCGGCCGAACGTCTTGCTGCGAGTCTCGCCGTGGCCGCTTGACACCGCGAGGCGGTGAAGGAACGGCGGCGGGCCTGTCATGACACTGTCATCGAGACGACTCAATGTGGCGCGGTTCTCTATTTCCGCACCTTCAAGGACCTCCATGAATTTCGTTTCCAAAGCTGTCATTGCCGCCTTGTTGTCGGTCGGCGGCGCGCAGGCTGCCGACATCACCGGCGCGGGCGCAAGCTTTCCCGCGCCGGTTTATTCGAAGTGGGCCGATGCCTACAACAAGGCCACCACCAACCGCGTCAACTATCAGTCGATCGGCTCCTCGGGCGGCATGAAGCAGATCGAAGCCAAGACGGTCGACTTCGGTGCGTCGGATGCGCCGCTCAAGCCTGAAGAATTGCAGGCCAAGGGGCTCGTGCAATTTCCCACCGTGATCGGCGGCATCGTTCCAGTCTTCAATCTGCCCGGCATCGAACCCGGCAAGCTGCGTTTGAACGGTCAGGTGCTGGGCGATATTTTCCTCGGCAAGATCACCAAGTGGAACGACACGGCGATCAAGAGCCTGAACCCTTCGCTCACGTTGCCTGATACCGCGATCGCGGTCGTGCGTCGCGCCGACGGGTCGGGTACATCGTTCAACTTCACCAACTATCTGTCGAAGGTCAATGCCGAATGGAAGGCCAAGATCGGTGAAGGCACCACGGTCAACTGGCCCGTGGGTACGGGCGGCAAGGGCAACGAGGGCGTATCGGCCGTGGTCCAGCGCATCAACGGAGCGATCGGCTACGTCGAGTACGCGTATGCGAAGCAGTCGAAGATGCCGTACGCGAGCATGCAGAACGCATCGGGCAACTTCGTGCAGCCCGACGATGCAACCTTCCAGGCCGCGGCCGCCGGCGCCGAGTGGGAGAAGAATCAGTATTACGTGATTCTTACCAACCAAGCCGGCAAGGACGCGTGGCCGATCGCCGCATCGACCTTCATCATCATGCACAAGGCGCAGGACAAGCCTGAGCAGGGTGCCGAAGTGCTGAAGTTCTTCGACTGGTCGTACAAGAATGGCGGAAAGCTCGCAGAAGACCTCGACTATGTTCCGCTGCCGGCGCCACTGGTCGCATCGATCCACGCCACTTGGGCGCGTGAACTCAAGGACGCTTCGGGCAAGCCGATCGTCAAGTAATTTCCGGTAGGATGCGCGGCGAGCGGATCGGACAACCGGGCGCTCGCCGCTTGCTTGTCGATCGTTCGCCGAGATTCGCCGATTGTTCGCGATCGTTCGACCAAGGGGGCGGCATGGACACTGCATTCACACTGACCTTGCCGCAGGCCACAAGCCGGCAGCCCGACCCGGAACGTGCCGTGAAATCGCAGAGTGCGCTAGGCGATACGATCTTCTTCAACCTGACGCGCCTCGCGGCCGTTCTTACGCTCGTCGTCATGGCGGGCATCATCGTCTCGCTATTCATCAGTTCGTGGCCGTCGATCCAGAAGTTCGGATTCTCTTTTCTGACCGAGGCCGAGTGGGATCCACCGGCAGAGAAGTTCGGCGCGCTGGTGCCGATCTACGGCACGCTCGTCACATCGTTCATCGCCTTGATCATCGCTGTGCCGGTCAGTTTCGGCATCGCATTGTTTCTGACTGAACTCTCGCCGGCGTGGTTGCGTCGGCCCCTGGGCACGGCAATCGAACTGCTCGCAGCGATACCGTCGATCGTTTACGGCATGTGGGGCTTGCTCGTGTTTTCACCGGTCTTCGCGAAGTGGATCGAAGCCCCGCTCGGCGCCACGCTTGGAAAGGTCCCGGTGATCGGCAAGCTGTTTCAGGGCGCGCCGATCGGCATCGGCCTTTTGTGCGCGGGCATCATTCTGGCGATCATGGTCATTCCCTTTATCGCATCGGTGATGCGCGACGTCTTTGAAGTCACTCCGCCCATGCTCAAGGAATCGGTCTATGGACTCGGCGGCACCACATGGGAAGTCGTTTGGAAGGTCGTGTTGCCGTACACGCGCGCGGGCGTGATCGGCGGCATCATGCTGGGATTGGGCCGAGCGCTGGGCGAGACGATGGCCGTGACCTTCGTCATCGGCAACACCAACTTGCTGAACGACATCTCGCTTTTTTCTTCGGGCAATTCGATCACTTCGGCGCTCGCCAATGAGTTTGCCGAAGCGGCGCCGGGTCTTCACACGGCTGCGTTGATCGAACTGGGTCTGGTCCTTTTCGTGATCACATTCATCGTTCTGGCAGCATCAAAGCTGCTGCTCTTGCGCCTGCAGGCCAACGAAGGGACCAAATCATGACCGATGCAGTTGCGGAAAAATCGAACCGCAACGACGTGTTCCGACGGCGCCGCCTGATCAACAATGTGGCGCTCACGCTCTCGATGGCCGCGATGGCTTTCGGCCTGTTCTGGCTGATCTGGATCCTCTTCACAACGGTGTCGCTTGGAATCGGCGGCTTGTCGGTCAACCTCTTCACGCAGATGACGCCGTCACCGAACACCGACGGCGGCGGGCTCGCGAATGCGATCGTGGGTTCGCTGATCATGGTGACCTTCGCGACCTTGATCGGCACACCGATCGGCGTTCTCGCAGGCATCTATCTGGCCGAATACGGCGGCAACGGCATCCTTGCCTCGCTCACGCGTTTCATCAACGACATCCTCCTGTCCGCGCCGTCGATCGTGATCGGCCTCTTCGTCTATGCGATCTATGTCGCGCACAGCAAGAGCTTCTCGGGCATGGCGGGCGTCGTCGCGCTGGCGCTGATCGTGATCCCCGTTGTGGTTCGCACGACCGAGAACATGCTCAGGCTGATTCCGAACACCTTGCGCGAAGCCGCATTCGCGCTGGGCACGCCGCGATGGAAGGTGATTTCGAAGATCACGTTGAAGGCAGCGAGAGCCGGTGTCGTGACCGGCATCCTGCTCGCGGTAGCGCGCATCGCTGGCGAGACGGCGCCGCTCTTGTTCACGGCGCTCTCGAATCAATTCTGGTCGCTCGACCTCGGCCAGCCGATGGCCAACCTTCCCGTCACGATCTTCAAGTTCGCGATGAGCCCCTTCAGGAATTGGCAGGAACTCGCGTGGGCCGGCGTGTTCCTGATCACGATGGGCGTTCTCGGCGTCAATATTCTGGCGCGCACCTTCTTCTCGCAAAAGAATTGACGAGCATGGCAACCGCATCGTTTCGACATATCGAAAATCCCAAGATTCGCGTCAAGGATCTGAATTTTTATTATGGAAAATTTCATGCATTGAAAAATATCTCGCTCGAGATTCCCGAAAACAAGGTGACCGCTTTCATCGGCCCGTCGGGATGCGGCAAGTCGACGCTGCTTCGCACCTTCAACCGCATGTTCGAGCTCTACCCGGAACAGCGGGCCGAAGGCGAAATCAATCTCGATGGAGAAAATCTGCTGTCCACGCAAACCAACGTCGCACTGATTCGCGCCAAGATCGGCATGGTGTTCCAGAAACCGACGCCGTTCCCGATGTCGATCTACGAAAACGTCGCGTTCGGCGTCAAGCTTTTCGAGAACCTGTCGAAGGGCGAGATGGATGAGCGCGTCGAATGGGCGTTGAGCAAAGCGGCGCTCTGGAACGAAGTGAAGAACAAGCTCGGTCAGAGCGGCAACGGCCTCTCGGGTGGCCAGCAGCAGCGCCTGTGCATCGCGCGCGGAATCGCGATCAAGCCCGAGATCCTGTTGCTCGACGAGCCCTGTTCCGCGCTCGATCCGATCTCGACGGCCAAGATCGAGGAGTTGATCGACGAACTCAAGGCCGACTACACGGTCGTGATGGTCACGCACAACATGCAGCAGGCCGCGCGTTGCTCGGACCTGACGGCTTACATGTACCTCGGCGAGTTGATCGAGTTCGGCAAGACCGATCAGATCTTCATCAAGCCGTCGATGAAACAGACCGAGGACTACATCACCGGGCGATTCGGTTAGAAGGCGAACGGCGACTAACGCACCCGTCAGGAGCGGCTATGCGACGGCGGTCATGCGAGCCAAAGTTCCATCTGTTCGAGTGTGAGATTGCCGCCGCAGAGCACCGTCGCAACGGTACGGCCGCGAAATCGCCCGGCATGGGACAGCATTGCAGCAACACCGGCGGCACCTGAAGGCTCGAGCACGAGGCCCACATGACCCGGGTCGATAGTGCGCGAAGCCTCCTCGATATGGCACAGTGACACGCGATGCGCGCGCGGCATGGACGCTTCATTGACCGTGGATGGCGCGACAAGCTATCATGCGCGGCTTCTTCGGGGTGTAGCGTAGCCTGGTAGCGCGCCTGGTTTGGGACCAGGATGTCGGGAGTTCAAATCTCTCCACCCCGACCAACATGTCATCTGCCGCGCGTCGGCAATGATTCGGCGCCCACAGCACTGCCCGTAGCTCAACCGGATAGAGCACCGGCCTTCTAAGCCGGGGGTTGTGGGTTCGAGTCCCGCCGGGCAGACCAGGATGCTCCGGCCTCCCGCCGATGCTGCATCGGCGTTTCACCTTCAGCGCTTCTAGTGGTGGCTGTAGCTCAGTTGGTAGAGTCCCGGGTTGTGATCCCGGTTGTCGTGGGTTCGAGTCCCATCAGCCACCCCATCAATGCAAGTTCCTGAAGCTCAAGAACCACTCGCATATCGAGCCATCACTCAATACGTTTTTGCCACTCGAGCGCCAGCTTGGCGGCTGCTCTGACCTTTTCGCTGGAATCTTTTTCCATCACTTCCGCAATCTTGGCCGCTATGTCGGCGCCCTTGAATTTCGACAAGGCCCAGACGGTCTGAAGACGCAGACTTTCGTCCGGGCTGGACAATAGAGGGACGAGACTTCCGCTGGTCGAAGGAGACGCAATTTCACCCAAAGCCCATACCACGTTCAGCGTCAGGGTGCTGTCGTTGTCTTTGAAATGATCGAGGACTTTCAATAGTAAAATCAGTGCTGCTGCTGTCTTTTATGAATCCCAATGCAGTGGCCGCATCCTTCCGGATAATGGGGTTCTCCAAGGGACTCGACAAGGATGCCTTGGCCAATGCAAGTCCGCTTGGCGCCTTCATTGCCCCCAGAGTCCATAGCGACATTGCCCGGAGATTTGTGCTGTTCCTTTTGTCGAGAAAAGTACGTTCCAGAGAGGGAATTGCGACATCTCCGATAATCTCGATCGACTTGGCGGCTGCATTTCTCACGGCTTGATCGTTATCGTCCAAAATCGCTATCAGAGCGGGAATGGCTCCCTTGCCATAAAGACCCAGTGCGATTGCACTGAATTGGCGCTCGCTCTCGTTGGTAGAACCAAGCTTTGGTATGAGAGTGGAAATCTCCTTGATCTGGGCAATCTCGAGTTGCTTGGAGTTGTATTGCGTTGTCACAAAGATACTCGCACACGCTATTAATACAGTCGATATAAAAGCTGACGATACTTTGGCGATCTCCAGGAATGAAGTGTTGTTTTCGTCATCTGTTTCCGCCATATGTTTCTCCTTGATGAATATCGCCAAGCTGCTTGAAGATATCCGTTCTGGTCTTGGCTGGATATGGAGTTCAAGGAATCTGAAGTCGAATGCCGCTGCGGCGGCCGCGCCTGAATCGGTTTTCAGGCGCGCCCGACGGCTTACCCTGGCCTGTGATGGTAAACGGCCGTCTCGAAATCGACAAAGCCGGGATAAGAAGCGCAGTCCTGGAAGGGCAGGATCTGCGTCGCCCAGTAGCCGCCGATGCCGCTTTGCCGGTCGATCCAGTAGAAACAATTGGCCAGGCCTGCCCACATCAGCGAGCCGGCCGGGCGACCCGATGGAGTGCGCTCGCGGTTGGTCATGAAGGTGTAGGACCAGCCCTTTTCGACGCCGGGGAAGAACTCGCCGTCGTTGGAGAGCGAGGGAATCGAGGTCGACCAACCACCGGACGACAAACCCATCGCGGACAACCCGTCATCGCTCATCAACGCCACCGTCTCGGCCTTGAGCACCCGGCCGTTCGGTCCCATGCCGTCGTTGAGCACCATCCGGATGAACTTCATGTACTCGCCCACCGTGGCATACAGGCCATGTCCCCCGCAGTCCATGGGCGGTGGCTGCGGCAGAACCAGATCGGGCAGCGGTGTGAGCTTGCCGTCGGCAGCGCGGTCATGGATGGTGACGCGACGCGCCTTCATCGACTCGTTCATCGTGAACGCGATGTCCTGCATGCCGAGCGGCTCGAAGATGCGCTCCTTCATCACTTCGCCCAGCCGTTTGCCGCGCTGCTGCTCGACAATGCGGCCCAGCCAGTCGATGTTGACCCCATAGGTCCAGCGCTCTCCCGGGTCGTGCAGCAGCACCGTGCGAATCGAATCGAACGTGCAGGAGACGACGGTGGGGATGTTCTTCGCGGTGCGGTATTTGAGGTCGTCATGGCTGAAGAACTCGTAGCACAAACCCGAGGTGTGGAGCATCAGGTCGTTGACGGTAATGTCGCGCCTGGGCGGGCGCGTGCGCGGCTGGCCGTTCGCATCGAAGCCATCCAGTACCTTCAGTTCGGCAATCTCGGGTGCGTATTTCCTGGCGGGGTCGGACAGCTCGATCTTCCCTTCTTCGACGAGTTGCATGATGCAGGTGCCCGCCAGGGCCTTGGTGGTCGAGAAGATGGCGAATACCGCGTCCGTGTTCATGGGGTGGTCCTGGCCTAGCTCGCGCGTGCCGGCTGCGCCTTCGTAGAAATTGTCTTGGCGATCGGTGGCCATTGCCACGACACCGGGTGCGCCGCCGTGGCGATGCACAGTCTGATCGAGCACCGCGTCGAGGGCGGTCTTGAGCCTCGGTGGGTTCATTGGTTGGTCTCCCGTTTGCAGGGCGGCTGCATTCTTGTTCCTGCGCCGAGCCGCCCGGGCTGACGCGCAGACGTCAATGGTACCGACGCGCGGGGCCCACGTGCATGGTCTGCAGTGCCTTCACCAACTATTCATTCAGCCAAGAGAGGCGTGTGCGCAAACCAATCAATAGCGGCGGGGTCTACTGCTACCCGATTCGGCATTCATCGAATTGGTTCGTCGGCTGAAAGCCCCCTCGTCACACGGGTCGCACCGCAAATGCATTCGCCGCTCCGACGGGGAGGCAGCACCCATCAATCTCGGAGGCACTTGATGTCCGATCCCATGTCCCCCGACCTCCTGCGGAAAATGCACGCCTATTGGCGCGCAGCGAATTACCTCTCGGTCGGGCAGATCTACCTGCAAGACAATCCACTGCTTGAATCTCCGCTCAAGCTCGAACATGTCAAGCCTCGTCTGCTGGGGCATTGGGGAACGACGCCGGGACTTAATTTTCTCTATGTCCATCTCAACCGGCTGATCAAAGAGAACGATCTGAACATGATGTACGTGATCGGTCCCGGTCATGGGGGACCGGGCATCGTGGCGCAGACCTATCTGGAAGGGTCTTACACGGAACACTATCCGGCGATCGAGCAAAGCAAGCACGGATTGCAACGACTCTTTCGGCAGTTCTCCTGGCCTTATGGCATTCCCAGTCATGTTTCGCCAGAAACGCCGGGGTCGATTCACGAAGGCGGGGAACTGGGCTATTCATTGGCCCATGCCTACGGCGCCGCTTTCGACAATCCGGGTCTGATTGTCGCCTGTGTCATCGGCGACGGCGAGGCGGAAACGGGTGCGCTGGCGGCGAGTTGGCACTCCAACAAATTCCTGAACCCCGCGCGCGACGGCGCGGTGCTTCCGATCCTGCATCTGAACGGTTTCAAGATCGCCAATCCGACGGTGCTGGCCCGCATCGGCCGTCAGGAACTGACCGAGCTGATGTGCGGTTACGGCTACGAGCCGTATTTCGTCGAGGGTGACGATCCTCCGCTCGTGCATCAATGTCTCGCGCAGACGCTCGACAAGATACTTGCGCAGATTCGCCAGATTCAAAGCACAGCCCGATCGCTCGATGAAACCGAAACGCCAGAGCGTCCGCGCTGGCCGATGATCATCTTTCGCACACCCAAAGGTTGGACAGGACCGAAATTCGTGGACGGCAAGCCGGTCGAGGGGACTTGGCGCGCGCACCAGGTTCCGATCGCGGATTTCAAGAACCCCGAACATCTGACGCAGCTTGAAGACTGGCTGAAGAGCTATCGCGCGCACGAATTGTTCGATGAGCGAGGCAAGTTTCGCGAGGAGTTCGCTGCGCTCGCTCCGACGGGTCATCGTCGCATGGGCTCCAATCCACACGCCAATGGCGGTGAACTGTTGAAGCCTCTATCGATGCCGCACTTTCACGATCACGCGGTGACTGTGCCGAGTCCCGGCAGTGTCGAGGCTGAGGCGACGCGCGTCCTCGGGAAATTTTTGCGCGACGTGATGAGTCTCAATCTCGGAAAAAACAATTTTCGAATCTTTGGTCCGGACGAAACCGCATCCAACCGGTTGGAGGCCGTCTACGAAGTCTCCGGCAAGCAATGGATGGGCGAGGTTGAAGAGGTCGACATCAATCTGAGCGCCAACGGTCGCGTCATGGAAGTGCTGAGTGAGCATTTATGCGAAGGCTGGCTCGAGGGATACCTTCTCACCGGACGCCACGGCCTTTTCTCCTGCTACGAAGCCTTCATCCACATCATCGATTCGATGTTCAATCAGCATGCCAAATGGCTGAAGGTGACCCGAAAAATTCCGTGGCGCAATCCGATCGCATCATTGAATTACCTGCTGACGTCGCATGTCTGGCGGCAGGATCACAACGGCTTTTCCCATCAGGATCCCGGCTTCATCGATCATGTCGCGAGCAAGAAATCCGATGTGGTTCGGATCTATCTTCCGCCCGACGCAAACTGTCTGCTGTCGGTTGCGGATCACTGCCTGCGCAGCCGCAACTACATCAACCTGATCATCGCCGGCAAGCAACCGGAGTGGCAGTGGCTCGACATCGATTCGGCCGTTCGCCATTGCACCGTCGGCGCAGGGATATGGCAATGGGCCAGCAACGATGCCGATGATCCCGATGTGGTCATGGCGTGTGCGGGCGATGTGCCGACGCTCGAGACACTTGCGGCCGTCACGCTCTTGCGCGCGTATGTTCCAGACATCCGCGTGCGAGTCGTCAACGTGGTGGACTTGATGGTGTTGCAGCCCCAGTCGGAGCATCCGCATGGCCTTGAAGATCACGAATTCGACGAACTGTTCACTGCGGACAAGCCGGTGATCTTCGCCTTTCACGGCTATCCCGCGATGATTCACAAACTGACTTATCGCCGGCGCAATCACGACAATATTCATGTGCGCGGCTACAAGGAGGAAGGCACCACCACGACGCCATTCGACATGGTGGTGCTCAACAATCTCGACCGCTATCAACTGGCGCTCGATGCGATCAAGCGAATTCCACGGCTCAGCGGTCAGGTGGAGAAGGCGACCGCGCGTTACTGGACGACCATGGAGCGTCACAAGCTCTATATCGGCGAGCATGGCGACGACATGCCCGAGGTTCGCGACTGGCGTTGGCATTCGTGAGCGCGACGGTTTCAAGGGGAACCGACGGGACCGATGCTCAAGCCGAGCTGATCGTGCTCGCGTTCAACAGCGGCTCCTCCTCGCTCAAGTTTGGCTTGTACCGCGTCGGCTCTTCGCGAACAGAAACGCTGCTCTCGGGCGAGGCAGAGTCCATCGGCGGCAGCAAAGGAAATTTCTCCGCGTGTGATTCGCGTCAGAACGAATTGCTCTGCGAGGCGGTTTCTCTGCCCACGCAGAGGAAGGCGGTTACCCGCATCGCGAAACTTGTCGCCGAGTCCAATATGCCGGCACCAGGCGCCATCGGACATCGCATCGTGCACGGAGGACCGAAGCTCCGGCAGCATTGCGTCATCGATGATTCGGTCTCGAGGCAACTGGAAGCTGCGGCGCCATTCGCGCCTCTGCACACAGCGTCGGCGCTGTCGGTGATCCGCTTTGCGCAGGAGCATTTCCCCGCAATCGCGCAGGTGGCGTGTTTCGACACCACCTTTCACGCGGGACTGCCTGAGGTCGCGCGTGTTCTTCCGATCTCCAGGCAATTGCAGTCGGAGGGTATCCAACGCTACGGGTTTCACGGCCTTTCGTGCGAATCGATCGTTGATCAACTCGCGGACGATCTGCCGGACCGGCTGGTCATCGCCCATCTCGGCAACGGGGCCAGCGTCACCGCGGTCAAGGACGGCAAATCGATCGACACCAGCATGGGGTTGACCCCGACCGGTGGGGTGATGATGGGTACGCGCAGCGGCGATCTCGATCCAGGCGTTCTGGTTTATCTGATGCGCGAGAAGAAGTTCGATGCGGCCATGATCGAAGAACTGGTCGATCATCGTTCCGGCCTTTCAGGGATCTCCGGAGTGGGCAGCGACATGCGGCGTCTGCATGAAGCCGCTGGATCGAACGCCGACGCACGACTCGCCATTCAAATGTTCTGCTACTCGGTACGCAAGCAGGTGGCGGGCATGATCGCCGCGCTCGATGGAGTCGACCTGATCGTTTTCACCGGCGGCATTGGAGAAAATGACGCCGAGGTACGCGCCGCGATCTGCGGCGGCTTGTCCTGGATCGGCGTCAGCCTCGACCACGCTGGGAACCGATCCGCACGCAATCCCGTCAGCGATTCGGCATCACGCTGCTTGGTGCAGGTGCTCGCCTCTCAGGAAGACATGCAGATCGCCCGTCATGCATGGGCGCTGCTCTCAGGGAATCTTTTCTGATCGCCGCAGTCGCATGGATCGATGGTCGATAGGATGTCTCGATGGGATGTCATTCGCAGTCGACAAACAGACGCAAGTGCCAAACAAAAAATCAACGCACCCGCTCGCGCAGAGCCGCTGGTATTTGGCTGTCGCCGCGGTCATGCTGATGGCGCCGTGGGCGACGCACGCCGACGATGCCGCGACTCCGGCCTTCAAGGTGCTCGACTCGATCGAAGCCCGCGCGCAGGGTTGCGCGACCTGCCACGGCCAGCAGGGGCAGGGGACGCGCGACGACTACTTTCCGCGACTGGCCGGTAAACCTGCCGGCTATCTCTATAATCAATTGGTGGCTTTTCGCGACGGCACGCGCAAGTACGCGCCGATGAACTACCTGGTCGCTTATCTTCCCGATGCCTATCTGCACGAGCTCGCCGAGCACTTCTCGAAGGAGCGGCCCCCTTACTTTCCGACCGTCACATCGAAGCTCGCGCCGGCCGCGCTGGAGCGTGGCGCGCAGTTGGCGATGCAGGGCGATGCGGCCCGACAAATCCCGGCTTGCGTGGCTTGCCATGGTGCGGCGCTGACCGGCATGGAGCCCGGCATCCCGGCGCTGGTGGGGCTGCGAGGCAACTACCTGACGGCGCAGTTGACGCGTTGGCGATCCAAAGAACGTCATGCCGCGTCGCCCGACTGCATGCAACGCGTGGCCAGCCGCCTGACCGACAGCGACATCGCGAACGTCTCGGCCTGGCTCGCCTCGCGCCCGGCGCCGGCTGATCCGTCGCCGATACCTCGCGGCGCCATGCGCACGCCGCTGGCCTGCGGCAGTCAATCGTAGCGAGAGCCGCGCATGAGAGTCATGCAGCGACAAAGCATCCTCGGTGTGTTCTCCGCAGCCCTCTTCGTCTTCTCGACGGCCAGCGTTGCACAGAGCACGACCGACGTCATCAAGAAGGGCGAATATCTTGCGCGGGCAGGCGACTGCGTCGCTTGCCACACCGACCCCAACGGCAAAGTATTCGCGGGAGGCCGCGCGATGCCTACGCCCTTCGGCAACCTCTACGTACCCAACATCACGCCCGACGACTTGACCGGCATCGGCAAGTGGAGCGCCGACGACTTCTACAAGACCATGCACCAGGGTCGCTCGAAGGACGGCACCCTGCTCTATCCGGCCATGCCGTTCGCCGCCTACACCAAGGTCACGCGCGCGGACTCGGATGCGATCTACGCTTATCTGATGTCGACGCCTCCGGTGCGCCAGGCCAATCGTGCCCACGAGCTGCGCTTTCCATACAACAAGCGGCAATTGCTGATCGGTTGGCGCGCGCTCTATTTCGCGGAGGGCGAGTACCAGCCTGATGCTCGGCGGACGGCGGAGTGGAACCGCGGCGCCTATCTGGTTCAGGGCTTGGGACACTGCTCGCTGTGCCATACGGCGATCAACGCGCTGGGCGGGTCGAGCGAATCGAAGGCCTTTCAGGGCGGGATGATTCCGAATCAGAACTGGTACGCGCCCTCGCTCACGTCGAACCGTGAAGCGGGCCTGGGCGATTGGAAGATCGAGGACATCGTCGACCTGCTTCAACGCGGCGTCTCGCATCGTGCCACCGTGTACGGGCCGATGGCCGAGGTGGTCTACAACAGCCTGCAGTACATGAGCGACGAAGATGCGCGCGCCATGGCCGTCTATCTGAAGGCGCTCACGTCCGACGAGACCAGCGTCGAAGGACCCAACGTCGCGCAACTGGTGCAGCCGCGCGTGCTCGAACTCGGCCGCAAGGTCTACGCTGGACAGTGCGCGATGTGCCACGGCGAAGACGGGAAGGGCGCGCCGCCTGCCTATCCGCCGCTGGCCAACAATCAGTCGACTTCGATGGAGTCGCCGGTCAATCCGATCCGCATGGTGCTCAACGGCGGCTATGCGCCCGGTACCCGCAAGAATCCGCAGCCTTACGGCATGCCGCCGTTCGCTCACTTGCTGAGCGACCAGGAAGTGGCGGCGGTGGTGACCTATATCCGCGTGTCGTGGAATAACCGCGGACTGCCGGTCACTCCGAAGCAGGCCAACGAGATCCGTTCGGCCACGTTGAATTGAACCATCGCCTTGTGGAGCCTTCGATGGCACAGCCCCTGGAGCACGCAGACGTTGGCGACGACTTGGACCAAGGAGCGATCGACACCGTCGTGCGTGAGGGCGCGATGGGGGCGGTCGCCGTGGCCGGTGTTGCGACCTTGATTGTCGTGGCGATCGTCATCGGCTTCTACCTGTTCATCTATCTGCCGCGCGGCATCCTGCAATAACAGCCGATGGTTTCTTCCTCACCTTCCACAGCGGCCGACGACCCCGGCGCGATTGCCGCGCGCGTCGAAAAGCGCTGGGTCGTCGTCGTCGGGTTGATCGTCGCACTGCTGCTTCTGGTGATGATATTCACCGCGCTGCACTGGGCTGCGATGCCGCCGTCGCGCGTCGAGACGATCGACCCGCGCACCCTTCACCTCTCGGGCGAGTTCGTCGAAAGCAACCTCGGCACCGTGTTGGAAGACAATGGCCGTGTCGTCGTGCGCCTGATCGGCCAGCAGTACTCGTTCACGCCTCAATGCATCGTGGTGCCTGCCGACATGCCTGTCACGTTTCGCGGTACCAGCTCGGATGTGATCCACGGCTTCATCATCGGCAAGACCAACGTCAACACGATGCTGGTTCCCGGCTTCATCGCGACCTTCACGACGACCTTCCACCAACCCGGCGAACAGTTGATGCCCTGCCACGAATTCTGCGGCACCGGCCATGAAGGCATGTGGGCCAAGGTGCGGGTGCTCGAGCGCAACGAGTTCCTGGCACAGGCGACCAAGAGTCGGAGGCTGAGCTGTGTTGCTGAGTAGGAAGCTGGTCCTCGCTCATTTCTGGGTCGCCTTCGGCGCCTTCGCGATCGCCATCCTGCTCGGCGAATGGCAGATGTTCGTGCGCAGTCCGCTCTCCGCGTGGATCGGCAACCCCGAGCTTTATTACCGCTCGGTCACAGCGCACGGCACCGTGATGGGGTACGTGTTCCCGACCCTGATCGCAATGGGCTTCGGCTATGCGATCACCGAGATCTCACTGGGCCGCGCGTTGATCGGCCTGAAGTGGGCGTGGGCCGGTTTCTGGCTGGTGATCGTCGGCACGGTCATGGCCGCAGTGCCGATGGCGTTGGGCAAGGCGTCGTTGCTCTACACTTTTTATCCGCCGATGGTCGGCAACGTTTTCTATTATCTCGGCGTGGTGCTGGTGGTGGTCGGCTCGTGGATCTGGGTCGCGTTGATGTCGATCAACCTGTATCGCTGGAAGAAGGAGCATCAGGGCAAGCCCGTCCCGCTGGCGATGTTCGGCAACGTCGCGGGGGCCTATCTCTGGGGCTGGACGGCCGTGGGCGCGGCGATCGAGATCATCTTCCTGATCCTGCCGGTGGCCTTCGGTTGGAAGACCACCATCGACGCCGGCCTGGCCCGCGTGTTCTTCTCGTGGACCTTGCACGCCATCGTCTATTTCTGGTTGATGCCGGCTTACATCGCGTTCTACACGCTGGTGCCGCGCGCGATCGGCGGGCGGCTCTACAGCGATACGATGGGACGCGTGGCCTTCGTGCTCTTCCTCGTCTTCTCGATGCCGATCGGCATACACCATTTGTTCGCCGACCCGCAGGTGGGGGCCGGATTCAAGTTCGTGCATTCGGTGTTCACCGCGATGGTCGCGGTGCCGACCCTGCTGACGGTGTTCACGATCGTCGCCTCGGTCGAGATTGCCGCGCGGTTGCGCGGCGGCAAGGGCGCGTTCGGTTGGGTCAAGGCATTGCCCTGGAAGAACCCGACGATGCTGGCGGTGACCTTCTCGTTCATCATGCTGGGCTTCGGCGGCGCGGGCGGGCTCATCAACATGAGCATGCAGATGAACGAGACCATCCACAACACGCAGTGGGTGACGGGCCACTTCCATCTGATCTTCGCCGGCGCGATCGTCATCATGTATTTCGTGGTCGCCTACGAGTTGTGGCCGCAGCTCACGCAATGCGCGGCGCTCCCGCAAGCGCTGATGCGCACGCAGCTCTGGCTGTGGTTCATCGGCATGATGGTGTTGACCGTTCCCTGGCATCTGGTCGGACTGCTCGGCATGCCGCGGCGCATGGCTTACTACGACTACAGCAACCCGCACATCCATCCTCAAGCCTGGGGCGTGATCGTGTCGGTGATCGGCGGCGCGATCCTGGCGGTCTCGGCGCTCTTGTTCATCTGGATCATCTTTCGCGCCCATCGTTCGCCGAAGACGACGCCCGCGCCTTTCCGCTTTGCAAGCGCCGTGCATCAGCCCGTCCACGTGCCGGTCGCGCTGAACGGTTTTGCGCTGTGGCTTGCGTTGATGATCGGCCTGACAATCACCAACTACGGCTACCCGATCGCGCAGTTGATCGCGACTCCGGAAAGCTCGGTGCCGGCCGTGCCCATCGGAGATACCCGATGAATCGCGAACCACTCTTCTCCTGGCGTAATCCATGGTTCACATGGAGCGTGGGCAGCGTGCTCGTCGTGGTGCTGGCCTCGCTCTTGATCGGATTCGTCTGGCTGCCCTCGGTCCACAAGGATCTGGCGGCCGGTGGCCTGTGGGCGATGATCTGCCGCGCAGCCGGTGTCCCGACCCGTTGGTACCAGGGACCGGCCGCACCGCTCTCTCGCGTATCGACAGAAGTCGTTCTCACCCCCGACTTTCTGCAACGCGCCGATGCGGTCGGGATTGGCCGCGGCGCAACGCTTGCGATGCAATGCACCGCATGTCACGGCGCGCGCGGCATGAGCGAAGCCGAGTCACCTAATCTCGCCGGGCAGTATCCGGAAGTGATCTACAAGCAACTGCGCGACTTCAAGGGTGGGCAGCGCCAGAGCGTGGTGATGGAGGCGCTGGTCAAAGGCCTGACCGAGCGCGACATGCGCGACCTTGCTGCGTACTACGCGTTTCTGCCACGGGCGAATGCTCCGATCGGCAACGACGACGCGGTTCCGTCGTTGATCATGGTGGGCGACCCGATACGCAACATCGCGCCTTGTGCCACATGCCACGGGGGCATAGCCCACAAGACCGGCAGTCCATGGCTCGCCGGAACGCCGCAGCTCTACGTGAAGACGCAACTCGAAAACTTCGCGAAAGGCGTGCGGCGCAACGACATCAATGGCCAGATGCGAAACGTCGCGCGGCAGATGACCGGGTCCGAGATGGCGGCAATCGCGTCGTATTACGCGTCTCGACCGGACGCGGGGGCCGAGCCTGTGGCGCCTGCCAAATAAATATTCGTAATGTAGTCACGACGCAATAGTCGTTCGAATTTAGTGCGCCGCCGCATAGAATCGTCGGCATGTACCGCTACGACTCCTACGATCAGGCGATGGTCGACCAACGCGTCGCGCAGTTTCGCGACCAGACGCGCCGCTTCCTCGCCGGGCAACTGAGCGAAGACGAATTTCGCCCGCTTCGCCTGCAGAACGGCCTCTACATCCAGCGGCTTGCGCCGATGCTGCGCGTCGCGATTCCGTATGGATTCCTCGCGACTCGCCAGTTGCGCAAGCTGGCCGAAATCGCGCGCAAGTACGACCGCGGGTACGGCCACTTCAGCACGCGCCAGAACATCCAGTTCAACTGGCCCGTGCTCGAGTCCGTGCCCGACATACTCGCTGAGCTCGCGTCGGTCCAGATGCACGCGATCCAGACGAGCGGCAATTGCATACGCAATACCACCACCGATCAGTTCGCCGGCGTCGCACACGATGAACTCGTCGATTCACGCGCGGTGTGCGAGATCGTCAGGCAGTGGTCGACCTTTCATCCCGAGTTCGCCTTCCTGCCGCGCAAGTTCAAGATCGCGATCAATGGCGCGGTCGAAGATCGCGCTGCGACTCGCGTTCACGACATCGGCATACACGCATTGCGTGATCCAGAGGGTGAACTCGGCTTTCGCATCCTCGCAGGCGGCGGTCTCGGTCGCACGCCGATGATCGGCCACGTGATTCGCGAATGGCTGCCGCGCGCCGAGCTGCTCAACTATCTCGACGCGATCCTGCGCGTCTACAACCGTCACGGCCGCCGCGACAATCTCTACAAGTCGCGCATCAAGGTCCTCGTGCGCGACCTCACGCCTGCGGTGTTCACCGCGCAGGTCGAAGAGGAATGGTCGTGTGTGAAGGGCGGTCCCGCGACCATCCCCGATGAAGAATACGAGCGCATGGAAGCTTTCTTCACGCCGCCTGCGTACCAAGTGCTGCCCGCGGACAGCCGCGCGTTGCGTGCGCAGATCGCCGACAGCAAGCCGTTCGCCAACTGGATCAAGCGCAACACCTTTGCCCACAAGATCGCCGGCTACAAGGCGGTCACGTTGTCGTTGAAGAAGACCGGGGTGCCGCCCGGCGACGCGACCGCCGACCAGATGGATGCGATCGCCGATCTCGCCGATCGCTACAGCTTCGGCGAAGTGCGCGTGTCGCACGAACAGAATCTGATTCTCGCCGATGTCCGACTCGACGATCTCTACGCGGTATGGGAGCGCTCGCGCGAGATCGGTTGCGCGATGCCCAACATCGGCCTGTTGACCGACATCGTGTGTTGCCCCGGTGGAGACTTCTGCTCGCTCGCGAATGCGAAGTCGATCCCGGTCGCCGAATCGATACAGCGCCGCATCGAGGAGAAGGTCGAGTTCCAGGACTATCTGCACGACATCGGCGAACTCGACCTGAACATCTCGGGCTGCATCAATGCCTGCGGCCATCATCACGTCGGCCACATCGGCGTGCTCGGCGTCGACAAGAACGGCGAGGAGTGGTACCAGGTCACGATCGGCGGCGCACAAGGCAACGACGCTTCGCTCGGCAAGGTGATCGGGCGATCGTTCGCGCGCGATGAAATGCCCGACGTGATCGAGCGCTTGCTCGAGACCTATGTCGCGCATCGCCATGAGGACGAGCGCTTCATCGACACGGTGCGACGAGTCGGCATCGATCCTTTCAAGCGGCGTGTCTATCAGGAGCGCGATCGTGTCGAAGCTGATTGAAGGCTCGATCGCCGAGGGCGGCCGCATCGTCGACGACACGTGGACTTCCATCAATGCGCTGGAGGCGTTGCGCGACGTGCCCGCCGATACTGCGGTCCTCGTCCCGCTGGAGCTGTGGAAGACAACGCGCGAGGCATTGCTCGAGCGCACCGGGCCGATCGGTGTTCGACTCGAACCGAGTGAGGAGCCCGCGGAACTGGCGGCCGATCTTGCGCGCCTCGCGTTGATCGCAATCCACTTCCCGAAGTTCACCGATGGCCGAGGCTATTCGATCGCGCGGGCGCTGCGCGAGCGCTACGGCTATCGCGGCTCGTTGCGCGCAGTCGGCGACGTGCTGCACGATCAATTGTTCTACATGCTTCGCTGCGGCTTCGATTCGTTCGCGATGAAGCATCAGGAATCGATAGCCGATACGCTCGCTGCGTATCGCGTCTTTTCGGACGGGTATCAGACTTCAGTCGATCGACCCGTCCCGCTCTTCAAGCGGCGCAGACTCGAAAGCCGATTAGCGGAAGCGACGACATGACTTCGCTTCCGAACGAACTGCAAAGCAAGGCCGAAGTTGCGCGCGCGGTACTCGTGCGCGCGGCACGCGACCACGCCCCGGCCATTTTCACGACCAGTTTCGGCGCCGAAGACATGGTGATCTTCGATCTCATCGCGGGCAGCAACGACGACGCGGCGAGGACGATGAAGGCGATCGCAATCGCCACACTGGACACCGGTCGTTTGCCCGACGAGACCTATCAGGTGTGGCAACAGGCCAACGCCCGTTATCGCTGCAAGGTCGCAGCGTTCTTTCCCGCGGCGTCTGCGGTCGAGCAATATGTACGCATCCACGGCATCAACGCGTTCTACGACAGCGTGGCCGAGCGCAAGGAGTGCTGCCACGTCCGCAAGGTCGAGCCACTCGATCGAGCGCTTGCCAACAAGAAAGCCTGGATCACGGGGCTGCGTCGCGCGCAAGCCACATCACGCGGCGATCTTTTGCTCGAAGCCCACGACGCCGATCACGACCTCGTGAAGTTCAGCCCGCTTGCCGATTGGTCGGAGGATGACGTGTGGGCCTATCTGCGCGCGCGCGACGTGCCGGTCAACGCGCTGCATGCGCGCGGCTATCCGAGCATCGGATGCGCGCCGTGCACGCGCGCGATCGCTCCCGGCGAAGACATTCGCGCGGGGCGTTGGTGGTGGGAGTCAGTCCATGGTCAGGAATGCGGACTGCACGTCGCGCAAGCCGAAACACAACCGGCATAACCAGCCTCTTGACGATCCTCTTCGACGACGAATCGATTTTCACAGCGCGTGCCAGTGAGGTCGATGCCGATGTGCTCGATGCGGCGCGTTCGTCGCACAGCGCCGCGCACACCGATCGCTCGCATCTCGATCGCCTCGAATCCGAGGCGATCCACATCATGCGCGAGGTCGCGGCCGAGTGCGGCAATCCGGTGCTGCTGTTCTCGGGCGGCAAGGACTCGATCGTCATGTTGCGCCTGGCGGAAAAGGCCTTTCGTCCCGGACGCTTTCCGTTCCCGTTGATGCACATCGACACGGGCCACAACTTCCCAGAGGTGATCGCATTTCGCGACGCGCGTGCGGCAGAACTCGGTGAGCGGCTGATCGTGCGCTCGGTCGAGGATTCGATCGCAAGCGGTCGCGTGCGACTCAAGAGCCCCGGCGAACTACGCAATCCGCATCAGAGCGTGACCCTGCTCGATGCGATCGCGGAGTTCGGATTCGACGCCTGCTTCGGCGGCGCGCGTCGTGATGAAGAGAAGGCGCGCGCGAAGGAACGCATCTTTTCGTTTCGCGACGCCTTCGGGCAATGGGACCCGAAGAATCAGCGACCCGAACTCTGGAGCCTCTACAACACGCGCGTTCACAAGGGCGAGAACATGCGCGTGTTCCCGATCTCGAACTGGACCGAGCTCGATGTGTGGCAATACATCGCGCGTGAAAAGCTTGCCGTGCCGAGCATCTACTTCGCGCACACGCGCCCGGTGATTGCACGCGGCAATGCGTGGATGCCGGTGTCGCGGCTGGTGCAGCCCAGGGACGGCGAGGTCGTGGTCGACAAGAGCGTGCGCTTTCGCACCGTCGGCGACATGACCTGCACGGCGCCGGTCGAATCGCATGCGGCCAGCGTCGCGGCGATCGTCGCCGAGACCGCGGCCACGCGCATCACCGAGCGCGGCGCGACGCGCATCGACGATCAGACCTCGGACGCGGCCATGGAGTTGAGGAAGAAGGAAGGGTACTTCTGACATGGACCTGCTTCGCTTCTCCACGGCCGGCAGCGTCGACGACGGCAAGAGCACGCTGATCGGACGTCTGCTCTACGACGCCAAGTCGATCTTCGAAGACCAGTACAACAACCTGGTGCGAACCACCGCGCGGCGCGGCGGCGTCGGCGGCAACGTCGATGCGGTGCTCGACGATGGCGTCGCGGTCGACCTCGCGCTGCTGACCGATGGGTTGATCGCCGAACGCGAGCAAGGCATCACGATCGATGTCGCCTACCGCTATTTCTCGACGCCCGAACGCAAGTTCATCATCGCAGATACGCCGGGGCACGAGCAGTACACGCGCAACATGGTGACCGGCGCATCGACGGCCGACCTCACTATCGTCCTCGTCGATGCCAACAAAGGCGTGTTGCCGCAATCGCGCCGGCACGCGGCGATCGCGAGCCTGCTCGGCATCCGGCATGTGGTGTTCGCGATCAACAAGATGGATCTGGTCGATTACGGCAAAGCGCGCTTCGGCGCGTTGAAGTTCGAAATTCAGGCGATTGCAAACAAGCTGAATCTGCCCGACGTGCGCTGCATCCCGTTGTCGGCGCTTCGCGGCGACATGGTGGTCGAACGCGGCTCGCATCTGGATTGGTACCGCGGCCCGACGCTGCTCGAGCATCTCGAAGCGGTCGACGTATCGCCGGTCGTCGACGTGCCGTTCCGGTTCCCCGTGCAACTGGTCAGTCGTCCAGGTCTGCCCGCGGGTTGGCCCAATGTGTACATACGTGGATACATGGGTCGCATCGAGTCGGGCTCGGTGCAAGTGGGCGACCGGGTGGTGGTGCAACCGGGCGCGCGCGAGACGATCGTCAAGAGCATCGTGACGCTCGACGGCACATTGAGGCAGGCGCAGGCGCCGCAGTCGATCACGCTGTTGCTCGACGACGAGATCGACATCTCGCGCGGCGACCTGATCGCGCGCGCCGACGCGCCCGCCGCGGCCGTCAAGAGTTTCGATGCAACGCTGTGCTGGATGGATGCAGAAGCCTTGCGGCCCGGCGGTCGTTATCTCATCAAACACACGACCCGGACCACCACGGGGATCGTCGAGGCGGTGACGAGCAAGCTCGACATCGCGACGCTCGAAATGCACCACGCCGCGCACGAAATCGAGAACGGCGGCGCGAACCACGAACTCCGGATGAACGAGATCGCCAGCGTTCGCATCCGCACGCGCGATCCGTTGATGGTCGACGCATACTCCGACAATCGCGCGACCGGCGCATTCATCGTGATCGACGAGTGCACCAACCACACCGTCTCGGCCGGCATGATCGTGCGGCCCGCAAACGATCGAGCAAGGCTTCGACATGAACAAGACTGATCCCGGTACGGTCTATCTGGTGGGCGCCGGGCCGGGTGCGGCCGATTTGTTGACACTGCGCGCCGCGCGCCTGCTGGAGGACGCCGACATCGTCTTTCACGACGCGCTGGTGCATGCCGACACGCTGGCGCTCGCCACGCGCGCGATCAAGGTCGCGGTCGGCAAGCGCTGCGGACGCCTCTCGTCCGCACAGCATTTCATCAACAAGCGTCTGATCGACGCCGCGCACGAGCATCGCGTCGTGGTGCGATTGAAGGGCGGCGACCCGATGCTGTTCGGACGAGTGCAGGAAGAGATCGATGCCCTGCGTGAAGCGCGCGTTCCGTTCGAGATCGTGCCGGGCGTGACGGCCGCGCTCGCGGCGAGCGCGGAACTCGAAACCTCGTTGACGCGGCGCGCGGGCGCGAACTTCGAAGGCAGTCGCAGCGTGGTCTTCGTCACGCCGCGCGTTGCGGCAGATGCGCACGAGAGCGAAGCTCACGATGCGATGCGCTGGGTCGAGGCCGTCAACGCAGCCGATACCGCGGTGCTCTACATGGCCTCGCGCGACGCCGACCGCATCGCCGCGGCATTGATCGCGGCAGGAAGAAAAGGATCGACGCCGGTCGCCCTGGTCGCGAACGCTTCGTTGCCGAACGCCTTGATCCGCGTGATGACGCTGGCCCACCTCGCGCGCGAAGGGCTGGGCGCTCTCGATGGTCCGGCAACGCTGGTGATCGGAGAGGTGGTTCGATACGCTGCCGTCGTCGATGTGGAACGCGCGCAGGAACGATGCAGGGCCGCGTGAACTCCCGCTTCGGAAAAACCCGCCGATCACGGTTCTACGCTCGCCCGGTACTGCTTTACGTTCTCGCGGCGGGCGCAGCGTCGCTGCTCGCCTTTTCGATCTTTTCCGCAGCGCAGAGTCCGTCCGGGGAACGAGGCGCAGAAGATTCACTTCGCCGACGGCGGCGTGTTCGATCACATCGATCAGCCCGGCGCCCAATGAATTGACGAGCCGGTGCGGCTGGTTCCAACGACTTCAACGACTCCAACGAGGAACCCCGTGAAACTGATCTCATCGATCGTATGGCAAGCGCTGACCCTGGGAGCGCTTTCGTTGTCGGCCGCTCCGAGCGCATACGCGCAGCAGACTCTGCTGAACGCGTCGTACGACGTGGCGCGCGAGTTCTACAAGGACTACAACCCGGCGTTCGCCAGATACTGGAAACAGAAGTCCGGGCAGGACGTGGTGCTCAATCAATCGCACGACGGCTCGAGCAAGCAGGCGCGCTCGGTTGCCGACGGACTCGAAGCCGATGTCGTGACGATGAACTCGGCCAACGACATCGACTTCCTCGCGTCGCGCGGCATCGTGCCCGCCGACTGGGCGAAGCAGTTTCCGAACAACGCCGCGCCGACCTATTCGACCATGCTGTTTCTGGTTCGCAAGGGCAACCCCAAAGCCATCAAGGATTGGGACGACCTCGCCAAGCCCGGGGTGCAGGTCGTGATCGTCAACCCCACGACCGGCGGCAACGGTCGTTACAGCTACATGGGCGCATGGGGCTATGCGAAGAAGAAGGGCATGAGCGATGCCGACGCCGCGGCGTTCGTCGGGCGCGTCCTCGCGAATGTACCGGTGCTCGCCACCGGAGGCCGCGGCGCGACAACGACCTTCCTTCAACGCGGCGTCGGCGATGTGCTCGTGACCTTCGAGAGCGAGGTCGTGCAGATCGATCGCGAGTTCGGCGCGGGCAAGGTCGATCCGGTGTATCCATCGATCAGCGTGCTTGCAGAAAATCCGGTCGCGGTGATCGATCGCGTGGTCGACAAGAAGGGCACGCGCGTCCTCGCGACCGCGTATCTGGAATATCTCTACTCCGAAGATGCGCAGGAAATCGCGGCCAATCACTATCTGCGTGTGCGTTCCCAGAAGGTCGCTGCGAAGCACGCGGCGATCTTCAAGCCGATCCAGTTGTTCACCGTCGATGAGATGTTTGGAAGCTGGAAGCAGGCGCAGGAGAAGCACTTCAACGACGGCGGCGAGTTCGACCGGATTTACGGGGCGATCAAACGATGACTCAGAGATCGTCGCCCCGGCGAATGTGTCTCAGATCCACGCGATGGAGTCGTCGCCTCGGTGAAGGCCGGGGTCCAAGTTGTTTGTCATACACGTGTCCACGCAACTTGGGTCCCGGCCTTCGCCGAGATGACGGCGCATGAACATCACGTTGCGCCGTCCCAGCGTGCTGCCGGGCTTTCATCTCGCGCTCGGCACGACCTTGCTGTATCTCGCGCTGATCGTGCTGATCCCGCTGTCGGCCGCCTTCCTGAAAACCTTCACGCTGACGTGGCCGCAGTTCGTCGCTACGGTGACCGCGCCGCGCGTGCTCGCGTCGCTGCGGCTGTCGTTCGGCGCGGCCTTGATCGCGGCGATCGTCAACGCGATCTTCGGGCTCTTGCTCGCGTGGGTGCTGGTGCGCTACAAGTTTCCCGGCTCGCGCGTCGTCGACGCGTTGATCGATCTGCCGTTCGCGCTGCCGACCGCGGTCGCCGGCATTGCATTGACCGCGGTCTACGCGGAGAACGGCTGGCTCGGCGCGCCGCTCGCGGCGCTCGGCATCAAGGTCGCGTTCACGCCGGTGGGGGTGCTCGTCGCACTGATCTTCATCGGCCTGCCGTTCGTCGTGCGTACCGTGCAGCCGGTGCTCGAAGACATGGAGCGCGAACTCGAGGAAGCCGCGCGTTCGCTGGGCGCGAGCGGCTTGCAGATCTTCACGCGCGTAATCCTGCCTACCGTGATGCCGGCGCTACTGACCGGCTTCACGCTCGCGTTCGCGCGCGCGGTGGGCGAGTACGGCTCGGTGGTCTTCATCGCGGGCAACATGCCGCTCGTTTCCGAGATTGCGCCGCTGGTGATCATCAGCAAGCTCGAGCAGTACGACTACACGGGCGCGACCGCGATCGCAGTCGTGATGCTGCTCGCTTCGTTCGTGATGCTGCTCGCGATCAATCTGCTGCAGGGCTGGATGCGCAGGCGCAACGCGCAGGAAAGGAAGGTCTGATGTCGGCCGTTCTCGACCAGCTCGATTGCAAACACCTTGCGCGCGACGCGATGCGCACGCGTGCTGCGCGTGGACCCGCAAGTCCGATCGCATGGATGCCGATCGTTCTCACGACGATCGCGTTGGCCTACCTGACCATCGCATTGCTCGTCCCACTGGCCGCGGTCTTCATCGAAGCGTTCCGCAAGGGCGCCGCGTATTACTTCGCGTCCATCACCGAGCCCGACGCGTTGTCGGCGATCCGTCTGACGTTCACGGCTGCAGCGATTGCGGTTCCGGCCAACCTGATCTTCGGCATCAGCGCGGCGTGGGCGATCGCCAAGTTCGACTTTCGCGGCAAGGCCATTCTCATCACGCTGATCGATCTGCCGTTCTCGGTGTCGCCAGTCGTGTCGGGCCTGGTCTATGTGCTGATCTTCGGTCTGCAAGGCTGGCTCGGTCCGTGGCTCGCGGCGCACGACGTGAAGATCATCTTCGCCGTGCCGGGCATCGTGCTCGCCACCGTCTTCGTCACGTTCCCTTTCGTCGCACGCGAATTGATTCCGCTGATGCAGGCGCAGGGCCGCGAAGAAGAAGAGGCCGCGATCGTGCTGGGCGCATCCGGCTGGCAGACGTTCTGGCGCGTGACCTTGCCGAACGTGAAGTGGGGCGTGCTCTACGGAGTGATCCTTTGCAATGCGCGTGCGATGGGCGAGTTCGGCGCCGTGTCGGTGGTGTCGGGCCACATCCGCGGCGCCACCAACACCTTGCCGCTGCATGTCGAGATTCTCTACAACGAATACAACTTCGCCGCCGCCTTCGCGTGCGCGTCGCTGCTTGCGTTCCTCGCGCTGGTGACCCTCGTCATCAAGGCTGTCGTCGAGCGCCGCTATCTGAAGGAAACACGATGAGCATACGAATTGAAAACGTCTCCAAGCGCTTCAACGATTTCGTCGCGCTCGACCACGTCGACCTCACGATAGAGCCGGGCGAACTGGTGGCGCTGCTCGGGCCTTCGGGCTCGGGCAAGACGACGCTGTTGCGTGTCATCGCCGGACTCGAAGTGCCCGACGAAGGCCGCATCTTTCTCGACGCTGAAGACGCTACCGCCAAGGACGTGCGCGAGCGCGAGGTCGGCTTCGTGTTCCAGCACTACGCGCTGTTTCGTCACATGACCGTGTTCGAGAACGTCGCGTTCGGCTTGCGCGTGAAGAAGAAAAAAGAGCGCCCGAGCGAAGCCGCGATTCGCGAGAAGGTCCACGGCCTGCTCGATCTCGTGCAGCTCGACTGGCTCGGCGATCGCTATCCGCATCAGCTCTCGGGCGGGCAGCGACAGCGCATCGCGCTCGCGCGTGCGCTGGCGATCGAACCCAAGGTGCTGTTGCTCGACGAGCCCTTCGGTGCGCTCGATGCGAAGGTGCGCAAGGATCTGCGCCGCTGGTTGCGGCGGCTGCACGACGAGATCCAGTTGACGAGCGTGTTCGTCACGCACGACCAGGAAGAAGCGCTCGAAGTGTCGGACCGGGTGGTGGTGTTCGATCACGGCCGCATCGAGCAGATCGGCGTCCCCGACGAGGTCTACGATCATCCCGCGACGCCCTTCGTGTACGGCTTTCTCGGCCATGCCAATCGCATCGAGACCCGTATCGATCACGGCGTGGCTGCGATCGGCCGCGCGCGCATCGCGGCGCCCGAACACGCCGCCGTCCGTGACGCCAGCGGCACCGCCTACATCCGCCCGCACGACCTCGACATCGTCGACGATGCGGCCGATGCCGCCTTTTCCGCACGCGTCGAGCACATCGTGAAACTCGGCTCGACCGTGCGACTCGAACTGAGCGATCTGGCCAGTGACGGAACCGCGGTCAAGCTGCTTGAGGTCGAGCTGCCGCGCGAGCGCTTCGATGAACTCGACCTCGTGGTCGGATCCACGATTCACCTGGCCGCGCGACGCGCACGCGTCTTTATCGAGGGTGGTGCGAACCATGACGCGGACAGTGGCGCAAGAGCCGCTGCCGAAGCTGCGGCAATCGCGAAGGAGCCGGCATGATGACCGATACCGCCGTTCCGAACCAGGACGCCGAACCGATCTCCGCGATCCTCGAACGCGCGGCTGCGCGCGCGAAGCAGAAAGCCGTTTCCTATGCGGGTCTGGTGACGCCGAGCGAGGCTCATGCATTGACGCAGGCCGGCGTCGCGACGATCGTCGACGTGCGCACGCGCTTCGAAGCGGAGTATGTCGGCCGCATTCCCGGCGCGCCGCTGATCGAGTGGAAGCCGCTCGGCGCGGCGGAACCCAATCCGCACTTCATGGAGCAAGTCGACGCGCTGCCCGACCAGCGCGAGAACCTGCTTTTTCTGTGCAGGAGCGGCGCGCGTTCGCATGCGGCCGCGGCGGCCGCAACCCGTGCGGGTCATCGACACGCGTTCAACATTCTCGAGGGCTTCGAAGGCGATCTCGATGAAGAACTGCATCGTGGCTCGCGAGGCGGATGGCGCAAGGCAGGCCTGCCGTGGATTCAGAGTTGAGGGTCTGGAGAAATTCCCGAGGGCTATACTGCGCTGGAGCCTTGTGCGCATCACGTCTCATCCTGATGCGAGAGTCTCCGCAAGAAGTCTTTGGAATGCAGATCATCATTGCAAAAAGGTCATGTGACGATGCAAGGCAGACGCGTCGATACTCCAAGAAAGCTCGCTCTGGCGGGCTTTCTTGTTTGTGCGGGGCTGATCGGCTTCGCGCTCTATCTTCAATACGTGAAGGGCCTCGAGCCCTGTCCGCTGTGCATGATTCAGCGGCTGTGGTTCATCGGTCTCGGCCTCGTGTTTTTGATCGCGGCGATTCATAAGCCCACCGGCATGGGCGTGCGCGTCTACGGCATCCTCGCGACCGCGGCGGCAATCACCGGTGCGAGCTTCGCGGCACGTCACGTGTGGCTGCAATGGCATCCGCCCGAGGACCAGGCATGCACTGCGGATCTCTTCTTTCAACTCCAGCGCTTTCCTTTCTTCTCGGTGATCGAGCGGGCGTTGCGTGCGACTGGCGATTGCGCGAAGGTCGACTGGACCTTGCTCGGATGGTCGATCGCCGAGTGGTCGCTGTTGTGGTTCGTGGTGTTGACGGTGTTGTCGCTGATCTATCTCACGCGCAGATTGCGCCGTCGATCGAACTGGCTTTGAAGCGGGCGGGACGATGAACAAGGCCTTCGTCAGGGAAAGCGAAAACGATGACGACGACGCGGAAGGCGAAGTCGCGTCGCCGCTGCCCGCGGGGGTCAAGAACTACATCTCGCCCGGGGGCTATCGACGGCTCAAGGATGAGTTGATTCATCTGCTCGATGTCGATCGGCCCGAAATGGTCCGCACGGTGTCGTGGGCCGCATCGAACGGCGATCGCTCCGAGAACGGCGACTACATCTACGGCAAGAAGCGGCTGCGCGAGATCGATCGACGCATCCGTTTTCTCACGCGCCGCCTCGATATCGCAGAGGTCGTCGATGCTTCGCAGCACGCGGGCTCGGACCAGATCTTCTTTGGCGCCACCGTCGACTACATCGTCGACGGCGGCGACACGCGGACCATCACGATCGTCGGCGTCGATGAGGCCGAGCCGCTTGCCGGCAAGGTCAGTTGGGTCGCGCCGATCGCGCGCGGCTTGCTCAAGGCGCGCGAGGGCGACATCGTGAGCTTGCGAACCCCGGGCGGGGCGGAAGAAATCGAGATCGTCGAAGTCCGCTATCGGCTACTGGATCGATGAGCGAGTCCGGCTCGGGTCCGACCGCAGTCAGTTTTTCACGCGTGCGACGCGGACAGTTTCGGGCAATCGCCGCAAGCGACGCATGACGCGCGCGAGATGCGCGCGATCGGTTACCTGGATCATCAGGTGGATCAGCGTGATCTCTTCGGCTTCGTCGTCCATCGACACGTGCGCGAGGTTGGCGCCGGCCTCGGAGATTTCGACCGCGGCGCGCGCGAGGACGCCGCGCTCGTTCTTGAGCGACAGGTCGAGCTTGAGGTTGAACAGGCGCGCACCATCGCTGTCGCCGACCTTCTCCCATTGCGCATCGATCCAGCGATCGGGGTCGCGCGTCTTCTGACGCGCAGCCGTCGGACAATCGCTGGTGTGAACCACGAGTCCATGGCCGCGCTGGATATGGCCGAAGATCGAATCGCCCGGGATCGGGCGGCAACAGCCTGCGAGCGTGACCGAGACGCCGTCGGCGCCGCTGATCACCACCGGCATCACCGGCGTCTTGCCTGAAGACGCGCCGTCGCCATCGTGAACGGCCGACGCGAGCACGAGCCGACGCGCGACGACCCCGGGAAGACGGCGCCCGAGCCCGATGTCGGCAAGCAGCTCTTCGCGGCTCTTCGCGCCGCTCTCGTACTCGACTCTTTGCCATTCAGCGTCGGACAAATCGTCGTAGCTTCGATCGATCTGCTGCAGGGACTGGTCGAGCAGACGCCGGCCCAGGTCGACCGACTCCTCGTACTTCATGGTCTTCAGGTAATGCCGGATCTCGGAGCGTGCGCGCCCGGTCCGGGCGAAGTTGAGCCAGTTGGGATTGGGGCGCGAATCCGGCGAGGTGACGACCTCGATCACGTCGCCCGAATGCAGCTCGGTGCGCAGCGGCGAGAGTTCGCCGTTGATGCGCGCCGCGACGCACGCGTTGCCGATGTCGGTGTGGATCTGATACGCGAAGTCGACCGGCGTCGAACCGCGCGGCAGGCTGATGATCTTAGACATCGGTGTGAACACATAGACGGTCTCGGGAAACAGATCGACCTTGATGTGCTCGAGAAACTCGGCCGCGTCACCGGTCTGGTTCTGAATGTCGAGCAGCGACTGCAACCATTGATGGGTATGCGGCTGCACGTCCGACAGCTCCTTGCTGTTCTTGTAGAGCCAGTGCGCGGCGACGCCCGATTCGGCCACGCGATGCATGTCCTGCGTGCGAATCTGGAATTCGACCGGCGTGCCGAAGGGTCCGAGCACGGTCGTGTGCAGCGATTGATAGCCATTCACCTTGGGGATCGCGATGTAGTCCTTGAACTTCGACGCGACCGGCTTGAACAATGCGTGCAGCGCACCCAGGGTCAGATAGCACGATGCATGATCGGGTACGACCACGCGAAATCCATACACGTCGAGCACCTGCGAGAACGACAGCTTCTTCTCGCTCATCTTCAGATAGACGCCATACATGGTCTTCTCGCGCCCATAGACCTCGGCGCGGATGCCCGCAGCGGGCAAAGCGCCGCGCACGGCCTCGAGCGTCTTGCCGACGACCTCGCGTCGGTTGCCGCGCGCGGCGAGGATGGCTTTTCTCAGCACCGCGAAGCGTCGCGGGTAGAGATGCATGAACGACAGGTCCTGCAGATCGCGATAGATTGTGTTGAGACCCAGTCGATGCGCGATCGGCGTGTAGATTTCGAGCGACTCGCGTGCGATGCGGCGACGCTTGTCGGGCGCGAGTGCGCTCAAGGTCCGCATGTTGTGCAAGCGATCCGCGAGCTTGATGAGAATCACGCGCACGTCGCGCGCCATCGCGAGCAGCATCTTGCGAAAGTTCTCGGCCTGCGCTTCCTGGCTGTCGCGAAACTGGAGTCGATCGAGTTTGGAAAGGCCATCGACGAGGTCGGCCACCTGCGGGCCGAAACGCTCGAGCAGGACTTCCTTGGCGATGCCCTGGTCCTCGATCACGTCGTGCAGCAGCGCGGCCATGATCGCGTTCGCATCCAGCTTCATGCCCGCGCAAATCTCGGCAACCGCAATCGGATGCGAGATATACGCGTCGCCGCTCGAACGAAATTGACCGAGGTGCGCCTCGTCCGAAAAACGATACGCGTGCTTGATGCGCTTGATGTCCGCTTCGCCCAGATAGGCCGACAGCATCTCGGTCAGCGGTGCGAGGCTGACGACCCGCGAAGGCTTCGCAGGCGTTGGCGGCAGGTGGGCGATGACCAGCGGCGAATGGGCCGCATCGAGTCCCGCCCCGCCGAGCTCGGCAACGTCGGCGGGCGAAAACCCATCGCGCCTGCGTCTGAAGTTGATCAGTCGCGCAACCGAGTCGAGAGCAGTCGAGAGGCTCATCGCAAGGCGTATGGAGGCGCGGCTCTGTCTGCTTCCCGGTCGCATCGATCGGGAAGCGATAGCCTTTAGGTCGGGACTTTCTTCAACATCTCGATGCCGACCTTGCCCTCGGCGATTTCGCGCAGAGCGGTGACGGTCGGCTTGTCGCGACTTTCGATCTTGGGCGTGTGGCCTTGCGCAAGCTGGCGCGCGCGATAGGTCGCCGCCAGCGTGAGTTGGAAGCGGTTCGGAATTTGCTTCAGACAATCTTCTACGGTGATACGAGCCATGCAATTCTCCAGCGAGGGATGAGAGCGTTGTCGTGCTGCTCGCACGTACTGTTCGCGCATGGCGCGAGCAGACGACGAGGGATGGTTGAGCGACTGCAGCGACGTTGCGGTTGGTCACCTGGACGTCGCCGCGATTTCAATCTGTGTGTATGCCCAATTGCCCGAACAATTGGGCATGCCGAAGAGCCTGCAACGCGAAGCGCAGGCGGGCCGCCTGCACGATGCTTTTCAAATGTCCGGAGGATACTGCAAAGTCTTGATTGATAATAACATAATCGAATTCACGCGCATGCGCGATCTCGCCTCCCGCGGCCAGAAGCCGGCGCGTGATCACGACCGGCTCGTCCTGCCCGCGTTGACGCAGCCGCGCTTCGAGGGCCTCGATCGACGGCGGCAGAATGAATATGCCGATCGCATCCGGGAAGCGTCGCTTGATCTGCTGAGCGCCTTGCCAGTCGATTTCCAGAAGCACGTCGTCACCCGCGGCGAGGTGGGATTCGATCCAGCTCTCCCACGTTCCATACCAATGCCCATGGACTTCGGCAGACTCGATGAACTCGCGGTTGGCTCGCATGCGCTCGAATTCCACGACGTCGATGAAGTGGTATTCGCGGCCTTCGACTTCGCCTTTGCGGGGCGCTCGCGTGGTGCAGGAGATCGACAGCTTGATGGTGGAGTCGGCCGCGAGCAGCGCGTTGACGAGCGTCGATTTTCCCGCGCCCGAAGGCGCCGCGACGATCAGGAGATTGCCTTGATGCGCAGTCATGAGGCGGTGTCGATCGGGGATTCGAGAGGTGAAGAAAGCGCCGATCGATCAGTCTATCAGTCGCGTACGTTTGACAGCCGCCGGGCCTTGATCGGCGATTCGATATGCGAACATGCTTGCGCGTCGCACGGGACAGCGGGAACGAAGAGAACGAGGGTGCGTTGATTGTTGGACGTGTTGATCGGTGGCGGCAATGCCGCCCTTAGCGCGCGGGCTGATGGTCGTCCTGTTCGGCGTCGTGTTCGCTTTCGCGATTCTCGCGCTATCGATCGGCGTGACACGCTTCTGGCGCGACGTCTCCGAACGGTCGCGCTCCGGCGCCCGCCGTGGCCGAAGCGACCAAAGCCGTCCTCGCACTAATATCTGGGGGGAGGGCACGCCGACGGCTGCGACGAAGCGGACGATCACTTTACGCTCCTGCGCCGCCGCTTTCATCACGTCACCTTCTACGGTTTCATGTCGTGCTTCGCATCCACATGCGTGGCGAAATCCGCAACCGAGCGCGCCGCGCTCGGCGTCGCCATCCCTGATTTCAACCCGAAGGGAACCTATGCCTGCAACCCTCATCGACTCCAGCATCTTTCGAGGCATTTTCTCGACCGACGCGATGCGCGCCGTGTGGTCGGACGAGAACCGCACCCAGAAATATCTCGACATCGAGGCGGCGCTCGCCAGGGTTCAGGCGCGCCTCGGGCTGATCCCCGAGGACGCAGCCGTCGAGATCGTCAGTCATTGCAGACTCGAGCAGATCGACATGACGACGCTGCGCGAGCAGACCGAACGGATCGGCTACCCGGTGCTGGGCGTGGTGTCGCAATTGAACGCGTTGTGTCGCGACAAGCTGGGCGAGCATTGTCACTGGGGCGCGACCACGCAGGACATCACCGACACTGCGACGGTGCTTCAGATCCGCGAGGCGCTGGAGCTGGTCGAGGCCGATCTGACGGCGATCGCGGAGGCGCTGGCCAAGCTCGCGAAGGAGCATCGCGACACGCCGATGATCGGCCGCAGCAATCTGCAGCAGGCGATTCCCGTGACCTTCGGCTACAAGATGGCCGGATTGTTGTCGGCCATGCTGCGCCATCGCGAGCGCCTCGCACAGTTGAAGCCGCGCGTACTGGTCGGCGAATTCGCGGGTGCGGCCGGCACGCTTGCGTCGCTTGCGAAGGGCGCGATGGAGACGCAGGCCGGGCTGATGGAGGAGCTCGGCCTCGGTCAGCCCGTCATCGCATGGCACACCATGCGCGACAACATCGCCGAGGTCGGCGCCTTCCTTGGCCTGGTGGGCGGCACGCTCGGCAAGCTCAGCATGGACGTCAAGCTGATGATGCAGACTGAGGTCGCGGAGGTCTTCGAACCTTACCATCATGGGAGGGGCTCGAGCAGCACCATGCCGCAGAAGCGCAATCCGATTTCGAGCTGCTATATCCACGCCGGGATTTCGGTGGTGCGCCAGTATGCGGCAGCGCTGATGGATGCGATGGTGGCCGACCACGAGCGCAGCACCGGCCCGTGGGAGATCGAATGGCTGGTGCTTCCCGAGGCCTTCTGCCTGATGGCCGGCGCGTTGAAGCAATCCCGCCAAGTCGTCGAGGGACTCGAGGTCGATGCACGGAAGATGCGATCCAACATCGATCTCACGCATGGTCTGGTGATGAGCGAGGCGGTAATGATGGGACTCGGGCCCTATATCGGGCGCGAATATGCGCACGACCTGGTGTACGACATCTGCCGCGAGGCGGGCAAGCAGCAGCGTCCGCTGCTCGACCTGCTGGCCGAAAATCCCGAGATCAGCAAGCACCTCGACCGCGCCGCGCTGGCGACGCTGTGCGATCCCGCCAACTATCTCGGGCAATCGGGCGTGATGGTGGACCGCGTGCTCGCCTGCATGTGACCGGCGCGCTGACGCGCGGCGCGACGCTATTCGAGGTTCTGAACCTGCTCGCGGATCTGTTCGATCGCGAGCTTGAGTTCGACGGCCGAGTCGGCGAGTTCGGCGGCGGCCGATTTCGATCCGAGCGTGTTCGCCTCGCGATTCATCTCCTGCATCATGAAGTCGAGTCGCTTCCCGACCGCGCCGCCGCGCTCGAGGATGGCGCGGACCTCGGACAGATGACCCGCAAGACGCGCGAGCTCTTCGGACACGTCGATGCGCGTGCCGTAGAGCGTGATCTCCTGACGAATGCGATCGAGCGCTTCGCTGCGCGAGATCGACGGGGCCGGCGCGGGAGCCGCGTTCGCAGCGGCGTTCTCCGCGGCACTCGTATCGAACACGATGCCCAGCGCCGCGGCCAATCGTTGCTCGAGTCTTTGTTGATGCGCTTCGACCAGGCTCGGTACGAGCGGCTGCAGACGGGCTGCGATGGTTTCCATCGCGGCCACCCGCTCGACGATCACGGCGGCGAGTCGCTCGCCTTCGCGTGCGCGCGCGGCGGCAAGCTGCTCGATGGCGTCCGCAGCGAGCTCGCGGGTCAATGCGATCGTTTCGTCGAGGTCGATCTCGCCGCTCTCGAGCACGCCGGGCCAATGCAGGATCTCGTTGACCGACAGCGCTCGCGCATCGGGCAAGCGCACGCGCACGCTGCGTTCGAGGGAATCGAGCTGCGCCAGCATCGTCTGTGCAGCGGCGATGCCGTTGCTGCTCGCCGAGCTGCGATGGACATAGAAGCGCACGTCGAGCTTGCCGCGCGAGATGCGCGCAGCAAGCGCTTCCCGCAGAACCGCCTCGCCGGTGCGCAGTTCGTCGCTGATTCGAAATTGCGGATCCAGATAGCGCGAATTGACGCTGCGAATTTCTAGAACGACGGCGCCGATGCGGTGATCACGACGAGCCAGCGCGAAGCCGGTCATGCTGGAAACGGTCATGTGGTTTTTTCTTCATGGGAGCGTGCACGGGGCACGCGGGACGCAAATACCGGCGCGAAACGATCCATACATTGCCTCAGACAGAGGCGTGCCGAACGATGCTTCCTTTACAAGCAGACGCGAAATGAACAAAATGCCGCTGCCTTGCGGGACTCGATCCGGACGACTTGCCCGGTATTTCGTGGTCGACGAACGACTCTTCATCCGACGAATTCAGGTCGTCGATCCCGGATTTCAATCCCTCTTCAGGCCCCTCTTTCCACCTCGATGACTCACCGTCGCACCCGCTGATTCGTATGGCTGCTCAGTCCAATGCCGCATTGCCCGAAGGCTATGAAGTAGAGGGCTACCGCATTGTAAAGAAGATATCCAGCGGCGGCTTTTCGATCGTCTATCTCGCGCGCGATGAATTCGATCGGCCGGTCGCGATCAAGGAATACCTGCCCAGTTCGCTTGCGCTGCGGCGCGCCGGCGAGCTGGTCCCGACGATCGTGGACTCCAATCTCGCGACCTTTCGCATCGGGCTCAAGTGTTTCTTCGAGGAGGGTCGGGCGCTTGCGCGCATCCTGCATCCGAACGTGGTGCGCGTCGTCAATTTCTTTCGCGCCAACGAGACCGTGTACATGGTGATGTTGTACGAGCAAGGCCGCACGCTGCAGGAGCAGATCCTCAAGTATCGCGATCGCGGCGAGAAGAAATTGCTCGGCGAACGCTTCATCCGCCTCGTCTTCACGCAGGTGATGAACGGCCTGCGCGAAGTCCACACCAACAAGCTGCTGCACCTCGACCTCAAGCCCGCCAACCTCTATCTGCGCCGCGACGCCTCGCCGATCCTGCTCGACTTCGGCGCGGCGCGGCGCACACTGACAACCGACAACGACAAGCTCTATCCGATGTACACCCCGGGCTTTGCCGCGCCCGAACTCTGCGAGAAGGCCGGTCAGCTCGGACCCTGGACCGATATCTACGGCATCGGCGCGTCGATCTTCGCGTCGATGTCGGGACACGCGCCGCAGCCTGCCGATGCGCGCCTCCTGAACGACAAAATGGGTCCCAAGATTCGCGAGCTGTCGCACAGCTACTCGAAGGAATTGCTGGGTGTCGTCGAATGGTGTCTGAAGCTCGACGTTCTCGAGCGGCCGCAAAGCGTGTTCGCGTTGCAGAAGGCACTGCTCGATCGCGTGCCCACGCAGCAGAAAAAGACGCTGGGCGATCGTGCGCTCGAGCGCTTGCGCGCCTTGAAGCCTCGCGGTCTGGGCCTGAGCGCGTTGGGCCGTGCATCGACCATATCGTTGTACACGCGGCAGGGCCGATAGTGGGAAGTAGAGCGCCGGCCGTTGTAAAACCTTTGCGGTGAATCATGCGTTTTTCGATCTATCAGGAAAGCAAGAAGGGCGCGCGCAAGTCCAATCAGGACCGCATGGGCTATTGCTTCACCCGCGAGGCGCTGTTGATGATCGTCGCCGACGGCATGGGCGGGCATCTGCAAGGCGACATGGCCGCCCAGATTGCCGTGCAGACCATAGGCGCGCTGTTCCAGCAGCAGGCCACGCCGATGCTCAAGAGTCCGCAGCGTTTTCTCGAGTCCAGTCTGCTCGATGCGCATCAGCAGATCCTGCACTACCGCACGGCCAACAAGCTGTTCGAATCGCCGCGTACCACGATCGTCGCGTGCCTGGTCCAGAACGGCGCGGCCTATTGGGCGCACGTCGGCGATTCGCGGCTGTACTGGATTCGCGCCGGCGAGATCATCGCGCAGACGCGCGACCATTCGAAGATTCAGAGCATGATCCTTCAAGGCCTCGCGTCGCCCGCGGACATCGACAGCCATCCGGATCGCAACAAGCTTTTCAACTGTCTGGGATCGCCTGAACCGCCGACGGTCGAATTGTCCAGAAAGATGTTGCTGCAACCCGGTGATTCGCTGTTTCTGTGCAGCGACGGGCTGTGGTCCGCAGTGGCCGATCAGGCGATCGCCTCGACCTTTGCGGACAACACCGTGATGCGCGCTGTACCGGATCTGATCTATCTCGCGCTGCTCCAGGCCGGCGACGAGGCGGACAACGTGACCGGTGTTGCAATGAGCTGGGAAGGCGCGGATCTGAGCGAGGATCACGCCATCTCGACGATCTCCATGCCGCTCGGCGCGATCACGACGACCATCAATCACCTGCGCCCGACTCAACTCGGAGTCCAGCATTCACCGATGACCGACAGCGAAATCGAACGCGCGATCGACGAGATTCGCGCGTCGATCCGGAAGTCGAACAAGTTGATGCCGAAGGTTTGACGAGCTTGAACACACCGATGACGATCGCTCGACTCGAAGACCGCGCCGCGACTGCGATGCGCGATGTACGCATCACGCGCCAGTACACTCGCTATGCCGAAGGATCGGTGCTGGTCGAGTTCGGTCACACGCGTGTGCTCTGCACCGCAAGCATCGAAGACCGCGTACCGCCCTTTCTCAAGGGCAAAGGCAAGGGCTGGCTCACCGCCGAGTACGGCATGCTGCCGCGTGCGACGCATACGCGCGGCGATCGCGAGGCCGCGCGCGGAAAGCAGTCGGGCCGCACGCAGGAGATTCAGCGATTGATCGGTCGATCGATGCGCAGCGTGTTCGATCTCGAAGCGCTCGGCGAACGGACCGTGACGCTCGACTGCGACGTGCTGCAAGCCGATGGCGGAACGCGCACCGCAAGCATCACCGGCGCGTTCGTCGCCGCGCACGACGCGGTCTCTTCGTTGCTTGCCCGCGGCGCGATCGCGAAGAGCCCGGTGCGCGATTTTGTCGCGGCGGTGTCGGCCGGATTGAAGGGTGGCGTCGCATTGCTCGACCTCGACTATGCCGAGGACTCCAGTTGCGATACCGACATGAACGTCGTCATGACCGGCTCGGGCGGCATCGTCGAGATTCAGGGAACGGCCGAAGGCGAGCCGTTCACCCGCGCAGAGCTCGATGCACTGATCGATCTCGCGGGGCAAGGCATCGCATCGTTGATAGCCGCGCAGCGTCGCGCGCTCGGCGCATGACGCGATCGAATCCGCCAGCCCGCGTGACGCGCAAGATTTTTGACGGATCGTTTCTCACTGTCGCTTCCCTCCTTCGATGATCTCCATGCCCACCCGTTCGCGATGTACGCAGGCCTGACTTACGCCATCGGCATCGCGTGCGTGGCGCTTCTGCTTGCGCTCGTCTGGGTCTTTCAACTGAAGAGCCATAACGCCAATCTGGTCGATCCGGTGTGGTCGTGGAGCCTGGGAGGGCTGGCCGTTTTCTTCGCGGCGTTCGGCAGCGCGCCGTTCGTGTTGCGCGTGATGCTCGCGGTGCTCGCGGGCCTGTGGGGGCTGCGCCTCGGGACGCATCTTTTCATCCGCAATCACGGCAAGCCCGAAGACGCCCGCTACACGCGCTTTCGCGAGCAATGGGGCACCAAAGCCGACCGCAACCTGTTCTGGTTCTTCCAGATTCAGACCTTGTTCGCGGCTCTGTTGTCGCTGCCTTTCATCATCGTCGCGTGGCGCGATGATCTGCCGCCGACGTGGGCGATTGCCGCAGCCCTGGTCGTGTGGATCGTCTCGGTGGCGGGAGAAGCCGTGTCCGACGCAGAGCTCGCGCGCTTCAAGAAGAGCGAGACCAACAAGGGTCGCGTCTGCCGCGAAGGACTGTGGCGTTATTCGCGCCACCCGAACTATTTTTTCGAATGCCTGCACTGGTTCACGTACCTGCTCTTGGCCATCGGCAGCCCGTGGTGGTGGGTAGGCCTGATCGCGCCCGCGGTGATGGCCTTCCTGCTGTTGCGCCTGTCGGGCATCCCGATCACCGAAGCGCACCTCGCCAAAACCCGTCCCGCGTACGCGGAGTACATGCGCACGACCAGCGCATTCATCCCCTGGTTTCCAAAGAAGCTGCAAGCATGAACCTCATCGATTTCGCCGAACGCCGCTGGCTCCCCGATTCGCTGGTGCGTAGCGGCATCCGCGGACTGATCGCCAAACGCCTCAAGAGCGAGTCCGCCGGCGACGACGCGGCGCGCGCCGCGAGACTCCGGCAATTCGTGAGCGAACTCGATGCCAGCCCGATCGCGATCGAAACGCAGTCGGCCAATAGCCAGCACTACGAAGTGCCGGCTCGTTTCTTTCGCTTGCATCTCGGGCCGCGACTGAAGTACTCGTGTTGCCTGTATGCGACCGGACGCGAAACCCTGGCCGGCGCCGAAGAAGCGATGCTCGCGGCCTATGCCGATCGTGCCGGGCTGGTCGACGGCCAACGCATCCTCGACCTGGGCTGCGGATGGGGATCGTTCGCGCTCTGGGCGGCTTCGCGCTTTCCGCGCTCGACCGTGATCGGCCTGTCGAATTCGCACGGGCAGCGCGAATTCATCGAAGCCGCCGCCGCGCAACGCGGCCTGACCAACCTCACGATTCGCACCGGCAACATCGTCGACTTCGAATTCGATGCGACCGATGCAGGGGGGACGATCAGCACGCGATTCGATCGCATCGTCTCGATCGAAATGTTCGAGCACATGAAGAACTATCGACAGTTGTTCGCGAAGGTCGCACGCTGGCTGGCCGACGACGGCCGCGTATTCGTGCACGTGTTCGCGAACCGGCAGCTGGCCTATCACTTCGAAGACAAGCAAAGCGACGACTGGATGTCGCGCCATTTCTTCACCGGCGGAACGATGCCGAGCTTCGATCTCTTCAAGCGCTTCGACAACGATCTTGCCGTCGAGAAACGCTGGTGGGTGTCGGGACGCCACTATGAGCGCACCGCCAACGACTGGCTACGCCACATGGACAGCGCCGAGGAATCGATCATGGAAGTCTTTCGCGCAACCTATGGTGACGCCGACGCGCGCATCTGGTTTGCGCGCTGGCGCATGTTCTACATGTCGGTCGCCGAGCTGTTCGGCTTCGAAGAGGGCCGGCAGTGGGGCGTTGGCCACTACCGTTTCGCCAAACGCGGCGCGGCAGGGATCGATGCTTAGCCCGACGATCGCGCGCGCGGTGCTGTGCGGCGCAATGCTGACCGCGCCACTGCTCGCACCGGCCGCGGAGATCCAGCGCTTCACCACCACCGCGCATGACCTGAAAACCGGTCGACTGGTGTACACCGAGAGCTACGAAGTGCAGGTCGACAACGGCCGATGGGTCGCGGGGACGACGCGCTATTTTCTGCCCAACGGCACGGCCATCGGCGAGCGCAAGTTCGACTTCTCGACCGATCGCACCGTGCCGATCTACTCGCTCGACCAGTCGAACGTCGACTACCACGAAGGCATCACGCGCATCGATGCCCAACACGTCGATGTCTTCAATTTCCGCGACGGCCGTCGCCAGGCGGCGTCGCTCACGCACGAGCAGAACATGGTGGCCGATTGCGGCTCGCAGCCCTATGTCGTCGATCACCTAGACCAACTCGAGGCCGGCCACACGCTGCATTTCACGTTGGTGGTCGCGGGCAAGACCGACGCGTTTCGCTTGCGCGCCAGAAAGCTCGCGGACGTCGACGTGGGCGGCCGCCGTGCGATGCGTGTGCGCATCGAACTCGATTCGCTGCTGCGACTGTTTCTTCCCCCGCTCGAACTGACGATCGACCCCGAGACCAAACGAATGCTCGAATATTCCGGGATCACCAACCTCAAGGATCCGGCGACTCGCAAGGCCTATTCGGCGAAGATCACTTTCTCCTACAAGTGAAGTCGCAGCATCAAGCGAATCGCTTGATCAGCGCCATCGCGCCGAACAGGATCGGCTGATGAACGAGATAGATGGTGAGACTCCATCGGCCCGACGCCGCGAAGAGGATGCGCAGGTGTCGCGGCAGAACGCGCCACGTCGATGACACGAGTGGCGAGAGGCGGCAATCGCGCCGCGTCCAAAGCGCACCGAGCCCGCAGCCGATCAGCACGACCCCGACCCACGGAAGCAGCGGCACATAGTCTTCCGTGATCGGCTTGTGTTCGGCAAAGCCGATCCAGTTGACGCTTCGCGGATCGAACGTCGAGTCGTGCGCCCATACGCCCAGCGCGATCGCGGCGATGCCGAGCGCGACGGCCCATGCGCCCATGCGCGGCGCGCGTCGGCAAATCCACAACGCGACCGCAACGAAGTGAAGCACGCCGAAGTAGATGAACGATTCCGGAAAGAGCAACGCGCTGCCTGTAGTCACGATCAGCGCCGCGGCTGCAACCTGAAGCCAACGCCTGACGAATGCCCGGTTGGCAACGTGTCGATCGGCGATCGTCGGTTCGCGCGCATCGCGCAACGCGAGCGAGACGCCCACGAGTACGAGAAAACTCGCGACGATAATCGTGCGCCACGCGACCCAGCGCGGATCGTCGAGCATCGCCCATCGGGCCCAACCGTAAACCGTCAGGTCGAAACAGAAGTGATAGGCGATCATCATCGCCATCGCCGCGCCGCGCGCGGCGTCGACGATGTCGAGGCGTGGCGACTGGTCGCGAATTGCGATCTGCGGATTTGCTTTCACAGGCGGCGCGAGCGGCCTCGCGCGGGTCGCGTTTTTCGATCTGTGCGTGCGCGGTCGCTTGGTGTTCATCGCTGCGATTATGCAAGGGCGCACGGCAGAAGGCCGCGATGCTTCCGCTATAATCCAAATTTCCCGGTGGCGCCGCGCAGGCGGTGGACTTTCACGAATCCTGCGAGCGCGACTCTTCATGACCAAATTCGTATTCGTCACCGGTGGCGTGGTGTCCTCGCTGGGCAAGGGCGCCGCCGCCGCGTCTCTCGCGGCCATCCTCGAATCGCGCGGCCTCAAAGTCACGCTTCTCAAGCTCGATCCCTACATCAACGTCGATCCCGGCACGATGTCGCCGTTTCAGCACGGCGAAGTGTTCGTCACCGAGGACGGCGCCGAGACCGATCTGGACCTCGGGCATTACGAGCGCTTCGTCAGCGCCAGGATGCGCAAGGTCAACAACTTCACCACCGGCCAGATCTACGAGAGCGTGATCAGGAAGGAACGCCGCGGCGAGTATCTGGGCAAGACCGTGCAGGTGATTCCGCACATCACCAACGAGATCCAGGATTTCATCCGGCGCGGCGCGTCGGCGGCATTCGTGAATGAAGGCGGGGCCGATATTGCGATCGTCGAAATCGGCGGCACTGTCGGCGACATCGAGTCGCTGCCTTTCCTCGAAGCTGCGCGTCAGATGAGCCTGAAAGGCGGACGCGGCTATGCCTGCTTCCTGCATCTCACGCTCGTGCCGTTCATCGCATCGGCGGGCGAGTTGAAGACCAAGCCCACGCAGCACAGCGTTCAGAAGCTGCGCGAGATCGGCATTCAGGCCGACGCGCTGTTGTGCCGCGCGGACCGCGTCATTCCGGAGGACGAGCGCGCCAAGATTTCGCTGTTTTCGAACATCGAGATGGATGGCGTGATCTCGGTGTGGGATGCCGACTCGATCTACAAGATCCCCTCGATGCTGCATGCCCAGGGCCTCGACGATCTGGTGTGCGAAAGACTGGGCATCACGGCCAGGGCGGCCGATCTCTCGGTCTGGGATCGCCTCGTGCACAGCCTCGAAAACCCGAAGTACGAAGTCACCATCGGCATGGTCGGCAAGTACGTCGACCTGACCGAATCGTACAAATCGTTGAGCGAAGCCTTGGTTCACGCGGGCATTCATACGGGCGCCAGGGTCAACGTCGAATATCTCGACTCCGAGCTGATCGAAACCGATGGCACCGACGGCCTTACGCATCTCGATGCGGTGCTCGTGCCGGGCGGCTTCGGCAAGCGCGGCACCGAAGGCAAGATCGTTGCGATTCGTCACGCGCGCGAGAACGGCATCCCGTATCTCGGCATCTGTCTGGGCATGCAGTTGGCGACGATCGAGTTCGCGCGCAATCGCTGCGGCCTCGTGGGGGCCAACAGCACCGAGTTCGATCCCGACACGCCGCATCCGGTGGTGGCGTTGATCACCGAATGGCAGGACCGCGATGGCAAGGTCGAGCGACGCAGCGCCGAATCGGACTTGGGCGGCACGATGCGCCTGGGCTCGCAACGCTGTCCGGTCGAGCCCGGCACGCTGGCCGCGCGCATCTACGGACCCGAGGTCAACGAGCGTCATCGGCATCGCTACGAGGTCAACAACTTCTTCGCTCCGCAGTTGGAGGCGCGCGGCTATCGCATCAGCGCGCACACCCCTACCGAGTCCCTTCCCGAAATGATGGAGCTTCCGCAGTCCGGCCCGAACGCGCATCCGTGGTTCATCGGCGTGCAGTTCCACCCCGAGTTCACGTCCACACCGCGCGCGGGTCATCCACTCTTCAAGTCGTATATCGAAGCGGCGATCGCCCACCGCGCCGCGCGCTTGAAGAAGGCCGCTTGAGATGAAGCTCTGCGGATTCGACGCGGGCATCGAGCATCCTTTCTTCCTGATCGCCGGCCCTTGCGTGATCGAGTCGCAACAACTCGCGCTCGATACCGCGGGCGCGTTGAAAGAGATGACGACCGCACTCGGCGTTCCGTTCATCTTCAAGTCGTCGTTCGACAAGGCCAATCGCAGCTCGGGCAAGTCGTTCCGCGGCCCGGGCATGGAGAACGGCCTTGCGGTTCTTGCCGAAGTGCGAAAGCAGATCGGCGTGCCGGTGTTGACCGACATCCACGAGATCGACGAGATCGCACCGGTGGCTGCGGTCGTCGACGTGCTGCAGACGCCGGCCTTCCTGTGCCGCCAGACCGACTTCATCCATGCGGCCGCATCCGCGGGCAGGCCGGTCAACATCAAGAAGGGTCAATTCCTCGCGCCGCACGACATGAAGAATGTCGTCGACAAGGCGCGCGATGCGGCCATCGAAGCGGGTGGCGACGGACGGAACATCCTGGTGTGCGAACGCGGCGTCTCGTTCGGCTACAACAACCTGGTGTCGGACATGCGCTCGCTCGCGATCATGCGTGAGACCGCGTGTCCGGTGGTGTTCGATGCGACGCATTCGGTGCAACTGCCCGGCGGCCAGGGCACGACCTCGGGAGGTCAGCGCGAGTTCGTGCCGGTGCTCGCGCGCGCCGCGGTGGCGGTCGGCATTGCGGGGCTCTTCATGGAGACGCATCCCGATCCCGAGCACGCGAAGTCGGATGGACCGAATGCCGTGCCGTTGAAGCGCATGCGCGCCCTGCTCGAAATTCTCGTCGAGCTCGATCGCGCGGTGAAGAAGAAATGTTTTGCCGAGAACGATTTCGGCGTTTGAACTGTGACCGAGGACCATCATGGCCGCCTACATCATCGCCGATGTGCAAGTCACCGACCCCGTGCAATACGAGGAGTATCGCAAGTGGTCGTCGGCCGCCGCCAGGGAACACGGCGCCGAGTTCATCGTGCGCGGCGGCAAGACCGAGCGCCTCGAAGGCCGCGAACCCGGCCGCATCGTCGTGCTGAAGTTTCAATCGATGGATGCCGCGCGTGCGTTCTACGACTCGGACACCTATCGCAAGGCGCGCGACGCGCGCGAGCACGCGGCGGCGGTGAACATGATCCTCGTCGAAGGCGTCTGAGACCGCAAAGAGCGATAGCCGTCGCGCACCGCCATCAAGAATTCAAATTTGCCCACAGGGAACCCATGAGTGCAATCGTAGACATCATCGGCCGCGAGATCCTCGACAGCCGCGGCAATCCGACCGTCGAGTGCGACGTTCTGCTCGAGTCCGGCGTGCTCGGCCGCGCATCGGTGCCCTCGGGCGCATCGACCGGGTCGCGCGAAGCGATCGAGCTGCGCGATGACCCCAACCCGGGCCCGACTTCAGGCGACCGTCATCGCTATGGCGGCAAGGGCGTGCTCAAGGCCTGCGAGAACATCAACACCGAAATCTCCGAAGCCGTGATGGGCCTCGACGCAAACGAGCAGGCCTTCCTCGATCGCACGCTGATCGATCTCGACGGGACCGAGAACAAGGCGCGCCTCGGCGCGAACGCGACGCTCGCGGTGTCGATGGCGGTAGCGAAGGCCGCGGCCGAAGAGTCCGGTCTGCCGCTCTACCGCTACTTCGGCGGCGCGGGGGCGATGTCCATGCCGGTGCCGATGATGAACGTCATCAACGGCGGCGCGCACGCCAACAACAACCTCGACATCCAGGAGTTCATGATCATCCCGGTGGGCGCCCCGAGCTTTCGCGAGGCCATCCGCTACGGCGCGGAAGTGTTCCATGCGTTGAAGAAGATCATCAACGACAAGGGCATGAGCACCGCGGTCGGCGACGAGGGCGGCTTCGCACCTTCGGTCGCTCATCACGAGGCGGCGATCCAGTTGATCCTCGACGCGATCGACAAGGCGGGCTACACCGCTGGAACGCAGATCGCGCTCGGCCTCGATTGCGCGGCCAGCGAGTTCTACAAGGACGGCAAATATCAACTCGATGGCGAGGGCTTGATACTCGATGCG
>JBBRQU010000024.1:0-56373 GCA_038225855.1 Burkholderiales bacterium | reverse complement strand
TTTTGCGCGTCTGCTTGTCGGCGGTCCGATGCGCGCGCGCATAGGCTGCTTCGAGAATCGGTTGCGTAATGAGCGGGAGGCAGCGGCCCCGTCCTGCCAACACAGGTTGGCCGATTTGGAGCGGCGTGGGTTCAGGATTGGCGACTAACGCCCGATTGTTGTTGAACTGCTCCCAAAGCTGCTGGGCGTTACGCTCGGCGATGCGCGCCTCCTGGTCCAAATCAGCCTGCAAACGCATGGCACGTTCTTGCTGCTCGAGAACGTCTGCAAGACGCGTCGGAACCGCCAGCGACGCGAGGCTGTCGAACGAACGAAATTGTTCATCCGAAAGCAAGTCTGTGGTTGCCACGGTGGTACCCCTAAGATCGGCCCGGAGGCCGGCGACATACTGCTGGTGACGGCAAAAAAAACCCCGCAATGCGGGGCTCGTTGAAATCGAAGTCGTAGGCCTTTAGAGCTGTCCTGGTACCCCAACATCGCAGACCGCTTCCACGAAGTGTCAGTTGTCCTCACTCGAGCTGACTTCATCTGCTGCGTCGACTGCCCGCGATACGACGAGAAGCCGCACATCTTCGTCCGTGACGTGTGGCTGGAAAACCTATACAGCAAGCCTTTCTCGGCCTTCGCGATGGTCGATGCCATCGGCGTCAAGGATGCCCTCACTAACGGTCGATTGGGACCGGATCGCCTGATGATCCACTGGACCGGTCCATGCGCACCGCGCTGTTGCTGTCCAAATCTGGCGAAGGTCGTAAAACGGGCACCAGTGCGTTTGTTTGTCTCGGTTGAGGAGGTAGGATGGGACGACCATTTCAATGCCAAAACGATGGGCATCAATCACCGGAATCTCAATGTCGCGAGCATTTATTGCGAGAATCTGGCAGCTTCGATTGCGGTGAAACCTCTCGCCATAAAGCATTTCACGTTATTTGGTGACGGAATTTCGATCAATCATTTCAGATAGTCCACACCCATGCGCATGATTCGCGGACTGCCGTTTCCCGACGACCTCTGGTACGACGTCGAAGAGAAGCTGTGGCTGCGTTGCGAGGGCGATAGCACCGTGACCATCGGCATCACGCCCTATGCATGCGCGTTGGTCGGCGACATCTACTACTTCACGCCCAAGCGGCCGGGGCATGTGTTCGAGCGGCGTGCATCGATCGGCGTTGTCGAGATGGCCAAGACAGTCCAGGTCGTGCATGCGCCGATCGCGGGTGCGATCGTCGCGAATAATGAAGACGAGACCGCGAAGATCTGCGCGATCAATCGCGATCCTTTGGGCCGCGCTTGGTGCGTGCGCGTGCGGCCTCACGCATGGAACGCGGACTCTGTCGGTCTCGTGACGGGAGACGCGGTTCGCCAGGCGTTCGAAGCCGACATGGACCTCAATCGCTGGACCGGGACCGAGGCCGCGAAGCCTCCCGAGAACGAAGCGATGGCGCCCGATCCGACGCGTGCGGGCTTCTGACGGTGAAGAAGCTCTTCGTCCTGCTGGTCAACACCGACCCCGATCACGCCGACGAAGTCGCCGCGCCGTTCTACATGGCCGCAGCCGCCGCGGCGCTCGGCGCGCAAGTGGAGATCGCATTCGCGGGACGCTCGGCACGACTCGCGTTGGCCGACGTGGCCACGCGCATCGTCACGCACGAGCAGGGCGGACAGACGCTCCACGATTTCATCCGCATGGCGGCCGAGCAGGGCGTGCGCTTCGTCGTGTGTTCGCAGGCGCGTCAAGCGCTGCACGGCGCGTTGATCGACGAGATCGAAGAAACCGTAGGCGCAGCGTGGATGATGGCGCGCGCGCTCGACGACGACACCGTGACGCTCAGCTTCTGATGGGCGGCGCAGGCCGCTGTCGAAAAAATTTACGGATTGCCCTTGTTGTTGCGGCGCGTCGCGCAGGTTTCCGCGAAAAAACAATATCGTGCGCAGGCGGTACGAATATTGCTACAGATGGGACGCGGCGCTTGCGCGCTTTGGTTTCTGATCTCCGCCTCCGTCGAAAAGAAGGCCGCACCCATGAAAAAAGTTCTGTTCGCGCTCATTCTCGCGATGCAATCCATGCTGGGCGCCGAAGCACTCGCCGCGCCGTGCGCGATGTCCAATCTCTCCGCCTATCTGGGTCTGGGTGCAGCGGGCTGCACGATCGGCAACCTTCGTTTTTCGAATTTCGCCCTGCTGGCGCAGCCGACGGATTCGATTCCATTCGCGTCGATCAGTGTCACGCCCTTCGCGATGGGCGCGAACAACATCGGTCTGGACTTCGGCGTCAACCAAAGCGACGGCCCCGGTGTGCCGTTTCTCGACAATCTGATCAGCTATCGCGTCACGGCGCTGGGCGGATCGATCACCGGCGCGTCGCTGTTCTTCACCGGCTCTTCGTCGACCGGCGACGGTGTGGTGACGGTCATAGAAAACCTGTGCATCGGCGGTCTCTTTCTCGGCGTGGATGGTGTTTCGCTTTGCAGCGGCATCCCGCGAGATCTGATCGTGGTCAATATCGGCGGCATCGCCGATCCCATGATGTCGGTGGCGTTCTTGTCCGCCGGCGCGCTGGCCGTCGTCACCGATATCGGAGTCGACGGCGGCCTCGCCGGCACGGCGTCGCTGCAGTCCGCAAGCAACCGCTTTCGGTTCGTGCCCGAGCCGGGCACGCTTTTGCTGATGGCGGCGGGATTGCTTGCGCTGTTCGGTTTTGGCGCGGCGCGCGCCGTGCGCATTCCAAGACTCGCGTGACGTTCGGCGCTTCGGCTTCAACCCCCGCTTCAACCCTGATCCATTGATGGAAGCAGGTCAACGCGGCGCGCTCATCGGGCAGCGTTCGGCCTGGCGCCGCACTACTCACATACTCAACGAGGTGTCGTCATGATGCAGGTCATCTTGTCTTTGGTGATATTGATATTCGCGGGCGGATTCGCCCTGCCCGCCGCAGCCTCCAGCCATCGCGAGGCGCCCATCGTGGCGCTCGATCAGAAGGCCGACATCACCGATATCTACGCGTTTCGCAGCTACGGCGGAGGCGGCGCGCCCAAGGTCACGCTGATCATGTGCGTCGATCCTCTGCTCGAGCCGGGCAATGGACCGACCTGGTTTCCGTTCGATCCGGACATCCTTTACGAAATCAAGATCGACAACAATTACGATGCAGCCGAGGACATCATCGTGCAGGTACGCTTCACGACCGAGCAGCGCCTGCCGGGCTTGTTCCAGGTCTATGCGGGTGCGGGGACAGGCATTCTGTCGCCTGGCAATTCACCGCCGCCTGTCCCCCCGGGAACATTGATCGTTCCGCCGCAGATCACCGACCTCGAAGGCCCGGGAAGCGCCGGGCTGGGCCAGCGTCAAAGCTATACCGTCACGCTGATCAAGAATGGCGTATCGACGCCGATCACCCGCGCCGGCGGCGGCGTTTTCTATGCGGTGCCGGCCAACGTCGGCCCTCGCACGATGGACTACCCGATGCTGTTCGCCAAGGGAACCTACGACACCAACCTTGCGGACGTGAAAGTATTCGCAGGCACGACCGATGATCCGTTCTGGATCGACCTGGGCGCGGCATTCGATACGCTCAATCTGCGCGCCGCGGTCAATGGCGGCGTGCTGACGGCGGCGCAGGATGCTGACGACAGGACCAACATCACCAGCGATACTGTATCCGGCTACGCCGTCAATTCGATCGCGATCGAATTGCCGGTGACGATGCTGACCAACACCGGCCAAGTCGAGCCTGCCACTTCGACGAACGCGACCATCGGCGTTTGGGCGACCACGTCCCGGCCGCGCTTGACGGTGCGCCGTGCGCCGCTGCCTGCGACGAGTTCGGGCAGCTTCAGTCAGATTCAGCGTCTGGCTAATCCACTCATCAACGAACTCCTGATCGGCGTCGGTTCCAAGGATCGCTTCAGCATGGATCAGCCGAAGAACGACAGCCAGTTCGCGTCCTTCTTCCTCGATCCGACGCTCGCGCGCGTGATCAATGCGGCAACAGCAGGCGCAGTAGCGATTCCGGCGCCGCCGCGCACCGACCTTCTTCCATTGGTGACGTATGCGCCACCGATCGCCGCACCGGGTACTCCGGCCGGACCGATTGCGGACCTTTTGAGACTGAACACCGGCGTCCCTCCCACTCCCCTTGCTTCTGCGCGCAGGCTCGGGTTATTGGGGGGCGATGCTGCGGGGTATCCGAACGGACGGCGATTGTTCGATGACGTCGTCGATATCTCCCTGCGCGCGGTGGTCGGCGTATTCAATCCGGCGTTCAACATCTTTCCGAACAATCGTTTGGGCGATGGCGTGAACACCAACGACGCCCCTTATCGGACGACCTTTCCGTATCTCGCCGATTCGCCCAGTGGCCGGAACCGTCGCCACCTCGATCCCACCGAGCCGGGCTGCACGGCCGGTGCGGGCGCCGCGTGCGCGCCTTGAGAACCTCGGCCGATATGCTTGCCTGAGGCAACAATTCCAGTCGTACGGCTGGCTTCGACAGAACAGCAGTGCAAGGGGTGACGACCACAAGGTCGTCACCTTTTTTTCAACGCCCGGATCGCACTCGCGTTGGCCGATCCATTGCCGCGCGCTCGCGATCAAATCGCGTATTCTTCCCGTTTAGTTGACATCTAAAGCTTCTTGACGGGAGACAACATGCTTGCTCGCCTGACCACCATCGCTGCCCTGCTGGCGCTGTCCGCAATCCACGTTGCGCACGCCCAGATCAAGGTCGGCGTCGATCTCTCCACCACCGGCCCGGCGGCGTCGATCGGTCTGCCGAGCAAGAACGTGTCGGCGCTGTGGCCGCGCGAAATCGGCGGCACGAAGATCGAATACATCATCCTCGACGACGCATCGAGCCCGACCGGCGCGGTGCTCAACGCACGCAAGCTCACGTCCGAAGACAAGGTCGATGTGCTGCTCGGCCCCAACACCACGCCCAATGCGCTCGCGGTGATCGATGTCGCGGCCGAAGCGCAGACGCCGATGATCGCGATGGCGGCGTCCGCGTCGATCGTGCTGCCGATGGACGCGAAGCGCCAGTGGGTCTTCAAGATGCCGCAGAACGATTCGCTGATGGCCGTGGCGGTCACCAAGCACATGGCCGACAACGGCGTGAAGACGCTCGGCTTCATCGGCTTCACCGATGCCTATGGCGAGAGCTGGCTGAACGAGATCAACAAGCTGCTCGACATCCGGCACATCAAGATGGTCGCGGTCGAGCGTTATAACCGCGCCGATACATCGGTCACGGGCCAGGTGTTGAAGCTGATCGCAGCCAACCCCGACGCGATCCTGATTGCGGGCGCGGGCACCCCGGCGGTCACGCCGCAGCTTGCGCTGGCCCAGCGCAACTACAAGGGCCGCATCTATCAGACCCACGGCATCGCGACCTACGAGTTCCTGAAGGTCGGCGGCAAGGATGTCGAAGGCACGGTCTTCCCGACCGGTCCGGCAGTTGTCGCCACGCAATTGCCCAACGATCATCCGTCCAGGAAAGTCGCGGTCGATTTCGTCAAGCGCTACGAAGCCGCATACGGTCCCGATACCGTCACGCAGTTCGCAGGTGACGCGTGGGGCGCATGGATGTTGCTCGCCAACGCGTTGCCCAAGGCGCTCAAGGTCGCCAAGCCTGGCACGCAGGAGTTTCGCAAGGCGCTACGGGACGCGCTCGAAAACACCCACAACCTGGTGGTGCCGCAAGGCGTGATCAACATGAGCCCGCAGGATCACGTCGGCCTCGATCAACGCGCGCGCGTAATGGCGACGATAGAGAACAATCGCTGGAAGTACATTTCGGAATAAGCGCGCGCGAGGGCCGTGTGCGCTCAGCGCACGCGGGGAGTTCGACCTTCGCCTCGGCCTTCGCAGAGTTCGACGGTCGCTTCGAACAGGCGATGACCGCGATCGACAAAGCGCTCGCATGCACTGAAGTGGTTGGCTCCCGGAAGCGGCACGTCCTCGCGCAGGTTGTGCGCCCATGCAATGCCGATCTCACGCGTATGCCTCTTGAATTCTTCGGATTCCTCGCCGCCGACCGCGGTGATCAGCGGTGCATCGGTCGCCGGCTGCATGTAGAGCGGCGACAGCGGCGCGACGCGATCGAGCGTCAACCGCAGGTCGGCGTTCAGATACGGCGTGTGACGCAGCGGCTCCATGTCGAACAGACCGCTGATCGCGACTCCGGCATGCACGACGTTCTTCGGCAAGCGGCGGTCGAAGTCGGGCCAGCGCGCGGCCAGCATCATCGCAGTCAGATGTCCGCCCGCCGAGTGACCCGCGACGACGATGCGGTCGCGTGCGATGCCGAGCTCTCGCGCATGCGTCCAGATCCACGCGATTGCGGCCAGGTTCTGACGCACGATCGTCTCGAGTGGATAGCCGGGTGCAAGTCCATAGTCGAGCACCGCGACCTTGATGCCGCGCGCGACATACGGCGGCGCGATCCACGAGAACTCGGACTTCGACAACGAGCGCCAGTAGCCACCATGAATGAAGACCACCAGCGGAAGCGGTTCGCGCGATGAGTTCTTCGCCGAAAAGAGATCGAAGCATTCGGTATCGTTATCGCCGTACGCAATATCGCGTTGCGGCGACAATGCGCGGCGCGCTGCGGCGGCCTCGATGCGCCATCGTTCGAGAATGCCGTGCAGGTCGGCGACGCGTTTGCCGTTGTTGTATTGATCGTTGCCAAACGCGGGTGCGTAAGACGGTGGCGGCGACAGAAGCATGGGCGATCCTCGGGTGACGCCATGCACGTTAGCCTGCGACGTGTTGACGCGCAACAAGATCAGTTCGTGCCATCGACGCTTCGGCTATGAGTCGCTTGAAGAGCGTCGACCGCGCGGCTACAATCCATCGCTTGGGGAAGTAGCTCAGCTGGGAGAGCGTCGCGTTCGCAATGCGAAGGTCGGGAGTTCGATCCTCCTCTTCTCCACCAATTGATAGTCCAACAAAGTCTCAGAAGTTCTCTAACCCCGCGTAAATGCGGGTTCTTTCTTTGGAAGATCGTCCAAGCAAGGCTAGGGTGTGCTTTTGACATCCGGGGGTAAGAGGGGGTATTTTCTGGGGTATCCGACCTATCCCCAGAGGGTGTTACCCCCGAATGAGCCTCACAACGACGGCAGTGCGCAACGCGCGCCCAGGCGAGAAACCGATCAAGCTGTTCGATGGCGGCGGTTTGTTCCTGTTGATATCGCCAGCGGGCGGCAAGTGGTGGCGACTCAAGTACCGCTTCGATGGCAAGGAGAAGTTGCTCTCGCTAGGCATCTTTCCTGATGTGGGCTTGAAGGAAGCTCGCGAACGTCGCGATGAAGCGCGCAAGCAGCTCGCGGCGGACGTGGACCCAAGCGAGCATCGCAAGGCCGTGAAGTCAGCCAAATCCTTACGCGCTGCGAATAGCTTCGAGGTAATCGCGCGCGAATGGATGGCGAAGTACACGCCGAACTGGGCGGAGTCGCATTCAAGCAAGGTATCGGCGCGTCTCGAGAAGGACGTGTTTCCGTGGATAGGGGGCCGACCAATCGCCGACATCACCGCGCCCGAGGTTCTATCGGTCCTTCGACGGATCGAGTCCAGAGGTGCGCTCGACACGGCGCATAGAGCGCTTCAGAACTGCGGGCAGGTGTTTCGCTATGCGGTGGCGACCGGAAGTGCCACACGCGACCCCTGCGGTGATCTGCGCGGTGCGTTGCCACCTTCAAAGCATGTCCACTTCGCGTCCATCACGGAGCCGGATCGCGTGGCCGAACTGCTCCGAGCGATCGAAGGTTTTCGTGGGACATTTATCGTGCAATGTGCGTTGCGCCTCGCACCGATGTTTTTCGTGCGACCTGGTGAGCTGCGGAAGGCTCTGTGGCTCGACTTCGATCTGGAGAAGGCCGAGTGGCGCTATCTGGTCACGAAGACGAAGACCGAACACCTCGTGCCGCTCGCGACGCAGGCCGTTGAGACTTTGAAAGAGTTGCGAAAGCTGACAGGCATGCGCGCCCACGTGTTCCCAGGTCGGGATCCGCACAAGCCTATGAGTGATGCCGCAGTGAACGCGGCTTTACGGCGCATGGACTATGACACGAAAACCGAGATCACCGGCCACGGGTTCAGGGCGATGGCGCGAACGATCCTCCATCAAGACCTCGGCGTTGCGCCTGAGATCATCGAGCATCAGCTCGCGCACCGCGTTCCTGACAATCTTGGCGCTGCCTACAACCGCACGAAGTTCTTGAAGGAGCGGCGCGTGATGATGCAGCAGTGGGCAGACTATCTTGACGCTCTCCGCAAGGGCGCGGAGGTCCGCAGCATCAAAGCGGCGTAGAGCTAGCAGCCCGCTCGACTCTGACTGATCCGACCCGCTATCCAGTCGTTTACTTCTGACTCAAGCCAACCCACGCTACGAGCACCGAGCGAGATCGGGGAAGGAAAGACTCCTTGTTTGATGCGCAGATAGATTGTGCTGCGAGGAAGCCCCGTACGCTTCTTAACGTCCGGTAGTCGAAGGATGGACATTGCCGACGTCACCATGTGCAGGCCCATCCCGCCAATCGATCATCGGCTTCCCACAGATGAGTGACGCATCCTGCAATCTCACACAGCTTGCGAGTTACGAAACCGACAACATCCGATCGTGCTGACGCTGGCAGAGTGAGCGTGACGACAGGATCGACAATATTCTGCGATCTTCGATACCGATGCCGATTGAGTTCGTGTTCTTCGTCGAAGTCCTTGGCAAGATACTTCGTCAAGTAGGCCACCAGCGCGAGGCGTTGTTTGGCGCGCGGACCCTTGGGCGCTTGAACGTCGATGTTGCCTTCGCCAACGCAACGCCTCCACGCAGCGCGGAGACAACCAATGTCTTGCCAACCGCAGACCGCTAGATGCCAGTGCCACGCGCCGCGTTTCTGTCTTTCAGGCACCGCGATATACCGCCACTCGGGGTAGCTTGCCTTCACCAACCGAACGAAGCGAACCAGGTCGCGCTCGGTCTGGGCCAAGTCGATGACATTCTCGCGATAGGTGAGCGTGAGCATGTGAGTAGCGCCGGAGCCCAATACCAGGTGCCGCATCTTCGACTTTGCTCGGCTGCTAGCTCTGCTCTCGTTCTTTTCCCTTGTCTCCGACATTCCGCGAGCTGCACTCTTCTTACGGGCCAAACCGACGAAGCTGTAACCCATTTCCGCGAAGCCGTTCCCATAGTCGCGCAGCTTCAGCGATACGCGGGCCTCGTCGAGATATGTCCTTTGGTCAAGGCTAACTTCGGCGGCTGGCGCCGCTCCGCTGCCGCGCGCGCGCTGCGCGCTGCGTGCAGCAGCAGCGCTGGCGTTTGCCATCGGCAATAAGGCTTGAGCAAGCTGTGAGTTGTCAATGCGCTTAGACATGAACGCATCGTACACAAAAAAGGGAACTCCCCGCAACCACTTTCTGTAAATCAACCAGAAGAAGTGGGTTCCTAGCGTATCCTTACTAATTAACGAGAGGGCGGTCTTTGGAAGTGACCTCTGCTGCCACCTCACCGCTGATCGCTTTCCAGAAGTTCGAAACTTTCTTGATCGCGACCCAGCCAACGCTTCTACCGGCGTAAGGGCCGGTCTCGGGAAATTCCGTCCGCACTCTGATGCCGAGTAGCTTCTCGTACTTAGCGACCGTCTTCTTGCTGTGAATTACGTGGAGGACCTTCCACCCAAAGTAGTAGCCAAGGAACATAAACCCGATGGCCGACTCGAGCTCTGGCAGATCGCCAATGTGGTCAAACATGAGGCTGTGCGTGCGTACGACGAGCGCCTGAAACTTTGCGTCTCCGGCGGGAAACCCAATGGGCTTTACCTTACTCGTGCGCTTTTTCGTTGCCACGCTACACTCCTTGAGAACCGCCACGGTAGCGCAAGGTAAGGGAACTTGGCAACACCGCCTTATCCACAGCCCGCCCCGCACCTTGGCCGAGGGGCCGGCGGTGTGGGCTGTGGATAAGGCTACGTGAGCTAGCGTAACTCGCTGGCCGCCTGGGGAGTCATAATCCGCCGACTGCTTTGCCAAGCATAGGAATGAAAGCTAACGGGAATAATTACGTCATGACCGCAGAAGAGGACCGTCAAATAAAAGAGAGTACTGATTCGCTTCGGCTCATCAAAAAGCGAATGGATTCATTTAAGACAACAGCGATTGCAGATTATTCACAAGAGGAAATTGAAGCGTGGATTGAGGAGGTGCGCAGGGCGCATCCCGGAGGGCGCATGTTCGGCATACCGCTCGCACCTGGGCACGTTTGGTATCGCGGAAGAGTTTGTAAGCGTCCAGACTGCTTCAACTTCCTGCGTGAGCTGATCTATCCACCAGAAAAACATACGCTACTCGGTCGAGCAAATTACGCCAATGACCCTGTCTTTTACGCGAGTTGGAATGAGCCAACTATGATGAGTGAGTTGAATTTCAACATTGGCGATTTCATTTATATTATATCTGTCAGGCCGCGCGAAGGAACTAGTCTACTCGCAACAATTTTAGGAGAGTATGCTCAAATCGCCGGCGGCGGTAGTTCTCTCTACAATTGTCGAGAAAATGAGGTGGCGTATCGAAGAATGGAACATGGGACAATATTTGAACTAATTGCATCAACGATACTTGATAGTTTTTTTGCTGAGCAGTTCTCCGCGCGCGTACAAGCTCCATTCTATCAATACAAATTTACGGCTGCTTTTGCCCGATTAATTCTTGGTATGGAAAGGACCGGCCTTCTCTATCCGAGCGTTTGCCGTCGTGGAGGAATGAATCTCGCCATTAACCCTGAGATTTTTGACGGATATTTTGAAATACTTGAAGCAAAGGTGATACATGTGCGCTCCGACTTTGGGTATGGGATGGCGTTTGGTCCAGAAATTCGCCGCACTGCATCTTTCGCTGAGGACGGTCAAATAAATTGGGAGGCTGGTACACGGGCGCGGGCGGGAAGAACAGAGTACGGTGAATTGCGGCCAGACCAGGGGGTCCTTGGCTGGCGGGTGCCGCCGCGCTTTTAGAATGACTTGCCTTCGCTTATCCCTGCTGATGGGTCTCCGACCCTCCTCGCCAGAGCTGCTACACGTGATAGGGGTAACGTTGGGGGTAATGCATCGTTTTGCGAGTCGTTGAATCGATTAATATCAATTATTTACGCCTATAGTTTGGTTGTCCTCTTCCCAATCGATGTTGCAGCAAGTGCGGGCGATTCACCGTCAATCGGCCGGCAGCGCGAACTCGGCCAGTCGCATGATGCGTCCTTCGGCGCGGACCTTGCGGGCGTAGCGATCATCGGCCGTGACAAGCAACGCACCGTTCGTCTCGAGCGCAACGGCGTGGTACAGCGTGTCGAAAAGATGATGACCATGGCTCGCCGACAGCGCCATCGCGCGAACGTAGACCGCTTCCCCGTCGACGATCTGCATCTCGATGTCGAGCAGGTTCCGCAGGCTGGCCTGCGCCGTCTTCGGTGACTCTCTGACCAGCACGGCACTGACTTCGGCCACGAAGTGCGCAGGCTGCACCAGCGTCACGCGATCTTCGAGCACGCCGCGCAGCAACTCGAGGGCGTGCGCGACGCCGTCCTCCTCCTCACGAGTGCGGAAGAACCATTTCAGAGCCACGCTCGCATCGACGACCACGCGCATCACGGGCGGCCTTTCTCGCGGGCCGAGCGCAAGGTCTTGGCGCTGCGGAGCGGCGCCTTCGGCCTGCGCTCGAGCAGGCGCGTGACCGCTGCGCGGCTGCGCAGCTTGAGTTCGGCCCGTTCCACAGCTTCACGCATCAGGTCGGCGATGACGGCGGACTTGTTCTGACCGACGAAGGCTTCATTGAAGGCTTCCTTGACGTCGTCGGGGACGCTGAAATTCACGGTGGCCATGGTAAGGCATCCTTGTTGAAAATTTCAACAAACCGAATTTTAGCACTCCAGGAGTCGACGCAGCGGGGACGACTACATCAAGGCCTTCATTTGCGCGTTGATCGGGCACTTCGGGCTGGTCGCCCATCGCTTGACGGCAGCGCGCCTCGGCGCGATGAGGCGAGCCATTCAGCGCAACGCGTCGTATGGATTGACGGGATCGCCATTCCACCATTGCCGTTCCGGGCCGAGCCGGAAGACGGCGAAGTGGAGGTGCGGCGCATTCTTCGGCGCGTTGCCGGTCGTGCCGACATAGCCGATCAGATCACCGCGATGCAGCGTCATGCCCTCCTTGACGCCGGGCGCATAGCGATCGAGGTGCGCATAGTAGTACGCGAAGCGACCGCTCGGGTCGAACTGATAGATGGTCAGGCCACCTGGCACGCTCGTGAAGAGCTTGACGAGTTTGCCGTCGTCGACGGCGAAGACCTTGGTGCCGCGCGCCGCGGCAATGTCGATCGCTTCGTGGGCGTGACCTTCTCGGCCGTCGCGAAAAGAATCGCGAAGATCCGACGCCGAGACGCCGTCCACGGGGATGAGAAGGCGCCCGAGGTCGTTGGCGACGGGCGGCGAAGCGACGGCCACGAGAACGCTCCACGCGCACACGAGAATCGCGGCGCCGAAGCGTCGGCCATGCATCCTGCGTGGCATGGGGGCGACTTGTTGCGGTCTCTTGCCTACTCGCGCACGTTGACCGCAAATCCCGGCTTGGCCAGCGTGGCGAGCCGCTGTGCATCCCAGTTGGTCATGTGAATGCATCCGTTGGTTTCCTCGCGCCCGAGTTTCTCCGGGCTGGGCGTGCCGTGGATGCCCCAGTGCGGCTTCGTGAGGCCGAGCCACATGTTGCCTACCGGATTGTTCGGTCCCGCGGCAACGTCGATCTTCGCGGTTCCCGGCTTGGCATTTTTCAGAAGCGCGGGATCGTAGGTGAAGGTCGGGTTCTTCACTTCGTTGGTGATCTTCATCCTGCCGATCGGCAGCGGGTCGAGCGGCCCGCCGATGCTGATGGGAAAACCGGCCAGCACTTTGTCTTCGGCGCCGAGCACGAACAGCATGCGGTCGGACTTGTCGATCTCGATCGAGACCGGCTTGACCGGCACCTGCGCCGCGCTGGCGACATCGACGACCACGATCTCCCGGCCCGCCGTGAAGCCTGCGCCCGGGTTGAGCTGGCGCAACAGCGCGGGACTCATGTGGAAGCGTTCGCCGAGCGCTTCCTCGATCGATTCGTAGCCGAGGCTCTTCTGCTTCGCCCGCTCCATCATGTCCTGCGGCACAGGCGCATACGGTCCCGCGATATCGGTCTCGGTGACCGTGTAGACCGCGAACACCGGCGCCGCGTCGTTCTTCAATGCGGACCAGGTGGCGGCGTCGATCCTGCCGGTCTCCTTGAGCCCGCGCGCCTTCTGAAAACCGGCGACGGTGCGCCGCATGTTGGTACTGAACCTGCCGTCGATCTCGCCAGGCGAAAACCAGGCGCGATCCAGAAGCGTCTGCGCACGGACCACTGCCGCCGTGCGTGCGCCCGATGTGAGCGGGCGCACATCGTCGGCTGCATTGAGCGCATCGACGCGCGCATGCGCATCGATAGCCTTCGCGACGGAGGCTCGATGCGGCTTCGCATGGGCAGTGGTTGCGAGCACGGCGAGAAATCCAAGGAACGATCTTCTGGGGAATGTCATTCGTCCATCCGGTTTGTTGGGATCGACCTTGCGGCCTCGAGAGGAGGGCGACGCACCGGGCACGCGACGATGATCGTCGCGATGCGCGCACGGGCGGCGTCAGCGCATCGCCTTATTTGCGACAGGAGCCTGCCGCGGTGGTCGCGCTTACCTGCGATGTTGCGAGCCGGTGCGGACGCCTTCAGAAACCGACCGCCTGCCCATCCCGCCTCGAATCGCTGGCCGCGACATAGCCGTCTTCACGATCCTCCGACAGCCGCCAGATGAACTGTCCCGATCCATAGTCCATGTACGAATCGGCGACGGCTTCGAACTGATGGCCGAGCGCGCGCAGCCCTTCGACCAGCGCAGGCGCCATGGTCGATTCGAAATCGATCGCCAGTCCGGTCGAGACTTTCCAGCGCGGCGCATCGCATGCGGCCTGCGGCTGCTGGCCGTATTCGAGCATGCGCACGAGCGTCTGCACATGCCCTTGCGGCTGCATGTTGCCGCCCATCACGCCGAAGCTCATCTGCGGCTGCCCGTTCTTCGAGAGGAAGCCCGGGATGATGGTGTGGAACGGTCGCTTGCCGCCAGCCACCACGTTCGGATGCGAGCGGTCGGTCGTGAAGCCGTGGCCGCGGTTCTGCAGGCTCACGCCGATGCCGGGCACCACGATGCCGCTGCCGAAGCCCATGTAGTTCGACTGGATGAGGCTGATCATGCGTCCGCTCTCGTCGGCCGCGGTGAGATAGACCGTGCCTCCCGAAGGCGGCGTGCCGTGTTTGAAATCGCTGGCGCGCTTCGGGTCGATCAACCGAGCGCGCTCATCGAGGTAGGCATCCGACAGCAGATCGGCCGCTGTGACCTCGCGCATCGCGCGTGCATCGGCGACCCACCGGTAGGTGTCGGCGAACGCCAGCTTGATGGCTTCGATCTGCAGGTGCTGAGATTCGACGCTGTCGACCGGAAGGCGCGCGACATCGAGCTTCTCGAGCATGCCGAGCGCCATCAATGCCGCGATCCCTTGGCCGTTGGGCGGGATCTGCTGCACCGTGTAGCCAGCGAAGTTCATTTCGACCGGCTTGACCCATTCGGGGCGATAGCCGCCGAGGTCGGCCAGCGTCATTGCGCCGCCGTTGGCCGCCGCATGCGCGACCAACGCGGCCGCGATGTCGCCGCGGTAGAACGATTCTCCCTTGGTGGCCGCGATGCTGCGCAATGAACTGCCCGCGGCCTTGAAGACGAAACGCTCGCCCGGCGTCGGCGCACGGCCGCGAGGCATGAAAGCCTCGGCGTAACCCGGCAGTGATTCCAACAATGGGGCGGCACGCGCCCATTTGTCGGCGACGATGCAGGCCACGGCGTGACCGCGTTCGGCCAGTTCGATGGCCGGCTCGAGCAGGTCGGCGAACGGCAATGTTCCGAAGCGCTCGGACAGTGCTGCCCAGCCCGCCACCGCACCGGGCGTGGTGACCGCATCCCAGCCGCGCATCGGGATCTCGCCCCCGTGCTTGCGCTCGAAGTAGGCCGGGTCCCAGGCCGCCGGCGCAACGCCTGAAGCGTTGAGCCCGTGCAGTCGTTCGCCGTCCCACAGGATCGCGAACAGGTCGCTGCCGAGGCCGTTCGACACCGGTTCGACGATCGTCAATGCGGCTGCCGCTGCGATCGCCGCATCGATCGCGTTGCCGCCCTTCTGCAGCATGCGCATGCCGGCCTGCGACGCCAGTGGGTGGGACGTGGAGACGATGTTGCGGGCCATGACCGGGCTGCGCACGGTGGGGTAGGGGTTGTTCCAGTCGAACGACATTGGGGTGGTTCCTTGAGCGATTCAGTGAGCGCGGCTGAAGAGGGCGTGCAGTTGAAGGCCGCAGTTGAGTTCTATCGCTGACGCGGATCGAGCGCGTCACGCAGGCCGTCTCCGAGCAAGTTGAACGACAGCACCAAGAGGAAGATGGCCAGGCCCGGCCAGATCGCCATCCACGGCGCGTTGTCCACATAATTCTTGGCGGTGTTCAGCATGCTGCCCCAACTCGGCGCCGGCGGTTGCTGGCCAAGGCCGAGGAAGGACAGGCTGGCTTCGGCAATGATCGCCGCGGCAATCGCGAGCGTGGCTTGCACGATCACCGGCGGAAGGATGTTGGGCAGCACGTGCCGCCACGCAATTCGAAACGGCGGATTGCCGACCGCGCGCGCGGCTTCGATGTAGTCCTCGACCTTGACGTTCAACACCTGCGCGCGTGCCAGCCGCACGAAGATCGGCGTCGCCGAGACGCCGATCGCGATCATCGCGTTGGTCAGGCTCGGGCCGAGGAAGGCGGCCAGCGCGATGGCGAGGATCAGGAAAGGGCAGGCGAGGAAGGCGTCGGTGATGCGCGAGATCAGGCCGTCGACGAAGCCGCCGATGAAGCCCGCTGCAAGGCCGATCGGCACGCCGAGCAACAGCGAGATCGACACCGACACGACACCGGCCAGCAACGAAGCGCGCGTGCCCCACACCACGCGCGAGAGCACGTCGCGACCGATGTCGTCGGTGCCGAACCAGTGAGTAGACGAAGGCGCCTTGCGGATCGCGCTCCAGCTTGTTTCGATCGGGTCGTACGGCGACAGCCACGGCGCGAAGACGGCCATCGCAATGAAGATCAGCACGACAGCCAGGCCGAGCAACGCTCCGCGTCGCCGGCGCAATCGCCGCCACGCGCGTCGCCACGGACCGGCTTCCGCGGGCAGGACAGCCACAGCGAGGGGAGACGCTTGGAGAATGGCTTGCATCGTCAGATACGCGTCAATTGCGCAAGCGCGGGTTGACTGCGAAATACGCGAGATCGGCCAGCAGGTTCAGACCGATGTATGCGGTGGCGGTGACGAGCACGACGCCTTGCACGACCGCATAGTCGCGATTGAAGACCGAGTCGACGATCAGCTTTCCGAAGCCCGGGATGGTGAACACCTGTTCGGTCAAGACCGCGCCCGACAGCAGCGTGCCGAGCTCCAGCGCACCGAGCGTGATGATGGGCGTGAGCGCATTGCGAAGCCCGTGCTTGAGCACTACCACGCGTTCGCTCAGGCCCTTTGCGCGCGCGGTGCGCACATAGTCCGCGCTCAGTACCTGCAGCATCGCGCTGCGCGTGTGCCGCATCAGCACTGCAGCAATCGCGTTGCCGAGCACGAAGGCGGGCATCACCATCGCGGCGAGGTTCGCGCGCAGATCCTCGAAGGGGCTGACATAGCCCGACGCCGGAAACCAGCCGAGCTGTACCGAGAAGATCAGGATCATCAGGATGCCGAGCCAGAAGTTCGGCGTCGACAGTCCCCACAGCGCGAAGCCGTTGGCCGCGTAGTCCCATGCCGAGCCCCGCGCCACCGCCGAGACGATGCCGGCCGGGATGCCGATGACGAGCGCGATCGTCATCGCCAGCAGCGCGAGTTCCAGCGTCACTGGCAGCTTCTGAAGGATGAGCTTCAAGACCGGTTGCTGGTTGCGGATCGATTCGCCGAGGTCGCCGCGTAGCACGCCGCCCACCCAGTACGCATAGCGCACCGGCAGCGACTCGTCGAGGTGAAGCTTGGCGCGCAGGTAGGCGACGACGGCGGGGTCCTGTTCCTCACCCGCGAGGATCATCGCCGGGTCGCCGGGCAGCAGTTGCTGCAGCCCGAAGATCAGCATCGACACGAACACCAGCGTCGGGACGATGGTGGCGAGGCGCTTGACGAGGAACTCGAACATCGATCGCGCGCTCAGCGTCGTTCCCGCGCACGCGAGAATCCAGTGTCTTTCGACGCACGCCGCTGGGTCCCTTCCCCGCTTTCGCGGGGACCAAAGGCCGCAGGGACGACCATCTTCATGCTCCCAACTTCACGCATCTCGTCGCCCACATCAGTTCATCTTCAAGCCGGTGACGCGGATCAATCCATCGGGCACGCTGCGCACGCCCGTCAGCTTGGCGTTGTAGGCCCACAGCCAGTTGCGGTGGTAGAGGTACACGATCGGCCTGTCCTTCAACACGCGCGCGGCCACCTGCTCATAGGTCTTCTTGCGCTCGGCGAGCTCGCGCTGGGTGCGCGACTGGTTGAGTAGCTCGTCGATTTCCGGCACGCAATAGCCGGCGTAGTTGAGCGGCTGCTTGCAGGTGTCGAAGCTGTAGATGTTGCCGTCGGGGTCGGCGCGCCCGCTCCACGCCAGCACATAGGCTTCGTAGTCGCCCTTGTCAGCCATGTTCAGAGACGTCGCGAATTCGGTCGATTGGATCTTGACGTTGAAGCCGGCTTCCTTGGCCATCGCCTGAACCACCAGCGCTAGGCGCTGCGCATCCGACGTGGTAGGCGTGACCAGCGTGAAGCTCGGGTTCGGGACGCCGGCCTCTTTCAGCAGCGCCTTCGCGCGGACCACGTCGCGCTTGGGGACCGGGACGTTCTTCGCGTAGTAGGCGTTGTTAGGCGCGACCCATTGATTGCCGACAGTGGCTTCGTTGTCCATCACCACCTGCACGATGCCCGCGCGGTCGATAGCCAACTCGAACGCCTCGCGAACCTTGACATCACGGCCGAGCGGATTCTTCTGCGCGAGCTCGCTCTTGCCGAGGTTGATGGTGATGCCTTGATAGCCGATCTCGGTGATGCGCGTGACCTTCAGGTTCTTGTCGCGCTTGAGGCCTTCCATGTCCGAGGGCGCGACTCTTTCGATGATGTCGAGCTGTCCCGAGCGCAGATTGGCGAGACGCACGGTGGCGTCTGGAATCGGCGTGTAGGTGACCTTGTCGAAATGGACGTTGGCCTTGTTCCAGTAATTCGCATAGCGCTCGAACACGATGCGGTCCTGCGCTACGCGCTCGACGAATTTGAACGGGCCCGAGCACACCGGCTTGTTGCCGAAATTCGCGCGCTCGGCCTGCGCCGCCTTGGGCGACACCATCATGCCGGCGCGGTCCGCCAGCGCCGCGAGCAAGGGGGAGAAGGGCGCTGTGAGGTTGAGCCTGACGGTCGATGGATCGACCACGTCGATGCTCGCCACCGGTCGCAGCTCGCCGCTGCGGTTCGAACCGGCCATCGTCTTGTGGCGCTCGATGTTGAACTTGACGGCCGCTGCGTCGAACTTCTCGCCATCGTGGAAGGTGACGTCGGAGCGCAACTTGATCGTCAATGCCTTGTTGTCGGCCGACCATTCATAACCAGTCGCCAGTTGTGGAACGATCGCAAGCTTGTCGTCGATGTCGAACAGCTTGTCGCACAACGCGGTGAAGACGAGCCTGCCGACGAAGGTGCGCGCGAGCGTCGGGTCGAGCACGTCGGGGTCTTCGGCCAGACCGACGCGCAGGGTCTGGGCATGCGCGGCAATCGCGCCGAACGCGAGCAGGGCGGCGCCGAGCACGGTGACACAACGGTGAACGGATTTCATCGCGCAACTCCAGGGCAATGACGGGGAGAGAAGCCTACATCCTGAGCGCTTCATCGCAAGGCCTCATCCCGTGACGGGATCGGTTGCTGACTCGACAACGGTCGAACGATTCGATTCCGATATGACGAAGGCCGATTGCAGTTGCGCGAGCCGCGCGTCGAGAACGCGTGGCGCGACCGCAGCGCGCAGACCGCCCGCGGCAGCGATGTCGCGCCAGAAGTGACAGGCCACCGCGTGGCCTTCCCCATCGTTTTCAAGCAGCGGTGTCCGTTGAGAACACAGCGGCTGCGCATGGATGCAACGCGTATGGAAATGGCAGCCCGAAGGCGGCGCGATCGGGCTCGGCACGTCCCCCGCGAGCAGCACCCGCCGCCGCTCGAGCCCGGGTTCGGGCACCGGGATCGCCGACAGCAGCGCCTGCGTATAGGGATGCCGCGGCGATACGAACAGTGCGCGCTTGTCGGCGATCTCGACGATGCGGCCCAGGTACATCACAGCCACGCGACTCGCGATGTGCTTGACGACCGCAAGGTCGTGGGCGATGAAGACGTAGGCGAGCCCCAGGCGCTGTTGCAAGTCCTGCAGGAGGTTCACGACCTGCGCCTGCACCGACACATCGAGCGCCGACACCGCTTCGTCGCACACGATCAGCCGAGGCTCGACCGCGAGCGCGCGCGCGATGCCGATGCGCTGACGCTGGCCGCCCGAGAACTCGTGCGGATAGCGCTGCGCGTGCTCGGGTGCAAGACCCACGGTGTTGAGCAGTTCGCACACGCGCTGGCGTTGCGTGCCGGCGTGCAGCCCGTGTAGATCGAGCGCTTCGACCAGCGTCTGCCGCACGGTCATGCGTGGGTTCAGCGACGAGTACGGATCCTGGAAGATGATCTGCATGGCGCGGCGCTGCGCGCGCAATGCGCTTCTATCGAGGGTACCGAGGTCGGTGCCGTCGAAGCGGACCTGTCCCGCGCTCGGCTCGATCAGGCGCAGCACCAATCGACCGAGCGTCGATTTGCCGCAGCCCGATTCGCCGACGACACCCAGCGTTTCGCCGGCCGCGAGGTCGAAGTCCACGCCGTCGACCGCGCGCACGGCGCCGCGCACGCGGCCGAGCAGGCCGCGACGAATCGGGAAATGCTTTACCAGGCCGGTGACCTGCAGCAGCGGTTGTTCGAGCGAACTCACACCAGGGCCTCATACGCGTGCCTGCCCATCAGCTTCGCGGGATCGAGCGGCGCCTTCCAGCAGGCCGATCGATGTCCATTGCCAAGCTCGATCAACGGTGGAACGGCTTCGCGACAATGCGCGCCCGCAAACGGACAACGGTCGGCGAAGCTGCAACCGACGAGTGGTTGCAACGGATTCGGCACCTGCCCGTCTATCGATGCGAGGCGACTGGCTTCGCCGTCGAGCCGCGGCATCGAGCCGAGCAGGCCGACGGTGTAAGGATGCTGCGGTTGCGCGAACAACTCCTTCACCGAAGCGCGCTCCACGATTCGACCCGCATACATCACGACCACCTCGTCGGCGACTTCGGCAACCACGCCGAGGTCATGGGTGATGAGGATGATCGCGGCGCCCGTCTCGGCTTGCAGCGCGCGCATCAGCTCGAGGATTTGCGCCTGGATCGTCACGTCGAGTGCGGTGGTCGGCTCGTCTGCGATCAGGAGGCGCGGCTCGCATGCGAGCGCCATCGCGATCATCGCCCGCTGCCGCATGCCGCCCGACAACTTGTGCGGATGTTCGTGGAAGCGCTGCTCGGGCGCGGGAATGCGAACCTTCTTCAACATCGCCATGGCCTGCCGGGTGGCTTCATCGCGATCGATCCGGCGATGCCGCAATAGGCCTTCAACGATCTGCTCGCCGATCGTGAACACCGGGTTCAGCGACGACATCGGTTCCTGGAAGATCATCGCCATGCCGTTGCCGCGCAGGTCCTGCATCTGCCGCTTGGGCAATCCGATCAGTTCGCGGCCTTCGAAACGGATCGATCCGCCGACGATGCGCCCCGGCGGACTCGGCACCAGGCCCATGATGGATAACGCGGTGACGCTCTTGCCGCAACCCGACTCGCCGACGATCGCCAGCGTGCGACCCGCCTCGACCTCGAAGCTCACGCCGTCGACGGCCGCGAACTCGCCCTCGTCGATCGCGAAGTGGGTGCGCAGTTCGTGCACTTCGAGGATTGCGGTCATGGCGGAGGATGCCACTACCGATGCGCCCGCGGAAGCGCTACCAGGACTCCCTAATGCGCACGTTGCGGCATCAGATGAGACCGGTGCTCGGTCACGGCCTCCAGCACGAGCGGCGCAAGCCCGGAGATATCCTCCCGGTCGATATGCGCGAACAACTGTTCACGCATGCGCGGGTCCCAGAACTTGCGGAGGTGATCGGCGATGCCGGCCTTCGACTCCGCGCGATCGGGCATCGCGATGAAGAATTCGCCGATGCGATTCGCCATGCGCACGAGATTGTCAGCGTCCATCGTCTGCGCCTCTTGATGATGAATGTGCGTCGGTCGCGGACAGACCAACGCGTTCGGGAAATGTGTATGCGACCAGATCGTCTTCGCGCACGAAGCCGACCAAGGTGAGGTTGCACGCTTCGGCGGTTGCCACCGCCATCGATGTCGGCGCCGATACCGCGGCCAACAATCCTGCGCCGCACATCGCGGTCTTCTGCACCATCTCGAAACTCGCGCGGCTGGTCACGCAGACGAAGCCGTCGCTCGCGTTCACGTCGGCGCGACGCATCGCGCCGATCAGCTTGTCGAGCGCGTTGTGGCGGCCGACGTCTTCGCGCGCGAGCCGCACGTCGCCGTCGAAGCCGCACCACGCGGCGGCATGCGCCGCGCCGGTCCACTGTTGAATCGCCTGCTGGTCGCGCAAAGCGCGTTGGGCTTTGGCGATGGCCGAAGGTCTGACCGATATGTTGGGCGCGATCGGCAACGGGTGATGAACCTGCGTCAGGCTCTCGGCGCCGCATAGCCCGCAACCGGTGCGACCGGCCAGTGTGCGACGCCGCGACTTCAGGCGCATCTCGCACGCGGCAGCCACTTCCATCTGCAACTCGATGCCGCCTTCGGCCTGCGCGACATCGACCCCGAACAACTCGCCCGGATTCAGCAAGAAACCCTCGCTGAGTGCGAAGCCGAGCGCGAAGTCTTCGAGGTCGGTCGCAGTCGCCAGCATCACGGCGTGCGAGATGCCGTTGAACACCAGCGCGATCGGGACTTCTTCGACCAGCCAGTCGTCCTGCCGTGTGACGACTGCGCCACGCAAACCGACTACGGGCGCGGCGACAACGCCCGCTGGCCGCAAACGTGCGTCGGCCGGTTTCATTGCGTCGTCTTTACTTTGCCATTACCTCGTCCGGCGCCTGCGCCTGCGCGAGCAGATCGAGCTGATCTCGATTGAAGTCGGCGTATTCACGTTGCCAACTCGACGGCTGCGCCACCGGCATCACCTGCACCGCGGTCACCTTGTACTCCGGGCAATTGGTCGCCCAGTCGGAACTGTCAGTGGTGATGACGTTCGCGCCCGACTCGGGGAAGTGGAAGGTGGTGTACACCACGCCCGGTTGCACGCGCTCGGTCACGGTCGCGCGCAGCACGGTCTGGCCTGCGCGGCTTTCGATGCCGACCCAGTTTCCTTCGTTGATGCCGCGATCTTCGGCATCGTGCGGATGGATCTCGAGCTTGTCCTCGTCGTGCCACAGGTTGTTGGGCGTGCGCCGCGTCTGCGCGCCCACGTTGTATTGCGAGAGGATGCGTCCGGTAGTCAACAGCAACGGATATTTGCGCGTGACCTTCTCGTCGCTGGCGACGTATTGCGTGTTGATGAAGAGGCCCTTGCCGCGTACGAAGTGGCCGACGTGCATGACCGAGGTACCGGCTTCCTCGGTGTCTTCGTTGCACGGCCATTGCACGCTGCCCAGGCGATCGATCTTCTCGTAGGTCACGCCTCGGAAAGTCGGCGTGAGGTCGGCGACCTCCTGCATGATCTCTTCGGGATGCGTGTAATGCATCGGATAGCCGAGCGCATTCGACAGCATCACGGTCACTTCCCAATCGGCGAAGTCGGCCAGCGGCGGCATCACCTTCTTCACGCGTGAAATCCGGCGCTCGGCATTCGTGAACGTGCCGTCCTTTTCGAGGAACGACGAGCCCGGCAGAAAGACGTGCGCGTACTTCGCGGTCTCGTTCAGGAAGATGTCCTGCACGACGATGCATTCCATCGCACTCAACGCATCGGCCACGTGCTGCGTGTCGGGGTCGGACTGCACGATGTCCTCGCCCTGGCAGTAGAGGCCCTTGAAGCTGCCGTCGGCTGCGGCATCGAACATGTTGGGAATGCGCAGTCCCGGCTCGGCTTCGAGCGTCACGCCCCATGCCGCTTCGAATTGACTGCGCACAGTGGTGTCCGAGATGTGGCGATAGCCGGGCAACTCGTGCGGGAACGATCCCATGTCGCAACTGCCCTGCACGTTGTTCTGGCCGCGCAGCGGATTGACGCCCACCCCTTCGCGGCCGACGTTGCCGGTCGCCATCGCGAGGTTGGCGATGCCGATCACCATCGTCGAGCCTTGCGCGTGTTCGGTGACGCCCAGGCCGTAATAAATCGCGGCATTGCCGCCGGTTGCGTACAAACGCGCCGCGCCGCGCATCTCTTCGGCGGACACGCCGGTGACCGCCTCGAAGGCCTCGGGTGAGTTCTCGGGCTTCGATACGAAATCGCGCCATTCGTGAAAGCTCTTGTCGTCGCAGCGCTCGGCGATGTAGTCGTTCGACAGCAGGCCTTCGGTCACGATCACGTGCGCCATCGCGGTGATGAGCGCGACGTTGGTGCCGGGCTTCAACGCGAGGTGATAGTCGGCATGCACATGCGGCGCATCGACGAGGTCGATCCTGCGCGGATCGATCACGATCAGCTTCGCGCCCTGGCGCAAGCGCCGCTTCATGCGCGACGCGAACACCGGATGCGCGTCGGTGGGGTTCGCGCCGATCACCATGATCACGTCGGCCTGCTCGACCGACTTGAAGGTCTGCGTGCCGGCCGAAGTGCCGAAGGTCTGACCCAGACCATAGCCGGTCGGCGAATGACATACGCGCGCGCACGTATCGATGTTGTTGTTGCCGAAGGCCGCGCGCACCAGCTTCTGCACGAGATAGGTTTCTTCGTTGGTACAACGCGACGAGCTGATGCCGCCGACCGAGTCGCGCCCGTAGGTTGCCTGCAGGCGCTTGAACTCGCTCGCCGCGTGAGTGATTGCCTCGTCCCAACTGACTTCGCGCCACGGGTCGGTGATCTTCGCGCGGATCATCGGCTTGGTGATGCGGTCCGTGTGCGTGGCATAACCCCACGCGAAGCGGCCCTTGACGCACGAGTGGCCTTCATTGGCCTTGCCGTCTTTCCATGGCGTCATACGGACCACGGTGGTGCCCTTCATCTCGGCCTTGAAGCCGCAACCCACGCCGCAATACGCACAGGTGGTGATGGCCGTCGTCTCGGGGCGACCGAGCACGACCACGGTCTTTTCCTGCAAGGCGTCGGTGGGGCATGCCGAGACGCACGCGCCGCAACTGACGCACTCGCTGTTCATGAATGGCTGGTCCTGGCCGGCCGACACGCGACTGTCGAAGCCGCGCCCCGCGATCGTCAACGCGAACGTCCCTTGCGTTTCCTCGCACGCGCGCACGCAGCGGCTGCACACGATGCACTTGGCCGGATCGAACGTGAAGTAGGGATTGGACTCGTCCTTCTGGGTTGCCAGATGATTCGCGCCCGACGTGACGCCTGCGTCCGCGCCTGTGAAATAGCGCACTTCGCCCACATCGGCCAGATCGGCCATCTGCTTCAACTCGCACGCGCCGTGCGCGCCGTCGTGCAGGCAGTCGGCCGGGTGGTCGCTCATGTAGAGCTCCATCACGCCGTGCCGCAATGCCTTGAGCTTCGCGGTCTGGGTATGCACCTTCATGCCGGCTTCGGCGGGCGTCGTGCACGAGGCCGGATAACCCTTGCGGCCTTCGATCTCGACCAGGCACAGGCGGCACGAGCCGAAGGCTTCGAGGCTGTCGGTCGCGCACAGCTTGGGGATGTTGACGCCCGACTCGGCGGCCGCGCGCATCAGCGACGTGCCTTTCGCAACCGTGACCGGCATGCCGTCGATCTCGAGCGTGATCTCTTCGGCCGACTCGCGCGCGGGCGTGCCGTAGTCGATCTCGGTGGAACTGCGCATGCGACTGAGCTGTTGTTCGATCATGGTTTTGCTCCTCAAGCTGCCGACCCGACGAGCGCGGATTTGTCCTCGCTCGCGTCGGCGTTCGCGTCGGCGTTCTCGTCCGCGCTCACACCGAAATCCTCGGGATAGTGATTCAACGCCGACAGCACCGGATAGGGCGTCATGCCGCCCATCGCGCACAGGCTGCCGTTGACCATCGTGTCGCACAGATCGCGCAACAGATGGACTTGCTGCGCGCGGTCCTGGTTCCGCGTGATGCGATCGATCACCTCGACGCCACGGGTCGAACCGATGCGGCATGGCGTGCACTTGCCGCAGCTTTCGATCGCGCAGAACTCCATCGCGTAGCGCGCCAGCTTGGCCATGTCGGCCATGTCGTCGTGCACGACGATGCCGCCGTGCCCGACCACCGCGCCCACTGCCGCGTAGCCTTCATAGTCGATCGGGATGTCCCATTGCGACTCGGGAACATACGCGCCGAGCGGGCCGCCGACCTGCACGGCCTTGATCGGCCGGCCGCTCGCGCTGCCGCCGCCATAGTCGTAGAGCAATTCGCGCAACGTGATGCCGAAGGCCTTTTCGACGAGGCCGCCGCGCTTGATGTTGCCCGCGAGTTGAAAGGGCAACGTGCCTTGCGAACGCCCCACGCCGTAGTCGCGATAGAACGCCGCGCCGCGCGCCAAGATCAGCGGCACGCTCGCGAACGTGATGACGTTGTTGATCACGGTGGGCTGACCGAACAGGCCCGCGATCGCGGGTAGAGGCGGCTTGGCGCGCACCACGCCGCGCTTGCCTTCGAGGCTTTCGAGCATCGCGGTCTCTTCGCCGCACACGTACGAGCCCGCGGCCTTGCGCACTTCGAGCTCGAACGCGCGACCGCTGCCGCGCACGTTCACTCCCAGATAGCCGGCCGCGGTTGCGCGCGCGATCGCTTCCTTCATCGTGGCGATCGCATGCGGGTATTCGGAGCGGATGTAGATGAACCCCTTGGTCGCGCCGACGGCGAGCGCGGCGATCGTCATGCCTTCGATCAGCATGAACGGGTCGCCCTCCATCGTCATGCGGTCCGAGTAGGTTCCGGAGTCGCCTTCGTCGGCGTTGCACACCACGTACTTCTGCGCGGCGGTGGTTCCGGCCACCGTCTTCCATTTGATGCCGGCCGGAAAGGCTGCACCGCCGCGGCCGCGCAAGCCCGCCTTCGTCACTTCGTCGACGATGGTTGCGCTGTCGATTGCGATGGCGCGCTCGAGACCGGACCAGCCTTCGTGCGCGGCGTAGTCGGCTAGCGACAGCGGATCGGTGATGCCCATGCGCGCGAAGCACAATCGTTCCTGTCGCGCGAGGAAGGGAATCTCATCGGTGATGCCGAGGCATAGCGCATGCGCGCCGCCTTCGAGCAGGCCCGCATCGAGCAGCGATGCGACGTCGTCTTCGCTTACGGGGCCATAGGCGACGCGTCCGCGCGGCGTTGCGACCTCGACCAATGGCTCGAGCCAGAACAATCCGCGCGAGCCATTGCGCACCAGGTCGATCGCCCATCCGCGGCGCGCGCATTCGGCCTGCAAGGCATGGGCCACCTCGTCGGCGCCGACCGCGAGCGCGGCCGAATCGCACGGCACATAGATTTTGACGGGAGTCACGACCGTGCCTCCAATTTCGCAGCCAGCCGCTCGAGCTTCTGCGGCGTCATGCGCGCATGCAGGCGATCGTCGATCTGGATCGCCGGCGACGACGCGCACATGCCCAGGCAATACACCGGCTCGAGCGTGATCTCGCCATCGGCACGCGTCGTATGCGACTTGCATGCGAACACCTGCTCCGCGTGCGCCATCAACGCATCGGCGCCGAGCGCCTGGCACGACTCGGCGCGGCACACCTGCACCACGTGCCTGCCCGCGGGGGCCTGCCGAAAGAAGTGGTAGTACGTGATCACGCCATGCACTTCGGCGCGCGAGAGGTTCAGGCCTTTCGCGATGATGCCCACCGCATCGGGAGGGATATGGCCGAGCGCCTCCTGCACTGCGTGCAATAGAGGCATCAACGCACCGGGTTGCCCGCGGTGCGTGACCACCAACGCTTGCACACGCTCGATCATCGACTCGTCCGCGTTCCGTTCGCCGTTTGGTCCACTCGGGGCAGCCACTGGTCGCGTCCTTCAGTTGAACAGCTTGGCCACGCTGATCGCCGTCTGGTAGATGCCCCAGGCGAGCGGGATCCCGACGGCGAGCCAGGCCAGTACCACGAACATCGTGGGGCTTCGATGCGCGCGCATCGCTCTCGTGGTCTGGTTATAGACCTGCACACGGGGAAGTCCAAGCCCGGGTTGGTCGTCGCGCATGTAGTTCACGACCACCGGCCCGAGTACTGTGGACACTCTGTCTCCTTCGTTGTGGACGCTCTTGTGGCGCTCGGATATGCTCTGCCAGCATCATGTGCCAATGTACGAAAAAAGTCTGTCGCACGCAATATGAGCGGTGGCACATGCGAAACAGGTGGTGCATAGCCTAAAGTTTCTGTGCAGTCCGGACCCAAGAAAAACCCCATGCACAAAGTCTCGATCAAGCCCCGATGGACCATCAGCGACGCCGACGGCGAGAGCCTGACGCCGCGCCTGCTCGAACTGCTCGCTCAGGTCCAGCAATACGGCAGCCTGAGCGGCTCGTGCAAGCACAGCGGCGCTTCATACCGGCACGCATGGAATCTGGTGCGGCAAGGCGAACAACGCATCGGCGCCCCGTTGCTGCTGATGGAGCGCGGCAAGGGATCCACGTTGACGCCGCTGGCCGAGAAACTGGTGTGGGCCGGCCATCTCATCTCGGCGCGGCTGACCCCCTTGCTCGAATCGCTGGCGTCCGAACTCGAGGTCGAGATTCGGCGCGTGCTGGTCTCCGACCGCGCCGTGCTGCGCGTGCATTCGACGCACGGATTTGCGGTCGAGAAAATGCTCGAGACCCTGTCGGCCAGCGAGGTCGCGGTCGAGCGAAAGTATGTCGGCAGCCAGGAGGCGGTCGCGTCGCTTCATGACGGAGCCTGCGACCTCGCCGGTTTCCATGTGCCCGAAGGCGAGTTCGAATCGGTCGCGATCGACCACTACGTTCGCTGGTTCGACCTCAACGAAAACCGCATCATCCACATCGCCACGCGACGTCAGGGACTGATGATCGCGCCCGGCAATCCGCTCAAGATCTACGACCTGCGCGACCTGACTCGAAGCGGCGTGCGCTTCATCAATCGCCAGCTCGGATCGGGCACGCGCTTCCTGCTCGATTGCCTGCTCGAACGCGCGGGCATCGAAGCCTCGCGCATCGCGGGCTACGAGCACGGCGAATACACCCATGCGGCGGTCGCGGCCTATGTGGCCAGCGGCATGGCCGATGCGGGTCTGGGCATCGAAACGCCGGCGCGCCACTTCAAGCTCGATTTCCTGCCGATCGTGAGGGAGCGCTATTTCCTGATGTGTGACGAGGCATCGCTTTCGACCAGCCAGCTGCAGGCGACGCTTGCGATCCTGCGCAGTCCGCAGTATCGCGACTACGTCAATCAGTTGCCCGGCTACACGGCCGATCGTTGCGGCGAGGTGGATACCCTGCAAGCCGCTTTTCCGAATTACGCCTTCGGCAAGAAGGCAGCGACGCGGCGCGTGGCAGCCTGATGTGGCTGCAAGGTGCGCGTGCTCCGGATACGGGACAACCCCGTTGCGATGGCCGTTGCGCACGTTCACACTAGCGCGTATTCCAACAGAAACATGGGTGCCCATCCCGCTCCGTAAACACCGACTCCTTCGATCGCCAATAGAAGCCCGTGTCCAACGCCGGCAAAATTTTTCAGGGTCGCTTCGGGCGCGTCGCCTCCACACGCCAGATCGTCGAGGAGTTCGTGCTCGAGATGTGGTGGGCCGACGAAGTCTCGCCGGCGCGCATGGAAGATCTGCTCTTCAATCTGATCATCGCGACGATCGAGAGCTATTCAGGGCGGCGCGATCTGGCCAGCCTGCTGCGAACCAAGCCGCCGGCAGCGATGGACCCGCGCATCCGCCAACCGACCGCGCTGATGCGGCAAGACATCTCGCATGAGCTCGACGTGGACGTGCTTGCCGCACGCACCGGCCTGTCGCGCGCGCACTTCTTCGCGCTCTTCCAACGCGACACGCATATGACCCCGCTGGTGTACGCCAACGTGCTGCGCTGCGAAGCGGCAGTGCAGCGCCTGAGCAAGGGTCGCGAGCCGCTGAACGAAATCGCCGACGACCTCGGCTTCTCGGCCCCGGGCCATTTTTCGCGCTTCTTCCGTCAGCATCTGGGCATCACGCCGAGCGATTATCGTCGCGTCGTCAACCTGTTCGAGCCGCCTGTCTCAGCAGAGCCGCGATCGCTTGTGATTCGAGAGTGTGTCTTGGTTTGAATGTCGGCTTGCGGACCCTCAACTGCCATTCGATCGACTGCATTCGGCGGCGGCAAGCAGACGTTCGATCGCACGGTCAGGACAGCGTCGCTCTCGAGCCTCCGATTGAACTTGGACGAGCCAGTGACGGGAGTTTCACGCATCGCATCGCGCGGCGATCGCCTCAGGTACATCACCATGTCCCGCGCCACGCTGGCGGCCAGCGCCTCGCCGCAATCCTGGGCGATCAGGTGCAGCGCGAGGTCGATGCCCGCCGTGATGCCTGCACTGGACGCGAACGGCCCATCGACCAGGAACACGCAGTCGTCGACCACCTGTGCCTGCGGAGCAAGGGCATGCAGCGCATCCAGCAACTCGTGGTGCGTGGTGCATTGCCGGTTGATGAGCAGGCCGGCGCGTGCGGCCAGCAGGGTGCCGGAGCAGATGGTCAGCAGGCGGTGCTGCGTGTCCTTGGCGACCAGTTGCGTGCCCAGCGTCCGAGCCAGCCATCGTTCGGTGGCCGCGATCGCGGGTGTCATCTGGCCCACGCGCGCCCTGGGTTGACCCACCAGCACCACCCAGGTTGGCGCGCTGAACGATTCGGGCAAGGGCTCGAGCTCCAACAGCGACAGACCGACGGAGGTGGACACCGTCGGCACGGGGCCTGCGAAGCGCAGCCGAAAGCGCGGTGGCAGCCGGCGCGCATCACGATGCAAGTTAGCCAAACGGAAGGCCTCCGCCGGGCCGGCGATGTCGAGCAGGAGCGAATGCGGTGCGATGACGAACAGGATATCGATCGTCGCGCTGCCTGTCGGCTGGGGGCAGGGCGTTGCAGGCAGCCCGCCGCCGACCCGTGCCATGCGGCCGTTCAGCATCGCGCACGCCCCGCTACCTCTGCTGAAGGCGCGGCAACCGGTTGGCGGAGTTTGATTGCAGGCAAGGTGGCGGGCATGGCGGCGCTGAGCATTCGAGCAGGTCCAAAGATAGCGCGGAGTCACGCGATTGTGTGACGGATCGGCCCGCGTTGCATCAACGAAACGGCGCGAAACGGCGTGATGTCCGAAAGTGATTCAAACGTGGCGGCGGACGACGCGACGACGGCCTGCAAACCCGGTAGCGTGGCGGCCACGAACGGAGAGCTTCGACATGTTCATACGGGCAAGGCTTTGAGATCCCCAGCGAGTTCGTCGTCGTCACGGCCGCCGTGCCGAGTCTTCATTCCCCCCTCTGAACCATGACTGCTTGGCTCGATCGCGCGGTCGCCAACCTGAGCGCTTGAAACTGCGGTTGGCGCGTGTACCTGATCGCAGTGACGGGTTTGCACGCGCGTTTCCGATTTGGCAATTGGAGGACGCGAAGGGCAGCCGCCGATCGCTACTCTCGAACTCTCTCATTTTTATTATAGGAGACCGGTATGCCCGCATTTCTGATGTTCGTCTACGGCGTCGCCAGCTACGCCATTTTCTTGGTGACCTTCCTCTACCTCATCGCGTTTGCAGGCAACCTTCCGGTGCCGAAGACGATCGACAGCGGCGCGCCCGTCGAGCTGATCGAAGCCGTGGTCGTGAATCTGATGTTGCTGGGCGTGTTCGCCGTGCAGCACAGCGTGATGGCCAGGCCTGCGTTCAAGCGTTGGTGGACGCGGTTCGTACCCGAGCCGATCGAGCGCAGCAGCTACGTGCTGGCCGCGAGCGCGGCACTTGCGCTGATCCTTTGGCAATGGCGGCCGATCGCCGAACCAATTGTTTGGAACGTCGAAGATCGCGTCGCCACAATCACGATCCAGTCGATATTCTTTCTCGGTTGGGCGCTCCTGTTGCTCAGCAGTTTCCTGATCAACCATTTCGAGCTTTTCGGGTTGAGCCAGGTCTACTACCGGCTCGTGGGTCGCACGCCGAAGGCCGAGGAGTTCCGCACTCCGCTCCTGTACCGCCATGTGAGGCACCCGCTCTACCTTGGCTTCATCCTCGGTTCCTGGGCGACGCCAAAGATGTCGCTTGGTCACCTGCTGTTCGCCGTCGGCATGACGGGCTATATCTTGATCGGCATCTACTTCGAGGAGCGCGACCTCGTCAATCAATTCGGCGAACGGTATCTGCGCTATCGCGAGCGGGTCAACATGCTGCTGCCTTGGCCGCGCAAGGGACCCGCGCGCGAAAATGCCGCACCGTGAGTCCATCATCGACCAGCGCCTGTTCCCGGGCGCTGATTCGTAAAGTATGGAAGTCCGCTTCGGGTCGCTATGGCAGGCAAGGTGGCGGGCATGGCCGGCCTGCAAACCCGGTAGCGTGGCGGCCACGAACGGAGAGCTTCGACATGTTCAGACCATCACGAGTGACCTGCACTTCTTGGGCATGGCTGCTGCTGGCAGCCATGGGACTTGGGTTCCACCTCCGGGGCGTGCATGCGCAAACCCCCGCGGCCGCTGCTGCTGTTGCCGCGGCAGAAGACGGCGTGGATATCAGCGTCAAGCCGGGCGACGACTTCTTCAGCTATGCGAATGGCGAATGGCTCAGCTCGACCCAGATTCCGCCTGGCAAGGACCGGTGGGGCGCGCGCAATCAGATCGCCGAGAGGGCCGCGCAGCAGCTGACGCAGGTGATCCGTGAAGCCACCGCGGCCGGCGTGGGGTCGCCCGGCCGCAAAGTAGCCGACTTTCATGCCGCCTACCTGGACGAAGCCCGCATCGAAAAGAAGGGCCTGGCGCCGATCGCGCCGCTGCTCAAGAGCGTCGACCGCCTACGCGACAAGGCGGCGCTGGCGCGCTGGCTGGGCGGCCACCTGCGGGCCGATGTCGATCCATTGAACTCGGGTGTCTATGACTCGTCGCACCTGTTCGGCTTGGCCGTGTCGTTCGGAATCCGTGGCGAGCCGAATCACTTCGCCTACCTGGTGCAGGGCGGCCTGGGTCTGACTGACCGCGACGCCTACTTGGATGACTCGGCGACGAAGCAGGCCTCGAGGATCCAGTACCGTGACCACATCGCTCGCATGCTGCAGCGGGCAGGATTCGACCCAGCGGCGCAACGGGCCGAGGCGGTATTGGCGCTGGAAACCGCGATCGCGCGCAGCCATGCCAACGCCGCGGACTCGGCGAACGACCGCAACGCCGACAACCATTGGCGGCGAACCGACTTCGCGCTGCAGGCGCCCGGGATGAACTGGCCTGTGTTCTTCGCCGCCGCGGGATTGTCCAGGCAGGCGGACATCGTCGCGTGGCAACCGGGTGCCATCAAAGGCAGTGCGGCGCTGGTCGCTTCGCAGCCCCTGTCGGTGTGGAAGGACTACCTGCGGTTCCACATCGTGCATCGCTACGCCGACGTGCTGCCGCGGTCGATTGCCGAGCCGGCGCGCGATTTCCACGCGGCGCTGGCCGCAACATCTGTGCAGGTCCCACGCGAGCAGCGCGCCATTGCCGCCACCAACCAGGCGATCCCCGAAGCCGTGGGACGCCTCTACGTCCAGCGCTACTTCCCTGCGGCAAGCAAGGCCAGGGTGAAATCGATACTCGACCATGTCGTCGCGGCATTCCGCCGGCGCGTCGCCGCCGTGCCGTGGATGACGGCGGCCACGAAGAGCTTGGCACTGTCGAAGCTGAAAGGCATGTATTTCGGCGTCGGATATCCGGAAAAATGGCAGGACGATTCGAAACTTGACATTGACGCCAACGATGCCGTCGGCAATCTGCAACGTGTTGCCGATTGGAACTACCGCAATGCCTTGGCGAAGCTGGGTCAGCCCGTGGATCGGCACGAATGGGCCATTGCCCCGCAATCGCCGGGCGCCATCCTGAATTTCCAACTCAACTCCTACAACTTTGCGGCCGCGCTCCTGCAGCCACCCAAGTTCGACCCCACCGAGTCGGAAGCTGCGAATTACGGCGCCATCGGCGCCGTATTCGCGCACGAAGTCAGCCACTTCGTCGACACCCTGGGCTCCGATTACGACGCGCAGGGGGCCACGCGCCCCTGGTGGACGGCCGATGACAAGGCGAAATACGACGCGGCATCGCAAGCCCTGATCGACCAGTTCTCCGCCTATCGCCCGTTCCCCGACTTGGGCGTCGACGGCAAGCTGACTTTGATCGAGAACATCGCCGACCTCGGTGGCCTTGCCACCGCGTTCGACGCCTACCGCCAAGCGCTGGGCACCCGGGCCACCGACCCGGATGAGGTACGCCGGCAGGACCGGCAGTTTTTCATCGGCTTCGCGCGCGGCTGGCGTGCCAAGCTGAGCGAAGAAGCGATGCGTGCCCAGATCACGGGCGATGGTCACGCCCCGGAGAGTTATCGCATTTCCACCGTGCGCAACCTCGATGCCTGGTACGAGGCCTTCGATGTGCGGCCCGGGCAAAGACTCTATCTGGCACCCGGGTCGCGCGTCCGCATCTGGTGACGGACCATCGCCGCCTTCGCGGCGTGCCTGGTTTCAGAAACGGTAGCGGGTGCCGAAGATCGTGATGGTTGCGCTCGGCGTGTTCTATCCGGTCGTCATCAACACCATCGCCGGCGTGCTGCAGATCGACAAGATCTATCGGGACGTCGGCAAGAATTTTCGCGCGAGCAGATGGCAGACGTTTCGCACCATCGCACTGCCCGGCGCGCTGCCGAACATCATGGCCGGCATCAAGCTCGGCGTCGGCCTGGGTCTCATTCTGATCGCGATCTCGAAGATGGTCGGCGCCAAGACCGGCATCGGTTTCATGATCTGGGACGCGTGGCAGGTGCTGTCGGTCGAGACCATGTACGTCGGCCTCGTCGTCATTGCGATCATCGGATTTTTGCTCACATTGATACTCAACGAAGTCGAGTCGTGGCTCTTGCCGTGGCGTCGAGAGAGCTAGTGTGGTGCATGAGAAGTTCGTTGAATTGAGTATGTGTCCCCGGCGAAGGCCGGGGCCCAAGTCCGTCAATGACGCGAATCGATCAACTTGGGTCCCGGCCTGCGCGGGACGACGGTGACGCGCAAGGCCGTCGTGCTCGAAGGGCGCAGCGATGTCGCCAAGGATCGCGAGGCGCTGTGGGAGGGAGTGGCGGCATAGGGCTTTGCAACTCGCATTGCCTTCGATAACGCAACGACGATCGATTCGTCGTCCCGCGAAAAAATAACCCGACCCCCGGCCTGCGCCGGACGACCACTCATCTGCCGGCGGCGAACACCGACGCACGGTCGGTGAAGGCGGTTGTGCGGTCTCAAGTTCGGCCACGCGATGCCGTTCCAGAACATACCGAAAGCGCCATCAACGGTATGCACGCTGATTGTGAGACCTACGCGCACCGAAACGTGTGCAAAGCGAAAAGCGAGATTCCCCCACGAGTTCCATCAAGAGGCAAGCCCCAAGGGCAGACGATCATCGATGAACGCAAAGCTGCGCGCGCGTCAAGTAACGGTGCTTCGTACCCTGGTGGTTCTGAGCGCGCTGCTGTCGTCCGCCGCGAGCACCTGCGCACTGGCCGTGGGTACGCCGTCCGGAACCACGGTGAGCAACGTGGCCTCGGTTCAATACGTGCAGGCAGGCGCGAGCCTTCAGGCTACATCGAACGCATCGAGCTTTCGCGTCGACGAGATACTCAACGTCACCGTCCAAAAGAGCGACGTCGCGAGCGTCGTGGTTGCTTCACCGGACGCCAGGCGCGTGCTGACGTTCGCGGTCACCAACACCGGCAACGGTTCGCAGAAATTTCAATTGTCGGTCAATGCCGCGCTCGCGGGAGATCAGTTCGATCCCGCGTTCGGCAAGATCGTGATCGACACCAACGGCAACGGCGTCTATGACCCGGGCGTCGATCAGGACTATGCGAGCGGGCTGAATGATCCGGCTATCGCGCCCGACCGGTCGCTGACGGTCTTCGTTCTCTGCGACATTCCCGCCGCACGCGCGAACAACGACCTGGGCCTGGCCGCTCTGACTGCGCAGGCAGTGATCGGCACGGGCGCGCCCGGCACGACATTCGTCGGCAAGGGCGCCGGCGGATGGGACGTCGTGATCGGTGCGTCGCGCGGCGTCGCGCTCGCGCAGAACGGATATCTCGTCACGCAGGTGCAGCCGGTGCTGACCAAGAGCCAGTCGGTCGTCAATCCGTCGGGTGGCTCGGTCGCTCTGCCCGGAAGCATCGTGACCTATTCGCTGCGTCTCGAATTGAAGGGCAGCGGCAGCAGCGTCAACAGCATCCTCGCCGATGCCATTCCTGCCAACAGCACGTATGTCGCAGGCAGCCTGAAGCTCAACGGCGCAGCCCTCACCGATCAGGCCGACGCGGACGCGGGTCGCTTCACCGGCACGGCCATCGAAGTCAACCTGGGCTCGCTGATCGCGCCCGCAACGCAAGTCGTCAGTTTTCAAGTTCGTCTGAATTAACCGAGGAGTCGTCGTGGATACAAAAGCATTTCTGAGAATCGCCGCCGTGACGGCGTTGATGTTGGCCGGACAGGTGGCCTTTGCCGCCGGCGTGCAACTCACGAACAGCGTGATGCGCAACGTCGAACTGAAGGAACCCGACGGCCGCGTGACCCAGAAGAAAGTGGTCGCGACCAATGTCGCGCCCGGCGAGCAGGTCACCTACGTGATCGCCTACAAGAACGACACCGCCAAACCGGCCGAGCGCCTGGTCGTGACCAATCCGGTCCCGGCCAATCTTGAATTCGTATCGGCCTCCGACGGCGCCGAAGTTTCTGTCGATGGCGGTAAGACCTATGGCGCGCTCGCGACCCTGACGACGCGCTCGGCCTCGGCTGCGGCATCGACCACGACCCGCGCCGCGCAGGCCGCCGATGTCACGCATGTGCGCTGGCGCCTTGCGAATGCGATCGCACCGAGCGCTACGGGAGAAGTTTCGTTTCATGCAAAAGTCAAATGATCACTCAATCTTTAACTAAGGGAACAACGTGAAATATTCAAACCTCAAGTATCTGGCGGCGCTGCTCTGCCTCGTCGGCATGCAGCACGCTTTCGCCGCGGGCACGGTCGCCGGCACCGACATCACCAACCAGGCGACCTTGAACTTCTCGGTCGGCGGCGTCGCGCAACCCGCGCAGAACAGCAACGTTGCGACCTTCAAGGTCGACCGCAAGATCAACGTCACCGTCGCTCAAGTCGGCGCGACCGATACCTCGGTCGTCGCGGGCGCAACCAATCAGGTCACGACTTTCACGGTCACCAACACGTCGAACTCGGCGATGGACTTCTCGCTGGCCGCATTGAACAAGGTCGGCGGTCCAGGCCCGAACGGCGGCACCGACATCTTCGACGTGACCAACATTCGTGTGTTCGTCGATTCCAACGGCAACGGTGTCTATGACCCCCTCGTGGATACCGCGGTATTCCTCGACGAAATCGCGCCCGATACGTCGAAGACCGTGTTCGTGGTCGCCGACATTCCGCTCGGCCGCGTCAACAATGACATCGCTGCCGTGACGCTGACCGCAACTGCGGCCGATGCCGGCGCGCCGGGATCGTTGGGCGCCGCCTCGGTGCAAACCGTGGGTGCCGACACGCCTGGAGCGATCGATACCGTCTTCGCCGATGGCGCGGGCGACACCGATGCGGCGCGCGACGGCAAGTTCAGCGCGGCTTCGGCCTACAAGGTCGTGACCGCGACGCTCGGCTTCGTCAAGTCGTCGGTCGTGATCAGCGATCCGTTCAACGGCGCGACCAATCCGAAGGCGATCCCCGGCGCGCGCATGCGCTACTCGATGGTGATCACGAACTCGGGCAACGCGACGGCGACCGGCATGACCTTGACCGACACGATCCCCGCCAACACCACCTACGTACCCAACACGATCACCGTCAACGGCGTCGCGAAGACCGATGCCGCCGATGCCGACGGTGCGTCGTTCGCGGGCAATGTCGTGACGGTGGCCCTCGGCGCTCTGGCAGTCAGCGGAACGGCGACCGTGACCTTCGACGTGACGGTCAACTGACCGTCATCGACCAGGACGCGCGGACCCGCTCGCTGCGGGTCCGCGCACACGCCGTGAATCTCAATTCCCTTCCGTCATCGTCCGGCCGCCCGCGGTCAACGCTGCGCGCAGCTCTGCGTGCGGCGCTTTTCGCGACCCTGTCGGTCGCGGGGATGGTCGGCGCGTCGCCCGCGTTCGCGGCGACGAAGACGGTCAACAACGTCGCGACCTTTTCGTTTCAGGCGAGCCTTTCGGCGCCCGTGCAGTCGGTCTCGTCGAACAGTCTCGCGCTCAGCTATCCGGATCGGATACCGGCGCCCACGCCCTCGACGGTCGAACTGCTGCGGTTTCCCGCAGGCAGTGCAGGCGGCACGCCGACTCCCGCCGACGGAGCCCAATGCCAGAGCGCAGGCGGCAGTTTCGCGCCCGCTCCGGCGCCTACACAGAATGGCCGTGCGATCGACACCGGCGCGGTGGCCTTGCAGAAGACCGGCAGCTTCCACGCCGGCGATCCGATCTTCATCCGCATGACCGACGGCAACCGCAACCTCGACCCCGCGCTGCGCGAGTGGATCGACGTGCGCGTGACCAGCAGCGCCGGCGATGAAGAAGTGATGCGACTTCAGGAAACCGGCGAGGACACCGGGGTCTTCATCGGCGCGCTGCAAAGCGTGTCCGCCGCGACGCCCGCAGCGCGCTTCGATTGTCGTCTGACCGTGGCGCCGAACGCGACCATCTCGGTCCAGTACGTCGATGCGATCTATCCGACCGACGCGTCGCAGACCTCGGCAATGGTCGATCCCTTCGGCGTGGTGTTCGACTCGACCAGCGGGCAGCCGGTCAACGGCACGAGCGTCACGTTGATCAACGTCGCAACCGGCCAGCCGGCCGCCGTGTTCGGAGACGACGGTGTAAGCGCCTATCCGTCCACGGTGATCAGCGGTGTGCAAGTGACCGATGCCTCGGGTCGCGTCTACGCGGTCCCGACCGGCGGCTTTCGTTTTCCCTTGGTGCTGTCGGGAGACTATGCGTTGCGCATTTCCGCGGCTCCGGGCTTCGTCTTTCCGTCGACGGTTCCGGCGCCGACCCTGATCGCGCAAAACGCGGCCAGCGGCCAGGCGTTCACCATCGTTCCGGGCTCGTTCGGCGCTCGCTTCACGGTTCCCCCGGGCGATCCGATCCACGTCGATGTGCCCGTTGATGCGGTGTCGACCAGCATCGTGCTTCAGAAGCTCGCATCGGTCGCGATCGCATCGACCGGAGATTTCGTGCAATACCAGATCACCGCGCAGAACCGCAACACCGCGTCGGCCGCGCCGCGCGTGGTCGTCGTCGATCGCCTGCCGGCGGGACTGCGCTACAAGTCGGGCTCGTTGCGGATCGCGGGCAAGAAGCTTGCCGATCCGATCGTCGCAGCCGATGGCCGCACGCTCACGATCGCGGTGGGCGATGTGCCGGCGAATAGTCAGATCGGTCTGACCTATGTGGTGCAGGTGATCGCCGGCGCGCCGCTCGGCGATGCGGTCAACAGCGCATCGGCGAACGCAGCCGGCATCGCAGCATCGAACGTCGCATCGGCCGCGATCAAGATCCGCGCGCCGCTGTTCTCGGACCGCTTCACGATCATCGGTCGCGTCGTCGAAGGCGCGTGCACCGAAGGCGCCGATGCGAAAGGCGTACCCAACGCACGCGTGCTGCTCGACGACGGCAACTATGTCGTCAGCGACAAAGAAGGCATGTATCACTTCGAGGGCGTGCGACCCGGTACGCACGTCGTGCAGCTCGATGTCGATGCGCTGCCCCGTTTTGAAAACGCGGAACTCGAAGCGAATCCCTGCATCCAGAACACGCGCTTTGCCGGCAGATCCTTTTCGCAATTCGTCGAAGGGCAGGGCGGCAGCCTGATGCGCGCGGACTTTTACGTGCGCAAGAAGGCATCGGCATCGCACGCCCCGTCGAGCGCGACCTCTGACGCAACGTCGGCTGCCCCCTCGACTGCCACTGTCACGGCGATCGACTCGACACGTCAGCGCCGCGCGATCATCGACGAGGTGACGGCCGCGGGCGCCAACCAACGCTGGCTCGAAGGTCGCACGCCCGGCATCGAATGGATTTTTCCGAAGGCCGATCACAACCCGCGCGCGCCTGCGGTGCGCATCGCGATCAAGCACGACGCGAATCAGACTGTGCGCCTGACCAACGCGGGCCGCGCGGTCAGCGCGCTGGCCTTCGATGGCACGGAAGTCAGCGCCGACCAAAGCTACGCGGTGAGCGTGTGGCGCGGCCTGCCGCTGGTCGATGGCGACAATACTTTCGAAGCCGACATCGTCGCCGCCGACGGCGCCGTCGTGGTCCGGCATCTGACGCGCGTCGTGCATTACGCCAATGCGCCGGGGCGCGTCGAATTCGTGCCCGAGCAGTCGCTCCTGATCGCCGACGGTATCCACAAGCCGGTGCTCGCGGTTCGTCTCGTCGATCGCAGTGGTCGTCCGGTGCGCGCCGGTCTGATCGGACCGTATCGCGTCAACGCGCCGTACACGCCCGCGCTCGAAGTGGAGTTGCAGCAGAGCCGCCAGCTCGCCGGCCTCGATCGCAATCCGACGCAATACAAGGTCGAGGGCGACGACGGCATCGCCTACATCGAACTCGCACCCACCACCGAGACCGGCTCGGTCATTCTTCAGTTCGATTTCGATCGGGTGCAATTGAATGCCCCGTCGGGATCGCAGTCGCGCTCGCAGGAAGTGCGCGCCTGGCTCGCCGCGACGCAACGCGACTGGATCGTGGTGGGCTTCGCGAAAGGCACGGTCGGATACGACAAGCTCAAGTCGCACATGGAAGCCTTACCTGAGGACGGGCAGTCGGCCGACCACGCGCGCCTGGACGCGTCGGGCCAGGTCAGCGTGTATGCGAAGGGCCGCATCCTCGGCGACTGGTTGATGACGCTGGCCTACGACTCGGCCAAGCCCACGGCTGAACGCCAGCGCGAGTCCTTGCTCGGCGTCATCAATCCGCGCCAGTTCTACACGCTCTATGGCGACGGATCGCAGCAGCGGCCCGATGCGGCGAGCGCATTGAAGCTCTATCTGAAGCTCGAGCGCGATCAGTTCTACGCTCTCTTCGGTGACTACGAAACCGGCCTCACGCAAACCAAGCTCGCGCGCTACAGCCGCACCTTGAGCGGCATCAAGACCGAGTACCGCGCCAACGGCATCAGCTTCATCGGCTTCGCGTCGGACACCGCGCAAGGTTATGGCCGCGACGAGATCGCGGGCAACGGCACATCGGGTCTGTATCGCCTCTCGCAAGCCAACATCCTGATCAATTCGGAACGCGTCCGCATCGAGACGCGCAATCGCTTTCGCAGCGACGTGATCGTCGAAGCGCGCGCGCTGTCGCGCTACATCGACTACGACATCGACTACGCGGGCGGCACACTGTTCTTTCGCGAGCCGATTCAGAGTCGCGACGCCAACTTCAATCCGATCTTCATCGTTACCGAATACGAGACCGAAGGCGCGGGCGCGAAAAAATTGAGCGCGGGCGGGCGCGCGGCGGTCGAGCTCCTCGATGGTCGAGTGACGACCGGCGTGTCCGCAATCCGCGATGCGAGCAACACCAACACATCGGATCTCGTGGGCGTCGACGCGAAGATCAAGCTGCCGCTCGATACCGAGCTACGCGTCGAAGCCGCGAAAAGCAGAAGCGCGCAGCCGTTGTCAGCCTACACACGCGACACCTCGGGCGGCGCGCATCTGATCGAGGTCGAGCACAACGACGAGAAATTCAACGCCATCGCGTATGTGCGCAGGCAAGGCACGGGCTTCGGCGTCAATCAGCAGAACGCCATCGAGGGCGGCACATCGAAAGTCGGCATCGATGCGCAATACGCGATCGCACCGCGGACCACGCTGATCGGTCAGGCCTATCACTTGACGAGCCTGATCAATCACGCACAACGCGACGCGGCGAGCGGCCAGATCGAATACAAGCTCTTGCCCTGGACGCTGCGCATCGGCGGCGTTCTGGCCAACGACACCGCGTCGACCGGCGCGAAGCTCGAGTCGCGTCAGATCACCGCGGGCGCGAGCCGCAGCTTTCTCGACAATCGCCTCGAATTGAGCGCCGAGGCGAATGTGAGCGTGGGCGGCAAGAACGAGAGCAGCGACTATCCATCGCGCTACGTGCTGGGCGCAGCGTACGCGCTGACCGAGCAATGGAAGGTGATCGCGGCCGAGGAATATGCCGTGGGGTCGGCCTTCCATGCGTTGACGACGCGCGTCGGTTTTCAGTCCGACCCGTGGAAGGGCGCGAAGCTGACGAGCACACTTAATCAATCGGCGATTTCCGAATACGGCCCGCGCACCTTCGGCGTGTTGGGCTTGAAGCAATCGTTGCCGATCGACGAGCGCTGGAGCGTCGATTTCTCGGCCGACAGCAGCCGCACGTTTCACGGCAGCGGCCCCGCGGCATCGACTGCGGCATCGACCACCGGCGGCGGGCTGGTCGCGCCCGGCGCGATCGGCAACGCCACGCAGTCGTCGTTCTCGTCGTATGGCGTCTCGTCGAATTCGCCGACCGCGCTCGGCGGCGCGGGGACGTATTCCAACGGTGTCGGCACGGCCGCCACGATCGCGTCGCTGACTGAAAACTTCACGGCCTTCTCGGCCGGCGCGACCTGGCGCGACCGACTGTGGACCTGGACGGGCCGCGTTGAAAGCCGCAACGGTCAACTCGCCGATCGTCATGGCCTCTCGACGAGCTTTCTGCGCCAGGCCGATGCGGGCATTGCGCTCGCCGCGACGGCGCAGGTGTTCAACGTGTCGCAGTCCAACGGCGTGCGCGGTCTGCTCGCACGCGCCGATCTGTCGGGGGTCTATCGACCGCTCGGCGGTCGCTGGTCGGCGCTCGACAAACTCGAATTCAAGCGCGATGCGCTTCACAACAACAGCGGCGCCTACGACGGCGCGCTCTTCGGCGCGACCAGCCTCTCGTCGGCAGGCAATGCGCACTCGACGCGGCTGGTCAACAACTTCGCGTTCAACGGCGTGAACAAACCCTGGAGCACGCGCGACACCGAAGGCAACCTGTTCGAGTCGCAGCAGCGCAATCAATGGGCGATCTACTACGGATCCAAATACGTGTTCGATCGCTTCGACGATGCCGACTATCGCGGCTACACCGATCTGATCGGCGTCGAAGCGCGCCTCGATATCGCGCGCACGATCGACCTGGGCTTTCGCATCAATCGCCTGCATGCGTGGTCGTCGCACACGACCAGCTATTCGGCCGGTCCGTCGATCGGCTTCACGCCGTACACCAACGCGTGGATCAGCGTCGGCTACAACGTGAGGGGTTTCAACGATCGCGATTTCGGCGCGACCAACTACACCGCGCGCGGACCTTACCTGACGATGCGTTTCAAGTTCGATCAGTTGACCGGCCGCGAATCCGCATCCTCGACGTCGGGTTCTTCAGTCTCGGCGCAGTGACCATCCATGAAAAACATCGCGGCATGATCTGTCTTCGTCGAATCGTCGATGGCCGCGTACGTGTGGCCGCACATGCGGCCGCATGTGCACTGCTGTTGTCGGGCGCGTCGGCGATGGCCGGCACCGACATCTACGGCATTCGCGGCAACGCGGTGGCGGGCGTCAACAACATCATTCGCATCGACAGCAATACCGGCGTATCCACAGTCGTATATACGAATTATCCGGGCGGCAATGCCGCGACGCTCGCGCTCTGTCCGAACGGGCTGATCTATTACGCGATCAACGGCGGCGTCAATCAACTCTACGTATTCAATCCGCTGACCCCCGGCGTCGCGCCGGCGACGCTCGGTGCGGGGCTGCCCGATGCCGCATTGAAGATGGCCTGCTCGCCATCGGGAGTCCTGTACCTGCTGAGCGAAGCGGTGAGCAGCAACCTGCACATCATCAACACCGCGACCGGCGCCTATACCGGCGCGGTTGCGACAATCACGGGAACCGGTTCAGGCGGCGACATCGCATTCAATTCGACCGGCACGATGTACATCCTCAACAACGCCGGCGGATTCGGGACCGTGCCGCTGGCGGGCGGAGCGGTCAACTACGCGGGTCCAGGGCTGGGCACGGTGACCGGATTGAACGGCTCTGCGATCGGACTCGTGTTCGATGCCTTCGACGTGCCCAAGGCGCTGACCAACGGAGCGCCGAACTTCTATACCTTGAGCGGCGGCACGCCGCCCGTTGCAACCGCGCTTTCCACGCTTGCCGGCGGCACGACCACCGGCGACCTGGCCAGCATCAACGTTCCCAATCCTGACCTATCGATCACCAAGACCGCGAACCTCGCGTCGGTCGCGCCGTCGACCGCGACGGCGGTGGTTTACACGCTCGTCGCGAGCAACGCCAGCGTCTATCCGGTCACCGGCACGGTCGTCGACAATTTTCCCGCGACAGTTTCGGCGATCACGTGGAGGTGCGCCGCGTCGGGAGGCTCGAGCTGTGGCGCGGCCTCGGGGAGCGGCAACATCAACACGACCGCGACGCTCGCCGTCGGCGGCACGGCGACCTACACCGTCAACGCGACCCTCAACGCAAGCGCCCCGGTCGTCAACACCGCGACGATTGCGTTGCCGTTCGCGTACCTCGTCGATGCCGCGCCGGCCAACAACACGGCGACCAACACGATACAGATGCGGCCCACCGTGACGAAGAGCTTCGGCTCACCGGCGATCGCCGCAGGCGCGACGACTTCGTTGACGATCAATGTCGGTAACGCGAACACCATAGCCATCACACTGAGCTCGGCGCTCACCGACACGCTGCCCGCAGCGCCCGGGCCGATGACGGTCAAGACTACGGGCAACACCGGTACCTGCGCGGGCGTCACTGCCACGGCAGGCAGCGGCAGCGTGACGATGGCGAACGGCACGTCGATACCCGCGGGAGGGTGCACGATCGTTGTCGCAGTCACTGCGATCACGGCGGGTACGTACATCAATACGATCGCGGCGGGACAGTTGTCGACATCGATCGGGACCAACGCGCTCGCAACCAGCGCCTCGCTCACGGTCAGCGGCCCGGCGTTCACGATGGTCAAGAGTTCTCAGGTTTTTTCGGACCCGTTCAACGGCACGATCAACCCCAAGGCGATCCCCGGCGGCGTCGTCACCTATGCAATCCAGGTGACCAACACGGGCCAAGGGTCGCCCGACAACAACGCGACCGTGATCACCGATGCCGTGCCGATCAACACGGCGCTCTATGTCGGCAATCTCGGCCTGCCTGCCGGGCCCGTGGCTTTCATCAACATGGCCAGTGGTCTGACCTACACGTACACGAGTCTGTCGAGCACCACCGACGACCTCGCGTTTTCGAACATCGACTGCACGACCTTCAACTACACGCCGGTTCCCGACGGCGCCGGCTTCGATGCAGCCGTCAAATGCATACGCGTCAATCCCCAGGGGATCTTCGCGAACGGCGGCGCTCCTGCGCCCTCGTTCCAACTCCAGTTTCGCGTCCGCGTTAATTGAGCTTCGTCACGCGAGGGATCGCGTCGCGCTTCGTCTTTCCGCCGCGCTCGACTCGATGTTCCTCGCAGTTGTCCCTCAGAACATTTCCCAAGTGATCGCAGTTCGCCGTTCGCGATGCGCGTGACGCTTCGCTCGGCATGGCCTTTGCGCTGTCCTGTATTGCGCACTTGCGGACAAATTGCGTCACTCGATGGTGACGACGATCTTGAAGCGCCTGGCGGCTCGCCACCGGATTCGCGCACCAGCGCGAGTCGACACCGATCGCACTTTCCCGCAGGAGCGCGACGCGATACGGCGCCTGGATGAACCGGCGAATGATCTTCAAATGGCATGGACGTTGCTGATCAATGGGCAACCACTTCATTGAGGTCATCGATCATGAAACCCATCACAGCCGCGCGACCCGTCTCATCCGGGCTTCGCCGCGATGTACATCGACTTCGATCGCTTCAAGGTCATCAACGACAGTCTCGGCCACAAGGCGGGAGACGTGTTTCTCGTGACGGTCGCGGCGCGCTTGCAATCGTGCCTGCGCGGCAAGGACGTGATCGCACGCCTGGGAGGCGACGAGTTCGCGATCCTGATCGAGAACGTGCAGGACCAGAACGTCGTGCTCGATCTGGCCAACCGTCTGCTGCTGTCGATTTTGACTCCGGTGCAACTGGAAAAAACCGAAGTGACGACCAGCGCCAGCATCGGCATCACCTTCAGCAAGATGGGCTATATCGACCCCGAGGAAGTGCTGCGCGACGCCGACATCGCGATGTACAAGGCCAAGTCACGCGGCAAGGCGCAATACGCGGTGTTCGACACGACGCTGCACGAACAGGTCTCCGCGCAATTACAGCTCGAAAGCGAATTGCGCCGCGCGATGATCAACGATCAACTGATCGTTCACTATCAACCGATCTTCAGCTTGCGCAACTCGCGGCTGCGCGGATTCGAAGCGCTGGTGCGCTGGAATCATCCCGACAAGGGCATGGTCGATCCGGCGCGCTTCATTCCGATCGCGAAGAAGCGGGCCTGATCGTCGCGTTGGGCGAAGTGGTGTTCGACAAGGCTTGCGAGCAATTGAAGCAATGGGAATCGAGCGCTCCCGACGGTGAGCTGCTGACCATCGGCGCTGCGACGCGCCTCGCAGGAAACGTGTAGTCTCTCGCCCTCCCCGAATGGGGGCCTTGGTCCGTCCTGCTATCTGCTTCTTCCCTTTTCTCATGAGCGCCTTCAACACCGAGCGGGTGACCACCGTTCACCACTGGAACGATTCCCTCTTTTCCTTCACCACGACACGCGACCCCGGCCTGCGATTTCAGAACGGCCAGTTCGTGATGCTCGGGCTCGAAGTCGAAGGCAAGCCGCTCTTGCGCGCCTACAGCATCGCGAGCGCGAACTACGAAGACGAACTCGAGTTCTTCAGCATCAAGGTCAAGCACGGACCACTCACTTCGCGCCTGCAGAACCTCGTGGTGGGCGATGCCGTGCTGGTGGGCAAAAAACCTGTGGGCACGCTGCTGCTCGACGATTTATTGCCGGGAGAAAATCTATATCTGTTCGGAACGGGTACCGGCCTCGCGCCCTTCATGAGCATCATCAAGGCGCCCGAGACCTATGAGCGCTTCGAGAAAGTGATTCTGGTTCACGGCGTGCGTGTCGTCAGCGAACTCGCATACAAGGAAGCGATCGAGACCGAGTTGCCGGTGCACGAGTACCTGGGCGACCACATCAGCAGCAAGTTGATCTACTACCCCACGGTCACTCGCGAGCAGTTCCCAACGCGGGGCCGATTGACCGAACTGGTCGAGTCGGGACGGATGTTCGAGGACATCGGTCTGCCGGCCCTCGACCCCGTGCGCGACCGCGCGATGGTGTGCGGCAGTCCGAGCATGTTGAAGGATACGCGCGCGATGCTCGACGGTCGCGGCTTCATCGTGTCTCCTCATCTGGGCGAGCCGGGGCACTACGTGTTCGAGCGCGCATTCGTCGAGAAGTAGACGCGGGGGTAGCTTGCAAGAACTGCCGGAAAATTTGACACTCGGCGCAGGCGCGCGTCGCGCGTAATTTTTTTCTTTGAGCCGATACAACTACTTGTCTTGATCGGTACGAAATATGCTTGGGGCTGCGCTCTCGTCAAGGAGGGCATATGAAACAAGCATTCATCAAGGTACTGCTCGGCATCGCTGCGTTGTGGGCGATGGCGCCCGCAAGCGCCGCGTTGATTCACTTCCGCGCCAATCTCAGCGGCCCTGCCGAGAATCCACCCAATGCTTCACCTGGCGTCGGCATCGTGTTCGTCGACTTCGATACGCTGCTCAACACCCTGTTCATACAGGCCACGTTCTCCGGCCTGCTTGGAACCACGACTTCGGCACATATCCACTGCTGTGCCCCCAGCCCCACCAACTCGCAGGTCGCAACCGTGCCACCGGCCTTCCCCGGTTTTCCGATGGGGGTGACTTCAGGCTCATACACCGGCACGCTCGATCTCACGCAACTCGGGTCGTACAACGCTCCCTTCGTCACAGCGCATGGAGGGACCGCCGCAAGCGCCGAAGCCTTCCTCATCGCAGGCATGAGCGCGGGACAGTCGTACTTCAACATTCACACAACGGCGTTCCCGGGTGGCGAAATCCGAGGCTTCCTGGTCGTTCCCGAGCCGTGGACCGTCAGCCTGTTGGGGATGGGCCTCGCCGTCGGCCTGTCATCGAGGCGCCGAACACGCGTGTGAGTCAAGGGCCGAATCTCAATGGCCGGAAGCCTTGAGGTAAGCGATCAGGTCGCGCCGTTGCTCCGCCTTCGCGACATGAAAGTGCATGTTGTTCATTTTCACCACCGCGTCCGGGTCGGCCAGCCACTTGTCGAGTGACTTCTCATCCCACTTCACCGCCTCCTTCTTGAGCGCAGCGGAATAGAGAAATCCCGGCGCGGTCCCGCTCGTGCGCCCGAACACACCGGCAAGTTCAGGCCCTTCCCGGTGGTGGTTCAGCGCATGACAGCCTCCGCAGCGGGACGCGAACAGCAGCTTTCCGCGTCCCCCGTCTCCAGGCCCCGCGTCTGCGGGAGTCTTTTCGGAATCGCCGAGCTTGCTGGCGACGTCTCCGCGCGCCCAGTCCTTCAACACCTTGACGTCATCGTCGGTGATCGTCGCTTCCCCATGGAGCAACCGATAGCGCAACGGCGGCATCGCGTGCGCCCGTGTGACGCCTGCGATTTCCACGCGCAGTCTGCGTATGTCCTCATCCGACAGAGACTCCCATTCTGAGAGGTTCATCTGCTCGTGCGCCTCCGTAATATCGTATTCAAGCAACCATGACACGGGCGCGAAACGCCCATACCACGGCCAACGCGTCTGGTTGGAATGGCAGTCCACGCATTTTTCCCGCAGCACCGACCTGACTTCGACCGGGATCAACGCGTGCTCCATCAGCATCGTGCCGGGCGCGTCTGTCGGTGCGATAGTCGTCGCTCTCGGATTGCCGAAGGGATGCGTGAGGCCGAGTGCAAGCGACAGCACGATCAACGCCGCAAGGACGGCAAGACCAATGACGACGCGCCTCATGATTTCACCTCGAGAGAAGAGTCGACGATGGCGAGAGGACTGTTGTTGGCGACGTAATTGACTGTGCGTACGCCCAACGCGCTTTCCAGTTTTCCGGCCGGCATCACCTTCGGCCCGGCGTGCGGAGCCGACCCCGGCGCCGGCTGCGGATACGCAGTCGACATCGCGGTTTGAAAGCTCACGTTGCCCTCGACCTTCTGCACGATCTGGTGGATATGTCCGTTCAGAACCGTGACCGAGCCGAAGCGCTTCAACAACGAGAGCGCCTGCGCCGCATCGTTGGTGCCCCATCCCCATTGCGGATAGATCGCCCAGAGAGGGACGTGAGCGAAGACGACCATCGGCGTCGACGAGGAAAGCCCGGCAACATCGTTCTTCATCCACTCGAGCTGCTGGTGTCCGAGATCGCCCATGGCGTCGAGCATGACGACGTTGTTCAGGCCGATGAAATGAACGCCCTTGTGGTCGAAGCTGTACCAACCGCCACCGCGTCCACTGGGGAAATGTTCCCAATACGAAGCCCCGCCGTCGTAGGACGTGTCGTGCTCGCCCGGTATGTAGAACACGCGATCCACGTTGGCGCCGGAGATCACCTGTTTCGCGGTGTCGAACTCTTTGGGCTTCGAGGTGTGGCTCACGTCACCGGTGTGCAGCATCAGATCGGCCCGCTGTTTCGTCTGCGAAAGATTGATCTTGTCGACGGCCGCTTTCAGTGTCGCAGTCGTGTCCATGTTGGCCGGCATGCTGAAGCCGATGTGGCTGTCGCTGATCTGGATGAAACTGAACGCGCTCGCGTCTGTCGCAGCGGGCGTTGCAGTGGACGTCGCAGCGAAGGCGCGCGATGTGGGCACGCCGCCCGCGAAGGTCCACAGCAGTCCGGTGCCCGCCCACGCCATGCAGTGCAGGAAATCGCGGCGGTCGAACTCGTCGTGCGTAGTGGCGTGTGAATCGTCGTGCGAATCGTGCGCATCCATTGCTGCCCTCCTGGCTTGTCCGGTTTGCAAGACCGAACGACGGCGAGGGCTATTCCGCGCGGAAGATTGTTCTACGCGAGTTCAGTCTTTGTCTTACCCGCGAGGCACGGTGCTCACCCTGGGTCGCGCACGACGACGGTCCTCGCGATCTTGTCGTGCCAACCCTGCTTGCGCGCATCGATGCCGACCCAGATGAAGCCCAGGCCGAAGAAGAGCAGCGAAACGTAGTAGCCGAAGTAGCGCAGCAGCAACTGCCCTGTGCGGGGCGCCGCGCCCGTGTCCGCATCGACGATGCGCGCAGAGAACATCATCTTGCCGGGTGTCGCTTGTCGGTAGGCCCAGAACACGATGATGGCTGCAGCCGGGAGCACGGCCGAGATCAGAAAGTCGAGCAGTCCCTTGAAGCCGATGCCGCCAGCCGCGTACCACGATCCGAAAATGAAGTAGCCCAGCGGCGCCGTGACCAGTATGACCAGGATCGAATCGACCAGCGACGCGACGACACGTTTCCAGAAGCCGACGTATTCGACGTCGTGATCGCGCAGAGGGTCTTCGGTTTGCATGCGTGAAGTGTTGGATGTCTGGTTCATCGGGAGATGCTACTTGCTTCGCCTCTTCGCTCACCTTGCGATGTGTCGTGACAATGAGGATGGACTGCGGCATGACGCGCGGGCAGGGGCATGTTTCAATTGCGCCTTTATCTTAGGGCGCCCAAGCATCGGGCGCGCATTGTTTCGCATCCCCACGGACTGGCTGATCGATGACCCCTAGCGATCCATCGCGCGATCCCCCTCGTCGCGTCGCACCGACTTCGCCAGAACAGCCCTTGCTACTTTCAGCGCCGCGCCGTCATTGGACTGCGCGCGCGGGGGTGTGGGTTCTGATCGTCGTCCTCGTGATTGCGGGCGTATGGTTCTGGCGCTCGCAATCGCAAGCGCCGGCGGGCGCGGAAGCTCAATCGCAAAACGCGGCGGGCGCGTCGAAGGGCGTGGGCAAACGCGGCCAGCAGGGCGGGCCCGGTCCCAATGCGGTCATGCCGGTCGGCACGGCGACCGCGAGGCAGGCCGACGTGCCGATCTATCTGAACGGACTCGGATCCGTCACGCCGGTCAGCACCGTCACCGTCAAGAGTCGCGTCGACGGACAGCTCGTCAAGATCAATTTCAAGGAAGGCCAACTCGTCAAGGCAGGCGAGGTGTTGGCCGAGATCGATGCGCGTCCTTTCCAGGTCGTCGTCACGCAGGCCGAAGGCGTGCTCGCGCGCGATCAAGCCTTGCTTGCCAATGCAAAGGTCGACCTCGAACGCTATCGCAAACTGGTCGAGCAGGATTCGATCGCGACCCAGCAACTCGACACGCAAAAGGCGCTCGTCAATCAATACGACGGGACGCTCAAGAGCGATCGCGGCAATCTCGACAGCGCAAAGTTGCAGCTTTCGTATACGAAGGTCATGGCACCCGTGGGCGGGCGCATCGGCTTGAAGCAGGTCGACGTGGGCAACATGATCCACACGTCCGACGCCAACGGCGTCGTCGTCATCACGCAGTTGCAACCGATCGACGTGGTGTTCTCGGTGCCCGAGGCCAACGTGCAGCGTGTGATGAAGCGGCTCGTCTCTGGAACCGTGTTGCCCGTCGATGCATTCAATCGCGACTCGACGACCCGACTCGCATCCGGATCGCTCATCACGGTCGACAACCAGATCGATGTCGCCACCGGCACCGTGAAATTGAAAGCGCGCTTCGCCAACGCGGCCTACGACCTCTTTCCCAATCAATTTGTCAACGCGCGTCTGTTGCTCGACGTGCAGCGCGGCGCGACCGTGGTCCCGCCCGCGGCGGTACAGCGCGGCGCGCAGGGACTCTACGTCTATGTCGTCAACGCCGACAACACTGTCACCGGGCGCAACGTGAAGACCGGCGTGTCGCAAGGCGATGCGGTTGCGATCGACGACGGCATCAAGGTCGGCGAGGTGGTCGTCGTCGACGGCACCGACAAGCTCAAAGAAGGTGCCAAGGTCGAGCCGGTTGCGCGCGATGGTGCCGTGGTTGCGCCATCGGCGAATTCAAACAATGCCGCGGGCGCCGGACGCGCGGGCCGCGGCAGCGACGCCAACCTGACGCCAGAAGAAGGTCAGAAGCGCTGGGTCGAAATCAACAAGCGCATCGACGCGGGCGAGTTCGGTGAAGAGATCAGGAAGTTGCCCGAGGACGAGCGCAAGAAGAAGATGCAGGAGATGCGCAAGCAGCGCGAAGGGGGTGGTGTAGCGGGGTCGGGGCGGCCGTGACGTGCACGCTCCTCTTTTCTTCTCCACGGCGAAGGCCGGGGCCCAATTTTGCGTACGCGCGCAGCGAAGAAGATTGGACCCCCGCCTTCGCCGGGGAGTCGATATCGCGCATGGCGCCTGACCGCCCATGAATCCCTCACGCCCCTTCATCCTCCGGCCCGTCGCCACATCGCTCATGATGCTGGCGATCCTGCTGGTCGGGATCGTGGCGTATCGGCAGTTGCCTTTGTCCGCGCTGCCCGAGGTCGACTACCCGACCATTCAGGTCGTCACGCTTTATCCGGGTGCGAGTCCCGAGGTGATGACGTCGTCGGTGACCGCGCCGCTCGAGCGTCAGTTCGGGCAGATGCCGGGCTTGAAGCAGATGTCGTCGACCAGTTCGGGCGGCGCGTCGGTGATCACGCTGCAGTTCGATCTCGCGCTCTCGCTCGACATCGCCGAGCAGGAAGTGCAGGCCGCGATCAACGCGGGCGGCAACCTCTTGCCGGGCGACCTGCCCAACCCGCCGATCTACAGCAAGGTCAATCCGGCCGACACGCCGATCATTGCACTTGCAATCACTTCGAAGACCTTGTCGCTGCCCAAGGTGCAGGACCTGGTCGACACGCGCATCGCGCAGAAGATTTCGCAATTACCGGGCGTGGGTCTGGTGAGCCTGTCCGGCGGGCAGCGGCCCGCGGTGCGCATCCAGGTCAACCCCAAGACGATCGCGTCGCTCGGCCTCGGTCTCGACGATGTGCGCACCGCGATCTCGAACGCCAACACCAATCAGGCCAAGGGCAGCTTCGACGGACCGACGCGCGCCTCGACCATCGACGCCAACGATCAACTGCGATCGGCCGACGAATATCGCAGCCTCATCATCGCGTACAAGGACGCCGCGGCGATCCGCCTTTCGGACGTAGCCGACGTCGTCGATGGCGCCGAGAACGTGCGCCTGGCCGCATGGGCCAACGACAAGCCCGCAATCATCCTCAACGTGCAGCGCCAGCCGGGCGCGAACGTGATCGATGTGGTCGATCGCGTCAAGAAATTGCTGCCGCAACTGCAAGCCTCGCTGCCCTCGTCGGTCGAGGTCGCGCTGCTCACCGATCGCACCACCACGATTCGCGCGTCGGTGAACGACGTGCGCTTCGAACTGTTGCTCGCGGTCGTGCTGGTGGTGATGGTGATCTTCGTTTTCCTGCGCAACATCCCGGCAACGATCATCCCCAGCGTCGCGGTGCCGCTGTCGTTGATCGGCACATTCGGCGTGATGTATCTGGCCGGCTTCTCGATCAATAACCTGACCTTGATGGCGCTGACGATTGCCACCGGTTTCGTTGTCGATGATGCGATCGTGATGATCGAGAACATCTCGCGCTTCATCGAAGCCGGCATGAAGCCGTTCGAGGCGGCGTTGAAGGGTGCCGAGCAGATCGGCTTCACGATCATCTCGCTGACCTTCTCATTGATCGCGGTGCTGATCCCGCTGCTCTTCATGGGCGACGTGGTGGGGCGTCTATTCCGTGAGTTCGCGATCACGCTCGCGGTCGCCATCCTGATCTCGGCGGTGGTGTCGCTGACGTTGACGCCGATGATGTGCGCGCGTCTCTTGAAGCACACGTCGCCCGAGCGCGAGGCGCGCTGGGCGAGGAAGACCAATGCGCTGTTCGAGGACGTCATCGCGCGCTATGGCCGCGCGCTCGAATGGGTGCTCGATCATCAGCCGATCACGCTGATCGTCGCGCTCGTCACGCTCGCACTTACGGTGCTGCTCTACATCCTGATCCCCAAAGGCTTCTTCCCGATCCAGGACACCGGCGCGATCCAGGGCATCACCGATGCGCAGCAGTCGATCTCGTTTTCGGCAATGGCCGAGCGCCAGCAGGAACTCGCGCGCATCGTGCTGCAGGACCCGGCCGTCGAGAGCCTGTCGTCGTACATCGGCGTCGACGGCACCAACACGACGCTCAACAGCGGACGTCTCTTGATCAACCTCAAGCCTTTCGGCAGCGGCGACGGCAAGCGCGACATCCACGCCACCGACGTGATCGCCCGCCTGCAGTCGAAGATCGATCGCGTGGTCGGCATCAGCATGTACATGCAGCCGGTGCAGGACCTGACGATAGAGACGCGCGTGGCGCGAACCCAATACCAGTTCAGCGTCGAAGATGCGGACCCCGTGGAACTTGCGCAATGGGTACCGAAGATCGTCGACCAGCTGTCGCATGTTCCCGAACTCGCTTCGATTGCGAGCGACCAGCAGGACAAGGGTTTGCAGGCCTACATCCAGATCGATCGCGATGCGGCTGCGCGGCTGGGCATCACGCCGGCGGCGATCGACAATGCGCTCTACAACGCCTTTGGCCAGCGCCTCATCTCGACCATCTTCACGCAGGCCAATCAATATCGCGTGGTGCTCGAGGTCAAGCCCGAGTTCGGCAAGGGCCCGGGTGCGCTCGACGGCATCTACGTGACCGCGGCCGGAGTGGCTTCGACGGTCGGCCAGAACACGCAAGGGCGCGCGCAGGCCAATGCGCTCGCCGGTCAGCAATCGACGGCGGCTGCGGGCAACACGTCGATGCAGGTTCCGCTGTCGTCGATTGCAACCATCTCCGAGCGTCCCGGCTCGCTCGTCATCAATCACATCGGCCAGTTTCCGTCGGCCACCGTGTCGTTCAACCTCGCGCCGGGCGCGTCGCTCGGCCGGGCCGTGAAAGCGATCCGCGCGGCGCAGACCGAACTCGGTGTGCCAACCAGCATCGCGATCAATTTTCAGGGCGCGGCGCTGGCGTTCCAGGCCTCGCTGGACAACACGCTGTTCCTGATCCTGGCTGCGATCGTGACGATGTACATCGTGCTCGGCGTGCTCTACGAGAGCTACATCCATCCGGTCACGATCCTTTCGACCCTGCCATCGGCCGGCGTCGGCGCGCTGCTCGCGCTGATGATCGCAGGACAGGATCTGGGCATCATCGCGATCATCGGCATCATTCTCCTGATCGGCATCGTCAAGAAGAACGCGATCATGATGATCGACTTCGCGCTTCACGCCGAACGCAGTGAAGGCATGAATCCGCGCGACGCGATACATCGCGCGGCGCTGCTGCGCTTTCGACCCATCCTGATGACGACCATGGCCGCGCTCTTGAGCGCGTTGCCGCTGATGCTGGGCGGCGGCATCGGCTCGGAACTGCGTCACCCGCTGGGCATCGCGATGGTCGGCGGTCTCTTGGTTTCGCAGGTGTTGACGCTGTTCACGACGCCGGTGATCTACCTCACGTTCGATCGCGCCGCGCGGCGCGTCGAGGCGTGGCGTCGTCGTCACGACGATGTGTCCCATGGTGGTGTGCGCGAAGGCGTGCTGCAAGAGCCGCCGGCGGGGAGCATGATCCCGTGAACGGCTCGTTGATCGGCGTCGTCAAACGCTCTGCAAACCCTTCGCGCCTGTTCATCGAGCGCCCGGTCGCGACCACGTTGCTGACGATCGGCATCGCGCTCGCGGGCGCGATGTCGTTCGTGCTGCTGCCGGTATCGCCGTTGCCGCAGGTGGATTTTCCGACCATCTCGGTCAACGCCGGACTGCCCGGTGCGAGTCCCGAGACGATGGCCGCCACGGTGGCCACGCCGCTCGAACGCGCGCTCGGTCGCATCGCGGGCGTGACCGAGATGACGTCGTCGAGCGGCCTGGGCTCGTCCAACGTGACCTTGCAATTCGATCTGTCGCGCGACATCGATGGCGCGGCGCGCGACGTGCAGGCCGCGATCAACGCGGCGCGCAACCTGTTGCCCACGGGGCTGCCGAACAATCCGAACTATCGCAAAGTCAATCCGGCCGATGCGCCGATCCTGATCCTCGCGATGACCTCGGACACGTTGAGCCGCAGTCAGATGTTCGATGCGGCCGACACCATCCTCGCGCAAAAAATCTCGCAGGTCAGTGGCGTGGGCAACGTCAACGTCGGCGGCGCCGCGCGGCCGGCGGTGCGGGTCGAACTCAATCCCGGACAGCTCAACAACGCCGGCATCGGCGTCGAGCAGGTGCGCAACGCGATCGCATCGACCAACGCCAATCGACCCAAGGGCGTGCTCGACGACGGCGATCACGCGTGGCAGATCTATGCGAACGATCAGTCGAAAACCGCGGCCGAATATCGTCCGCTGATCGTCGCGTATCAGAAGGGCGCGCCGGTGCGCCTGTCCGACGTGGCGCAGGTGATCGATTCCAATCAGGACCTGCGCAACGCCGGTCTCGCGAACGGGAAACCGTCGGTGGTGCTGATCATCTTTCGACAGCCCAACGCCAACATCATCGATACCGTCGATCGCATCAAGGCGCTGCTGCCGCAGTTCCACGCGTCGATTCCGGCGGCGATCAAGCTCGACATCATGCTCGACCGCACGACCACCATCCGCGCGTCGCTGCGCGATATCGAACGCACGCTGCTGCTGTCGGTCGGCCTGGTCATCCTGGTGGTGTTCCTGTTTCTCGGCAATGTTCGCGCGGCGCTAATCCCCAGCGTCGCGGTGCCTGTGTCGCTGATCGGAACCTTCGCTGCGATGTATCTGCTC
>JBBRQU010000023.1:0-63737 GCA_038225855.1 Burkholderiales bacterium | reverse complement strand
TCGAAGAGATCATCGCGAAGATCGCGCGCATCCCGCCACAGAACGTGTCGTCGGACGATCGCAGCAAACTCGCGACCATCGAGCGCGATCTCAAGAACGTCGTGTTCGGCCAGGATCCCGCGATCGAAGCGCTGGCCGCGTCGATCAAGATGGCGCGCTCCGGACTCGGCAAACCCGAGAAGCCGATCGGCGCCTTCCTGTTCTCGGGCCCCACCGGCGTCGGCAAGACCGAAGTCGCCAAGCAGCTCGCGTTCATCCTGGGCATCGATCTGATTCGCTTCGACATGTCCGAGTACATGGAGCGGCATGCGGTGTCGCGCCTGATCGGCGCGCCGCCGGGATATATCGGTTTCGATCAGGGCGGTCTCTTGACCGAAGCGATCTCGAAGAAGCCGCATGCAGTGCTGCTGCTCGACGAAATCGAGAAGGCGCATCCCGATGTGTTCAACATCCTCTTGCAGGTGATGGACCACGGAACGCTCACCGACAACAACGGCCGCAAGGCGGACTTTCGCAATGTCATCATCGTGATGACGACCAATGCGGGCGCCGAGTCCTTGCAACGTCACTCGATCGGCTTCACCGACAGCAAGGAGTCGGGCGACGAGATGGTCGACATCAAGCGCATGTTCACGCCCGAGTTCAGAAACCGGCTCGACGCGATCATCAGTTTCAAGTCGCTCGACGAAGAGGTCATCCTGCGCGTGGTCGACAAGTTCCTCATGCAGCTCGAAGAGCAACTGCACGAGAAGAAGGTCGACATCGTGTTCGACGAAGCCTTGCGCATCTATCTTTCGAAGAAGGGTTTCGATCCGATGATGGGCGCACGGCCGATGGCGCGCCTGATTCAGGACATGATTCGGCGCGCGCTGGCCGACGAGCTGCTGTTCGGCCGACTGGTCAACGGCGGCAAGGTCACGGTCGAACTCGATGGGGACGACAAGATCCGGTTGATCTTTCCCGAGGGCGGCGGCGTCCACAAACCGCCGACCGAGGTGGAAGAACTTGACGCTTGAACATTTCAAACCTCAATCAAGGACCGCCGTCTCGAAGCCCGCGAATGTCGCGGGCTTTTTCATTTCTGCGGCGGATGCGCCTGCGGACACGCCGTCGACCACGGTGGGATATGCGAGCCGCATGCCAAGTTCGTTTTTCATGCGGGCGTTCGAAAGCCGTCTCGACTCGCGCATGAAGCTCAGCAGGTTTGGCGCGACGCGCGCCTCGATCGCGTCGCGGGCAACGCGCTCGGGTCGTTGCAGGCCATGCGTGTCCGCGATCAGGTCGAACCATTCGCCCATGCGTATCGCGCTGTCGTCGACCGCGTGATAAATGCGCTGCCCCGCTCCTCGATGGATCGCGAGAACGATCAGCCGCGCGAGATCGTCGGCGTGAATGTGATTGGTGAACACGTCGTCGGACTCGCGCAGCGCCGGCGTGCCTGCCGCGATGCGCGCAGTGGGTAGTCGATCACCCGCATAGATACCCGGCACTCGAAGAACGACCAGCCGGGTTCCGCTGTTGCGCGCCCATGCGCGCAGGCAGCGCTCGGCATCGACTCTTCGACTTGCGCGATCGGTCTCGGGCGCGACGGTTCGCGTCTCGTCGACCCACGCACCCAGGCAATCTCCGTAGACGCCGCTGGTGCTCACGTAGATCAGCGTGTCGACGCCGTGCAGCAGCGGCAGCAAGGCGCGCGTTCGCGTGTCGATGCGGCCCTTTGCAGGCGGCGGCGCCAGATGAACGACGATGCGCGCGAGACCTCCGAGACGATGCAGGGAACGCGGGTCGTCGAGGTCGGCTACGACAGGCACGACCGCCGCGCTTCGCAACGCGGCCACGCGCTCCTGTGAGTGCGTCAGCGCGACCACATGATAGCGATCGCGCAACAGGTCGACAACGCGCAAGCCCACGTCGCCACAACCAACAACTAGAATGCGGGGTCCTGCAAAGCGGCCTCTGCGCGCAACGCGATCGGAGCGATCGATGCGAAGCGCGCTGCCCTTGGATGCGGCCGTTCCTGTCGGATCAAACATCACGAATCAGTATGACATTCTCGGTATCGGTTCAACCCAGCGGTCACCAGTTCGAAGTCGGCGATGACGAAACCGTTCTGGCCGCGGCCATGCGTTCGGGCATCGGCCTTCCCTACGGATGCAGGAACGGCGCGTGCGGATCGTGCAAGGGGCGCGTCGTCGAAGGCCGGGTGCGGCACGACCCGCATCAGGCAAGCGCATTGTCGGCCGATGAAGAGGCGCGCGGCCTCGCGCTCTTCTGCAGCGCGCATCCTGAAAGCGACCTCGTCATCGAAGCGCGCGAAGTGCGCGGCATCGGCGACATCCCGATCAAGAAATTGCCGGTGCGCGTCGCCAGCCTGACGCGCGCCGCGCCCGATGTCGTGGTGGTGCGGCTTCAACTGCCCGCGTCGGAGCGTCTTCAGTACCTGCCCGGCCAGTACCTCGAGATCATCATGAAGGACGGGCGACGTCGCAGCTATTCGATGGCGGGGGCGCCCGAGACGGCCGATCAACTCGAGCTGCACATTCGACACACGCCCGGCGGAGCGTTCAGCGATCACGTGTTTGGCGTGGGCGGAGGTGCCAAGCAGATGAAGGAGCGCGACATCCTGCGCTTCGAGGGCCCGTTCGGATCCTTCTTCCTGCGTGACGACAGCGCCAGGCCGATCGTGTTCGTCGCAAGCGGCACCGGATTCGCGCCGATCAAGGCGATCCTCGAACACGCGGTGCTGAAAGCGATCGATCGACCGATGACGCTCTACTGGGGCGGCCGTCGCCCGCACGATCTCTATCACGACGAGATCGTGCGCGGATGGGAGAGCACGCTGCCTTCGTTCCGCTATATCCCGGTGGTCTCCGATGCGCTCGCCGAAGACCGGTGGAACGGCCGGACCGGCTTCGTGCATCGCGCGGTGATGGACGACTTCGGCGATCTCTCGGCGCATCAGGTCTACGCGTGCGGTGCGCCGGTGATGGTGGATGCCGCGCGTCGCGATTTCATTGCGGCGTGCGGACTGCCCGAAGACGAGTTCCATGCTGATGCGTTCACGACTGAAGCGGATATCGCGCGGAGTTGAAGGCCAGGCGCTTTTGTTGCGATCGAAGTCAACCGGAAGGGACGGTATGAAGGTCATCGGCACCATGGCTGTCGCTACGCTCGCGTGCGGCCTTCAGTTGTTCTCTCTTGCCACCGCGGTCGCGCAGAACCCCGACGCGCTGGCAGCGATGGCTCCGCGGCCCGGACTGCCGCCGGTCGAAGATTTCTTTCGTCGTGCAAGATATTCAGACGTTCGGCTGTCGCCCGACGGCAAGCTGCTGTCCGCCATCGTTCCGCTTAACGAGAGAAGGAATCTCGCGCTGATCGATCTCGACAAAGGCACAGCCGTCGCTTTGACATCGTTGCGCGAGCAGGACGTTGCAAGCTATGGTTGGATCGGCGATCGCATGCTCGAGATCAAGATCGCGAACCTGGCCGATGAGGGAGGCCTCGTCATCCTCAAGCAGGATGTGCTGATCGATATCAGCGGCGAGGTAGTTCGCGACATGACGAAGGTGTCGCGACGCGGCCTGACCCGCATCATCGCCACGATCGATCGCGCAGGTGACGACCTCATCATCGAGACCATCGATCGCAGTCTCTATGGCTTCGACGCCTATCGATACAACCCTCGCACGGGCGAAAAGAAATTGCTGACCTTCCAATCGCCCGGAAACGTGACACGCTTTGTCGCCGATCGTGCGGGGCAGGTCCGCGTTGCCGTATCCGTCCCGAAGGGCGCGACGCGGACGGTCGTGTCCTACCGTCGCAGCAATGACGACCCCTGGACGACACTGCGTGACGACCCCATCGAAGAAGAGAGCATCAAGCCCATCGCATTCGACTTCGACAACAAGACGCTCTACGTCTACGCGCACACGAAGGACAACGGCGGTCGCAACGATGTCTATGGGTTCGACCCCGAGACCAATCAGATCGGCTCGCGACTGTTCGAGGCCAAGGGCCTGGACGCGGGGCGCCTCGTGTTCGACTATGTCAACCAGAAGGCGATCGGCATCGGGGATGGTTCGCGCAATGGCGTCCATTGGATCGATGCGGATTGGGATCGTCTGCAGCAATCGATCGATGCCGCACTTCCCAGCACCCGCAATACTCTCGGATGGGGCCGTTACGACACCAGTCGTGTGCTCGTCCATACGGAATCCGAAACCCAACCCCCGTTCTTCTACCTGCTCGATCGCAACACCCTCAAGATGCAGGAGGTCGCGGTCGCCTATCCGTGGTTGAAGAACAGCGAGTTGTCGCCGCGACGCTTCGTTCGCTACACGGCGCGCGATGGTTTGTCGATCCCGGCTTATCTGACGATGCCCAGGAAACCTGCCGGCAGCAAACCACCCTTGATCGTCGACATTCATGGCGGACCGTTCGTCGGACCTACGGCCTTTGGCTACAACGCCGAGGCGCAGTTGTTCGCGTCGCGCGGATACGTCGTGTTGCAGCCCGACTATCGTGGTTCGAAGGGTTATGGCGACGCCTTTTACAAGGCGGGCTGGAGGCAATACGGACTTGCAATGCAGGATGACATTACCGACGGCGTGAAGTGGCTCATCGAGGCCGGCAAGGTCGACCCTGATCGGATATGCCTCTTCGGAGGCAGCTATGGCGGTTATGCGACGCTCTGGGGTCTGGAAAAAGAACCGGGCATGTTTCGGTGCGGCGTGGCCTTCGTCGCGCTCGCTGATCTCGAATTGAAGTTCGACGTCGGTTGGTCCGACTACATGAAGGCCGAGTGGGGCAACAACTCGACCAACATGTTGACGCGTACGGTGGGCGACCCCGACAAGGAGCGCGAGAAGATGCGCGCGGTGTCTCCGCTCTATCACGCCGAACGGATTCAGGCGCCGCTGCTGCTTGCCTATGGAGCGTCTGATCAGCGCGTTCCGTTGATCCATGGCAACCGCATGCGCAGCGCGCTCGACAAATACAACAAACCCTACGAATGGGTTGTCTACGCTGACGAGGGCCACGGCTTCAACAAGGACGAGAACCGCTTCGACTTCTATCGTCGCGTGGATGCATTCCTCGCGAAGAATCTCGCGCCGCGCACAGGGGGCGCCTCGGCGTCTGCCTCGGCGCCTGTTTCGAAATCGCCGTGAACAGTACACACGTCATCGCCAACAAATCGTGGCGGTCCATCAGGGCCGCACTTCAGGGAAATCAGATGCTTCGTTTCATCGTTGTGTTGGTATCGTCGCTCGTCTGTGCATCGTGCGCGATGGCGCAGACCCCCGGCGTTGCCGCGTCGACCGCCGGTCCGTCAGCGAGACCGTTGCCGCCGATCGAAACGTTTTTGAAGCGTCCCAAATACACGAGCGTGTCGCTGTCGCCCGATGGAAAATTGCTCGCAGCGCTGGTGCCGATCAACGAGCGAAGAAATCTCGCGATCATCGATCTCGAAAAAAATGGCGCGACGGTTCTGACCAATCTGAAGGAGCAGGACGTCTCGTCATATCGATGGGTCGGTGACCGCCTGATCGAAGTCTCGACGGCCAACCTCGCAGACGAGTCCGGCGCTATCGAACTCAAGCAGCGCTTGCTCGTCGATACCGAGGGACACGTCGTGCGCGACATGTTTCGTGCGGCGCTTCGTGACAATGGCAAGCGCGATTCCCTCTACCTGAACGCATCGGCCTACATGGGAATCATCGAGGTCATGAATCGCGCCGGAGACGACCTGGTCGTCGAGACGACCGAAAGGAATCGCTACGGCCTGGACGCCTATCGATACAACGCGCAAACGTCGGCCAGGACGTTGCTGACGAGCGACTCACCGGGCGACGTGAGGGACTTCGTTGCCGATCACGACGGCCAGGTGAGAGTGGCCGTCAGCGTCCCCCGCGGGGCGACCAGGACCTCCCTCTGGTATCGCAAGTCGAATGCGGACCGATGGACGATGCTGCGCGAAAGCGACTATGAGGACGAAGACATCCGGCCGATCGCATTCGATTTCGACAACCGCACGCTGTACGTTGCCGCGCGCTCGAAGGCCGAGGGCAGGCGCTTTGGCGTCTATGCGTTCGATCCGGAAGCCAATCGCCTCGGCGATCTTCTGTTCGAGAGCGGCACAGCCGATGTCGACGAGATCATCTTCGATCGCGTCAAGAAATCCGTCGCAGGTGTCGCGGACAATTCGCTCGCGGGCGTTCACTGGGTCGATCCGGAATGGAACGCCGTTCAGAAGTCCATCGATGCGGCGTTGCCGGGAATGCGCAACCGGCTCGGTTGGGGCCGATACGCCACCGACCGCGTGGTCGTGACTTCCGAATCGGAGTCGAGCGCGCCGAGCTTCTACATCCTCGATCGCAAGTCCGGCAAGCTGCAGGAACTCGTCGTCGCTTATCCGTGGCTCGACGACGTCGCGCTCGCGCCGCGCAAGTTGGTGCGCTACAAGGCGCGCGATGGGCTTTCGATCCCCGCCTATCTCACGATGCCCAAAGACGTCGAGGAGAAGAAGCTGCCGCTGGTGGTCGTCATTCATGGCGGGCCCTATGTGCCAGCCACGCATTTTGGGTACGACGCGTACGCCCAGTTCCTCGCGTCTCGCGGCTACGCGGTACTCGAGCCCGACTTTCGCGGAACCCATGGATATGGCGACGCGTTCTACAAGGCCGGCTGGAAGCAATGGGGCCTCGCAATGCAGGACGATGTCACCGACGGCGTGAAGTGGCTGATCGGCAGCGGCAAGGTCGATGCCGATCGCGTGTGTCTGTTCGGCGGCAGCTACGGCGGTTATGCGACCTTGTGGGGCCTGGCGAAAGAGCCGCAGATGTTTCGCTGCGGCGTTGCCTTCGTTGCGGTCTCCGACCTCGAGATGCTTTTCGATGTCGGCTGGTCCGACATCATGAAATACGAGCGCGGCAACGAATCCACCAATAGGCTCACGCGCTGGATCGGCGACCCGTCGAAGGACCGCGAAAAAATGCGCGCCGTATCGCCGCTCTATCACGCCGACCGCATCCAGGCGCCGTTGCTTCTGGCCTACGGCGCCGCGGACGAACGCGTGCCGTTGGTCCACGGCAACCGCATGCGCGCGGCGCTCGACAAGTACGGCAAACCTTATGAATGGGTGGTCTACAACGACGAGGGCCACGGCTTCAACAAGGAGGAGAACCGCTACGACTTCTATCGACGGATCGATGCCTTCCTTGCGAAGAATCTCGCGCCGCGAAGCCCTGCAGCCGCCGCATCGGCTTCCGTGATCGCGCCGCCAAAATGACCGGAGCGGCGTTGCTGCCTCACACCGAGGTCGCGTTCTCGTTCGACAGGCCTGAGGATTCCATGTACATCCCCAAGCACTTTGCCCACGACGATCGCGCCGACCTGCTCGCGGTGATGCGCGACTACAACTTCGCGACGCTCGTTTCGACCATCGATGGCGAACCCTTCGCCACGCATGTGCCGGTGTTGACGCGCGAAGGGGAAGACGGCGGCCTAGTCATCGAGGGTCACGTCGCTGCGGCCAATCGACACGCGCGGACGTTTGCCGAAGGCGCGCGTGCGCTCGTAATATTCCACGGCCCGCACACCTACATTTCGCCGTCGCACTATCGGTCGCAGGGGCGCGTGCCGACGTGGAACTACATCGCAATCCATGCAAGCGGCACGGCGCGCGCGATCGACGACGCCAAAGGAAAGCTGGCGATCCTCGCGCATCTGATCGCGCATCACGATCCCGCCTTCGCACAACGCTTCGCGGTCTTCGACGAGCGCCAACGCGACGGGCTCCTGGCGGCGATCACGGGCTTCGAGATCGGAATCGACAAGCTCGAGGGAAAATTCAAGCTCGGCCAGCATCGTCTGGCCGACGACTTGCCCAGCCTGCGGGCGAGCCACGAAAACGGCGGCGAAAACGAACGCGCGATCGCGCAGTGGATGAAGCAGCTCGGCTATTGGAAGTGAGGGCGCTTCGACGCCGCGATGTCTGCTTGAGCAGGCTTCAGCGACCTAGATCCCGTCGCGCGACCGCCTGCTTGATCGCCCATATCACCGCGAACACGATGAGCGCCGCGGCGATCAACGCGAGCAGGTGTCGCCAGCTCGGATGCTGCAGCCACTCGTCGAATTCCACGGCCAGCCCGGTGAGAAGACCGATCACGGGCAGCAGACCCAGCGCGGTACCGAGCAGGAAGTCGATGAAGCGGATTCTCGAAGCCCCCGCGATGACGTTGACCAGCGAATAGGGGAGCGGCATGAGGCGTATCAACGCGATCGCAAGCAGCCCGCGACGCTCGAGCTGGTGATTCAGCGCACCGATCTTCGAGCCGCCTCGTTTCGCCAGCCAGTCGTTGACGAGGTCGCGGCCGGCGAACCGTCCGATCGCGTAGATCAGCGTCCCGTTGATGAGCGCGCCGGCAAAGGCATAGAGCGCGCCGGGCCACGCGCCGAATGCGATGACGGTCGCGCCGATCAACAGCGTGAGCGGCATCGCGATGAGACCGGCAACCACATAGACGCCCATCAATGCGAGCGGGGCGACGGGCGACGCGCGCAAGGCCTGCCCCATTTCCACGAGCGCATGGATGTCGAACACATGCTTGAGCGGCGAGACTCCCCACGCCACAGCGAGGGCGGCGAACGCGACGATCATGCACGCAGCCACGATGAGGCGCACGCGCTTGCCGCGCGCGCCGGAGTGTCGATTCGTAGCATCCGCCATCCGCGCAGTCTATCGTCGTTCGCTGTTGCGCGATGACTGCGGGCATCGCGCAACGGTCTTCGCTCACTTCGGATACATCTTTCCGATGAAGCTTTTGTCGAGCGCCGAAAGTCTGGTGTTCTCGGGCGTCGGCGTGTGATCGAGAAAGAGGCTCGCATCGAACTGGTAGAGCATGATCGATTGCATGTCGAAGGCCGAAGCCGCGATGCCCGCCGGACTGTATTTCTGAAGGATGTTGTGATCGATGTCCGCCTTGCTCCAGTTGTTGGGAGGCCCGGAGAACGCGGCATACACGGCAGCCTTGTCCCACTTCAGCTTCTCGGTCGGACTCTGGTGTTCGTGTATGCATCCGAGCGCATGTCCGAACTCGTGAACCACGACGCGCCGGTATTCGGTGGCCGCCGTATTGTCCTCGAGCCATCCGAAGTTCATCGTCGGCTGATCGGGTGGGAAGTACTGCTTCACCTGGCAATCGGTTCCCACCGCCGACCACGATCCTGCATCGGCCTTGAACGAGATGCGAACCTCCGACTGCGGATCGTTGCCGAAAACGATTTGCACGTTCGCGAACTTTTCCCAGGTCTTCGCCTGCGCCTGCACCTTGGCCTTCTGGGTCGGTGAGCCATCGAGAAAGCGGCAGCGCAGCTTCTTCGCTTTCGGCCACATCTTCGCCGAGACCACCGCCATCCGCGCGGAATGGATGGTGCTCGCGTCGAGGTCCTTCAACGGCGCGCTGCGCATGAGATTGCGCGCCACCATCACTCCCGCCTCGTGACCCGCGTCCACACGCGCGTCCATGCCGAGCGGCACGACGCGGTCGATGCAGGTGTGCATGTGCCAAGTGGGCGACAGGCCGGTTTTTTTTGCGGTGCTCATATGCGTTCCCCTATTGGTCGACGTCGCAAGAAGAAGCCGCCGATGGGCGCGACGCGTTCTCGCCATCGTCGTGTCGCACGCGCGCAAGTACGGCGCGCGCGTCGATGCAGAAGCATTACGAACGTTTCTTCGCTGTGATCTTTTTACGTGGTGCGCTCGGCGTCGACTTGTTCGCGGCCATGCCTTCGAAATACCACGGAATCTTCTGGTCCAACACCGCCTTCGCGCCGACGAGCTGAGGAGTCTGGTCGTAATTCAGGCGCTTCAACTTGGCCGACGTCTCGGCAAGCAGATCGTGATAGTCCAGATTGGCGCGACGCACGTCGCGGCTCGCGCGCAGGCCGTGCACAAGGCTGTACGTGAACGCGCCGTACGACGTTGCGCCATCGCGATATTCGAACGAGAGCTGATCGACATCGCAGGCCTCGACGATCACCGGCAGGTAAGGCCCGCGGTGCCCTAGCGCCGCGCGGCGCTTCTCGTATTCGCGCTTGGGAAGCGTTCGCAGATCGACGCCGCGACCGAAGCGGTACGTCGCCCCATTGCGTCCGAGAAAGGCACGGCCCTTGTCCGAGTCGGCCAACGCCTGGTTGGGCGAAGTGAAATCGCGCGGCACCCACATCTTCTCGACTGCGTTCCAACGCAATGCGCGATGCCGCACGTCGTCGGGCGGCGTGATGCCGCGCACCCGCGCGCCGCCTTCGCGCGTCATTCCGCCCGAGTGGCAGCAATCGAAGATCGCGACGAAGTGGCTGTCGTACGGCAATTGGGAATAGAGATTGCAGAATTGCCGATCGGTGATCGCCCGGTCGAGGGTCCAGTCGAAGTCCCATGGCACCAGCGTCTCGACGACGTGGTCGGGCTTGCCCTGCGCTCCGTACACCGGCATCTGCGCGCCGTGTCCCGAGTAGAACAGCACGCGCTGATCGTTGTCCTCGACGCCGTCGAGCAGCCAGTGCATGCGCTCGAGGATGCCCGCTGCGGTGGCGCGCGAATCGAGCACGACGCGCACGTCTTCGGCTTCGAAGCCGCACTCCTGCAGCAGCGAACTCATCAGGAAGACGTCGTTGATGCAGCCTTCGAGTCGATTGGCCGGATCGGGATATTCGTTGAGGCCGATCAGGAGCGCCCGCTTGTCGGGCGCACGCGTCGCTCGCGTGAACGCGCGTGCCGCGGCGACCAGCGCCTTGGGCGTCGCACCCTGCACGGTTTGCGTCAACGTCTCGATTGTCTCGGGGCGCGTGAGATACCACTCGGCGTTGTGATTGAGCAGATCGTTGGGAATGTCGAACGGCGTGAGCACCTGCGTGAAAGCCGCGTCGGCAATCGACAGCGAGCACGTGAACACGTGATCGTCGGGATTGAAGAGATGGAACCAGTGCTTCGCGGGAATCATGCGGATGTATCCCGCGAACACATCACGCACCGACGGGTGGCCGATCTGCGAGCCGAAGGTCGCGAAGTATTTGCCGCGGATCGCGTCGGGGTTGCGCGCGAACGTGTCGTAGGCGATCAGGGAGCCGAGGCTGTGCGCGCACACGACGTCGTAATCCTTCGCCGCCATCGCCTTTTGCACCGCGCGATTCGCCTGCGTTCGCAGGGCTTCTTCGGACGACCACTGGACGATCATGCCGGCGGTCCAGCGCAGTTGCTGAGGAAAATTGAAGAAGCCGCGCGCGCCACCGAAAGAGTCGGCGACGCCGTGCGCGAGATAGCTGGCCAGCAGGGCGCTGATCGACTTCGCGTAGGTTCCGAAATTGAGCTCGGCCTTCTCGAACAGGTCGTCGTAATCGACGAAGTCGATCACCGGTTGCGCAGAAGGATCGGCATGCCGAAGCGAGCTCGTGATGGCATCGACCCACAGCGATCGATAGCCCGTATCGAGTTCCTTGTGCCCGACTCCGTGGACGCACAGGATGCGCAGTGACGACGTCATTCAAGCTCTCCTTCGCGGCCGCTTGTCTCGTGAAGTAGCGAAGCGCGGCGTATCGCTTTTGATTTCGAGGCAGTTGATTCAGCTCTTCAAAATGGCCACGTTATTCTCAAGGGGCATTGATGGTTGCCAGACGAAAGCCCCCACGTGTTCCGTCGGAGTTTGCTTGAACCACATCGAAGACGTGGATCGCGCCCACAGGGTCATCCTTGTCGACTGCAACCTTGAGCAGCAGAGGGTGCAATTCATTGGCGTTCAAGCCCAGCGTCAAAACGCTTTGTAGTACTTGCAGATCGTCTTCGTCGTCCTCGTATGGCTTATTCCCCAAAAGATGCTCGATGCCTTCCTTGACCTCGTCTGCGACCTCCTCCACTTTTTCTTCCACCCGCTCCAATACACTCCGAAATCGCGCCAAACCTGCTACCCGCGCAGGAAGCGGCGCCGGCTGCAACGGTAATGCGCCAAATCCCGCGCGCTGAATCATATCCATCAAGGCGGGGTCGGCTATCGGATCAAAAACAATTTCACGCAAAAAGATTTCCGCACTGCCTCCTTCAAATTCACCCGCAAGCCCAGCGTAAAACGGAATGGTGATGCTGCGCTGGTTTGCGAGTCTGTGAAGCGAAGTATTGTGCTGTCCGTGATGGGTATCTGCACAGAAATTTCCGACCACGGCGCTGCTCCAGGTGACCAGTGCGCCGTCATCGGTCACCTGCCCGGTCTGCACGGGCGGCCACGATCCAGAGCAATTGGCGAATATGCAGGCATGGAGATTGGTCTTGGTGATGTTCTCGAATGCCGCGCCGGGCACGTTGTCAAAATGGTGGATATCGCTGGCCTGTGGCGTCCACGAGGGAAGCGATATGGTTGTAGTGCCGCCCGGGGGAATGACTACATCATTGGGAAAGGGAAATACATTGTCCCAAGTGAGTCCGTTGCCTGATTGCAGCGATGGCAGGATGGAAGCGGAATTGAATCCGTGCGTTGTGTTCCAGGCGCAGACGGTCGCTTGAACGCTATTCAGGCGCACGCGCTCGCCGGAGTTGTTCGTGATTCTCACGGAGATCGCCGTTGGCTGCAGAACATTGAGGACGCCAGTCGAGATCACGATATTCGGGTTGACCCAGAAATTGCCGCCGCAGCCGGGGCCAAGCACAAGGAAATTTGACATTTTCGATTCTCCACATAGCCAGTGAACCAAAACCCTGACGCGCGGCTCGCGCGAGAGGTCACTTTGCACCCCACTCAAATTTGGAGCAATGTGAATATCTGACAATTGGGACGGTAAGAGTTGGTGATATGGCGCGCGCGGCTGTCCAGTGCCGGCTCCGTTAATCATTGGAGCATTTATATCGCTGTGGGTATGGCTCTGCAATGAATAGTGCGCAAATCAAAAAGGCCCGGGATAGCGGCAGCCGCAAGTAAGGTTGACGGAGCGTCGACTTCTTCATCGGCTACACCGCCGTCGATCGGCACTGGGCGCGGTGGATCAACGCAACGCTCAAGGAAGCAAACTACACCACGGTCATACAAGACTGGGACTTCCGTCCAGGTCAGAACTTCGTCGAGCGTATGTCCCGGGGCGATGCTCGAGTCCGAACGCACCATTGCGGTCGTGTCGCGCGACTACTATCGATCGGCTTACGCCGTGCCGGAGTGGACGAACGCCGTCACCAAGGATCCGACCGGCCGTTGCGGAGTCTGCCGCTGCCGATCTCGCAGCACTCGCCGAGCCGCTTGGCGTTCGAGATAGTGACCGCAGTGATTCGACGGCCGATCTCGCTGCAACGTTGCTTGCCGACGCGCTCGGCCATCTGCCGCTCGCGCTGGAACTCGCCTACTCCCCCAAATAAGCCGCGCGCACCTTGGGGTCGTCGAGCATCTGCTTCGCGTCGCCGCTCATCGTGATCAGCCCCGACTCCATCACGTAGCCGCGATCGGCCAACTGCAATGCGAGGCGCGCGTTCTGTTCGACCAGCAATATCGTCATGCCCTGCGAGCGGATCTCGCGAACCACTTCGAAGATCTTCTCGACCATCAGCGGCGACAAGCCCATCGACGGTTCGTCGAGCAACAACAGCCTGGGCTTGCCCATCAGCGCACGCGCCATCGCGAGCATCTGCTGTTCGCCGCCAGACATCGTTCCGGCCAATTGGGTCGCGCGTTCCCTCAATCGCGGAAAGGTCACGAACATGCGCTCGATGTCCTCGCGTATGCCGGCTTCGTCGGTGCGCACGTAGGCGCCCATGCGCAGGTTCTCGACGATCGACATGCGCGCAAATACGCCGCGGCCTTCGGGAACCATCGCAAGGCCATCGGGCAGCATCTGATAGGTCTGCTTGCCCGCGAGTGCGTGGCCCAGATAGCGAATCTCGCCGCCCGCTGGAGGCAGCAGACCCATGATGGCCTTGAGCGTCGTGGTCTTGCCCGCGCCGTTGGCGCCGATCAACGTGACCAGCTCGCCCGAGCGAATCTCGAGATCGATCCCCTTGACCGCCTTGATGCCGCCATAGTTCACGCGCAGCCCGGCAATCGCGAGCATGGTCTCGGTTTGCCTGGTTTGCGCGGGGTTTGCAACGGCGGCCGCCATCAGTGCGCGCCTCCAGCGCCCAGGTATGCCTCGATCACCGCCGGATTTTTCTGTACGTCGGCCGGCACGCCTTCGGCGATCGGCTTGCCGTAGTCGAGCACGGTGACGCGATCGCACAGACCCATCACCAGCTTCACGTCGTGCTCGATCAGGAGAATCGTTCGGCCGTCATTGCGGATGTTCACAAGAAGCTCGCGCAGTGACAGCTTCTCGGTCGCGTTCATGCCGGCCGCGGGTTCGTCGAGAGCGAGCAGCTTGGGGTCGGTCGCTAGCGCACGCCCGATCTCGAGGCGTCGTTGATCGCCATACGACAAGGTCCTCGCGCGATAGTCCGCATAGCGCGCGATGCCGACGTATTCGAGCAACGCCATGGCACGTTCGCGAATCGCGATTTCTTCACGGCGCGCGCCGGGTGTGCGCAACACCGCGCCGATCACGCCGGCGTGCGTGCGCACATGGCGCCCCACCATCACGTTCTCGATCGCGGTCATCTCGCCGAACAGGCGAATGTTCTGGAAGGTCCGCGCGATGCCGGCCTTGGCGACTTCGTGCGGCGCCGACGGCGAGTAGGGCGCGCCGTCGAGCTCGAAGGTGCCCGAGTCGGGTTGATAGAGACCCGTGATGACGTTGAAGAAGGTGGTCTTGCCGGCACCGTTCGGTCCGATCAATCCGTAGATCATTTTTTCGCGGATCGTGACGCCCACGTCCGAGAGCGCCTGCAGGCCGCCGAAGCGTTTGTTGACGCCCTTGACCGAGAGCATCACGTTGGCCTTCGCAGGCACGGAGGAAATCGGCACGGCGCTCATCGCTCAGGCTCCCTCGGCGGCCGAGCGCTTGGCCTTGATGCCGCCCAGTCCCTTGCCATGCTCGGGCGCCGGCCACAGGCCTGCGGGTCGGAACAGCATGATGCCGACCATCGCGAGACCGTAGAGCAACTGGCGAATCACTTCGGCATCGACGATGACGTGGCCGAACACCGCCTCCTGAATCGGCACGACGACGTGGCGCAGTACCTCGGGGAAGGCCGCGAGCAGCACGCCGCCGAGAATGACGCCGGGGATGTGGCCCATGCCGCCCAGCACCACCATCGCGAGCACGACGATCGATTCGAGCAGGCCGAACGACTCGGGCGACACGAACCCCTGGAACGACGAGAACATCGCACCCGATACGCCGCCGAACGACGCGCCCATCGCGAACGCGAGCAGCTTGATGTTGCGCGTGTTGATGCCCATCGCCTTGGCTGCAATCTCATCCTCGCGAATCGCCACCCACGCGCGGCCGATGCGCGAGTTCTGCAGGCGTATGCAGAAGAACACGATGACGACGACCAGAAACAGGAACAGGTAGTAGTAGAGCTGCACCACCGATACGTCGAGGCCGAGTATGTGCGCGGGCTTGCCGAACGACACGCCGGCGACCTTGACCGGATCGATGTTGAGAATCCCCTGCGGACCGTTGGTGATGTTGACCGGCGAGTTCATGTTGTTCATGAAGATGCGGATGATCTCGCCGAACCCGAGCGTGACGATGGCCAGGTAGTCGCCGCGCAGCTTCAGGGTCGGGGTGCCGAGGATGACGCCGAAGGTTGCGGCCAACGCCCCAGCGAGCGGCACGATGATCCACACCGGAAGATGAATGCCGTTCTTCGCGATCTCCGGACCGAACACGCTCACCATCCAGTGGCCCAGAGCCGGATAGTTCTCGACGAAGGACTGCAGCACGGTAGCGAACTGCGGAGACGCGAGCAGCGCGCACATGTAGGCGCCGATCGCATAGAACGCGATGTAGCCCAGGTCGAGCAGCCCCGCGAAGCCGACCACGATGTTGAGGCCGAGCGCCAGCATGATGTAGAGCAGCGCGAAGTCGAGGATGCGCACCCACGAGTCGCCGACATGTCCCGCAGCGACCGGAAGCAGCAACAGCGCGATCGCGAAAATGGCGAGACCGACGTAAGCCTTGTGGCTGGGCGCGCCCAGCGGCAGCGCTTGGTCGACGACCGGATGCTCCGGAGTCTTGTCGGTACTCATGCCCGATCCGCCACGCGTTCGCCCATGATCCCCGAGGGTCGCAACGTCAACACGATGATCAGGACCACGAAGGCGAAGATGTCCTGATAGTTGCTGCCGAAAAATCCGTCGGTCAGGTCGCCGATGTAGCCCGCGCCCAGGGCTTCGATGATGCCGAGCAAGAGGCCGCCGACCATCGCGCCGTAGAGATTGCCGATGCCTCCGAGCACCGCAGCGGTGAACGCCTTGAGGCCGGGGATGAAGCCCATGTAGAAGTGGGCGACCGAATAGTTCGCGGCCATCATCACGCCGGCCACGGCCGCGAGTGCCGCGCCGATCGCGAAGGTCGCTACGATCACCGAATTGGCGTTCACCCCCATCAGGCTCGCGATGCGCGGGTTCTCCGCGGTGGCGCGCATTGCACGACCGAGCTTGGTCTTCTCGACCAGCAACACCAGGCCGATCATCATCACCGCCGCTACGATCAGGATCATCACTTGTGTGGGCGTGATGAGCGCCCCGGCCACCTCGATCGGATTGGTCGACAAGAGCGGCGGGAAGACCTTGTAGTTTCGCCCGAAGATGATCATCGCGAGCGTCTGCAGAATGATCGACACGCCGATCGCGGTGATCAGCGGCGCCAGGCGCGGCGCGTTGCGCAGCGGTCGATAGGCGACGCGCTCGATCGTGACGTTGACGATGATGCACACCGGAATCGCAACCAGGAGACCGGCAACGAGCAGCAAGGGTCCGGGAGTTCCCGGAGCGACCGCCGACAATCCCTGCACCACCGCGTAGGCGGTGAGCGCGCCCACCATCAGCACGTCGCCGTGAGCGAAATTGATCAGGTTCAGTATCCCGTACACCATCGTGTAGCCGAGGGCGACGAGGGCATAGATGCTGCCGAGGACGAGGCCGTTGAGGATCTGCTGAAGAAAAATTTCCATGCGAGGTCCGCGGTGATCCCACGATGCCGTGCCGAACTTCAGACGCCTTGTGTTTCGAACCGTGCCGCTGGGTCGGTGACCGCCCCCGAGCGAGCGGGATGGTAGCGCATTTACTGCGGCATCATGCTTCGCGCATCATGTTTCCTGCAAGGTCATCAGCGATGCGTTTCCGCCCCCGGCCGCGGTGTTGATGCTTTCGGCGAACTCGCGCATCAGGCGCCACAGTTGCAGCACCGGCTTGGTATGGCGACTCCATCGAACGACTGCAACGATCGCGCCATCGCGCGTCGCAGAGGCCTCTTGCACGCGCACGACTTCGCGATCCGACAGCGCGACGAGCACGACCTGCAAGTCCGCGGTGCTCGCGATGTTCTCGTTCCAGGGCTCGACGAAGGATTGCAATGCGGGCGGCAACGCGTCGCGACGCGCAAGCGGGACGACGCCGATCGCTTGCGCCGCGATGATCTGGCAGACGAGATCGATGGTTTCGTCGGCCATGCATGCGATCGCCCGGCGCGGCCGCAGGCTCAGCGTGTTGCTTTCGCCGGTGGGTCCGGGCAGGCGCATGGTCGTCATGCCGAGTGCCGCCGCTTCGCATCGCATGCAATGCGCGTCCAGTCGCGCGCGCGTCGCGTCGTCCCACTCGCTGCACCTCGCGAGCGCGTCGCGGATGCGCTGTGGCGAAGCGCTTGCGCGCAGTGAACCCATATCGCCGGCCGCAGGCTCGAAGCGATGCGCGCCCCGGCCCTCGTCGAGGCGCGCGAGATAGAACGGACCGCCGGCCTTCGGCCCGGTACCCGACAAGCCCTCGCCGCCGAACGGCTGCACGCCGACGGTTGCGCCGATCAGCGTGCGATTCACGTACAGGTTGCCGACGCGCGCGCGCGTGGCCACGCGTGTGATGTGCTCGTCGATGCGGCTGTGAACGCCCATCGTCAGTCCGTAGCCGGTCGCGTCGATCGCGGCGATCAACGCGTCGAGTTGTCCGAAGGACCAGCGCATGACGTGCAGCACCGGCCCGAAGACTTCCCCGGGCAGATCGCTGATGCGATCGATCTCGATCGCGGTCGGTGCCACAAAGGTTCCGCTCGCGCATTCGGGCGGCAGCGGAATCGAATGGACGCGATGACCGCGCGCTTTCATCGCTTCGATGTGAGCGACCAGACGATCACGCGCCTCGCTATCGATCGCGGGGCCGACGTCGGTGGACAGGCGCATCGGATTGCCGACCGCGAGTTCGGCCATCGCGCCTTTGAGCATCGACAACGTGTGGTAGTACACCGCGTCCTGCAGACACAGGATGCGCAACGCCGAGCAGCGTTGGCCGGCCGAGTCGAAGGCCGAGATCAATGCGTCGTTGACCACCTGCTCGGTCAGCGCGCTCGAGTCCACGATCATCGCGTTCTGCCCGCCGGTCTCGGCGATCAGGATCGGATCGTCGCTGCGTTTCGCAAGCGTCGCGGCGATGGCGCGCGCGACCTGCGTCGAGCCGGTGAAGAGCACGCCACCGATCGCCGGATGCGCGACCAGCGGAGCGCCCACGTTCTCGCCATCGCCGATGAGCAGTTGCAGTACATCGCGCGGGATGCCGGCTTCGTGAAAGAGCGCGGTCGCCCGCAGCGCGATCAAGGGCGTCTGCTCGGCCGGCTTGGCCAGCACGCAATACCCCGCTGCAAGCGCTGCCACGACCTGGCCCGAAAAAATCGCTAGCGGAAAATTCCAGGGGGAGATGCAGACCATAGCCCCGCGCCTGGAGTCACCCGCAGAGTCGCTCGCTGCGTTGGCTGCCGCTGCGTCGTCGTGTTCGATCTGCCCCGCGTAGTAGCGGCAGAAGTCCACCGCTTCGCGCACTTCCCCGATCGCGTTGTTGAGTGTCTTGCCAGCTTCGCGGATCGCGAGAGCAACCAGCTCGGCGCGATGCGCTTCGAGCAGATCGGCGCAGCGCACGAGCAGCGCGGCGCGTTGCGAAGGCGGCGTCGATCGCCATGCGTTCGATGCGGCGAGCGAGCGTGCCACGGCGCTTGCGATGTCGTCGCTCGATGCGGTGGCGACGGCGCCGACGACGTCCGTGCGATCCGATGGATTGACGATAGCGAGAGTCGCCTGCTTCGAAGAGACATCGTTCATCATCGACCATCGATGCGACGCGAAGGGCGTGAGCGCGTCCGCCATCGCGGCGAGCGCGCTTTCGTTCGACGCGTCGAAGCCCGCCGAATTGACGCGGCCATCGGGATAGAGATCGCTCGGCAAGGGAATCTGCGGATGCGGCGCGCCTTCGGTTTCGCGCGCGCGTTGCACCGGATCGGCGATCAACTCCGAGATCGGCACGCGCGCATCGACGATGCGATTGACGAACGAGGTGTTCGCGCCGTTCTCGAGCAGGCGGCGAACCAGATACGCGAGCAGCGTTTCGTGACTGCCGACGGGCGCATAGATGCGGCAAGACAAGGGTGTCGAATCGCTCACGATCTGGTCGTAGAGCGTCTCACCCATGCCGTGCAGGCATTGAAACTCATAGTCGCTTTCGGACACGCCGATCGCGCGCGCTGCCTCGCGCACCCACGCGAGCGTGTACGCATTGTGCGTGGCGAACTGCGGATAAATCGCATCGGCGGCATCGAGCAGGCGCCGCGCGCACGCCTGGTAGGCGACGTCGGTAAAGGCCTTCCTCGTATAGACCGGATAGCCGCTTTGTCCTTCGATTTGCGCGCGCTTGATCTCGGAGTCCCAATACGCGCCCTTGACGAGGCGGACCATGATGCGTCGCTGCGCGCGCGTTTGTGTTTTGCGTGCGAGCGCGGCCACCAAGTCGATCACCGCGGGCGCGCGTTTCTGATACGCCTGGATCACGAAGCCGAGGCCGCCCCAACGGTCGAGGTCGCGATCCTCGGCCAGCGCCTCGAGCAGATCGAGCGAGAGGTCGAGCCGCTCCGATTCTTCGGCGTCGATGTTGAACCCGATGCCGCTGCGCTTCGCGGCCAGCGCGAGGCCCTTCAGGATCGGCAGCAGCTCGGCCATCACGCGCTCTTTTGTCGAGCGCGCATAGCGCGGATGCAAAGCCGACAGCTTGACCGAGATGCCGGGTCGCTGGTTGACGTCCTTGCGCACGTCGCTCGCCGGCTGCGCACCTTCGCCCGATGCGCCGATCACCGCGATCGCATGCCGATAGGACTCGAGGTAGCGCTCGGCGTCGACCGCGGTCAGCGCGGCTTCGCCGAGCATGTCGTACGAATAACGATAGCCGCGCTTCAGGTTGTCGCGACCGTTCGCGATCGCGTCCTCGATCGTCTCGCCCGTGACGAACTGGCGCCCGAGCATGCGCATCGCGAGATCGACGCCCTTCCTGATCAGCGGCTCGCCGCCGCGCGCGACCAGCCGCGTGAGCGACGCGGACAGTCCCTGCGCGCTGTGCGTTGCGACCAACTTGCCGGTCACGACCAGGCCCCACGCGGCCGCGTTGACGAATAGCGACGGGCTCTGGCCGACGTGCGCGTTCCAGTCGCCGCCGCCGATCTTGTCGCGAATCAGCGCGTCGCGCGTGCCCGCGTCGGGAATGCGCAGCAGCGCTTCGGCCAGGCACATCAGCGCGACCCCTTCGTCGGACGACAACGAGAACTCGCGCATCAACGCATCGACGCCGCCTGCCTTGACGCGCTTGGCGCGCAGCGTCTCGACCAGGCCGGTCGCATAGGCGCGCACGCGAGCGAGTGCTTCAGCGTCCTGTGCGGCCTCGTCGAGAAGCCGCATCACGCACTCGCGCTCGGAAGCGCGCGTCAGGTCGTCGATGGCCGAACGCAGTGGTGACCGTGAGTGGGGATCGAAGGCGAAGTCGAATTGCATGGGTCCAGTTTAAGGGTTGTGGCCGCGAGATCGACTGCGCGCCGCACGACTCGGGAAAACGCGGTCAACCTCTGATCACGACGGCTCGTTTCCGGATAGGGGATGAAGCCACTATTCTTCACCGGGTGTTTCGTGTAGTTTGTTGCGTCCGCTTGCGGGTACTGACCGGCTCTCGCGAACACGTGAGCGCCGCAGCTTGCGACGATCACATCATCATCAACATTTTCGACTGGGAGTCCCATTCAATGAAAGCTCAGCACAAATTTCTGTGCGCGGCCATCGCGACTGCATTCGTCGCCAGCGCGCCCGCGTATGGACAGGAACAGGTCGTCAAGATCGGCCACGTCGGTCCGATCTCCGGCAACATCGCTCACCTCGGCAAGGACAACGAGAACGGCGCCGTGATGGCGATCGACGAGCTCAACGCCAAAGGCGTGACCATCGGCGGCAAGAAGGTCAAGCTCGAACTGCTGAAGGAAGACGACGCAGCCGACCCGAAGCAAGGCACGGCCGCCGCGCAGAAGCTGGTCGATGCCAAGGTGAACGGCGTGATTGGACACCTGAACTCGGGCACCACCATCCCCGCGTCGAAGATCTATTCGGATGCCGGCATTCCGCAGATCTCGCCGTCGGCGACCAACCCCAAGTACACGCAGCAGGGCTTCAAGACCGCCTTCCGCGTCTGCGCCAATGACGGCCAGCTCGGCGGCACGCTCGGCAAGTACGCGGGCTCGACATTGAAGGCGAAGACGGTTGCGGTCATCGACGACGCCACGGCCTACGGCCAGGGCGTGGCCGACGAATTCAAGAAGGGCGCAACCGCGTCGGGCGCCAAGGTCGTGGCGACCGAGCACACCAACAACAACGCGACCGACTTCCAGGCGATTCTGACCAAGGTCAAGAGCACCAAGCCCGACGTCGTGTTCTACGGCGGCATGGATGCGCAAGCCGGCCCGATGCTGCGTCAGATGAAGCAACTCGGCATCAACGCCAAGTTCATGGGCGGCGACGGCATCTGCACGGGTGAACTTGCCAAGCTGGCAGGCGACGGCATGGCTGACGGGCAGGTGATCTGCGCAGAAGCGGGCGGCGTCTTGAAGGGCAAGGAAGGCCCGATGAACAAGTTCAAGGCCGACTACAAGAAAAAGTTCGGCACCGACGTCCAGATCTATGCGCCGTATGTGTATGACGCCGTGATGGTGATGGTCGACGCGATGGAAAAGGCCAAGTCGGCCGATCCCGCGAAGTATCTGCCGTTCCTCGCCAAGGAAGACTACGAAGGCGTCACCGGGCACATCCGCTTCGACGACAAGGGCGACGTCAAGGACGGCACGCTCACGCTATACACGTACAAGGGCGGCAACAAGGAGGCGATCGCGGTCGTGCAGTAATCGCGACGGCATCGGACGAGGGCCGCTCTCGAGCGGCCCTTTTTTTGCGTGATCGATGCGATCGAGACGATCGCGATCGCGTTCTACTTCTGAATCAGCACCCAATGCGCGAGGCGCTGCGCCTCGGCCGCATTGACCTCGGGGTTGGCCGGCATCGGCACGACGCCCCAGACGCCCGCGCCGCCTTCGCGTATCTTTTTTGCGAGCCGCGCTTCGGCGCCCGCGTCGTTCGCGTATTTCGCCGCGACGCTCTTGTACGCCGGCCCGACGAGCTTCTGATCGAGCGCGTGACAGCTCATGCATTTCTTCGCGCGCGCCATCTCGGCCTCATCCGCGAATGCGGCGTGTATCGACGCGAGGCCGATGGCGGCGGCCACGAGACGACCAGCGAAAATGCGAGTGTTCATCGAAGAGTCCGGCGGGTTTGAAAGTGGCTGTGTCGATCCCTCTAACGAGTGAAGACCGCAGGCGTTGACGCCCAGTCGCGCATTGTGTCCGGCCGCGCGTTCTATGCGCTCTAAACAACGCCGCCTGGATTCACGCGTTCGATCCGCAGTCCGCTCGGCTATAGTCGACGGTGGTCCTTGCCTGGAGAACGGCGATGTGGTTTCTCGTAGTCGGCGTGATATTGCTGCTGATGAAATGGTTCGAGTTCGGACCGGTCGGGCATTGGTCATGGTGGGTCGTGCTGCTGCCTTTCGGAGTCGCGCTGCTGTGGTTCGAAATCGTCGAGCCCTTTTTCGGACTCGACAAGAAGAAGGCGCACCACGACCTCGACAAGATCAAGGAAGAACGCATCAAGAAGTCGATGAGCGGGCGATCCGGGCCGCGTCGTTAAGAACCTATCTGTGAATAAGGCGTTTCACGCGTCCCCGTCCGTCACGGCCCCGCGGCTTGCAGTCGACGCGAGCTTCGCGAATTTCGCCAGCACGCCACGCGTGTAGCGCGGCTTGGGTTGCGTCCAGCGCGCACGACGGGTTTCGATCTCGGCATCGCTCACGTTCAGTTGCAGCAACAAGCGATGCGCATCGATCGTGATCGAGTCGCCTTCCTCGATCAGTGCAATCACGCCGCCGACGAACGCCTCGGGCGCCACATGTCCGACCACCATGCCCCAGGTGCCCCCTGAAAAGCGGCCGTCGGTAATGATGCCCACCGATTCGCCCAAACCTTGCCCGACCAGCGCCGACGTGGGCGCAAGCATCTCGCGCATGCCCGGGCCGCCCTTCGGACCTTCGTAGCGAATCACCATTACGTCGCCCGCATGGATGCGCTTGCCCATGATCGCGTCCATCGCGGCGTCTTCGGAATCGAAAACACGCGCGGGTCCCGTCATCATCGGGTTCTTCAGGCCGGTGATTTTTGCGACGCAACCCTCAGGCGAGAGATTGCCTTTCAAGATCGCCAGATGGCCTTGCGGATACAGCGCCTTTGCGATCGGCATGATCACGTCCTGATCGGCACGCGGCGTCGAAGCAATGCTCGCCAGTTCTTCGGCGATGGTCTTGCCGGTGATCGTCATGCAGTCGCCGTGCAGCAGATCCGCGTCGAGCAGCAGCTTCATCACCTGCGGCACGCCTCCCGCGCGATGCAGGTCGGTCGCCACATACTTTCCCGAGGGTTTGAGGTTGCAGAGCACCGGCACGCGCTGACGAATGCGTTCGAAGTCGTCGATGGTCCATTCGACTTCGGCCGCGTGCGCAATAGCCAAGAAATGCAGCACCGCGTTGGTCGAGCCGCCGGTGGCCATGATGAGCGACACCGCGTTCTCGATCGCCTTCTTCGTGATGATGTCGCGCGGCCGCCGATTGGCCTTCACCGCATCGACCAGCACGCGTGCCGACTCGGCTGCCGAGGCGGTCTTCTCGTCGTCGGGATTGGCCATCGACGACGAGTGCATCAGCGACATGCCGAGTGCTTCGAACGACGAGCTCATCGTGTTGGCGGTGTACATGCCGCCGCACGAGCCGGCCGACGGACACGCATGTTCCTCGATCGCTTCGAAGTCGGACCGAGACAGGCGACCCGCGTTGAATTCGCCGACCGCCTCGAACACTGACACGATGGTCAGATCCTTGCCGTTGTGCTGGCCGGGCTTGATCGTGCCGCCATAGACATAGATCGATGGAACATTGGTGCGCGCCATCGCGATCATGCCGCCCGGCATGTTCTTGTCGCAGCCGCCGATTACCACGCAGCCGTCCATCCACTGGCCCATCACGGCGACTTCGATGCAGTCGGCAATCACCTCGCGCGACACCAGCGAATACTTCATGCCCTCGGTGCCCATCGACACCGCGTCGGACACCGTAGGCGTGCCGAACACCTGCGCCTTCGCGCCTGCCGCCTCGATCGCGGCGATGGCCGCATCGGCGAGCTTCTGCAGGCCCGAGTTGCAGGGCGTGATGGTCGAGTGGCCGTTCGCGACGCCGATCATCGGCTTGTCGAAATCGGCGCGCGTATAGCCCATCGGGTAATACATCGCGCGGTTGGGTGCGCGCAGATCGCCCTCGGTCACATGCCTGGAACGTTCGTTGTGGGCCACGTGTTCTCCTCGATGATTCTGTAGTGGATTGCGTTGACCGGTCGGTCAGTCGCTGTTGAGCCGTCGTCCCGGCGCAGGCCGGGATCCAAGTTTCGTGAGCGTACGACGAAGAAATCAACTTGGACCCCGGCCTGCGCCGGGACGACGTACGTCCGTCGCTTGGACCCCGCCAGCGCCACGCCCTTCGCCGGGGCAGGCTCCGCCGGGGAGAAGAGGCGTCAGCACGGTGTCAACGCCGCGCTTGGCTACACTCGCAATTTTATCCGACCCACCAACCGCGACCACTCATGCTCGTCCATCCGAACTTCGATCCGATCGCCTTCAGCATCGGTCCCCTCGCCGTGCGCTGGTACGGCCTGATGTATCTGGCCGCATTCGCGCTGGTGCTCATCCTCGGGCGCTGGCGCATCGCGCATGGGAAGACGATGCTCACCGCCCGCGATCTCGACGACCTGTTGTTCTTCGGCATGCTCGGTACCATCGTGGGCGGGCGTCTGGGCTACGTGCTGTTCTACAAGGCGAGCTTCTATCTCAAACATCCTCTGGACCTGTTCAAAGTGTGGGAAGGCGGCATGTCGTTTCACGGCGGCCTGATCGGCGTGATCGTCGCGATGCTGGTGTTTGCGAAGCGGCGCGGCTACACGTTCTGGCAGGTCGCCGATTTCGTCGCGCCACTGGTGCCCACCGGGCTTGCCGCGGGACGCACCGGCAACTTCATCAACGGTGAGTTGTGGGGACGGCCGAGCGACGTACCGTGGGCGATGATTTTTCCGCAGGCGCATGACGGCGTCGCGCGGCATCCCTCGCAGCTCTACGAGGTCGGTCTGGAAGGCATCGCGCTCTTCGTCGTCGTGTGGTGGTTCGCGCGTCGCCCGCGTCCTGTCGGCGCGGTTGCCGGCGTATTCCTGATCGGCTACGGCTTGGCGCGCTTCGGCGTCGAGTTCACGCGCGAGCCCGACGATTTTCTCGGGCTGCTCGCGATGAATCTGTCGATGGGGCAATGGTTGTCGATCCCGATGATTCTTGCGGGCATCGGCGTGCTGGTGTGGAGTTACCGACGCAGCGCTTCGCAGAAAGCCGCGACTGTTCCGACGGCCATGAGCAAAGAGCGACAAAAATGAGACGCATCATCGTGGCGATGACGGGAGCGAGCGGCGCGGTGTATGGCGTGCGGCTGCTGCAGGCGCTCGCCGCGATCGAAGCGGTCGAGACGCACCTGGTGGTATCGGCTTCGGGCGCGCTGACCGCGCTGGCCGAACTCGACATGAAGCGCGCCGACATCGAAGCGCTCGCGACCGTCGCGCATGGCGTGAAGGACATCGGCGCCTCGATCGCGAGCGGCTCGTTCGATGCCGACAGCATGATCGTCGCGCCGTGCTCGATGAAGACCCTGGCCGCGATCGCGCACGGCCTCTCCGACAACCTGGTCGCGCGCGCGGCCGACGTGATGTTGAAGCAGCGCCGTCGGCTGGTGCTGCTCGCACGTGAGACGCCGCTCAATCTCGCACACCTGCGCAACATGGTCGTGGTCACCGAGATGGGCGGCATCGTGATGCCGCCGGTGCCGGCGTTCTATCAGCGGCCCGAGACGATTGCCGACATCGTCGACGACACCGTGGCGCGCGCGCTCGATCTCGTCGGCTTGCAGTCGCCCGGGTTGAAGCGCTGGTCGGGGTTGAATGTTGCGCGGCAGTCGCCGGGTGAGGACGAGAGCTGAACTTCAGCGCCCGTACCAGTAGCGCGGATGCCGCTCCCGATAACGTTCGATAGCCACGCCGTTGGCGGCCAGCGTGACGGTGATGGCGCCGTCGGCATCGTTGCGAAGAACCGGGATCGCGCGCTCGGCATAACGCGCGAGCACTTCGGCACGCGGGTGGCCGAAGCGATTGAGGTAGCCCGACTGCACGATGGCGATCGATGGGTTCGTGGCGTCGAGAAATCGGTCCGACGATGAGGTCCTGCTGCCGTGATGCGGGACCAGAAGGACGTCGGTGCGAAGCGAATCACGGTTGCGTTCGACCAGCTCGGCCTCCTGCGGCTTCTCGATGTCGGCCGTCAGCAGCATCGAATGTCCACCGGCCTCGACGCGCAGCACGCAACTCTTCGCGTTGGGCTTGACCGGCGCGTTGCCATCGTGTGGCGCATAGGCCTCGGGCAGCGGATGCATCAATTCGAAGTTCACGCCGCCGCTGGTCCATTGCTGGCCGGCGTTGCAGCGTCGATGTTGCGGTGATGCGCGAACGATCGCGCTTTCGATCGCGAGCGAGCTGCGCACGATGTCGACCGGCAACGATTGCAGGATGGCCAGCGCGCCGCCCGAGTGATCGCTGTCGTTGTGCGAGACGATCATGGCGTCGAGCCTGTCGATGCCGCGAGCGCGCAGGTACGGCACGATGATGCGACTGCCGGCATCGTTGCCGGCGGTGGGTCGGGCACCGTATTGCGGACCGGTGTCGTAGAGCACGCGCGTCGCGCGCGTCTCGATCAACACCGCTGTGCCTTGCCCGATATCGAGCGCCGTCAAGCGCGCCGTGCCGATCGTGGGCCGATCGGCCGGCCACGCGAACATCGGCAGCATCCAGAACGCGCCCACCCAGCGCGACGGCACGCCGCGCGGGGCGAGCCACCAGACGACGCCGATCATCGCGCAGACGAAGGCCCAGGCGCTCGGTGCCGGTCCGGTCCACACCGCGAAAGGCGCGGCGCTCAACCAGGCCAACCACATCGCAAGCAGCGCGACGAGTCCGTGCGCGGCATGGAGCAGCCAGACGCCGATGAAGCCCGGCATCACCGCGCCCGCAAGAGACAGCGGCGTGACGACCAGGCTCACCAGCGGAATCGCGATCGCGTTCGCGATCGGGCTGATCATCGACACCTGATAGAAGAGCAGCAGCGTGAGCGGGGTGAGCGCGAGCGTGACCGCCCATTGCACGCGCACCGCCGTCCTGAACGAACGCACCAAGCGGTCGCGCCACGTGTCATCAGCCTCGGCGAATTCGAAGCGTCCCGCGGTCACGTAGAAGATGGATGCGACGGCCGCAAACGACAGCCAGAAGCCCGCACCCATCACCGCCCACGGATCGATCGCGACGACCACCACCAGCGCGATGGAGAGCACGCGCGACACCGAACTCATGCGATGCATCCACAACGCGAGCGCGACGACAGCGATCATGTAGAGCGTGCGTTGGGCAGGAACGCCGAAGCCCGCGAGCAGGCAGTAGCCGAGCGCGACCGCCGTGCCCGCGAGCGCCGCGACCTTGTGCGCGGCGAGGCGCGCGCACCACGCCGGATGACGACGCCAGATCGCGAAGGCCAGCCACGCGCCGAGCGCCGCGAGCATGCTGACGTGCAGTCCCGAGATCGAGACCAGATGCCCGATGCCCGTGCGGTTGAACACGATCCAGTCGGACTGTGAAATCGCGCGCTGGTCGCCGACGATCAGCGCCACGATCACGCCGGCGTAGGGTGCGTTTTCGTGAAGCGGCTTGCCATCGGCGAGGATGGCGAAGACACGATCGCGCAGGCGCGAGCGCGCGCGTTCGATGACGTGGTTGATGCTCCACACGAAGTCCGCGAGCTTGCGGGTCTTCGTGTCGGTGCGCGAATCGGTCGCGGACTGCTGCGTGTCGCGCTCGTGGCCCGGCTGCGCCGATGGATTCGCCGATGCGTTCGCCGCCGCGCCCTCGTCGTCGGCGCCCGGCCGTACATAGCCGGTCGCACGCAAGCCTTCTTCGAGCAGCCAGTACTCGTAGTCGAAGCCGAAGGGATTGGCCGCGCCGTGCGGGCGCTTCATGCGCACCGTGAGCCGCCATCGTTGTCCCGCTTCGATGTGCGGCAGCGATGCGTCGCTCGCGTCTGCGCCGGCGCGCGGCGCATACCACCCGAGCGCGAGATGCTCGGGGACCGTCAATCGCTTGCCGTTCGCAGCGCGCGTCTCGACCGACTCGACGGTGAACTCGAAGCGCACGCCGCGCTCGACGATTGCAGGCAATACCGCGACGGTGCCGATGACGACCACATCCTGGCCTTCGAGGTTTCGCGGCAGCGCATCGGCCAGACGCTGGTCGGCGCGCCACGAGGCCCACGCGAAACCGATTGCGAAGGCCGCACTTACAGCCATCGCGCGCCGCGCGATCGATCGCGTTCGCGACGCCTCGCCACGGCGCCATCGAGATGCGGCGATTGCGAGGCACGTCGCGCTCGCGCCGAGCAGAAGCGCTGCCTCTTCGGGCATCAGCAGCGCCCGCTGTTGCAACCACCACGCGCCCGCAGTGAAGGCCAGGCAAGCGGCGCGCATGAAGCGAGTGCGTCAGGTGCTCGAAGCCATCGTTGATTCGGTGCGAGTCATCGAACCCGGTGCATTCGTCACGTCTCGCGCGAGCAACGCGGCCAGACGCGGCAGGACCTCGCAGGCGTTGCGTGTCGTCAGCGCCGCGAGATCTTCGACAGAGCAGCCCCGCAATGCCGCGATCTCTTCGGCGATGCGCGGCAGTTCTCCCGGTGCGTTGCGCCCGTCTTTGCCTTGCGCTCCGTGTATCCACGCCGGCGCGATGTCGGGCGCATCGGTCTCGAGCACGATCGCGTCGTCGGGCAATTCCCTGGCGAGCGAGCGAATCCGCAGTGCACGCTCGAACGTCGACGTTCCTCCGAAGCCGAGCTTGAATCCGAGCGCCGTGTAGTTGTCCGCCTGCTGACGGCTGCCGTTGAAGGCATGCGCGATGCCGGCCGCGGGCGAATCCTCACGATTGCGTCTCACGCGTCGCAGCCCCGCGAGCACCTGGTCCTGCGCCTTGCGCACATGAAGCAGGACCGGCAGATTGAAGTCGCGCGCGATCTTCAACTGCTCGTCGAAGAACCAGGTTTGATGATCGATCGCTTCTGGCGTCGTCAGCGACGGCACGAAGAAATCGAGACCGATCTCACCGATCGCGACGAAGCGCGGATCGTTCATCGCCGCCTCGATGGCCCGACGCAAGGTGGAGATGTCTTCATCGCCCGCGCCTGGCGTGAGGATCGGATGGATGCCGAGCGCGTACGCGCCGCCGACCGTCTTCTTCGCGAGCCGCGACACCATCTCGAAATTCGAGACCGCGATCGCCGGAATCACGATCGCGCCCACTCCGCGCGCGCGCCTCGGCCTTTACCGTGTCGCGATCGCGATCGAACTCGGCCGCGTCGAGATGGCAGTGGGTGTCGATGATGAAGGGTAGTTTTTGCATCGAGCGATTTTCACACGCGGGCGATCGGGAGGCCATCCGCACATCGGGTGAATGACAATCGATCGGATGTAGTACGACGTACACATTTCCACACAATGAAATGACGACCATGTCTACGACCAGTGGCAACGCTCGCAAATCAGCCGGGGCTCGGCCGCCCCGGTCGAGTCTCAGGCACTCGCGAGTTGCTCGTCGCCAGAACCGGATATAACGTCCCGTATCGCGTTCGCGGTGAAACGGTCGAAATCCTGCGCATGTTTCGCACCTCGCGGCACCTGCCGCAGCGCTGGTCAGCGGGCTGACTCAGGTAGGCGACGACGCGATCGCGATCTCCGCGCTACCGAGTATTCCGTCCGTCAACATCAACGTCCTTCCCATCCGCGCGGCAAGCGCAGGGTCATGCGTGACCACCACGAAGCTCGTCTGAAAGTTCGCGTTCAACTCCATCATCAGCGCGAACACTTCCGCCGCCGTCCCGCGATCGAGGTTGCCGGTGGGTTCATCGGCAAGCACGCACGCGGGTCGCGTGACGAGCGCGCGCGCGAGTGCGGCGCGTTGCCGTTCGCCGCCCGACAATTCGCCCGGTCGATGATGGACGCGATGTGAGAGACCCACGCGCGCGAGCATCTCTTGCGCGGTATCGCGCGCCACGTCGACCGACTCGCGTCGAATGCGCAGCGGCATCGCGACGTTGTCGAGCGCGCTGAATTCAGGCAGCAGATGATGGAATTGATAGACGAAGCCCAGGCGCCTGTTGCGCACTTCGCCGCGCGCGACTTCGGACAGCGACGAGAAGTCGTGTCCGTCGATCGACACCGTGCCGGAGGTCGGCGTATCGAGCCCGCCCAGCAGATGCAGCAACGTGCTCTTGCCCGAGCCCGAGGCGCCCACGATCGCGACCGTCTCGGCGGGCGCGATCGACAGCGTCACATCGCGCAGCACGTGCACGGCGGTGTCGCCGCGGCCGAAGGACTTGGCAAGGCGCTCGCAGCCAAGCACCGCCGTGTCGGCGACAACCCTCGTCGCGTCACTCATAGCGCAAGGCCTGCGCGGGGTCGACACGCGCCGCGCGCCAGCTCGGGTAGAGCGTTGCGATGAAGCTCAGAAAAACAGAAACGCATCCGATCATGATGACGTCCGACAGGCGCAGGTCCGACGGCAAAGCGCTGACGAAGTAGATGTTCTGCGGCAGGAACGCGACGTGGAACACGTGCTCGATGGTCGACACGATGCTGCCCACGTTGAGCGCGATGACCACGCCCAGGATCACGCCCACGAGACAACCCGCGAGCCCGATCAGCGCGCCCTGCACGACGAAGATCGCGAGCACCGAACGCGGCGCGGCGCCCAGCGTGCGCAGGATCGCGATGTCGGATTCCTTGTCGCGCACGCTCATCACCAGCGACGACACGAGATTGAACGCCGCCACCGCGATGATCAGCGCGAGGATGATGAACATCATGCGTTTCTCGAGCTGCACGGCCGAGAACCAGTTGCGGTTCTGTTGCGTCCAGTCGCGGATCAGCACGTCTTCGCTGATCGTGTTCGCGAGTTTCCGCGTGACCTCTGGCGCGGTCTGCATGTCGGCGAGCTTCAATCGAATGCCGGTGTAGCGCTCGAGGCGGTAGAGCTTCTCGGCGTCGTCGATGTTGGTCAGCGCGAGCGAGCTGTCGTATTCGTAATGGCCGCTTTCGAACACGCCTAAAACCGTGAATGGCTTGATGCGCGGGACCACGCCGGCCGGAGTGATCAGCCCCTGCGGCGCGACGACGTTGATCTTGTCGCCTTCGCGAACGCCGAGCGCGCGCGCGAGCTCGGAGCCGAGCACGATGCCGAAGCTGCCCGGTACTAGGTCGGACAATTTTCCTGCACGCATCTCGGTGGCGATGTCCGAGACCTTCGCTTCCGCATCGGGCTCCACGCCGCGAATCAGCACGCCGCGCACCACGTCGTCGCGCGTGAGCATCGCCTGGCCCTGCACGTAGGGCGCGGCCTCGCGCACTTCGGGAACGCGCCTGGCTTCAGCCGCGAGCGCGTGCCAATCGGCGATGCCGTTGTCGGGGTTGAACACTTCGACGTGCGAGAGCACCGACAGCATGCGGTCGCGCACTTCCTTCTGAAAGCCGTTCATCACCGACAGCACGACGATCAGCGCCGCGACGCCGAGCGCGATGCCGGCCATCGAGATCGCCGCGATGAACGAGACGAAGCCGTCGCCGGTCTTGCTGTCGCTGCCGACTTCACCGCGACGCCGCCCGGCGCGCGTGTAGCGCAGGCCGACTTGCCATTCGAAAGGGAGGTTCACGGGGATCAGGATGCGGGAGATTTTGGAAGACGCGCAGTTTGCCATGCGGTCGGAACGCTCGCGCGAACGAGTACGTGCGCGTCGCCCCGGCGAAGGCCGGGGTCCAAGTTTCGTTGCACGTGCGATCGTAAAGGCAACTTGGATCCCGGCCTGCGCCGGGACGACGGTGAGTCGCGGATAGAATCGGCGCTCATGCACGACCTTGAATTCCTCGTCCCTTCGTCCCTCGTCGATCCCGCGCTCGCGACCGACCTGCTGCACGATCAATCGCTGCCGTATCTGTCGCGCATCCTCTCGCGTGGAAGCAAGCCCGAAGAGATCGGGCTTGCGGAACATGCTCCGTTGACCCCATGGCAGAAGTGGGTGTTTGGCGAGCGCGTCGCGTCGCATGCGGACAGCGAAGTCAACCTCGCCGAGCTCTGGGCGATGGCGTGCGGCATCGCGCCGGCATCGAAGCGCGGGAGATGGCTCGCGGAGCCCGCGCACTTCGTGATCGCACGCGACCATCTGCGGCTGGCCGATCCCCACGGCCTCGCCATCACTATCGCCGAGGCACGGGCGCTGGCCGATGCGATCGAGCCGGTGCTGTCGGAATCGGGCTGGCGGCTCGAACCGATCGAGCCGGCGACGTTGACGCATTGGCTCCTGCATCGCGACGACGGGCTCGATCTCTCCGGAGCAGCGATCGAGCGCGCGATCGGCGACAACGTCGCCGCATGGCAGCCGCGCGGGAACCATGCATCAGGCGACGCATCGAAAGTTGGAAGCGACGCGGCGGCTCTCGACTGGCGTCGATGCAGCAACGAAATCCAGATGCTGTGGTTCGGTCACCCGGTCAACGAGGCGCGCGAGGAGCGCGGCCTGCCTGCGATCAACACGCTGTGGTTGTCGGGCAATGGCGCGCCGCGGTCGGCCTTGCCGCACTATCGCGCGATCGATTCGAGTCTGCCGCTGCTCGCAGCGTTGCCGGTCGAGCCCGATGCCACGCGCGCTCTCGAGAGCTTCGACGGATTCATCGATGCGGCGCGCGCCGAAGACTGGAGCGGCTGGCGTGTTCAACTCGCCGCGCTCGATGCCCGCATCGGTGCGCTGCTCGACGATCAACGCAAGCACGCGATCGGCGAATTGACGATCGTGTTCTGTGGCCGCGAGTGCATCCGCTCGGTGGGCAGCGAGTCACGCGATCTCGGCAAGTTCTGGCGCGGCTGGGGTGCGGCGCCATCGCTGGCCGACTTCTTCGCTGACAGGGTCGGCGGCGTCGGCGACCGCGTCGTCGACACCGGGTCGTCATGAAGATCGAGCAGCGACGCATCGATCGCGATGCGCACGACACGCTGGTCGCGGCCGGCATCGCGCCTTTTTTCGCGCGGCTGTATGCGGCGCGCGGCGTGACGCATGCGGGCGAACTCGACGCGGACCTGTCGCGCCTCTTGCCGCCGTCACTGCTGCTGCATGCCGATCACGCGGCGGTGCTGCTCGCCGACGCGATCGCGCGCGAGCGTCGCATCTGCATCGTCGCCGACTACGACTGCGACGGCGCGACCGCGTGCGCGGTCGGGTTGCGCGGCCTCGCGCTGCTCGGCGCGCGTCACGTCGATTACATCGTGCCCAATCGCTTCGAATACGGTTACGGCCTCACGCCCGAAATCGTTGCACTTGCAATGACCTCGAAGCAGCCCGACCTGATCGTCACGGTCGACAACGGCATCGCGAGCATAGCGGGCGTCGATGCGGCGAACCGCCTGGGCATCGACGTGCTGGTAACCGACCATCATCTGCCGGCTGCGCATCTTCCCGACGCCGCATGCATCGTCAATCCCAATCAGCCCGGCTGCGGCTTTCCGAGCAAGCATCTGGCCGGCGTCGGCGTGATGTTCTACGTGCTGTTCGCGTTGCGCGCCGAACTGCGTCGGCGAGAAGTCTTCGACGCCGCGCATCAGCCGCGTCTCGACGGGCTGCTCGATCTGGTCGCGCTCGGAACCGTCGCCGACGTCGTGCGGCTCGACGCCAACAATCGCCTCCTGGTCGCGCAAGGCCTCAAGCGCATGCGCGCCGGTCGCACGCAGCCGGGCATCGCGGCGCTGTTTCGCATCGCGGGCCGCGAGGTACGCAGCGCGGGCGCTTTCGACCTCGGCTTCGCGATCGGCCCACGCATCAACGCTGCCGGACGGCTCGCCGACATGACGCTCGGCATCGAGTGCCTGACCACTGACGATCCGGCGCGCGCGATGGAGATCGCGACGCAACTCGACGCGATCAATCGCGAACGGCGCGACATCGAGGCGACCATGCAGGAGGCCGCACTCATTGCGATCGAAGCCCGCAGCACGGCGTCGGACGCGGCTATGCGCGCGGCGATCGTGCTCTTCGACGCCGCGTGGCATCACGGCGTGGTCGGCATCGTCGCCTCGCGCATCAAGGATCGCTTTCATCGGCCCACGATCGCGTTCGCGCCCGCGGCCGATGGCACGTTGCGGGGATCGGGACGTTCGATCGCGGGGCTGCATCTGCGCGATGCGCTCGATCTCGTCTCCAAGCGCGAGCCCGGGCTGATCGACAAGTTCGGCGGCCACGCGATGGCGGCGGGCCTGACGATCTCGCATCCCGATCTTCCGCGCTTCGAGGTCGCATTCGAGAAGGCCGTGCGCGCCATGCTCGATCCGGCGCTACTCACGCGCACCATCGAAACCGACGGCCCGCTGGCCGAAGACGCGGCCACGATCGCGACCGTGCGTGCGCTCGACGCGCAGGTGTGGGGCCAGGGCTTCGCGGCGCCGCTGTTCGCCGATTCGTTCGCCATCGAGAGCCAGCGCATCGTCAAGGAGAAACACCTGAAGCTGACGATGAAGAAGGGCAAGCGCATGTTCGACGCGATCTGGTTCAATAACATCACGACCTTGCCCGACCGCGCCCATGTGGTCTATCGCATCGCGGCCGACTCGTACAACGGCAACACGCGCCTGCAGTTGATCGTCGAGCACGCGCAGTAGAAAAGAGAGGCTGCAAGGAAGAAGCCTCACGTACAATCGGCCCCCTTTTATACGACCGGCGTCGCAACCGCCCGGCAAAAATCATGGAAGCCGAACGCCTCAACCTGATTGCAGCATCTCTCGCCGATCTGCGCGCGCGCGCAGACGAGGCGCGGAGGTATCTTTGACTTCGATGCCAAGGCGAATCGGCTGAACGAAGTCAACAACGCGCTCGAAGACCCCAAGGTCTGGGACGACGCGAAGCGCGCGCAGGAACTGGGCCGCGAGAAGAAGTCGCTCGAAGACGTCGTCGCGACGCTGCTCAAGCTCGACACCGACCTGACCGATGCGACCGATCTCTTCGCGATGGCGAAGGATGATAGCGACGACGCGACCTTGATCGCGGTCGAGTCGGACACGGCGGCATTGAAGAAGATCGTCGACGCGATGGAGTTCCGCCGCATGTTCGCCAACGAGGCCGACAAGTTCAATTGCTTCCTCGACATCCAGGCCGGCGCGGGCGGGACGGAGGCGCAGGACTGGGCGCAGATGCTCGAGCGCCAGTATCTGAAGTACGCCGAACGCAAGGGTTTCACAGCCTCCCTGCTCGAAGAGTCCGAAGGCGAGACCGCGGGCATAAAGAGCGCGACCATCAAGATCGAAGGCGACTATGCCTACGGTTATCTGCGCACCGAGACCGGCGTGCATCGCCTCGTTCGCAAGAGCCCGTTCGATTCATCGGGTGGACGGCACACGTCGTTCGCGAGCGTGTTCGTTTATCCCGAAGTAGACGATTCGATCGAGGTCGAGATCAATCCGGCCGATCTGCGCGTCGACACCTTTCGCGCATCGGGCGCGGGCGGCCAGCACATCAACAAGACCGACAGCGCGATCCGCATCACGCACATCCCGAGCGGCATCGTGGTTCAGTGTCAGAACGATCGCAGCCAGCATCGCAACCGCGCCGAGGCGATGGCGATGCTGAAGTCGAAGCTCTACGAAGCCGAATTGAGAAAGCGCCAGGTCGAGCAGGACAAGCTCGAAGCGTCGAAGACCGACGTCGGCTGGGGACATCAGATCCGCTCGTACGTGCTCGATCAGTCGCGCATCAAGGATCTGCGAACCAACGTCGAGACCGGCAATACGCAGAAGGTGCTCGACGGCGATCTCGACCAGTTCATCGAGGCGAGTTTGAAGCAGGGGGTCTAGCGTGGGCATCACGATTCGCGCCATCCGTCCCGACGAGCATGAAGCGGACGTACAGGGCTTCTACGAGAAGCTCGGTTTTCGGGTGTCCACGATCGCGATGGAGCGCGTGCGCCGCAGCGAGCCGCAAGCCGGCGATGAAGGAGCAACACCATGAAGGTCGTGATCCTTACCGGCGCGTCGCGCGGACTCGGGGCGGCAATGGCCGCGCGTCTGCTGTCGCCCGATTGCCAACTGATCTGCGTTTCGCGGTCTCCCAACGATGCGCTCGTGGAAATGGCGAGAGCCAAGGGCGCCGCGCTCGATTGGTATCTGCAGGATCTGGCCGATGTAGAAGCCACCGATCGCCTCGCGCAGTCGATTTGCGGGGCGATGCCGCGCGACGCGTCGCGTTACGTCTTGATCAACAACGCCGCGCTGATCGAGCCGGTCGGCGCAGCGGCAACGCTCGAGGCCGCGGAGATTGTGGCGGCGTTGAATGTGAATCTCGCATCCGCGATCGTTTTCGTGGGGCGCTTTCTGACGGCAACCGATGGCCTCGATGCCGACCGGCGCATCCTGAACATCTCGTCGGGCTCGGGCCGCCGGCCGATGGACGGCAACGGCGTCTACTCCGCGACCAAGGCCGGGCTCGACATGTTCACGCGCTGCGTGAAGCTGGAACAGCAAGCCGATCAGCAACGAGGCGGCCGGGCCGCGCGCATCGTCTCGCTCGCGCCTGGCGTGATCGACACCGACATGCAGGTCTTTGCTCGCAGCCGCGACCCGGAGCGCTTTCCGCAGACGCGTTTTTTCGCGCAAATGAAGGACGAAGGCATGCTCGTTGCGCCCGACGAAGCGGCGAGAAAAATCCTCGGCTATCTCGATCGCGATGACTTCGGCGCCACCGAGATCGACGATATCCGCAATTGCTGAAAGCGATCCAATTTGCTGCCGCTGTGGTCTGTGTCACAAATTGGCCGGAGCGCTTCGGATGAATGTTGCTGGCCGTAGAAAACGTACGCTTCGCGCCGAAGTGATCGCAACGGCGCGCGAGATGAATGGGCTCGGCATCAATCGCGGCAAGTCCGGCAATGTCAGCGCGCGATTGCGCGATGCGGCGTTCGACGGCTATTTGGCGTGCGCTCCAAGTCGGCGCACCGGTCCTGCTTTCCGACGCCGAGATGGAGATTGTCGTCGCCAAGTTCCGGATGTACGGGCAACAAGAGTAGTCGGGCCCAGCGCCACCACGAGAAATGGGCCCGAGCCCCCGATTTTAGGAACGCCCGACAGCTGATAACCAGCAACGATTTCGGCACATCGAAATGCGAGGGCGGCACGAGTGCCTACGCATATACGGTCAATGCTTGTTTCGATCCCCGATGGCGGCGGGATACAGTCTAAAGCGATTAGCGTTCACCGCATCCCGCTATCGCACTCCAATTCCACAGGCGCCGGCTTGGCCATCGGAAGCATGATGGCCAGTTCGGGACAGCGCGGTATCTTGACGACAGCGACCACATGAAGCCGATAGCGACCGGCGGTGGCGCGCATCGCGTACGCGCCCGCAGCGTCTGTCGTGGCCGAGGCCGCAACTCGGCCAGCGCTATCGCTCAGGCGCACTTCGACGCCTGCTAGCGGTGCGCGGCAGAGATCGCCTTCGCGCTGCGGTCCGGCACAGGTCGGGCTGATCCATACCACTCCCGCGAAGGGATGGGTCGCACTGTCGGAGCAAGATGCCGCATGAGGATTCATGAGGGCCGAGATAAGCATCATGGTGGACCCCAGCGGCGAGCGCATCGGCAAGATTCGCCACTTTGGCATCATTCGAACCTTAAGAACTCAGACAGCTTCACCGTTTCGCTTGCGGCAAAACACCGATTGGTCGCATGCGGGCAATGAGAAAAAAGGCGGATCGGCGCTGCCGCGCTCGATCCGCCTGCGTATTGGCTGTCTCTGCAGTTTGCCGCAGACTCAGCCTCCCTGGCCGCTCAGACTGATGCGACCTTTTTGCGCCGCGCGGTCGCCCCAATTCCCAACAGACCGGCGATCATCAGGACGTAGATCTCTGGCTCTGGTACAGCCGCTAGTCTCGCGACCTTGATGTCGGCAATCCACGTCCCCCAAGTCGATCCACCGCTTCGGGTGCACCCTGGTGTCGTCGCGGGCGAGCAGCCCGCCGCGTTATTCCAATGTTCGGCGTACTCACCGATCGCCCAGAAACTCTGGCTGTCATTCGGATCAAGGGTAACAGCACTATAGTCGCCCCAACGCTGACGGCCCGCTGCGGGAAGGCCCTCCCCGCTACCATTGTGGTAGTTGCCGACATCGCTGACGTGCAGGAGCAGTTCGTCGCTTTGAAACAGAAGACCCAACCCGTTGGTGTTGAAGACTCTCGCGAAAAAGCTGACGTTCCCGTCCGCTAGCCCATCGCCGTTGACGTCAGTGGTTTGCAAGCCGGACCGGTTGTAACCGATCACCACTTGGCCGAATTGGTTCACCGCCAGGGACCCCTCGTAAAAATCGAAGTTGGGGTCGCTGATCGCGCCTTGCTGAATAACGGCATTGGTGAGCGCGTCGAGCACGAAATAGCGCACTTCAGTATGCGTGCCTCCGATGGGCGTCGCGGTGTAAACAGTATAAATCTTGCCGTTCTGTTCCCACGAACTGGCGCCAATGCGCTCATCCAGCGGATCGATGTTTCGCGTGCCGTCCGGTTGGCGAGCAAGGTTGTTGCCCGAGTAATTGGCCAGGCCGAGGAAGGTCACGGGACCTTCCGTCGCGCCCGGCGTACCGGGGTTGTTGATGTTGTAGCGAATCGAATCGTTTTGGAAGGCGCTAGCCGCGATCACCATGCCGAAGTTCGGACCGGTGCTGTTCACGCCCTGGATGGCAAAACCGCGGTCGACATTATTGGGGCTAGCGGGGTTGTAAGGTGTGAAAAACTGTTTCACGTTTGCGGCAAGGGGTGCGGCGCCGAAGAGGTCGGACCGTGCGATCACGTTTAGCGTCGTCCCGCAGAACGCATTTGCGGCGGGACTTGCGGGGTTGCAGCCAACCTTGAAGTTGTTCGTGCCGATATAGACGCCTCTGGAATCGATAGCCAGGGTCGGGTAGTCGGCGGTGCCGCCGGCAAACCCCGTGAACTTGGTCGACTGCCACGCCCCCGTCGCGCTCGACGTGGTCGAAACCGCGATCTGGATGTCCGCGACGCTGGCGCCGAACTGGAGGGCGATCCACTTCTGCGAGGTCTTGTCGAACATTACACGCGCGTCGCCGTTCAAGCCGCTGCCGTCGGTCATGCCCGCGTTAGCCCAGAACGTACGGGCATCCAACATCGACTGCAGCGCCCCGTTGGACTTGTTATAGATGGCGTAGACGCCGTTGGTCGTCTCCATGAACTGCGAGGCGCCGACTGCACCATGGGTATCGGGAGGAATGAAGCTGCCGCCCAACAGGTTTCTAAGGTCGAATTGCGAAACGCCCTTGAAGCTCAGCACGGCTGTAGCCGGGGCGTTCAAGGCGGGGGGATTCAAAGTGACCAAGCCTCGTGCGGTGGCGATGCCCCCTCGGGCCATTCCGCCCAGGCCATCGTCAGGGCCCAGCCACTGCGGGCCGCCCTCAAACTCAGCATAATCGGGTTTGATCTGCTGCGCTATCGCGGACGAAGCATTCAGCATCATCGCTGACGCGGCAACAAGGAACAGATGAGACACCTTGAGCTTGGACAACTTAGGCTTGCCAGACGCAGAATGCTTGCTCATTGGATGGACCCCTAGAAATGTTAGTTTGGCCTCGGGCAACGCACTCGGCCCGATGGCTTTCGCTTTATGATTTGGCAAAATATTTAACAACTAAGCCTGCTCGGCACGGCTCGCTGGGAAATTAGCAATATTGGTACCAATTCCATAACACCTTGAGTTATAAATAGAATTATTCTACGAACTTCCGCGACTGTTTTAAAGTGTAAATTTGTCCGACGGCGACGGTTTCCTCGACCTCGTTTGTTCATGGATGCTTTCATTTGCCCATTTGACGGCAATCGGGTAGGAGGCGGGATCACTCCCGCCGCCCTCCCCACCACCGTACGCGCGGTTCTGCATACGGCGGTTCCTGCCTACTGGGCAAACGGCCCCAGCCGCTGTCGGCCTGCTCGGCCTTGAGTCCGGCCTGATCGAGCAGGAAGCGCGTGATGGCGCAGTGCACGACCTGCAACACCGGCGTCACCAGCTTGGGTTGGGCCAGCCAGCAGGCGGTAAGCGTGGTCTGCTCGGGACAGTGGCGCTCGTAGTGGACCGGGGCGCCATCCTGCGCCCGATGGGGCTGCCGACCGATGGCTTGCACGCGCTGCTCACGACGAGACTGTGGTGATGCACGGTCTCAGACTGCGCAGAGCCACGCCATTGCTTAGGGTGACGACTACCTTGCGGGGCCCCCAGCGGGGTGCTGCGGCGCGATGGGTCACGCGCCATTGCGGTAAGAGCTGCCAAATCACAGCGTGCGAGGTGCAGGTAGGGTGCCAGATAGCCGACTGCCACCACCGGCAGCAAGTGGCCGAGAGCGGCGGCTTGCGCAGCCTTCGATCCGCCGCAGACATTCCGACCGAGAACACTGACGCTCGAACAACTGGCGCGGCTGGATAGTTTGTGTCACCATTTCTCATGTGTGACACATCGTGGAGAACCCATGAGCGAACTGAGCGTGAGAGAAATGCGCGCCGGATACCACGTGATCACCGACGCGCTGGAGCGCGACGGTGAGGTCGTGTTGACGCATCACGGAAAGCCGTTTGCGAAGGTGGTACCGATCGCACCGAAGGTTGAAGATGAAGAAGCGATTTCGGCCGAGCGGCGAAAAAAATTGAAGGCCTGGGGCGCCAAGCAAAGGCGCTTTCTCGCGGGGCAGCCGGAGTTGCCTCCATTTGATTGGGACGAGTTTCGCGCCGACTGCGTCTGACCGCAGGCGATCTTCGGGGGATCGAATCGCATGGATTACATCGACACGTCGGCGCTGATCAAGGGCTACCTGATTGAAGAGAACACGCCTGCCTTCATGCGTTGGTTCTCGGATGAAGCCGTTCCTTGTATCAGCTCTTTGTCGATCGTCGAGTTCAAGTGTGTTATTCGTCGTCGTGAGCGCTCGGGCGACGTGCCGCGTACCCGGGCACGCGCGATTCTCGATCGTTTTGGGAGGCATCTTGTCGATGGAACACTCGAACAACTGGCGTGGCCGGCCAGCGCTTTTCTATCTGCGTCGGATTTGATCGATCGTCTTGCGCCCCTCCCTTTGCGCACGCTCGACGCGTTGCATATCGCCGTTGCTCGCACTCACGGCTGCAGGGGATTTGCAAGTGCCGACCGGCAACAACTCCGGGTGCTCCGCGCGCTCGGAATATTCACTCACTCGTTCGCCGCTTCCTCATGATTGATCGTGCTTCGAATCCCGCTACGCCCGACGAAAACCAGTTGATCGCCGAGCGCCGCGCCAAGCTCGCCGCGTTGCGCGCGAACGGCATCGCATTCCCCAACGACTTCGTGCCGACGCATCGCGCGCTCGCACTGCACGAAGCGCAGGACGCGCGAGAGATAACGAGCTTCGACGACGAAACCGAACAGGTGGCGATCGCAGGCCGCATGATGTTGAAGCGCGTGATGGGCAAGGCGAGCTTTGCGAGCATAAAAGACGGCAGCGGCACGATTCAGCTCTATGTCGCGACCGATGAGGTCGGACCCGAGGCCTACGCGGCATTCAAGCATTGGGATCTCGGCGACATCATTGCTGCCACCGGCACGCTGTTCAAGACGCGCACCGGCGAGTTGACGCTCAAGGCGACATCGATTCGTCTGCTCACCAAGTCGCTGCGTCCCCTGCCCGACAAGTTCCACGGACTCGCCGATCAGGAGGTCAGGTATCGGCAACGTTATGTCGACCTCATCATGAGCGACGACACGCGGCGCACGTTCGTGGCGCGCAGCAAGGCGATTGCCGCGATACGCGATTTCATGACCGCGCAAGACTTCCTCGAAGTCGAGACGCCGATGCTGCATCCGATCCCCGGGGGCGCCGCGGCCAAGCCGTTCGCCACGCATCACAACGCGCTCGACATGCAGATGTTCCTGCGCATCGCGCCCGAGCTTTATCTCAAGCGCCTGATCGTCGGCGGCTTCGAGCGCGTGTTCGAAATCAATCGCAGCTTTCGCAACGAAGGCGTGAGCCCGCGGCACAACCCCGAGTTCACGATGCTCGAGTTCTACGCGGCCTATGCGGACTATCGCTGGCTGATGGACTTCACCGAGGCCCTGATACGCGACGCCGCTATGCGCGCGTGCGGGTCGGCGACGCTGACTTATCAGGGCAAGCCGCTCGATCTGTCGAAGCCCTTCGATCGCTTGACGATCACGGGCGCGATCCAGAAGCACTTTCCAGACTATCGCGATGACGATCTCGCCAGCGTCGACTACCTGCGCGCGGAGTTGAAGAAGAAGGGTGCGGCACTCGATCAGCCGCCGCTAAGCAACGCGGGCGTGGGCGCGTTGCAACTCGCGCTTTTCGAGGAGACCGCCGAAGGACTGTTATGGGAGCCGACCTTCATCGTCGACTACCCAGTGGAAGTCTCGCCCCTCGCGCGCGCGTCCGACAGTCGTGACGGGATCACCGAGCGCTTCGAACTATTCGTCACGGGTCGCGAATTTGCGAACGGCTTCTCGGAGTTGAACGACGCCGAAGACCAGGCCGCGCGCTTTCGCAGCCAGGTCGCGGCCAAGGATGCGGGCGACGAAGAAGCGATGTACTACGACGCCGACTACATTCGCGCGCTCGAGTACGGCATGCCGCCCGCGGGTGGCTGCGGCATCGGCATCGACCGGCTCGTGATGTTGTTGACCGACTCGCCGAACATTCGCGACGTGATTCTCTTTCCGCACATGCGGAAGGAAGATTGAGCACACTCGATGCCGATGTCCTGATCATCGGCGGTGGCATTGCCGGTTGGTCCGCGGCGTACTTTGCCGCACGCGCCGGACGTGAAGCGACGTTGATCGATGCCGGTCGCCATCGCGCGAGCGACCTGCCGATCGCGCTCGTCAATCCCTTGCGCGGCAAGGCCGGGCGGCTCGTGCCGCGCGGTGTCGAAGGCATGCGCGCGACGTTCGCGTTGATCGATGTTCTGCGGCATTCAGGCCATCGCATCGAGCAGGGACGCGGACTGTTTCGTCCGTTGATCGCCGTCGCGGCAAAGGCTCGCGAGCATCCATACTGGAAGGCTCTGCTTCCCGGTGACTTCCCTTTCGATTGGCATGACAATGCGCCCGCTTGGTTGGGTCTCGCGTCTCCGGTGCCGGCCCTCTATCTGCGCGAAGCCGGCTGGCTCGCGCCGCGCGGTCTCGTCGACGCATTGAAGAGCGAGAGCCGGGCGACGGCTATCGACGATGAAGTCGTTGCGATCGATGTCGATGCCCGGACGCGCCGAAGCGTCGTGTCGCTCGCAGGCGGACCACGCCTCGCCGCGCGGTCGCTGTTGTGGTGTGGCGGCGCGTGGGGCGCGGCGCGTCTCGATCGATCTCTCGCTCAGCAATCGATGCCCGATGCGATCTACAAGCCCGGCTGTCTGATCACGACGTCGAGCACCTTGACGCGCGCCGCGTTGACCTTCGGGCTCTATGCGATTGCGTTGGGCGATACCTCGACCCTCGTCGGCCCGACGCGCGAGCCCTCGCAGCCCGAGTTTCCCGACGACGCTATTCCCGCCGACGCAATCACGCGTTTGCAGGATCGCGTCGCGATCGTATTCGGCAGAAGCATCGAGGCTTCGTCGATCTGGCGCGGCGTGCGTCTCGTGCGTTCGTCTTCGACGGTCGCGCACGCGTTGCGCGATGTGCCGTCGATCACGGCGCTCGGCTCGCGCGGATTCCTGATGGCGCCGTTGCTCGCGTCCGAGTGGGCGCGGTCGTTATGATGCGCGGTCGTTTTTCAGCAATCTCGATGTGCCTAGAAAGGCTCGCGTGACCTCCAACTCTCTCCGCAAGCCCGTCTTCTGGATCGTGCTGTTGATCGCGTCGGCGCTGTGCGCCTTCACGGTGTTTCGCTATTTCGGCGACGCGTTCTCGGTCCTCGATCTCGATGTGCGCATGTCGCGCACCCAGGCGATCGCCGAGGCGCGCCGCATCGTCGATGACAAGAAGTTGAGCACGGCCAAGCTGACCGAATCGGCCGCTAGCTTTTCCGGCGACACGGCCGTGCAGACCTTCATCGAACTCGAAGGCGGCGGCAAGCCGGCCTTGAAGCCGCTACTCGGAGGCGACGGTGGCGGCGGCGAATACACGCTCTACAAGTGGCGCGTGCGGCTCTACTCCGAAGGCGTCGAGCGCGAAGTGCTGATCGCGTTCACGCCCGATGGCCGACCCTCGGGCTTCTTCAGCAAGCTCCCCGAAGCCGAGCCCGGTCGCGCGCTTGCCGCGGACGAAGCACGCGCGATCGCCGTCGACAGCGCGACGCGCGACTGGGCCGTGGACTTCGCGCGCTATCGACCCTTGACGGCGTCGTCCGTCATGCGGCCCGGCAAGCGCGTCGATCATGAATTCATCTACGAGCGCAAGCTCGAAGGCGCGCCGCCCCTCGGTGAAGGCCGCCTGCGATTGCGGCTCGTCGTCTCGGGCGATCGATTGACGCATCTGCAGCGCTTCGTCTTCGTGCCCGAAGCCTTCGCGCGTCGCTACGAGACCTTGCGTTCGGCCAACAACACCATCGCCGCGTTCGCGAGCGTGGGCGCGGGTCTGCTTTATGGGCTCGGAGGCTGCCTGATCGGATTGATCTGGCTGATGCGACGACACGCGGTGCATTGGGGGCCTGCGGCGAAGTGGGCCGCAGTCGTGGCCGTTCTCATCGGCGGGGCGGGCCTCGCGGGTATTCCCGCAAGCTGGCTCGACTACGACACGGCGACGTCGGCTTCGACTCACCTGATCACGCGAATCGGAGGCGCCGTCGTCGGAGCGATCGTGACATGGCTGCTGTTGACGGTGGTATTCGCCACCGCCGAAGGTCTGGGTCGCCTCGCGTTCGGATCGCATCCGCAGTTGTGGCGCACCTGGCGCACGCCGTCCGCCATTTCGCGCGCGGTGTGGGGCAGGACGCTCGCCGGCTATGCGTGGATCGGCTTCGACCTCGCGTTCATCGCGGCCTTCTATTTCCTGGTGCAGCGCTATCTCGGATGGTGGTCGCCCTCGGATGCGCTGATCGATCCCAATATTCTCGGCACGCCGCAACCGTGGATTCCGCCGGTCGCGATGTCTCTTCAAGCCGGCATGATGGAAGAGTCGCTGTTTCGCGCGGTGCCGCTGGCGGGCGCCGCGCTGCTCGGCCGCCACTTCGGTCGCGAGCGCTTGTTCATCGTGATCGCACTTGTCTTGCAGGCGATCATCTTCGGCTGCGCGCATGCCAACTATCCGGGGCAGCCCGCCTACGCGCGGCCGGTCGAACTGTTCCTGCCTTCGCTCGTGTGGGGTCTCGTGTATCTGCGTTATGGCCTCGTGCCGGGCATGCTGTTTCACTTCGGCTTCGACCTGGTGTTGATGGCGATTCCGCTGTTCGTGACCGACGTGCCGGGCATCGTGTTCGATCGCGCGATGGTGATTGCGATCCTGTTGATCCCGATCGGCGTGCTGATCGTGCAGCGATTGCGCGCCGGGCGGCTGATCGATCTTCCCGACAGCGAACGCAACGCGGCTGCGCCACGCTCGGACCCTGTGTCCGAGCCGATGTCGCGCGCGACCGACGATGCGGTGCTCGCGGTGCTCGCTCCCATGGTCGCTGAGACCGCGGGAGGCGTCGCCTCGTCGACGAGCGCATCGCCATCCGTATCCACGGACGCTGCGTCCTCACCGACGTTCGCACGCGGCCGCCTCGAGGTTGCGCTCCTCGTCGTTCTCGCCGTGATCGGCGCGATCGGTCTCACGATCAAGCTGGCCCGGCCCTACGACGCGCCGGGTCTCGCCATCTCGCGCGATCAGGCGATCGTGATCGCCGAGCGCGCGCTGACCGCGCGTGGCGTCACGCTCGATCCACGCTGGCGGCGCTCGGCGAAAGCCGTTGCAGTCGCCGACCCGTCGGTCACGCGCTTCGTGTGGCGCGAAGGCGGCGAGTCGCTGTACGCGCGCCTGATCGGCAACGTGTTGCCGCCGCCGCATTGGGAGGTGCGCTTCGCGCGCTTCGATGGCGATGTCGCCAAACGCGAGAGCTGGCGCGTGGTGGTCGTCGATGATCGCGCCGCGCCCGACGGCATCCGCGTGATCGAACACGACATCCCCGAAGGCGCACCGGGCAAGCGGCTCGCCGAAGCGGACGCACGCGCGATCGCCGAGCGCGCGATCGACGCGTGGTTTCATCTGCCCGCATCGGGTCTCAGGCCGGTCTCGGCCGAAGCGATCGAAAAACCGTCGCGCGTCGATTGGGTCTTCATCTATGCCAATCCCGCAGTGATACTCCCTGCGGGGGGCGAGGCGCGCATCGTGATCGAAGTCGCTGGCGATCAGGTCGTCAGCCTAGGGCGCACGCTGTTCGTACCCGACGCGTGGACGCGCGAGGAGCGGCATCGCAACGAAATGCGGCTGATTCCGCGTGCGCTGCTCGGCCTGATTGCGCTGGCGTTCGTCATCGCCCTGCTCGTGTCGACCGTGCGCCGTCTCGCGCGCGGCGAAGCGTCCAGGCGCGCCGCGCTGGTCGGCGCCACGCTGACGGTCGTGGCGGTACTTGTGGGCGGGCTGCTCGATCTCGATGCGAGCCAGTTCGGCTTCTCGATCGGCCAGCCCTTCGACGATCAGATGCTGCGCGTCTATCTGAAATGGCTGAGCGCGGCAGCCGCAGCGGGACTGTTCGCGGCACTGTTCACGGCCGTCGGGGTACGCATCGTGAGTCGTGCCGAGCGCCTGCGACCCGCATCGCAAACGCCGCGGCGCACGTGGGCAACGGCGATCGCCATTGCCGCGTCGATATCGGGCATCGGCGGCATCGTGGGGGTGATCGGCACGCGCAGCAATGCGCGCGTCCCCGAGATCGGCAATGCGGATTCTTTCGTACCGCTGCTGTCCAGCTTTGTCGGCGGCCTCGATTTCGTGGCGGCCACTTCGGTCTTGCTGATTGCCGCCGCACTGTTGAAGTCGCGAAGGCGCTGGATCGAAGTCGCGATCGCACCTGGATTCGTGCTGGCCGCGATGCTCGGCGCGGCGATCGGGCCGGAGACGCGCGCGTCTTCGATTGCCGTCGCCGCCCTCGCAGGCGCATTGGCGTGGTGGATCTATCGCCGCCATGTGCGCGAGCGCGAATGGATCGTCGCGCCTCTGGCTATGTGCCTGTCGCTGCTGTCGCTGTTGCCGGCGCTGATGCATGCCACGTCCCCGCATGCGCGAAGCGGCGCGCTCGCCGGCGCGGTGGGTCTCACGCTCGCGTATGCGATCTGGCGCTGGCTGGTGCAAAACGATCGCGCTCGAAAGGTTGCGATTTACTGATCAGATCGGAAAAATCAGACAGGTCGTGGTCGCGAACGCGAGCAATTTGCCCGACGAATCGGTAAGCCGGCCTTCGGCTACGCCGGCCTGAGCCGATCGGGTTGTAATGCTCGAGGCGAGGCGTCCCCTGAAAAACGAAGCGGCCTTTCTCGAACTCGATCGCGACGAAGCCGAGCAGGTGGCTGATCGGCGCCGTCGGCAACTCGCCGCGCCGGATCGCGGCGAACACCTCGAGTCCCGACATGGCCCTGGTCTTTTCGCAACCGATGATGCCGGGCGCCGCCAGCATCGCGCGTACCGCGGCCTCCTCGTCGCGCCACTGTGCGGCCAGGTCGTTGGGGGATGAAATAGTGGTGGACATGAGCTCTCCAATGCATGAATGGGTTGATCGCGAGGTGCCCACAATTGCCAATTAGGTGCATATACACTATATTTCTTTGCGGCCCCAGAGGAAATCGCATGCACGCATCTTCGAACTCCCCAACGCGCGCTCCGGACGCGAAGCGCGGGCGTCGATCGGGACACGCCGTGACGCGTGCCGACCAGGAAAGCGACGTTCGCGTATCGGGATGCACGTGCTTTCGCGTGCGCCGTCTTGCGCGGCGCGTGACGCAAATCTACGATCGCGTACTCGCGCCGTCGGGGCTGCGCACCACACAATTCTCGCTGCTGTCTTGCCTTGTGGCGGGCGACGCGATGGCGATCGGCCCGCTCGCGACCATGCTCGACATGGACCGCACCACGCTGACCCGCAATCTCAAACCGCTGATCGATGCGCGATTGGTATCGCTCGCGCAGGGGAGAAGCGACGCGCGCCAGCGTGAAGCGAGCCTGACGAAGACCGGACGTGCGCGCTACGACGAGGCGAAGAGACTCTGGCGGCGCGCGCAGGACGAGATGAATCGAACGCTCGGAACCACGCAGGTCGCGTCGCTGCACCAGCTCTTCGACGGCTTGCTCGACACACTCAACGAAAAGTCAGCCCCTGATCGCTCGCCGCGATCGGCAGGGAGAACGCCACGATGACTGCCGCAACCAAGTGTCCCGCACCTTCCAAGTCGGCGCGCTCGAGCTGGCCGCTGATGCTCGCGGCTGCGGCGATCCTGATGATCACGATGGGGTCGCGGCAGACCACCGGGCTCTTCATCTCGCCGATCAATACCGCGACCGGTCTGGGCATCGTGTCGATCAGCTTCGCGCTCGCGGTCGGTCAGTTGATGTGGGGCGTCGCGCAACCGGTGTTCGGCGCGGTCGCCGACAAGTACGGTGCGTCGCGCGTCATCATCGCCGGTTCGCTGATGCTGGCCGTCGGCATGGCGATCACGCCTTTCATGAGTTCGCAGATCGGGCTGATTTTCGCGATGGGCATCCTCACCGCGGCGGGCGCCGGTGCGGGCAGTTTCTCGATCCTGATCGGCGCGACCGCGCAGCGCATTCCCGCCGACAAGCGATCGTTCGCAGCCGGCTTCATCAACGCAGGCGGATCGTTCGGCCAGTTCGTGTTCGCGCCGTTGATGCAGTTGATCATCAGCGCGGCGGGCTGGGTGGCGGCGATGGTGGCTATGGCCGCGATCACGCTCGTGACGATTCCGCTCACGTGGCCGCTGCGCAAGCAACGCGACCTGTTGCCCAAGGACGCGCCGGCGCATCCTGTGCCGTCGGATGTGGTCGACGACATCGGACTGAAGCGTCAATTGCGCCTGGCGTTGCGCGACCCGAGTTATCTCTACTTGAATGCGGGCTTCTTCACCTGCGGCTTTCACATCGCGTTCCTGGTCACGCATCTGCCGGGTGAAGTCGCGCTGTGCAGCCTGTCGCCGCAGGTCGCGGCCAACTCGCTCGCGCTGATCGGCCTCTTCAATATCGCGGGCAGTCTGGCCGCGGGCTTGCTCGGGCAGCGCTATCGCATGAAGTACCTGCTTGCGCTGATGTATGCGAGTCGCGCGGTGCTGATCCTCTTGTATCTGCTCGCGCCCAAGACGCCGTTGACGTTCTATGTGTTCGCGGCGGCGCTCGGCTTCACATGGCTTGCGACCGTGCCGCCGACCGCGGGTCTGGTCGGCAAGATGTTCGGCATCCGCTATCTCGGCACGCTGTTCGGCCTGACCTTGCTGACGCATCAGATCGGCGGCTTCCTCGGCGCGTGGCTGGGCGGCATCGTGATCGCGCGCGACAACAATTATCTGTGGATGTGGTACGCCGACATCGCGCTCGCGATCGCGGCTGCGTTGATCAACTTGCCGATACGCGAGGAGAAGGTCGTGCCGCGCGTGGTGACTGCGTAGGCCCTCCTTCTCCCTCTTCAATGAGGGGAGGCTGCGAGCGGCCGCTGCCTATAATCGGCCGATGAACAGCAACGTCGACGATCGGCAGCATGCGCAAGAAATCGATGCGCTGGTCGATCATCTCGACCCGGCGGACGCGCAGCTCGTGCGCAAGGCGTGGGAATTTGCCGAAGCTCTGTATGGCGCAGCGCGCCTGCCGACCGGCGAAGCGATCGTCGCGCATGCGCTCGGCACGGTGCGCATCCTCGACGCGGTGCGCGCCGATGCACCGGCGCGCGCGGCGGGGTTTCTGTTTTCCGCAGCCGAACGGCTGGTGAAGCCCGAGGAACAATTGAAGGAAAACTTCGGCGACGAGATCGCGACGATCGCGATCGGCGTGCGTCAGCTCGCGCGCGTGGGCATCGCGACACGGCCGCTGCATCGCGCGGTCGGCGGCGCCGAAGGCGGTAGACCAGGCGGCAAGCCCCTCGACGCCAAGGCGAGCGAGCGTCAGGCCGAGACCTTGCGCAAGATGGTGCTCGCGTTCTCGACCGACATCCGGGTCGTGCTGGTGCGCCTCGCATCGCGCTTGCAGACGCTGCGCTGGTATGCCGAGAACAAGACGCCGCTGGCCGAATGGACCGACCCCGATATCGCGCGCGAATCGATCGAGCTCTATGCGCCGCTCGCCAATCGTCTGGGCGTGTGGCAGATCAAGTGGGAGATCGAGGACCTGGCGTTTCGTTTTCTCGATCCCGATGCCTACAAGCGCGCCGCGCGCATGCTCGACGAAAAGCGCGTCGAGCGCGAAGCTTTCATTCTGAAGAAGACGCACGAGCTTCACGCGCAATTGGCAGCAGCGGGCATAGCCGCGGTCGTGACCGGAAGGCCCAAGCATCTTTACGGCATCGTCGGCAAGATGCAGGCGAAGAAGATCGCGTTCGAGAATCTTTACGATGTGCGTGCGCTACGCGTGATCGTGGCCGACGAGGCCGCGTGTTACGCGACGCTCTCGCTCGTGCACGCGCGCTGGCAGGCGCTGCCGGCGGAGTTCGACGACTACATCGCGAGGCCCAAGGACAACGGCTATCGCTCGATCCACACGATCGTGCGCGATGAGGAAGGCCGGCCCTTCGAGATCCAGATTCGCACACGCGAGATGCATCGTTTCGCTGAGTACGGCGTCGCCGCGCATTGGCGCTACAAGGAAAGCGGTTCGGGCCAGGGCGCGCGCGCACGCGATCGCTTCGACGATCGCATCGCATGGCTGCGGCAATTGTTCGCGTGGCGTTCCGAGATCGCGGGTGAAGCGGAAAGCGGCGCGGAATACCGGACCGCGCAAGTCGGCGGGGTGCGCGCAGACCCGCCGCCCGACGATCGCATCTATGTGCTCACGCCCGAGGCGCGTGTGATCGAACTTCCGCTCGGAGCGACGCCGATCGACTTCGCGTATCACGTGCATTCGGACCTCGGTCATCGCTGTCGCGGTGCGCGCGTCGATGGTGTGCTGGCGCCGCTCAACACGGCGTTGAAGTCGGGGCAGACCGTCGAGATCATCACGGCAAAGCCTTCGTCGTCGGTATCGCTCGAAGCGCTCGGGCCGTCGCGCGACTGGCTCAATGCGCAGCTCGGTTATCTGCAGAGTCCGCGCGCGCGCGCCAAGGTCAGGCAATGGTTTAATGCCCGTGAACTCGAAGCGACGCTGGCCGCAGGTCGCGCCTTGGTCGAGAAGACCTTGCAGCAGACCGCGCGCGGCAGCGGCAAGGCGATGCCCAGTCTCGATGACGTGGCCGCGCGCCTCGGCCTGGCGAAAGCCGACGAGCTCTTCGCGGCTGTCGCGAAGGACGAAATCAGTCTTCGCCAACTGGCCGACGCGGTCGTCGATGACGGCACTGCGAAAGCCGAGATCGACATCGACGACCTGCTTCGCGCGCGCAAGTCGAGCGCAAGTAGCGCGGCCGGCGCGAAGCGCGGCAGCGTCCTCGTGGTCGGCGTCGACGCGTTGCTGACGCAGCTTGCCAAGTGCTGCAAGCCCGCGCCTCCCGACGCGATCGCGGGCTTCGTGACGCGCGGGCGCGGCGTGTCAATACATCGCGCCGACTGCAGCAATCTGGCCGCGATGCGCGAGCGCGATCCCGAACGCATGATCGCCGTCGATTGGGGCGACCCCGGCAAGCGCGGCGATGCGGTCTATCCGGTCGACGTGCATGTCAGCGCGCAGGACCGTCAGGGTCTGTTGCGCGACATTTCCGAAGTCTTCTCGCGCGAAAAGATCAACGTCATCGCGGTGCAGACCGAAAGCCGCAAGGGAACGGCGCGCATGGCATTCACCGCCGAAGTCGGCGACGCGCGGCTGCTGCAGAAGGCGCTGGTTGCGATCGGCGAAGTCAAGGGGGTGGTCGAAGCGAAGCGGAAATGAACGACAAGCGGGACCTCAACCCGTCGCCGCTTTCTCGAGCAGCGACTGCTGTCCTGAAAACCGCGTCTTGCGATGACGCTTGCGATGGTAGACGCCGTCGCTGTCCATCTGCCACGCGAGCGCGTTGTCCTTCAGATGCACGCGCAGACCTTCGTCGAGCACGCGTTTCTTCAGGCGTGTGTCGCGAACCGGGAAAGCGACTTCGACACGGCGAAAGAAATTACGATCCATCCAGTCGGCGCTCGACAGATAGACATCGTCGGCGCCGTCGTTCGAAAACGAGAAGATGCGGCTGTGCTCGAGGAAGCGGCCGACGATCGAGCGCACCGTGATGTTCTCCGACAACCCGTTCACGCAGGGCCGCAGCGTGCACACGCCGCGCACGATCAGATCGACCCTCACGCCGGCCGCGCTCGCGGCATAGAGTTCGTTGATCACCTCGGGTTCGAGCAACGCATTCATGCGCGCCATGATGCGCGCCGGCCGTCCCGCTTTCGCGAGGCGCGCCTCGTTGCGAATCGCAGCGACGATGTTGCCGTGCAGACTGAACGGCGACTGCCATATGCATTTCAATTTCTTCGCGCTGCCCAGGCCCGTGAGCTGTTGAAAGACTTCGTGCACGTCGCTGCACAGATCTTCATCGGCCGTGAACAATCCGAAGTCGGTGTAGGCGCGCGCGGTGCCCGAGTGGTAGTTGCCGGTTCCGAGATGCGCGTAGCGGCGCAGCACGGCCGTGCCGTCGGACGCCATCTCGCGTCGCACCACCAGCACCATCTTCGCGTGGGTCTTGTGGCCCACCACGCCGTACACCACGTGCGCGCCGATCTCTTCGAGGCGCGAGGCCCAGTTGATGTTGGTCTCTTCGTCGAAGCGCGCCATCAGCTCGACCACCGCGGTCACTTCCTTGCCGCTGCGCGCGGCCAGCAGCAACGATTGCATCAATGCCGAATCGCTGCCGGTGCGATAGATGGTCTGCTTGATCGCGACGACATCGGGATCGGTCGCCGCGGCTTCGAGAAAATCGAGAACCGGGACGAACGATTGATAGGGGTGATGGACCAGGATGTCGCGCTTGGCGATGGTCTGAAAGATGTCCGCGTTCTTCTGAGCCGCCTTGCGAATCTCGGGCGGCAGCGACGGATGAAAGGGAGGGAACTTGAGGTCGGGCCGCGCCACCATCTCGGGCAATTGCATCAGACGCACGAGATTGACCGGCTCAGCGACGCGGTACACGTCGGCGTCGTCGAGCGCGAACTCGCGCTTCAATAATTGCGCGATGGCATCCGAACAGGTGTCGGCGATCTCGAGGCGCACCGCATCGCCGTAGTGACGCTGCGGCAGTTCGCCCTGAAGCGCGACGCGCAGGTTGGTGATCTCTTCGTCGTCGACGAACAGATCCGAGTTGCGTGTGACGCGAAACGCGTGGCAGCCGTGCACCTCCATGCCCGCGAACAACTCCGAGACATGGGCCTGCATGATGGTCGTCAACATCACGATCACGTGCGACCGATCGGACAAATTGGTGGAGAGGTTTCCGGGCAGGCTGATCAACCGCGGCAGCGCGCGCGGCGCCTGCACGATCGCCACACCCGACTTGCGACCGAAGGCATCGCGGCCTCCGAGCTCGACCGCGAAGTTGAGACTCTTGTTGAGCACGCGCGGAAACGGATGCGCGGGGTCGAGTCCGATCGGAGTCAGCACCGGCAGGATCGCCCGACGAAAATAGTCGCGCGCCCAGGCGCCCACCGCCTCGTTCCAGTTCGCAGCCAGATGAAGCACGATGCCTTCGGCGGCGAGCAACGGCAGCAGCGTCTGGTTGAGCAACGCGTACTGACGCGCGACGAGCGTGTGTGCGCGCGTTGAAACCAAGGCGAGCGTCTCGGCCACCGGCAGTCCATCGACATCGGCATGCGACGGATTCATCCGCAGTTGTTCCTTCAGTCCCGCCACGCGCACTTCGAAAAATTCATCGAGGTTGCTGCTCGCGATACACAGAAAGCGCAGGCGTTCGAGCAGCGGCAGCGAAGCGTCTTCGGCCTGCGCGAGCACGCGTTCGTTGAACGCCAGCAGCGACAGTTCGCGATTGAGGAAATTGTGGGTGGGCACGCGCTTGGTCAAAGACAAATCCTCGAAGCTTCGTTGGCGAATATTTCAGGAATGCGACTACGCGCGACGCGGTGAGAGCGGCGGATACGACACAGAGGCAAGGCCGCTGCTGACCATTCGGTAACATCCGGGGCGCATTCTCATTCTACTTTCGCCTCCATGCCCGTTTCCGAATTGCTCGCCGCCGTCGACCTCGGGTCCAACAGCTTTCGTCTCTTGATCGGGCGCGTCGTCAAGACGCCTGCGGGAACGCAGGTCTATCCGCTCGACAGTCTCAAGGAAACGGTGCGACTCGCGTCGGGCCTGACGCGCGAGAAGCGGCTCGATGCCGAATCGCAGCAGCGCGCACTGCTTGCGCTCGAACGCTTCGGCGAACGCTTGCGCTCGTTCGCGCCGCACTCGGTTCGCGCGGTCGCCACCAACACGCTGCGGGTCGCGAAGAACGCGCGCGATTTCTTGCTGCGCGCGGAAGATGCGCTCGGCTTCCCGATCGAAGTGATCGCGGGACGCGAGGAAGCGCGCCTGATCTACACCGGCGTCGTGAACACCACGCCGATCTCGCCGGGCAGGACGCTGGTCGTCGACATCGGCGGCGGCTCGACCGAATTCATCATCGGTGAAGGCCACGAGCCGCGGTTGATGGAGTCGCTCTTCATGGGCTGCGTGAGCTACAGCCTTAAGTTCTTTCCCGACGGCGAAATCGACAAACACAACTTGAAGGAAGCCGAGCTCGCCGCGCAGAAGGAACTCGAGGTGATCGCGCGCGACTATCTCGACGCCGGATGGCAACACGCGATCGGGTCATCGGGAACTGCGCGGGCGCTCGGCGAAATCCTCGAGCAAAATGGCCTCGCTACGGAAGGCATCACGCGCGAAGGGCTTACCTCCCTGCGCGAGTTGATGCTCAAGGCGGGCAACGCCAACCGACTGAAGCTCGAAGCGTTGAAGCCCGATCGCATCCCGGTCTTGCCGGGCGGCCTCGCGATCATGTCGGCGGTCTTCAAGATGCTCGAGCTCGAGCGCGTCGATGTGTCCGACGGCGCGCTTCGCCAGGGCGTGCTCTACGACCTGCTGGGCCGCAGCGAGCATCACGACATGCGCGACGCGACCATCGAGCAGTTCACCGAGCGCTATGGCGTCGATCGCGCGCAGGCGCGTCGCGTCGGGCGGCTCGCGGTCGATCTGCTGCGCCAGATCGTCAAGGGCGACGACGAAGCGAGCGTCGATATCGCGCACCGCCTGCAATGGGCCGCGATGCTGCACGAGATCGGGCTGTCGATTTCGCATGCCGCGTATCACAAGCACTCGGCCTACATCCTGTCGAACGCCGACATGCCGGGCTTCTCGAAAATGGATCAGGCCAAGGTCGCCTTGCTGGTGCTCGGCCATGCCGGCAAGTTGAGCAAGCTCGAAGGGATGGTCGACGATTCGACCGAGTGGCTGGCGGTGCTGTGTCTGCGCATCGCGGTGCTGGTGCATCGTCGACGTATCGATCTGGACGTGTCGCGGCTTGCCTTGAAGGTCACCGCGCGCGGCTATGCGCTGCGCGCCGAGCCTGCGTGGCTCGCCGACCATCCGCTGACCGAGTTCAGTCTGCGTCAGGAAATCGGCGAGTGGGCCAGGCTGGGCATGGAGATCGAGCTGACGTGACTGGCGTTGCCGCGCAAGCGGGAAATGCAATCTGTCGTCCCCGCTGCCTTTAGTCCCCGCGAAAGCGGGGAGGGGACCCAGCGACTTGCTTTGACGACGCTGGATTCCCGCATTCGCGGGATCCACGGGAACGCGTCAAGCGACCCGTCGCTGCTCGATGTACGGCAACGGCTGGTCCGCTTCGCATGCATCGGCAGGCGCCGCCCCATCGATGCCGAAGTGCCGCGCATAGCGCGGGTTCATGCGCGACATCGACAGCAGCATGAAAAAATCGGCAGTGTTGAAGTGCGGGTCCCACGCGGGATCGCCGCAGATCTTCGCGCCGATGCGCAGGTATCCCTTGATCAGCGGCGGCGCTTCGACAGCGAGCGTGGACGCGAGCCGCGCCAGCGGTAAGGGGTGGCGCGGAAACACCTGGTATTCGGCGTCGGCGATGTGCTCGTCCCTGAGCCGATGAAACAGGCTCGCCGCCTGATGTCCGCCATCGCGCATGCTGACGCTCGCGCAACCGATCACGTGCTCGTAGCCGCCGGCGATCATGTAGCGCGCGAGCGCAGTCCACAGCAGCATGATGACCGGTCCGCTGCGATAGCCGCGATGGATGCACGAGCGGCCGAACTCCACCAGTGTCGGCTTGATGCGATCGAGCCGCGTCGTGAAGAACTCGGTGTCGGCGTAATAGCCGAGGCGCTTCGCGGCGGATGGACGCAGGATGCGATAGGTGCCGACCACTTGCCGCGTGATCTTGTCGCGCACGATCAGGTGATCGCAAAAGACGTCGTAGATGTCTTGATCGATGCCGGTCGATGCGGTCGTGAAATGCGCGCCCATCTCTTCGGCGAAGACCTGGTAGCGAAGCTGCTGGGCCGCACGAATGTCGGGATCGACGATCGCCGCGCCTTCGCCCGGGGCCGGCACGATGCGAACGCTGAAGTGTTCGGTTTCGAAGCACGCAATCATTGCGCACATCACAGAAGGTCGGGATCGAACACCGTGCGCAGCGTCCATTCGCCGTTGCCGTCGCGCGCGCGGCGCACCAGCCACCACGCCGCAGCCTTCTTCACGCTCCAGTCGCCTTGCGAGTCGGTCAGCAAGCGTCGCGCGACCTGACCGATCCATGGTTGATGCCCGACCATCACGATCAAAGGCGCGTCGCCGTTGCACGCGATGACATGGTCTTCGAGCGAAGCGAAGACGTCGTTCGAGCTCGAGCCCGGTGCGAGCCGTTGATCGATCTCGACGTGCAAGGAAGTCCTGGCGACCAGAGGCTCGGCTGTTTCGCGCGCACGCAATGCGGGGCTGACGACCAGTCGCGTATTGTCGCGCATGCGCTTGGCCAGCGCCCGCGCGACGCGCGCGGCATCACGCTTGCCTTGCGCCGTGAGAGGGCGCGCGAGATCGGGCATGCTGTCCTCGGCTTCGGCGTGACGCCACAGAAAAAGGTGAATGGTCTGCATGTCGGTTGTCCCGGCCTCGTCACATCCCATGCGCGACGCGCGACGCGAGCACCGGGCCTGCAATCAATAGCCACGCGAGGATACACAGCATCAGCGCGAGAAACACGGCGGCGCTGCCGAGATCCTTTGCGCGACCCGAGAGCCGGTGATGGTCGAGCGAGATGCGATCGACGGCTGCCTCGATGCTCGAGTTGACGAGCTCGACGATCAACACCATCACGATCGATCCGATCAGCGCGAGCGTGTCGAGCGCAGGCAGGCGAAGAGCGCATGCCAGCGGGACCAGAATCGCGGCGAGGATCAGCTCCTGCCGGAATGCGCTTTCGAGGCGCAGCGCCAGCGCGAGGCCGCGCATCGAATATCGCAGGGCGTTCCAGATGCGGCCCGGACCGCCGATGCTTTTGTACGGGCTTTCGAGTTCTTGAATCTCGAGAGTCTTGCGGGTCTCGTCATCGGCCGAATGAACGCGATCGCGAGGCGTCATCGCGATGCGCTTTCGCGGCCGATCAATTGGCCGTCGCTGCGCAGGGCGGTCGCATCGGCGATCGGATGCAGATGAGCGACGAATTGCCGCGTACACGACTCCCACGAATAGCGCTCGGCATGCGCGCGTGCAGTCGTACGAGCTATCTTTAGAGCGCTCCGACAAGCAAGCTCGAGATCGTCGTCGAGCGCTCCGGCAGGCGAGTCGCCGATGACGTCGATCGGCCCCGTCACGGGATAGGCGGCGACCGGGCATCCGCAGGCGAGCGCTTCGAGCAGCACCAGGCCGAAGGTGTCAGTCTTGCTGGGGAAGACGAACACGTCGGCGGCGTTGTAGACCTCCGCCAGTTGCTTCTGATCGAGCACGCCCGTGAAGCGCACGCCGGGATGTTCGAGTCTCAGGCGCGGCAGCAACGGACCTTCACCCGCGACCCACTTGCTGCCCGGCAGATCGAGTTCGAGGAAAGCCTCGATGTTCTTCTCGACGGCGACACGGCCGACATAAAGGAAGATCGGTGGACGCAAATCGTTGGTCGCGCGAGGACCTAGCTTGAAGACGTCGAGCTCCACGCCGCGCGACCAGAGCACGACGCGCTCGGCAGCAAAGCCCGCGCTTTCGAGATCGGCCTTGACGACGCGCGTGGGAACGAGAATCGCCTGCGACTTTCCATGGAACCAGCGCAGGAAGCGATAGGTGATCGCCAGCGGAATGCCGACTCGCGCCTTCAGGTATTCGGGAAAGCGCGTGTGGTACGCGGTCGTGAACGGCAGGCCTTGCTTGATCGCATGGGCGCGCGCGGCGATGCCGAGCGGACCCTCGGTGGCGATGTGAATCGCATCGGGCCTTGCGTTTGCGATGCGCTGCTTGACGCGACGCTTCGGGAAAATCGAAAGACGGATCTCGGGATAGGTCGGGCAAGGCACCGTGCGAAATTCCTGCGGCGTCAGGAGATCGACGTCGTGTCCCATCTTTTCCAGTTCGCGCCGCGTGGACTTGAGTGTGCGCACGACGCCGTTGACCTGCGGATCCCACGCGTCGGTGACGATGAGAATTTTCATCGCGCGGCCGCCGCGAGCGTTGGGCTTGCGCTGCGCGCGCGCTCCTGCGGCGCTTTCCATTCGATGATTTCGAGATGCCCCGCATGGTCCTCGACGAGCGCGGTGAGGCTCTCGACCCAGTCGCCGTCATTGCAATAGAGCACGCCATCGATCATGCGAATCTCCGCCTTGTGGATGTGCCCGCACACCACGCCGTCGAATCCGCGGCGGCGCGCTTCGTTGACGAGCGCGCATTCGTAGTCGCCGATAAAGCTGACGGCGTTCTTGACCTTGTGTTTCAGGTATTGCGACAACGACCAGTATCCGAATCCCATTTGCGCGCGCGCACGGTTGAACCAGTGGTTCAGCGCGAGGATCAGTGTGTAGAGCGAGTCGCCGAGGTGCGCGAGCCACTTGGCCTGCTGGATCACGCCATCGAACAGGTCCCCGTGCGTGACCAGGAGGCGCCTGCCGTCGGCGGTGATGTGGGTGGCTTCGTAAACCACGTCGATGCCGCCGAACGCGTGCTCGACATAGCCGCGCGCGAACTCGTCGTGATTGCCGGGCACGTAGATCACGCGCGTGCCCTTCCTCGCCTTGCGCAGGATCTTCTGGACGACGTCGTTATGCGACTGTCGCCAGGTCCATCCTTTTTTCAGTTGCCAGCCGTCGATGATGTCGCCGACCAGATAGAGCGTGTCGGACTCGGTGCGCTTCAGGAAGTCGAGTAGAAAGTCGGCCTTGCATCCGGCCGTGCCCAGGTGCACGTCGGAGATCCAGATGGTGCGATAGCGATGCGACGGCGCTTCTTCTTGCGTGGAATTCGGAGGCGGCGCGGCAAAGAAAGTCGGGGTCAACGAGTAATTCAGAGGGGCATTCATGCTGAGCCGGCATTGAATCGGCTGCAGATGACATGGCGATGAAGTCCTCTGGACGGATTGATGACGCGGCGACAGCGCAGTGATGACGCCGCTCAGGTCGCGTTGTGAATCCTCCTCGCCCCGAGGGGAAGAGCGCGACACGCGTGATAAACTTCCGCCTCTTTTTGCAGGCGCGTAGCTCAGCTGGTTAGAGCACCACCTTGACATGGTGGGGGTCGTTGGTTCGAGTCCAATCGCGCCTACCAGCATTTGGAACAGGCAGCTTCAACCAGGCACGCGAAAGGGCCGGGCGAAAGCCAATCAGGGTTATGGCACCGCGAACGCAGGGAACATCCATCGAATAAGCAGCCGCATGCCGGTGCCGATCGCATCGATCAGGCACCCCAATGAAAAGCGCGGTTGTCCGCGCTTTTTTATTTTCGCGACCTCATCTTTGGAACTCGCCATGCTCAACATCAGACTCCCTGACGGATCGACACGCTCTTTCGATCATGCGGTCACTGTCGCCGACGTCGCGGCTTCGATCGGCCCGGGTCTTGCGAAAGCCGCGCTCGGCGGCAAGATCAAGGTCGGCGATGCCCCGATGCGTCTGGTCGATACGTCCGCGGTGATCGACCACGATGCCGAGCTCGCCATCGTCACGGCCAAGGACGCAGACGGCCTCGACCTGATCCGTCATTCCACCGCCCATCTGCTGGCCGATGCGGTGAAGGAATTGTTTCCCGATGCGCAGGTCACGATCGGCCCGGTGATCGACAACGGCTTCTACTACGACTTCTCCTACAAACGCCCGTTTACGCCCGATGACCTCGCGGCGATCGAGAAGCGCATGACCGAGATCGCCAAGCGTGACGTAGCGGTCAAGCGCGAGGTGTGGAAGCGCGACGATGCGGTCGCGTTCTTCAAATCGATCGGCGAGGACTACAAGGCCGAGATCATTTCCGCGATTCCCGCCGAGCAGGACATCTCGCTCTATCGCCAGGGAGACTTCATCGATCTGTGCCGCGGCCCTCATGTGCCATCGACCGGCAAGCTCAAGGTCTTCAAGCTGATGAAGGTCGCGGGTGCGTATTGGCGTGGCGACTCGAACAACGAGATGCTTCAGCGCATCTACGGCACCGCGTGGGCCACCCGGGAAGAGCAGGACGTCTATCTGCACATGCTCGAAGAAGCCGAGAAGCGCGACCATCGCAAGCTGGGGCGCGCGCTCGATCTCTTTCACATGCAGGAAGAAGCGCCGGGCCTGGTGTTCTGGCATCCGAAAGGATGGACCATCTGGCAGCAGGTCGAGGCTTACATGCGCGCGGTCTATCGCGACAACGGCTATCTCGAAGTGAAAGGTCCGCAGATTCTCGACGTGTCACTGTGGAAGAAGACCGGCCACTGGGACAACTACAAGGACAACATGTTCTTCACCGAGTCGGAGAATCGGGGCTACGCGGTCAAGCCGATGAACTGTCCCGGTCACATCCAGATCTTCAATCACGGACTGCGCAGCTATCGCGACTTGCCATTGCGCTACGGCGAGTTCGGGAATTGCCATCGCAACGAACCGTCGGGCAGTCTGCACGGCATCATGCGCGTGCGCGGCTTCACGCAAGACGACGGTCACATCTTCTGCACCGAAGAACAGATCCTCGAAGAGTGCGTCGCATACACCGCGCTATTGCGTCGTGTGTACGCCGACTTCGGCTTCGATCAGATCATCTACAAGCTCGCAACGCGGCCCGACAAGCGCATCGGAGACGACGCGGTGTGGGACAAGGCCGAGTTCGCGCTGGCCGAATCGCTGCGCGCATCGGAATGCGAGTTCACGCTTTCTCCCGGAGAGGGTGCCTTCTACGGCCCGAAGATCGAATACACGCTGAAGGACTCGATCGGTCGTCAATGGCAGTGCGGCACGATGCAAGTCGACTTCTCGATGCCCGGTCTGCTCGGCGCCGAGTACGTCGCCGAAGACAACACGCGCCGCGTGCCGGTGATGCTGCATCGAGCCATCGTCGGATCGCTCGAGCGTTTCATCGGCATGTTGATCGAGCATTTCGCGGGCGCGATGCCCGCGTGGCTCGCTCCCGTGCAGGTGGTGGTCTGCAATATCTCGGATGCGCAATCGGCCTACACCCAGAGTGTTGCATTAGCGTTGCAAAAACAAGGCTTTAGAGTTTACGCCGATTTGCGAAACGAGAAGATCACGTATAAAATCCGCGAGCACAGCGTGCAGAAGCTTCCGTACATCCTCGTCATCGGGGACAAGGAGGTGCAGGCTGGCACAGTGGCCGTGCGTGCCCGTGGGGGTGTGGACATGGGGGTGATGCCCCATGCCGAGTTCGGCAAGCGACTGGCGGCAGAGGTCGCTGCGAGGACCAACAACCCGACCGCGTGAAGCGCACGGTTTCTTTTCCCCATCTCTATATGGAGATACGCAATCGCTACAGATAAATCGCAGCATCGCCTGAACGGCGAGATCAACGTGCCTGAAGTACGCCTGGTCGGCGTGAACAATGAACCGCTCGGCGTCGTGAGTATTCCCGACGCGATGCGCATGGCGGAGGAAGCCGAGGTCGATCTCGTCGAGATCGCACCGCAGGCCGAGCCCCCCGTCTGCCGGTTGATGGATTACGGAAAATTCAAATACCAGGAACAGAAGAAGGCGCATGACGCGCGGCAAAAGCAGAAGATCATCCAGGTCAAGGAAGTCAAGTTCCGTCCGGGCACCGATGAGGGCGACTACAACATCAAGGTGCGCAATCTGACGCGTTTCCTCGAAGAAGGCGACAAGACCAAGGTCACGTTGCGCTTCCGGGGTCGCGAGATGGCGCACCAGGAAATCGGACAGCGCTTGCTCGAGAAGGTCAAGGCCGACCTCGAGCCGGTGGGTATCGTCGAACAGTTTCCGAAGATGGAAGGCCGTCAGATGGTGATGGTGATCGGGCCGAAGAAGAAGAAGTAACGAAAGAGTAGTGAGGGTCAGTGGCGATGTTGTCGCCACTGATCGTCATCCCGGCGAAGGCCGGGATCCAAGTTTCGTGGATGCCCTCAGGACATCGAAGCAACTTGGGCCCCGGCCTGCGCCGGGGAGACGGTGGTTTACTTGCCATTGTCGAATAACAAGTGTCGTCAGGTTTCAAGCGTCGCATCGCGACCACCTTCCGACATCCAATATGGAGTTAGTCATGCCCAAGATGAAGACCAAGAAGAGCGCTGCGAAGCGTTTCGTGGTGCGGGCAGGCGGAACCGTCAAGCGCGGTCAAGCCTTCAAGCGCCACATCCTCACCAAGAAATCCACCAAGACCAAGCGCCAGCTTCGCGGCTCGACGGCCGTTCATGAATCCAACATGAACAGTGTCCGCGCCATGATGCCGTACGCCTGACCCACCGACCCAAGGAGAAACGACATGCCT
>JBBRQU010000022.1:0-67013 GCA_038225855.1 Burkholderiales bacterium | reverse complement strand
TTCACCGATCTGCTCGCGACGTGGTGCGACAAGTATCCGATCCTTTCGATCGAAGACGGCATGGCCGAAGGCGATTGGGAAGGCTGGAAGCTGCACACGCAGGCGCTCGGCAAACGCGTGCAATTGGTGGGCGACGATCTGTTCGTCACCAATACGCGCATCCTGCGTGAAGGCATAGCGCAGGGCATCGCGAATTCGATCCTGATCAAGATCAATCAGATCGGCACATTGACCGAAACCTTTGCCGCGATCGAGATGGCCAAGCGTGCCGGTTATACCTCGGTGATCAGCCATCGCTCCGGCGAGACCGAGGACACGACCATCGCCGACATCGCGGTCGGGACCAATGCGATGCAGATCAAGACCGGCTCGATGAGCCGCACCGACCGCATTGCGAAGTACAACCAGCTCCTGCGCATCGAAGAAGATCTCGGCGACATCGCGAGCTATCCGGGTCGCAGCGCGTTCTACAACCTCAAGTAGATCGCAGGGCCTCACACGCGATGCGCCTGATCCCGATTGCGCTCGTCGCGTTGCTGATCGCGATCCAGTTTCCCCTGTGGCTCGGCAAGGGCGGCCGAATGAAGGTGCGCGACGCCGAGCGCCAGCTTCAGACGCAGAAGAAAACCAATACCGACCTCGAAGCGCGCAACGCCCGGCTCGCAGCCGAGGTGAAGGATTTGAAGGAAGGCGCGGGAGCAGTCGAAGAGCGCGCGCGTTACGAGTTGGGGATGTTGAAGGAAGGCGAACTCTTCGTGCAGATCGTCGAGCCGTCGGTGGCGAGCGCGAACGATCGAGTCACGAAGCCGTTGGAGAAGGCCAGCCCAACGCACTATTGATGGCTTCGGACGAGTGCCAGTTCTGCAACGCCGCCGTCGTTCCCGCGCACGCGGGAATCCAGCGTCTTGCGACAGACGCCACTGGGTCCCTTCCCCGCCTTCGCGGGGACTAAAGGCCGCAGGGACGACGATCTAGTGCAGGGTCGTTCAGTCCTCCGCTACGCATAGTCTTCAGTCGGTATGCAGCCGCAGAACAAGTTGCGATCGCCATACACGTGATCGGCGCGACCGACCGGCGGCCAGTACTTGTTCGCGCGCAGATATTTCTGCGGATAGGCGGCGGCCTCGCGCGAATAGGGATGCGTCCACGTTTCGGATAGCAATGACTCGGCGGTATGCGGCGCGTTGCGCAGCGGATTGTCGTCGCGGTCCATGCGACCTTCCTCGATGGCGCGGATCTCTTCGCGAATCGAGACCATCGCAAAGACGAAGCGATCGAGTTCCACCAGTGGCTCGGACTCGGTCGGTTCGACCATCAAGGTGCCTGCGACCGGGAAGCTCATCGTCGGCGCGTGAAAGCCGTAATCCATCAGACGCTTCGCCACTTCATCGACCGTGATGCCGCTCGCATCCTTGATGGGACGCAGATCGAGAATGCACTCGTGCGCGACCAGGCCGTGATCGCCGCGATAGAGCACCGAGTAATGCGCGTCGAGCTTGCGAGCGATGTAGTTGGCCGCAAGGATCGCGCTCTCGGTCGCGGCGGTGAGACCGGCCTTGCCCATCATTGCGATGTACATCCATGAGATCGGAAGAATCGACGCGGAGCCAAAAGGCGCGGCCGACACGGTGCCGATCGCTTCTTCAGCGTGTGAGACGAGGCCCGGCAAGAATTTCGCGAGATGCTTCGCCACGCCGACCGGCCCCACGCCCGGACCGCCGCCGCCGTGCGGGATGCAGAAGGTCTTGTGCAAGTTCAGATGCGAGACGTCGCCGCCGAAATGCCCGGGCGCGGCGACCCCGACCATCGCGTTCATGTTGGCGCCGTCGACATACACCTGGCCGCCGTACTGATGGACGATCTCGCAGATGCGCTGCACGCCTTCTTCGTAGACGCCGTGCGTCGAGGGATAGGTGATCATCACGGCCGCGAGATCGTCGGCATGCTCGCTGGCCTTGGCTTCCAGCTCGGCGAGATCGACGTTGCCCATGTCGTCGCACGCCACCACGACGACCTTCATGCCGGCCATCTGCGCCGACGCGGGGTTGGTGCCGTGCGCCGACGACGGGATGAGGCAGACATCGCGATGCGCTTGCCCGCGCGACGCATGCCATGCGCGAATCACGAGGAGCCCGGTGTACTCGCCTTGCGACCCCGCATTCGGTTGCAGCGACACCGCCGCATAGCCGGTCGCCGCGCACAGCATGCCCTCGAGCTCGGCGATCATCGCGCGATAGCCTTCGGTCTGCGATTCGGGCGCGAACGGATGCATGTGCGCGAACGCCGGCCACGTGACGGGGATCATCTCCGATGTCGCGTTGAGCTTCATCGTGCAGGAGCCCAGCGGAATCATCGCGCGGTCGAGTGCGATGTCCTTGTCCGCGAGCCGGCGCAGATAACGCAGCATCGCGGTCTCGGAGTGATGCGTGTTGAAGACCGCATGCGTGAGCCACGACGACGTGCGCAGCAAGGCAGGGGGGAGCGCAGCAGGCATTACGTCAGGGCTCGCGGCTTCGAGCGCGTCGAGCCCGGGAAGCGCGCGGCCATGCGCGAACAGCAGCCACAGGCGCTCGATGTCGGCACGCGTGGTCGTCTCGTCGATCGAGATGCCGACGCGGCCTGCATCGATCGCGCGCAGATTGATTTCCTGCGCCGATGCGGCCGCGTGCACGAAGGCCGCGTCGCAGGCCACCGTCAGCGTATCGAAGTGCGTGTCGTTCTCGACGGCGACGCCGAGCTCTTCGAGACCCGCAGCCAGTAGCGTCGTCAATCGATGCACACGCTGTGCAATCGCGGCGAGTCCCTTGGGCCCGTGATAGACCGCGTACATGCTGGCCATCACAGCGAGCAGCACTTGCGCGGTACAGATGTTCGACGTCGCCTTCTCGCGGCGGATGTGCTGCTCGCGCGTCTGCAGAGCGAGTCGATAGGCGCGCTTGCCGTTCGAATCGATCGTCACGCCGACCAGGCGACCCGGCATGCTGCGCTTGAACGCATCGCGCGTTGCCAGATAACCGGCGTGCGGGCCGCCGAATCCCATCGGCACGCCGAAGCGCTGAGTGGTGCCGACGACCACATCGGCGCCCCATTCGCCGGGCGGCTTCAACAGCGTCAATGCAAGCAGATCGGCAGCCACCACCGCGAGTGCGCCATGGGCATGTACGGCATCGACCAGCGAGGCGTAATCGACCACGCGACCGTCGACGCCCGGATACTGAAGCAGCACACCGAAGCAATCGCCGATCGCGGCCATGCCCGCTTCGTCATCAATGCGGCCTACCACGACCTCGATGCCGATCGGCTCGGCGCGCGTCTTCACGACGGCAATGGTCTGCGGCAGCACATCGTCGGCGACGAAGAAGCGCTGCGACTTGCTCTTGCCCACGCGCTGGCACAGCGTCATCGCCTCAGCCGCGGCGGTGGCTTCGTCGAGCATCGACGCGTTGGCGATGTCCATCGCGGTCAGGTCGGTGACCATCGTCTGAAAATTGGCGATGGCCTCGAGCCGGCCTTGCGAGATCTCGGGTTGATAGGGCGTGTAGGCCGTGTACCAGGCGGGATTCTCGAGCACGTTGCGCAGGATCACGCCGGGCGTGAAGCAACCGTAATAGCCCTGACCGATGAACGAGCGGAACACCTGGTTCTGCGCGGCGAGCGCGGCGAGCTTCTCGAGCGCTTCGGCTTCGGGCAACGCATCGGGAAGCGCCATCGCCTGCGGGCCCGATTCGGGACGGCGAATCGCAGCGGGCACGATCGCATCGATCAGCGCGCGGCGTGTCGCATAGCCGAGCGCGTCCAGCATCGTCGCCTGATCTTCATCCGAGGTGCCGATGTGTCGCGCGACAAAGGCGTCGCGACGTTCGAGGCAAGCCAACGTCTCGCGTGTCGGCTTCGCGGCATCGAGGGTCGAGTGCTTGTGCTTGACCAAAGGATCTGTGACGGTGTTCATCGCGTGTTCAGTTGGCAATCAAGGCTTGATACGCCGCGTCGTCCATCAGCTGTTCGAGCTCGGCCGGGTTGTCGGGCTGGATGCGGATGAACCAGCCATCCTTCATCGGATCGGAGTTGACCTTCGCGGGATCGTCGGGCAACCCGTAGTTGACCGCGACCACGCTTCCTGCGACCGGCATCTTCAAGTCGGCCGCGGCTTTGACCGACTCGATCACGCACGCGGGTTCGCCCTTCGCAAATTTTCGGCCGACCTCGGGCATCTCGACGAAGACGATGTCGCCGAGCGCGTCCTGCGCGTGATCGGTGATGCCGACCGTGGCGCTGCCATCGGACTCGGGTCGTATCCATTCGTGGTCTTGGGTGTAGCGCAATGCGGTCATGGGCATCCTTCCGCGATGAAGTCGATGAAGACTGAAAAAGAGAGCCGGGGCTTCACCCCCGGTAGTAGCGGTGCGGCACGAACGGCGTTGCGCTCACGCGCATCGCGACCGGCTTGCCGCGAACCATCGCGGCGACTTCGGCGCCGATCACCGCGTGAGCAAGCGACACATAGCCGAGCGCGACGGCGCGTTGCGCGGTGGGGCCGAAGGTGCCGCTCGTGACGCGTCCGATCACGGAACCATCGCCTTCGACGATCTCGCTACCCGCGCGCACCGGCGTGCGCTCGACGCCGACCAGACCGACGCGCTTGCGCGCAATCGCTCCATCGGCAGTCGCTGCCTTGCCGTCCTTGCCCGACGCCAGTTGCGCGAGGATTTTCTTCGCGCCCGGAAAGCCCCCGGGCCGCGCGCCGTCGGCGCGTCGCGCCTTCGAGATCGCCCACGTCAGGCTCGCTTCGATCGGCGTGGTCTCGGTATCGATGTCGTTGCCGTAGAGACAGAGACCGGCTTCGAGCCGCAGCGAATCGCGGGCGCCCAGACCGATCGGCGCAACCTCGGGTTGCAACAGCAACAGCCGCGCGAGCTCCTCGGCGCACTTGTTCTCGACCGAGATTTCGAAGCCGTCCTCGCCGGTGTATCCCGAGCGAGTGACGAAGCACGCGATGCCGCCGATGGCGAGATCGCGCGCGGTCATGAAGGTCCACTTCGAGAAATCGACAGCGGGGCAGAGTCTCGCCATCACGCTCACGGCCTCGGGACCCTGTAGCGCGAGCAAGGCCTGATCATCGAGTTCGATGGTGTCGCAGCCGGGCTTACCCGGCCCGCCGAGTTCGGCGCGCACGTGCGCGGTGTCCTGCACCTTGCATGCGGCGTTGACGACGACGAAGAGATGGTCGCCGCAGCGAGTCACCATCAGGTCGTCGAGGATGCCGCCCGCCTCGTTGGTGAACAAGGCATAGCGTTGCTGATTGCGCGCGAGTCCCATGATGTCCATCGGCACGAGCAACTCGAGTCCTTCGGCCGCATGCGGTCCGACCAGTTTCAACTGCCCCATGTGCGAAACATCGAAGAGACCGGCCGCGGTGCGCGTGTGCAGATGTTCCTGCAACACGCCCTTCGGATATTGCACCGGCATGTCGTAGCCGGCGAAGGGAACCATGCGCGCCCCCAATTCGACATGAAGCGCATGGAGCGCGGTCTTTGCGACGGGCGTGGATGCGGTCGATGTGCGAGACGAATCTGGATCGGTGGAGGCAGGTGTCATGACTTTCGGCAGGTACGGTGGGATCGAACGCGGATCGAACCAACGCCGCCAGCAACTGCGCGGCGACGCAAGTGTCGACCGATTGTGCGTCAGCTTCGATTACGGGATGGGATGTCCGCCGACTTGAGTTTCGGCTGGGCCTCATCGACCACGCGTACGCCGCCATCGGTCGTGAACAGCAGGTTGGTCATCGTGGTTGCGGCGGTCGGGGTCTGCGCCGGCATGCGGTGGGTAGCAGCGGGGGCCCGCGTCAATGGGTCGCCGGATGCTGTCGCTGCCCGCGTGCTGTAGCTGACTTGGGGGCGATGCGCTTGCGAATCGTCCGCGGGCGCGATCTCGTCGTCCAGCGGCACGAGCCCGAAGCCGAACTCGCTGTCGTCGCGCAGGCTCTGGCGCGCTTCGGGCGCATTGGCGATCAACTTCTCGTTGGACTCCTGCGTGCGACGCATCAGCGTGCCGACGATCAGCTCCTTGAAGTGTTCCTGACACTCTTCGCTGGCCAGCGCATACGCCGCGGCATTGACCTCGAGGTAAACGGTATCGACCATCGCGATCACGGTGGCGTTGCGTTTCGAGGGTCCGGGCGACAGGAATGCGAGCTCGCCGACCACGTCGCCCGGTCCATAGACCGCGAGTTGACGGCCCTTGAGCGATGCCTCGACCTCGCCTTCGATGATCACGCCGAAGTTGGTTCCTTCTTCGCCTTCGACCATCAGCGGCCGCGACTCGTGGACCACGCGCCAGTGCGAGATGCGAAGGATTTCCCAGACCTCGTCATTCTCGAAATCGGTGAACGCCGGATTCAGTCGCACGATCTTGAAGCGCCGCGTCAGCCGGACCGAATCGGCGTCGTCGAGGATCTGGAACTTGGCCGACGACAGATCCTGCGCGAACTGGGCGCCGGTGCGGTAGCGCGTATAGAGATCCTTCTCGAGCGTGCGCTTGATGATCGGGTCGAGCGTGTCGGGGATCGAGGGGTTCAGCGTGCTGACCGCCTCGGCGTCCATGTTGATGATCTTGTACATCAGCGACGCGCGATTCTTGGCGCGGAAGGGTTGACGACCCGTCAGCAATTCGAACATCACCGTGCCCAGCGAATACAGATCGGTCTGCCCGTTCAACGGATAGTCCTTGATCTGCTCGGGCGACATATAGGCCGGGGAACCCACGCCCATGATGAAGGTCGAGTCGGAGTCGCTCTTTTTCTTCATGTCGAGCGCGAGACCGAAGTCGGTGATCTTCACGACATCGTCGCTGCCCAGCATGATGTTGTCGGGCTTGATGTCGCGATGCACGACACCCATGCGCGCAGAGAAATCGAGCGCCATCGCGCACTTGAACATGATCTCGACGACGCGATGCGGGGGCAGCAACTTGTCGAAACTGCAATACTCGCGTAGCGCCAGGCCGTTGACGAACTCCATTGCGATGTACGCGAATTTTTCTTCGATGTCGGCTTCGAAGATAGAGACGATGTTGGGGTGCTTGACCTTCATCGCCAGCGCGGCTTCGGTCGCAAACAGTTTCTTCAGGCGACGGCTGAGCTTGGCGTTCGACTGATTGAACAGGATGACCTTGAGTGCAACCATCTGACCGGTCTCGCCATGAATCGCGCGATACACGATCGCCGTCGCCCCGGCGCCGACTTTTTCGATGACGCGATAGGGACCGAAGGTTACTGGCGCCGCCGTGTCGACAGCGGCTGATGGCGTGCTTCGTGAAGAAGTGGGTGCGGTCATGAACGTTGCAAGCGGGCCGCGCGTGGACCATCGACCCTTCGCGCCCGATCAGGCGGGTGAGAGAGAATACCGCATCTGTCGTCGCGCGCTGCATGTCATGTTGCACGTCGGGCCGCATGCCACGCCATGTCATCGAGGCGCCCCGGTCGATCGTTACCAACGCTGCGCATCATTACGGGACCAGTCCGCATTGAGCATCCTTGAACCCTTGGTCCGACGCAGTCGACAGACCGCGGACGAGCGCGACCCCAAACAGAAAAGCAGGTCCGGGCGCCGCATCTCGATGGGGATGGTGGCCTCCGCGATCCTGACTGCCGCAGTGATCGCCGCAACCAACTGGTCGTTCTGGTCGTGGCTCAATCGCGCGCCGGAAGCGCCGCCGTGGCTAGGACAGGTCGGCGGCTTCGCCTACAACGGTTTCCAGCGCGACCAGTCGCCGCTGACTGATACCCCCACCTTTCCGAGCGAGCAGGAACTGGCCGGCGACGTGCGCATGCTGTCGCATTACACGAACCGCCTGCGCACTTACAGCGCGATCGACGCCGCGGTGATTCCCGCGCTTGCACGCGAGTACGGCATGACGGTCACTGCCGGCGCGTGGCTGTCGAGAGACAAGGATAGAAACGACGAGGAGATCAAGTCGCTGATCCAATTGATGCGCGACAACCACAACATCGATCGTGTCATGGTCGGCAACGAGACCCTGCTACGCGGCGACCTTGCGGCAAAAGAATTGATGGACTACATCGATATCGTCAAGCGCCGCGCGCGCGTGCCGGTCTCGACTGCGGAGTCCTGGGACATATGGTTGACCACGGACCGCGCGCGCAGCAGGCAGATGCACGAACTGGCGCGCCACGTCGACTTCATCACCGTCCACCTGCTGCCGTACTGGGAAGGCGTGCCGCGCATCAACGCAGTCAAACACGTGATGCGGCGCTACGAGGAAATGCGACGCGAGTATCCCAACAAGAAGATCGTCATCGGTGAAGTCGGCTGGCCCAGCGGCGGCAGCCGCGTGCCGATCAAGAATCTGGAACGGCCGAACGATCCGATCGTCTATTCGACCGCGTCGGTTGCCGACGAAGCCCAGTTCATCCGCGAGTTCCTGCCGCTCGCCAGGCAGAAGGGTCTCGACTATTACCTGATGGAGGCGATCGACCAACCGTGGAAGCGCGACAACGAAGGACGCACCGGCGCCTACTGGGGCATCTTCAACGCGGATCGCGAGCCGAAGTTCTCGTTCGTCGGGCCGGTGGTGCCCGATCCGTCGTGGCCTCGCAAGGCCACGGTCGCGTCGCTGCTCGCGCTCATTCCGATCGTCGCGTTCTGCATCGCGTTCGCACGCTTTCGGCTTCCGGGGCGACTGTTCTTCGGCCTCGTGATCCAGGCCGCGATGACGCTCGTGGTATGGCTGACGACGTTGCCGTTCGAGTTCTATCTGAACACGCTCGACTGGGCCATGCTGATCCTGCTGTTGCCCGCGCTCTTCGCGATGTTGATGATCCTGCTGGCGAACGCATTCGAGTTCACCGAAGTGGTCTGGCAGCGTCGCTGGCAGCGGCACTTCAGGCCAGAACGTCCGGCGCTCGATGCGGTCGAGCCGTTCGTGTCCCTCCATCTGCCGTGCCACAACGAGCCGCCCGAGATGGTGATTCAAACGCTCGCGAGCCTTGCGCGCCTGGACTACCGAAACTACGAAGTTCTGGTGATCGACAACAACACCAGGAGCGAAGACGTGTGGAAGCCGATCGAACATTATGTGGCGCGCCTGAACCAGCACGCCAATGTGCAGGGCAGCGATACGCGCGCACATTTGTCGCCGCAGCGTTTTCGTTTTTTTCATCTCGACAACTGGCCGGGCTTCAAGGCCGGCGCACTCAACTTCGCGCTCGGCGAAACCGATCCGCGCACCGAGGTCGTGGGTGTGATCGATGCCGACTACGTCGTCAATCACGACTGGCTCAAGCTCACCGTGTCGCATTTCCAAGCCCCGCGCGTGGCGGTCGTGCAGTGTCCGCAAGCGCATCGCGATTGGCAGCACAATGCGTTTCAGAGGATGACCAGTTGGGAGTACGACGGCTTCTTTCGTATCGGCATGCATCATCGCAACGAGCGCGACGCGATCATTCAGCACGGCACGATGACGCTCGTGAAGAAGCGTGCCTTGATTGAAACCGGCGGCTGGTCCGAGTGGTGCATCTGCGAAGACGCGGAACTCGGCCTGCGCCTGATGAACGCGGGCTGGGAGACGCGCTATATCGACGAAGTGCTCGGTCGCGGGCTCACGCCATCGAACTTCGCGGGCTATAAGTCGCAGCGTTTTCGCTGGGCCTTCGGCGCGATGCAGATTTTGAAGCGGCGCTGGAATTGGCTGTGGGGTCGCCAGGATGCGTTGCGTCGAGATACGGGCCGAAAGGACCAGCGGGGCGGCAAGCAGCGCGGCCTGGAGGCGGGTCTGACTGCGGGCCAGCGCTTTCATTTCCTCACCGGATGGTTCTCGTGGTTCGCCGATGCGCTGCATCTGTTCTTCACGCTGGCGTCACTCGCGTGGACCGTCGGCATGCTGCTCAATCCCGAGAATTTCAGTCTGCCGCTCGACCTCTTCGTGATCCCGGTGCTCGGCTTCTTCGTGTTGAAGGCCTGGTTCGGTCCGGCGCTCTATCGATCGCGCGTGCCGTGCGGATGGCGCGATGTGATCGGCGCTTCGATCGCCTCGATGGCGCTGTCGCACGCGATCGCGCGCGGCATCGTCGCGGGATTGACGCAAAAGCAGGGCGCCTTCGTCGTCACGCCCAAGAGCTGGCAGGCCGGCGGGAAAGCAAGCGCATTCGCGTGGCTGGGCGCGGTTCGCGAAGAAAGCCTGATGGCCTTCGCGATCATCCTCGCCATCGGCAGCGTCTTCGCCTTGATGCCGAAGCAATACGAAAGTTTGCTATGGGTCGGCATACTTGCGACGCAGGCGATCCCGTATCTCTCGTCGCTCGCGTGCGCGCTGATCTCGGCGTACGCGCCGCGTCGCACGATCCGGCCGGTGGGTATCGAAGAAACCAGCGACCTTCATTCGGTCGAGGTCGCCGCTTTTTCCCAGGCCGGCGCGATGCGGGCGAAAGCCTGAGCGCCGGCGCGATGCGTCATCGTCCTGCCTGGCTCCCGGTTATCGTCGCAGGCGTGCTCGCGACGTCGCTCGGTGTCGCCGGTCGCGCGTGCGCCGACGAGGCGCGCTATGAGGTCGTGGTCGAAGCGCCGGGCAATCTCAAGAGGCTGGTCGACAACAATCTGAGCCTGATTCGATGGCGCGAATCTTCAGACACGCGGGACGGCAAGCGCGGACGCATCGATGCCGATCAATTGCGGCGGCTCTTCAATCAGGGCAAGGACGAGATCGAGCGCCTGATCGCGACCGAGGGCTATTACGCACCCACCATCACGGCCGCGCTCGAACAGGATGGCGACCGCTGGGTCGCGCGCTATCGCATCGAGCCGGGCGACATCACGACGGTCGAGGCGATCGATCTTCAGTTCGTCGGTCCGATCGCCGAGGCCCCTGCGAACGAGCCTCCCGATGTCCATGCGCTGCGTGACGCCTGGACTCTTTCGCGAGGCGACGTCTTCAGGCAGGGCGAGTGGGAAGCGAACAAGCGGCGTCTGTTGCAAGGTTTCCTGATTCGCACCTATCCGTTCGCGACCATCACGCGCAGCGAGGCCGAGGTCGACGTACGCACCTCGAAAGCGAAGCTGACGGTCGTGATCGCAAGCGGCCCGGCGGTGCGCTTTGGACCCTTGCAGACCATCGGACTGAAACGCTATCCGCCCGAGACGGTGCGCAATCTCGACCCGATCGATCTGGGTGAACTCTATTCGCAGGAAAAGATTTTCGAATTCCAGCGGCGCCTGAACAACAGCGGCTACTTCTCGCGCGTCGAGGTGAGCATCGATGCAGTCGCCGATCCGGGCAGCGATCCGCGTTCGCCGTTCGTGCAGCCTTCGCCCGAGAACGCCGATGCGCCTTCCGTGGCCAGCGCACCGGCCACCGAGTCGGCCGCCGAATCGACGGCGCCGACCACCACCTCACCCCCGACGCCGCTGCCGCGCGAAGTCACGCTGCCGGTGCGCGTCGTCGTCCAAGAAAACAAGGCCAAGCAATTATCGGTGGGCCTCGGGTTGTCGACCAACTCGGGGCCGCGCGCGACGCTGGGCTACAACTTCATCGGCTTTCTCGGAGGCGCGAAGCAATTGCGCACCACGCTTGCGTTCGATCGCCTGAAGCAGGCGCTCGGCGCCGACCTGATCTTCCCGACGACGGCCGCGGGCAACCGCTATTCGATCTCGTCGTTTCTCAAACGCGAGGATGTGCAGGGCGAGGTCACCCGTGGTGCAGGCCTGTCCGCCAAGCGCGCGTGGGGATCCGACATCACCGAGCGCTTCACGTCGCTCGATTATCTGTACGAGCAAAAGGACATCTCGAATATTCCACAGACTTCCACGCAAACGCTGGGGGCCACTTACGGCGTGACGCTGCGGCGCACCGACAATCTGCTCAGTCCCACGAGCGGCTACATCGCGAGCGGACAAGTCGGCGCGGGCATACGAGTCAAGGGCGGCGAACCCTATAGCCGTATTTACGGCAAGGCGATTCGCTATCAGCCGATCGGTATCGAAAACACCTTGATCGTGCGCGTCGAGTTCGGCGCCGTCGCGGGCAAGAGTACCGAGACGCTACCGTCGGCGTTGCTGTTCCGGGCCGGCGGCGATGGTTCGGTGCGCGGCTACGGGTATCAGAGTCTGGGCGTCGAGCGGGCCGGTGCGATCGTGGGCGGACGCTATCTCGCCACGGCAACCATCGAAGGCATTCACTGGCTCGGCCCGCGCTATCCGAACTACGGGGTCGCGGTGTTCATCGATGCGGGCAATGCGGGCAATCAATTGGCCGACCTCAGGCCGGCGGTGGGCTATGGCGTCGGCGCCCGCTGGCGCAGCCCGGTCGGCACGCTCGACTTCGACGTCGCGCGCGGTATCGAGAACGGCACGACGCGCGTTCACTTTTCTCTCGGCGTGTCGTTTTGAGCGAGCCGCGCGAGGCGTCGCTGGCCGATCAGGACGCAAGGGCGCCGCGTTCGCGCGCGCGACGCATGGCGCGCGTCGCGTTGTGGGCTATTGCCGGGCTCGTCGGTCTGATGATTGTTCTCATCGCCGTCGGCGCGTGGCTGCTCGGCCGCGAAACGACTTTGCAGCGCATCGTGGTCGAGGCCGAGAAGGCATTGCATGGTCAATTGAAGATCGAAGGCGTGAGCGGATCGATCTACGACCGCGTCGCCTTCGATCGTCTCGTGTACCGCACCAGGACGCAGGTGATCACGCTCGAGAAAGGCTCGTTGCGTTATGCGCTCGAACCGTTCGAGCGGCGCTTCACGATCAGCGACGCGCGCGCGAACAAGCTCACCATAGACCTCATCGGCAAGTCGGATGAGCCCACGAAAGAGCCCGACACGCTCGAGTTGCCCGCCGCGATGCGCATCGACACGTTACGCATCGACACCTTGCATCTGGATGCGATCGACATCGTTCAGAAGGGTCAGGTCACGTCACTGACCGATGCCGATCTGCGCGGCCGCTATGCGTTGGAGAACGGACGCAAGCGCTGGATCGTGGAGCGCATCGCGGTGAAGAGTCCGTGGGGCGTGGCCTCGGGACATGCGTCGCTCGCTGCGACCAAACCGTTCGCGATCGAAGGGCAGTTGCTCGCTGAAGGCACGGCCCGCGACGGTCCCTATCGCGTGCCCTATCGCGCTCCCGTGAGCATCGCCGGCAAGCTCGCCGACCTGCAACTCGCATCGGATTTTTCGCTCTCCGATCCGAAGGATCAACCGCTCGCCGGATATGCGAGCGCGCGGGTGCTGCCGTTTCGCGATCAGCCGATCGACAACGCGATGCTGCATGTCGCGGGCATTTCGCCAAAGCGCTGGAAGGCCGATCTGCCCGAGGGCGACATCGCCGTCGATGCCTCAGTCACGCCGTTGGACATTCCGCCAGCCGAGGCCGGACCTGGGACCAACGCGGGGACCAACCCTTTTCGAGGAACGCTGCGCATCGTCAACGGCATGCCCGGCAGCATCGACCGCGATCGCATTCCCGTCGCGTCGTTGAACGCGGACGTCACCGGCGACTCGCTTTCACTAATGCTCTCGAGCGTGACCGCCGACCTCGGCGCGGCGGGCCATGTGAACGGAAAGGGCGGCTATGTGTTCGCGAACGGCGGCACCCCGTCGTTCGACGGCGTGGTCCGCGCGCTCGATCTGCGCGCGATCCACGGCAAGCTGATCGCGTCGAAGTTCGCGGGTCGTGTCGCCGTCAGTCGTCGTGACGGCGTGGTTCACATCGACACTGCGCTGGCCGATGCGGGCCGCAGCATGAAGCTTCGCGGCGAGTGGCAAGGCGGCGACGCAGGCGGCCAAATTCGCATCGCCGAAGCGCACGTCGTCCTCGGCGCGAGCCGCGTCACCGCATCGGGCACCATCGATCTCGCCAAGAGCCGGCCCTTCGATCTGAAAGGCGAAGTCGCGCATCTGAATCCGCGCGACTTCGGCGACTTTCCCAAGGCCGATCTGAATGCGGCGTTCAAGCTCGCGGGAACGATGGGTGCGGCAGCGAGCGCACGGTATCCGCAGGTGTTTCGCGTCAGCGCCGACCTGCACATCGATCCGAGTCGCGTGATGGATCGGCCCCTTGCGGGCACCGCCATCGGCACGGTAGAGGGCGCGCTCATCGCATCGTCGAAGGCCGGCTCGTCGATCGTGATTCGCCAGATCTCGAATGCGAATGTCGCGCTGGCAATCGGCGCGAATCATGTCGATGCACAAGGCGCCTTCGGTCGTGTGCAGGATCGATTGAACTGGAAGATCGACGCGCCGCGTCTGGCAGATCTCGGCTCCGGCATCGGTGGATCGTTGAAGGGGCAGGGTACGCTCGGCGGGACGCTTGCAGAGCCTGCGATCGACTTCATCATCGCCGGCGACAACTTGCGCATCAGCGCACCGCTCGCGAGCACGATCGCGAGCGCCTCGACAAACTCGGAAACCGACGACAAGGCCGCACCGAGAAATGCCGCGAAGGCCACGACGAGGGCCTACAGTCTCAAGTCGCTGCGAGGTCAAGGGCGCTTGCTTGCAGGATCGAGCGGGGCGATCGATGCCGACATCGCGCTCACCGATTTTCGCGAAGGCGGTGGCGCTGCTGCGCCAACGGTGCAGACGGCCGAAGGGCACATCAAAGGCACGCGCGACGCACACACGCTGACGCTTGCCGCGAAAAGCGATCGCTTCGATATCACGACCACGGCACACGGTGGGCTGGAAGGCAAGAGCGCGTGGCGCGGCACCATCGACAGCCTCGACAGTCGCGGCCGCGTGCCGTTCGCGCTCGCAAGTCCCGCGACATTGTTCGCGAGCCGCGAGAAGATCGACGTCGGAACGACGCGGCTGAAGTTCAACGAAGGCCGAGTCGATCTTCAGCGGCTCACGGTGGTCGACGGAAAGATCTCCACCGCCGGCAGCGCAAGCGGCTTTCCGCTCGCGATCGTCGGCACTTTCTCAAGCGACTTCTCGCGTCAGGTCGCGACCTCGCTCAAGTTCGGAGGGCTTTGGGACCTGCGCATCGGCGACGCGATCGACGGCAACGTCAAGCTGTTCCGCGAGTCGGGCAACATCCAGTTCCTGACCGAGCCGAAGTTCAACGTCGATCCGGAAAAGATCGCGGTGTCGGCCACCATCGTCGCCGACCGTGTGTCAGCGCAGGTTTCGGCCGCAGGCCGCGGACTCGGGCGAATTGAAGCTTCGATCGACACGCGCCTGTCGAAGCGGGACGGGCAATGGGGCCTGGCCGGCGATGCGCCGCTCGCATTGAAAAGCGACATCGACATTCCCGATCTCCGCTGGCTTGCAAGACTCTCGGGACGCCCCGGCCTCGACCTCTCCGGCCGATTGCAGGTTGCGCTGACCGGTCAAGGCACGGTCGCGCATCCCTTGCTCGCGGGCCATGCGAGCGGGGAGGCGATCGGCGTGCGCTGGCCCGATCAGGGCATCAACTTTCATGATGGCCGTCTCGACATGGCGTTCGACGGCGACCGCGCGATTCTCAAGGACGCGACGCTCGCGGCGGGCAATGGACATCTGAACGCGAGCGGCGACCTGCGGCTCGCCGACCGCAAGGTGTCGGGCACGCTCGCGGTCAAGCTCGACAAGTTCGAAGCGATCTCGCGCACCGATCGCACCATGGTCGTCTCGGGAACAGGCACGGCGCGTTTCGGCGCGGCGGGCATAGACCTGAGCGCGGATCTCAAGGCCGACCGCGGCTCATTGCAACTCGCCGAGCGGCGCGGCCCGACCCTTTCCGACGACATCGTGATCGTGGGTCGCGAGAAGGCCGAAGAGGTCGTGCCCGCCAAGAGCGTGCCGGTGCGCTTCGAAGTGAAGTTCGACATGGGAGACGACTTCAAGGTCAAGGGCTCGGGCTTCGACGGCAAGCTCGGCGGCGTGATTCGCATTGCGGGCGTCGGCGCCGACCTGCGCGCGATCGGGACGGTCGCGGTGCGCGAAGGGACCTACGAGGCCTACGGGCAGCGTCTGACGATCGATCGCGGCAACCTGACGTTCTCCGGACCGATCGACAATCCCGCGCTCGACATTCACGCGGTCCGCAAGAACCTCGCGGTCGAAGCCGGCGTGCAGATCAGCGGCACCGCGCTCGCGCCCGTGGCGCGCCTGACGTCCAACCCGAGCGTGCCCGATACCGAAAAGTTGTCGTGGCTGGTGCTCGGCCACGGCTTGTCCGGCTCGAGCAAATCGGACTTCGGATTGCTGACGACCGCAGCGGCGAGCCTGCTCGGCTCGTCCGATTCGGCCGGACTGCAATCGCGCATCGCCGCCACGCTCGGCGTCGACGAGATCGGCGTGTCGGGGCTGGGTGGCGATCAGGGCGGGTTGTTGACGATCGGCAAGCAGATCTCGTCGCGTCTGCGCGTGACTTTCGAACAGGGCTTCACGAAAGCCGCGACACTGCTCAAGATTCGCTACAACATCTACCACCGCGTCGACCTGCAGGTGCAGACCGGGACCGAGAGTGCGGTCGACGTGTTCTATACGTTTTCGTTCGATTGAGGGGATTGAGGGGGTGTACTGGACGGCGGCGGCAGCGTCAGAGAGCCAGCATGAGAAAAACAGTGGGCCGCTTGTGCAAATCCATCGTCTTTCCGCGCCAGTTCTCGACGCTTCGCGTGGCGATCGACTGCGAATCGAGCGTGAGATCGCGCGCAACGCATAGCAGAGTTTGCGGCTTGCAATGTTCGAGAAGTGCAGCCAGCAAGACCTGGTTGCGATACGGCGTCTCGATGAAGATCTGCGTTTGCCGGTGCTGGGCTGACAGCCGCTCGAAAGCGTGAATTGCCTTGACTCGCTCGGCTGAGTCGGTCGGCAGATAACCGTTGAACGCAAAGCGCTGCCCATCGAGACCGCTTGCCATCAACGCGAGCAGGATGGCCGAGGGCCCGACGAGGGGACGCACATCGATGCCATGCCGATGCGCCAGGCGTACCAGTCCGGCGCCCGGATCGGCGACGGCTGGACATCCGGCTTCAGAAACGAGACCACCGTCGCGCCCTTGCAGAAGCGGTGCGAGCAGAGCGGGCAAGACGGCGACCGATGTCGACACGCTCAGTTCGACGATCTCGATTTCGCGTAGGGGCTTTGCGAGCGGCGCGACCTCATCGACGCGTTTCAGGAATGCGCGCGTCGACCTGGCATTCTCGCCAATGAAGTAGTCGAGACGCGCGGCGATGGTCGTGGTCTGTGCGGGCAATACCGCCGGCAATGCGCCGGGCCCGAGCGCGTTGGGAATCAGATACAGAACGCCGGGCATCAGGTCGGCAAAACGGAAAAGCCGATCGCGCGCAGCATCGTCACGAGGCGAATCAGCGGCAGGCCGATCAGCGCGGTAGGGTCGTCGCTCTCGATTCGTTGAAGCAGCGCGATGCCGAGCGCCTCTGCTTTCGCGCTGCCGGCGCAGTCGTAAGGCGCTTCGAGCTCGAGATAGGCGTCGATCTGGGCATCGTTCAATTCGCGAAACAGGACCGTCGTGGTGACGACCTCGCATAGCACGCGCGGCGTTCCGCCCGCGCGCGGCGCGATTACGCAGATGCCGCTGTGAAAGCGCGCGACCTTGCCGCTCAATGCGCGCAATTGCCTGACTGCGTTGTCGTGTGTGCCGGGTTTGCCCAGTACGCCTGCGTCGGACTCGGCCACCTGATCGGATCCGATCACGACGGCATCGGGCCGCTGCGCGGCAATCGCTTCGGCCTTGACGCGCGATAGACGCAGCGCGGTCGTTTCCGAAGCCTCGCCCTGGTGCGCGCTCTCGTCCACGTCGGGTCGGATTATTTCGAACGGAATGCGCAGGCGCTCGAGCAACTCGCGTCGATAGCGCGAACTCGAAGCGAGGACAAGAGGGGGGCGTGGAGACACGAGAAGGACAGAAAGAAGGTTGCGGCAAGGGTCGAAACGCACCGTATTATCGCAAGCCTGCGAAGACCTACGGCTCCCTCGTTCTCCAATCAAGATTCACGTCCATGAAAATCGATCTCTTCGAATTCGCGCGTCTTGGCGGCGAGACGTGCGGCCAACTCGCGTTGATCGATATGCAGCGCGTCGATACGCCGGATCGCAAGGGCGTCATGATCTGGAAAGCTGCGCTCGCTTCGGACAGGCGCAATGGCAAGGCAGGGCTTCCCCGACTCGACCTCGATATCGACGGAAAGATCGAACTCGTGTGTCAACGCTGCCTGCAGCCCATGACGCACGGCGTCGCGATTCGCTCGCATTTCCTGATCGCGCCCGACGAGGAGGCGGCCGCCGCGCTCGATGACGACGACGCGTACGACGCGATCGTGGGCGCGACCGATTTCGATCTCGATGCGCTGATCGAAGACGAAGTCATCCTTGCGCTGCCGATCGCGCCGAGGCACGAGATCTGTCCCGACGGGAAAGCGAATCTCTCTTACGTCGACGAAAAACCGTCGCCCTTCGCAGTCCTGGTCGCGCTCAAGAGCGGACCGCGCGGCGAAGATGACGGCAGCGAGCGCTAGAGCGCTGTTTCAACAACAATCCTCACGACCGGAACTCCAATTTCAGAGCGCTCGCGTGTTAGAATCCGCCGCTTGTCAATTTATGCCGTTTTGGATCTGGAGTTGCCATGGCTGTCCAACAGAACAAGAAGTCGCCCTCGAAGCGCGGCATGCATCGTGCGCACGATTTTCTGACCGCGCCTCCGCTGGCCGTCGAGCCCACCACCGGCGAAGTGCACCGTCGTCATCACATCAGCCCCACCGGTTTTTACCGGGGCAAGAAGGTCGTCCAGACCAAGAGCGACGAGTGACGGCTCGCGCTTGATCGCGCGCACAATCACGCACAATCGCTCTTAGGCGATCTCGTAATCGACCGCGTAGCCACTGTCCCGGCGTCAGAGATTGATTCCCGATCGTTGGCCTATCGTGTTGCACATCTCACGCACGATTTGATCAAAGCAGCACCCGCTTCGATGCCCGCCCGAATCGCGATCGACAGCATGGGCGGCGACCACGGCCTTGCGGTCACCATCCCGGCGACGCTTGGATTTCTCGACCGTTACGCCGACGTCGACGTTCTCCTGGTCGGCGATCCGCAGGCGATCGCCGAACGCCTGCGCGCCGAAAAAGTCGCGGCCGATCATCCGCGCATCGAAATCGTTCCCGCGTCCGAAGTCGTCACGATGGAGGACTCGATCGAGATCGCGCTTCGCAAGAAGAAGGATTCCTCGATGCGCGTGGCGATCAACCTCATCAAGGAAGGCCGTGCCGACGCGTGCGTGAGCGCCGGCAATACCGGCGCGTTGATGGCGATCTCGCGCTATGTGTTGAAGACCCTCGAAGGCATCGATCGGCCCGCGATCGCCACATCGATGCCCAATCAGGCCGGCGGCGCAACGACGGTCCTCGACCTCGGCGCGAACGTCGATTGCTCGGCCGAACATCTCTTGCAGTTCGCGATCATGGGCAGCGCGCTGGTCGCAGCCATCGATGGCAAGGACAGGCCCAGTGTCGGTCTCCTGAACATCGGGGAAGAAGTCATCAAGGGCAATGACACCGTCAAGGAAGCCGGCGAATTGATGCGCGCGGCGGCCGAGCGCGGGCAGCTCAATTTCTACGGCAACGTCGAAGGCAACGATATCTTCACCGGCAGGGTCGACGTGGTGGTCTGCGACGGTTTCGTCGGCAACGTCGCGTTGAAGACTTCCGAAGGCCTCGCGCAGATGCTGGGCGGCTTCATCCGCGAAGAGTTCACGCGCAATCCCCTGACCTATCTCGCCGCAGCGGTCGCGATGCCGGTGCTCAATCGATTCAGAAAGCGTGTCGATCATCGACGCTACAACGGCGCGAGCCTGCTCGGTCTGCGCGGCCTCGTCATCAAGAGTCACGGCTCGGCCGACGCCTTCGCTTTCGGATGCGCGATTCGCCGCGCGTGCGAAGCGGCGCGCCATGACGTTGCGTCGCAGATCGTGGCGTCGATGAAGAGCGCGCGTCCCGAGCTCGCGGGCTCGGGATCGGTACGATCGACGCCCGCATCGGCCGATGAACCACAGGTCGCTTCTCTGTTCTGACGATCCGAGCCGGCGGCCGATGCTCATGCCTTTTTCAACCATCATCGGAACCGGGAGCCATCTGCCGCCGCGTCGCGTCACCAACCAGATGCTCGCTGCCGAACTCGCCGAGAGGGGAATCGAAACCAGCGACGAATGGATCGTCTCGCGCAGCGGCATCAAGGCACGGCACTTTGCCGATCGCGGTACGCCGTGCAGCGAGCTCGCCACCATCGCCGCGCGCCGCGCGCTCGAGGCCGCGGCGCTCGACCCATCGGCGATCGACCTGATCATCGTCGCCACCTCCACGCCCGACATGGTGTTTCCGAGCACGGCGTGCATCGTTCAACAGAAGCTCGGCATCAGCAATCAATGTGCGGCCTTCGATCTGCAGGCGGTGTGCAGCGGTTTCGCTTATGCGATGACGACCGCCGACAGCTTCATACGCTCGGGTCAGGCCGGCAACGCGCTCGTGATCGGATCCGAAGTGTTCTCGCGCATTCTCGACTTCGAAGACCGGACCACCTGTGTGCTGTTCGGCGATGGCGCGGGCGCCGTCGTGATGACGGCCGCGGATCGACCTGGCGTGATGGCGAGCCGCCTGCATGCCGACGGTCGGCACGTCGGCATCCTGTGCGTGCCCGGCAACGTCGATCGAGGTGCTGTGGCGGGCAACGCATTTCTGCGGATGGACGGGCCGGCCGTGTTCAAACTCGCGGTCAACGTGCTCGAAAAGGTCGCGCTCGAAACGCTCGCCGCCGCCAACATGTCAGCGACCGATCTTGACTGGTTGATCCCGCATCAGGCCAATATCCGCATCATGCAGGGCACCTGCAGGAAGCTCGGATTGCCGCTCGATAAAATGATCGCGACGGTCGCCGAGCACGGCAATACTTCGGCCGCTTCGATCCCGCTCGCGCTCGATGTGGCCGTTCGCGATGGCCGCATCAGGAGCGGCCACAAGGTCTTGATGGAAGGCGTGGGCGGCGGGTTCACCTGGGGCGCGGTGCTGGTGGAAATGTGACCCGCAACGTGACCAATCAGCGATGACATTCGCATTCGTTTTTCCAGGACAGGGCTCGCAATCGATCGGTATGCTCGACGCGATGGTCGCGGCGCGCAGCAATCATCCTGCGGTCGCCGCGACGCTCGAAGAAGCGTCGGACGTCTTGAAGCAGGACCTCGCTGCATTGATCGCGAAGGGCCCTCTCGAAGACCTGGGACTGACGACCAATACCCAGCCGGTGATGCTGACCGCGGGCGTTGCGATGTGGCGTGCGTGGCGCGATGCGGGTGGCGGCAATCCCGCGGTGATGGCGGGCCACAGCCTGGGCGAATATTCCGCACTGGTCGCCTCCGGCGCGCTTGCGTTTGCCGACGCGCTCCCGCTGGTTCGCTTGCGCGGCGAGGCGATGCAAAGCGCGGTGCCGGTGGGGGTGGGCGCGATGGCCGCGATTCTCGGGATCGACGACGACGCGGTGCGCGCTGCGTGCAGGCAGGGCGCGGAAGGCGAGGTGGTCGAAGCGGTCAACTTCAACGCGCCGTCGCAAGTCGTGATCGCGGGACACAGAGGAGCGGTCGAGCGCGCGTGTGAAGCCGCCAAGGCGCTCGGTGCCAAGCGCGCGCTGATGCTTGCGGTCTCCGCGCCGTTTCACTCGTCGCTGATGCAACCTGCCGCTGCGCGACTTGCCGGCTATCTCTCCCACGTTGTAATGGCCGAGCCGACGATCGCCGTCATCAACAACGTCGATGTGTTCGTCGAGCGCGATGGCGCGGCCATCAAGTCGGCGCTGGTGCGTCAGGCCGCAAGTCCGGTGCGCTGGGTCGAGACGATCGGGAAGATGGCCGACGACGGCGTGACGCAGGTCGTCGAATGCGGACCGGGCAAAGTGTTGACCGGCATGACGAAGCGGATCGACGCGCGATTGAGTGGCGTTTCTATCTTCGACCCGACATCGTTGAATGCCGCATTGGAACTCGTGAAGTGATCAAGGGGCGACGATGAATCACGAACTCACAGGACAAGTCGCGTTCGTGACCGGCGCGTCGCGGGGCATCGGTCGCGCGATCGCAGCCGAGCTCGCGGCGCGCGGCGCAACCGTCGTCGGGACTGCGACATCGGCAACGGGCGCGGCCGGCATCGCCGAAGCGCTTGCATCATCGAAAGGAAAAGGCATCGTGCTCGACGTGCGCAATGCTGCGGCCTGCGATGCGGCGATCGATGCGATTCAAAAGGAGTTCGGCTCGCTCGGCATTCTCGTCAACAACGCCGGCATCACGCAGGACACTCTCGCGATGCGCATGAAGGACGACGACTGGGGCGCGGTGATCGAAACCAATCTGTCGGCGGTGTTTCGATTGTCGCGCGGTGTGCTGCGGGGAATGCTCAAGGCACGTGCTGGCCGCATCGTCAACATCACCTCGGTGGTCGGGTTCGCCGGCAACGCGGGTCAGGCCAACTACGCGGCGGCCAAGGCCGGCGTCGCGGGCCTCACGCGCGCGCTTGCGAAGGAAGTCGGCAGCCGCGGCATCACGGTCAATTGCGTCGCGCCGGGCTTCATAGATACCGACATGACCAAGGGTCTTTCGGCGACGCAGGTCGAGGCGTTGACCGCGCAGATACCGTTGGCGCGTCTGGGCAAGCCCGAAGACATCGCGACCGCAGTTGCATTCCTCGCGTCGCCGCAGGCGGGCTACATCACCGGAACGACGCTGCACGTGAACGGCGGCATGTATATGTAGGGGTTGCGTGCAAAGATGCGGTCGTGACGCGGGGCATGACCCGATATTCAGTGGTTGACCGACACCGACCAGGCGGTTTTCACAAGGCGGGTCCGATAGGTCGGTCTGCTACAATCCGCGCAATTTTTGTAGTGGGTCGAGAGCGATTCAACCGAGCAATTCGGCGCCGATGGAGACCCTGGGGCGCGACCCGCTCGTCATCGTCACAACCATCCCCCCGAGGAGAGGAGTTCATGGAAAACATCGAACAGCGCGTCAAGAAGATCGTCGCCGAACAATTGGGCGTCAACGAAGCGGACATCAAGACCGAGTCGTCGTTCGTCGACGATCTGGGAGCGGATTCGCTCGACACGGTCGAGCTTGTGATGGCGCTCGAAGACGAATTCGAAACTGAAATCCCGGATGAGGAAGCCGAGAAGATCACCACTGTGCAGCAGGCGATCGACTACGTCAGTTCGCACAAGAAGTAAGCCGGGTCCAGCCGACCGCTTCAATCGATCGCTTCAATCGAATGCGTCGTCGCGTCGTCATCACCGGCCTCGGCATCATCTCCCCGGTCGGCAATACGATTGCTGAGGCCTGGAACAACATTGTCGCGGGCAAGTCGGGCATAGCTCCGATCACGCGTTTCGACGCCTCTGCGTTTTCCTGCCGCATCGCCGGCGAGGTCAAGGGCTTCAAGATCGACGAGTACATCGAGGCCCGGGAAGCGCGCCACATGGACACCTTCATCCATTATGGCGTCGCCGCCGGCATCCAGGCATTCAACGACAGCGGCCTGACGATCACCGAAGACAATGCCGAGCGCATCGGCGTGATCGTCGGTTCGGGCATCGGAGGTCTGCCGATGATCGAAGAGACCTGCATCGAATATGCCGCCCGCGGGCCTCGGCGCATCTCACCGTTCTTCGTACCCGCATCGATCATCAACATGGTGTCGGGACAGCTCTCGATTCATTTCGGGATGAAGGGTCCGAGCTACGGTATCGTCAGCGCATGCACGACCGGCTTGCATTGCATCGGCGACGCAGGCCGCCTGATCGAATACGGTGACGCGGACGTGATGCTTGCCGGCGGCGCCGAGTCGACCATCTCGCCGCTGGGCATCGGCGGCTTTACCGCGGCGCGCGCGCTGACTTCGCGCAACGACGATCCACCGACCGCCAGCCGTCCATGGGACCGCGATCGAGACGGCTTCGTGCTCGGTGAAGGGGCAGGCGTGATGGTGCTCGAGGAGTACGAGCACGCGAAGAAGCGCGGCGCGAACATCGTCGCCGAGTTGATCGGCTACGGCATGAGCTCGGACGCCTATCACATCACGGCGCCCGATTCGGATGGTCCGCGACGCGGGATGCTGAACGCACTTCGCAACGCAGGGATTGGTCCCGATGCGGTTCAATACATCAATGCGCACGGGACTTCGACGCCGCTGGGCGACAAGAACGAGACCGATGCGATCAAGCGCGCCTTCGGCGATCACGCACACCAGCTCGTGGTCAATTCGACCAAGTCGATGACCGGCCATCTGCTCGGCGCCGCCGGCGGCATCGAAGGGGTCTTCGCGGCGCTGGCGATCCGCGATCAGATTTCACCACCCACGATCAACATCTTCAACCAGGATCCCGAGTGCGACCTCGACTACTGCGCCAATCAAGCCCGGCGCATGAAGATCGATGTGGCCCTCTCGAATTCCTTCGGGTTCGGCGGCACGAACGGCACGATGGTGCTGCGCCGCCTGTGACCTGTCCGTGATCCGTGCGGCGGGCGCTGCGCGTTCCATTCCTTGATCGCATGAGTCTCTCGACGCGTATCGCGATCGGGCCGTCTCGTTGCCTTGCTTTCGCCGAGGCAGTGATGATTGCAGGTGCAATCATCATCGCAACGGTAACGGCCGCGGGGCGCCTGGCCATCGATTCGGCGCCCGAGGCGTTGTGGTTTGTGGCGAGTGCCGCTGCCCTCGTCGCAGTCGCGGTCGCCGCGAGGCGCTGGATCGAACAGGTTCGCTCGTGCGTCCATGAAGTCTTCCTCAGTGAACGCACGGGCGTGTCGATGCGACGCCTGGGCGAAGACACGATGCCGCACCCTGTCGAACTGAGCGAGGCCGCGATGGTGGGGCCGGAGTTTGCAGTCCTGTCGTTGAGACCGGCGCATCGCGCCGGACAGCGTCGCATGTTCGAGATTGCGGTCGTGCGCGCCGAACTGGATGTGGGCGACGCGCGGCGCCTGCAGCGCTTCCTGCTTTGGGCGCAGCGCGCCGGCCGGCATGAAGTCGGCTCGAGCGGGAAGAATCTCCCTGGCTGAGCCCATGGCGCCCACCCCTGAACGGGAAATCGATCAGCGTCTGGTCGAGCGCGTGCAGCGCGGCGACAAGCACGCGTTCGAACTGCTCGTCGCCAAGTACCAGCGCAAGATCAATCGACTCGTGTCGCGACTGGTTCGCGATGCGGCCGAGATCGAGGACGTGACTCAGGAAGCGTTCATCAAGGCCTATCGCGCGCTGCCTCAGTTCCGCGGCGACAGCGCGTTTTACACCTGGCTCTATCGAATCGCGATCAACACCGCCAAGAACTATCTGGCCTCACAGAGTCGCAGGGCGCCGACCACCACCGGAAGCGATGTTGAAGAAGCGGAAACTTTCGAGGAGGCCGACCAACTAAGGGATATCAACACGCCGGAATCGCTGATGATGAGTAAGCAGGTAGGCGAAACCATCGGGCGGGCGATGGATGCACTCCCAGAAGAGCTCCGCACCGCGATTCAGTTGAGAGAAATAGAGGGAATGAGTTACGAAGACATTGCGGCAGCGATGAACTGTCCGATCGGTACCGTGCGCTCGCGTATTTTTCGGGCACGGGAGTCGATCGCGTCCGAATTGCGGCCGCTCTTGGGTACTGCCAAAGACAAGAGGTGGTAACGATGAATGTTCAAGATGCGGTCCCCGGTCCATCATCCGCGGCCGGCAGCGATGCCCGCATGCGCGTCTCGATGTTGATCGACGGCGAGTTCGACGATCGATCCAGCGACGGGACGCTCGATGCGCTGTTGGCATCGGACGAATTGGCGCGCTTCTGGCTCGACGCTCATCGTGCCGGCGACTGGATGCGTTCCGAGGAAGTCATCGGGACCGGCGACGATGAACATTTCCTGCGTCGCTTCTCGGTGGCGCTGGCCGTCGAGCCTTCCATCGTTGCACCCAGGCGGACCGAACGCACCGAGGGTTCACGTTCCGCGCGTTTCTGGGTGCGCACCGGGCTGCCCAGCGCATCGATCGCCGCGGCGCTGGTGGTCGTGGCCTGGGTCGCATCGCCGCTCGGTCGCAACGACGACAACAAGAAAGGGGCGGCATGGTCGTCGGCGCAGTCGTCCGCGCTGCGGCCCCAAGCACCGGCCGCCGTCCCGGAAACACCGAATGTGGTCATCGCGAAGGCAAGTCCGTCACCTGAGCCCGAGACACGGGCGAGCGAATTGAAAGCGATCGATCCCGATCGTCTATCGCCTTACCTTGCGGCGCATCGGGACGTGACGCCTTTCGCCTATCGCGGTCCCTCGGCCAGACCGGCGACTTACAACGCGCCGGTGTCGAACTCCGGCTTGTCCGCTCCCCAGTGAACTCATGACGGCTGCGTCGTCCGCGAACGCGGAAATCGCGTCGTGCGCGGCGCCGAAGAGATCGCGCTTCGCGCCGACCCTCGAGGGACGGCGCAACAATCGGCTTTTGCATCGCTCGCGTCGTGCGGGGGTGCCCGTACTGTTCGTGGCCGGCCTCGGCATCGCGTTATGCCAAGGCGCGATGGGTGCATCGCCCGATGCGCCTTCGCCCGCGCCGGTCGATGCGCTCGCGCTGCTCATGCGTATTCAGCAGGCGGCACAACGGGAGAACTACGCGGGCATCTTCATCTATCAACAAGGCAATCAAGTTCAGTCGTCGCGCATCACGCACGTCGCGGACAAGATGGGCGAACACGAAAAACTCGAGTTGCTCGATGGACAGGTTCGTGAGTTCGTTCGGCACAACGACGACGTGCGCTGCTACATCCCCGACAGCAAGCTCATCCTCGTAGAGAAGAGGGCGCGGTCGGACAGCTTCCCCGCGCTTCTCACCAGCACGCCGGCCGACATCGATCAGTACTATCGGCTCTCGTCCGAAGGCATCGATCGCGTCGCGGGCCACATGGCGCTGACCATCAAGCTCGAGGCGCGCGACAAGCAGCGCTATGGTTACCGGCTGTGGTTCGATCGCGATTCCTCGCTGCTGTTGAAGGCTCAGACGGTCAGCGACCAGGGCGTTGTGATCGAGCAGGTCGCGTTTACCGATGTCGTGATCGGTGGCACGGTGGATCATCGATCACCAATCAAGCCGTCGTCGACCAACACCGCAGGCTGGCGAACGGAGACCAGCAACATGACCCCGGTCGATCTGGCGCGGGCCGGCTGGTCCGTGGCGCAACCGATCGCGGGCTTTCACAAAGTGATGGAAGTGCGTCGCGCGTTCGGCGGCCGCGAGGACGTGGGACAGATCGTCTATTCCGACGGTCTCGCCGCGATTTCGATCTTCATCGAGTCGGCTCCTCCGCCTGGCGTGGCCGAAGGCGATGTCAGCAAAGGTCCGGTCAACGTCGTGACCAGAAGGTATGGCGAGTATTGGCTGACGGTGGTGGGCGACGCGCCGGCGGCCTCAGTCAAGCAGATGGCGAACACGGTCGAGCACAAGGCGCCCCGGTAATCGGGACGACGGGCCCGTCCACCTGCATGCGGCAGTCGGAAACTGCTGGCATGATGCACTCTCGACCGGTTCGATCGAACCGGATTTTTTTTGGCTCGAGTCGAGCGGGTGTTTTGCCGACTCGTCGGGCCGGCGTCTTTCAAGGAAGGCAACATGCGAAGTCTCTTCGTGGCGGCGCTCGCGAGCGCGATGCTGGTTTGCGCCTCGCCACCGCTACACGCGCAGGGTCCGGCACAAGGTCGCGACTTGCCCGACTTCGCCGATCTCGTCGAGCGTGTCGGACCTGCGGTCGTCAACATTCGCACGACCGAGAAAGTGCGAGGTCAGGGCGCGGTCGAAGGCCTCGACGACGACGATGTGCAGGAGCTGTTTCGTCGCTTCTTCGGCGTACCCGCGCCGCAAGCTCCGAGCCCGGATCGATCGCCGCGCGGCAGACGGGGCGACCGCGGCGACCGCGGCGGCGGTGACCGTGGAAACCAGGAAACGCCACGCGAGCGCGGCGTCGCCTCGGGATTCATCCTGTCGGCCGACGGCTACGTGATGACCAACGCGCACGTGGTCGAGAACGCCAGCGAAATCATCGTGACCCTGACCGACAAGCGCGAGTTCAAGGGCAAGCTGATCGGCGCCGACAAACGGACCGATGTCGCGCTGTTGAAGATCGAGGCGGGCGGTCTGCCGCGCGCGACGATCGGCGACTCGAAGGTGATTCGCGTCGGTCAATGGGTGCTTGCGATCGGCTCGCCTTTCGGACTCGAGAACACGGTCACCGCCGGCATCGTCAGCGCCAAGGGGCGCGACACCGGCGATCTGTTGCCGTTCATTCAGACCGACGCTTCGATCAATCCCGGCAATTCGGGAGGCCCGCTGATCAACATGCGCGGCGAAGTCATCGGAATCAATTCACAGATCCTTTCCGGGTCGGGCGGCAGCATCGGCATCTCATTCGCGATTCCAGTCGACGACGCGATGCGCATCGTCGAGCAATTGAAAAACGGCGGCCGCGTCAGGCGTGGGCGCCTCGGCGTCGAGATTCAGGAGCTCGGAAAGGACGTGGCCGACGCGATGGGCATCAAGCCGCAAGGCGCAGTCATCAGCCGTGTCGAAGCCGGAACGCCCGCGGAAAGAGCGGGCGTGGCCGCCGGGGACATCATCGTCAAGTTCGACGGCAAGGCGATCGAGAAGTCGGTCGATCTGCCGCGCGCGGTCGGCGATACCAAGCCCGGGACCAAGTCGGTTCTTTCGGTGCTGCGCAAGGGAGTGCCGCGCGATATCCCCATCGTCGTGAGCGAACTCGATGCCGAGGCCAGGCGGCCCGCCAAGGTTTCCGAGCCACTCAAGCCGGCCACGACGAACAACCTGGGCCTGTCGGTGGTCGACATCGGCGACGACAAGCGCAAGCAGCTCGGCATCGTTTCGGGCGCACTGGTCGAAAGCGTTGAAGGGTCCGCCGCGAGCACCGGCCTGCGTCGCGACGACATCGTGCTCGGCCTCAACAACGCGGACGTCGCAAGCGCAAAGCAGTTCAACGAGCAGGTGGCCAGACTCGACCCGAAGAAGCAGGCGTTCCTCCTCGTTCGTCGCGGCGAGAGCGTGTTCTATCTGCCGCTGCGTCCGACGCAGAAGCAATAGACGCGCGGACTTCGCACGCCGCATCCCCATCCTTCGGGGACCCTGTCGCGGTTCGGGTAAAATCGCGGGCTTGGCAAAAAGGGGCGTCGACTGCGGAAGCCGACAGCGCGGCCCCTTTTTTGTTGCCCCTCATTCCACTATTTTCCAATGCAGGCGCGTCGATCGCATCGACGCTGCGTCCGGCGCGCGCGGGTTCCCCGCCGTCTTCCTATTCAATGCAGCAGATCCGCAACTTCTCCATCATCGCCCACATCGACCACGGGAAATCGACCCTGGCCGATCGCATCATCCAGTTGTGCGGAGGTCTGTCGGATCGTGAGATGGAGGCGCAGGTGCTCGATTCGATGGATCTCGAGCGCGAGCGCGGCATCACCATCAAGGCGCAGACTGCGGTGCTCGAATATCTGGCGCGCGACGGCAAGACCTACAAGCTCAACCTGATCGACACGCCGGGCCACGTCGATTTTTCATATGAAGTCAGCCGCTCGTTGTCGGCTTGCGAAGGCGCATTGCTGGTGGTCGATGCGAGCCAGGGTGTCGAGGCGCAGACGGTCGCGAACTGCTATACGGCGATCGAGCTCGGAGTCGAAGTCGTGCCGGTCTTGAACAAGATCGATCTGCCGAGCGCCAATCCCGAAAGCGCGATCGAAGAGATCGAGGACGTGATCGGCATCGATGCGCAGGATGCGATACGCGCGAGCGCGAAGACCGGCGAAGGCGTACCCGACATCATCGAAGCGGTCATCGCGCGCATCCCGCCGCCTTCGGGTTCGGCCAACGATCCTCTGCAGGCGTTGATCATCGACTCTTGGTTCGACAATTACGTCGGCGTCGTGATGCTGGTGCGTGTCTTCAACGGCGTCGTCAAGCCGCGCGACAAGATCCTGTTGATGGCCAACGGCTCGCAGCATCTGGTCGAACAGGTCGGCGTATTCACGCCCAAATCGGTCTCTCGCGCGCAGCTTTCGGCCGGCGAAGTGGGATTCATCATCGCCGGCATCAAGGAACTGAAGGCCGCGAAGGTCGGCGACACGATCACGCTGGCCTCAAAACCCGCCAAGCACGCGTTGCCCGGCTTCAAGGAAGTGCAGCCGCAGGTCTTCGCGGGTCTCTTTCCGATCGAGAGCAATCAGTACGACGCGCTGCGCGACGCTCTCGAGAAGTTGAGACTCAACGATGCGTCGCTTCAATACGAACCCGAAGTCTCGCAGGCGCTGGGCTTCGGCTTTCGCTGCGGCTTCCTTGGGCTGCTGCATCTCGAGATCGTGCAGGAGCGCCTCGAGCGCGAGTACGACATGGACCTGATCACCACCGCACCTTCAGTGATCTACCAGGTGCTGATGCGCGACGGCAGCGTCATCCAGGTCGAGAACCCTTCAAAGATGCCCGACCCCGGTCGCATCGAGGAGATTCGCGAACCGATCGTCACGGTCAAGCTCTACATGCCGAAGGATTACGTGGGCTCGGTGATCACGCTCGCGATGCAGAAGCGCGGCGTGCAACTGGGTATCGACTATCACGGTCGTCAGGTCATGCTGACGTACGAGATTCCGCTGGCGGAGATCGTTCTCGACTTCTTCGACAAGCTCAAATCCGTGTCGCGCGGTTATGCGTCGATGGACTACGAGTTCAAGGAATTCCGCGCAGCCGATGTCGTCAAGGTCGACATGCTGATCAATGCCGAGAAGGTCGATGCGCTCGCGGTGATCGTGCATCGGGCCAACAGTCAGCATCGCGGGCGTGAAGTGGCCGCGAAGATGCGGGAACTGATTCCGCGGCAAATGTTCGACGTGGCCATCCAGGCTGCGATCGGCTCGAACATCATCGCGCGCGAGAACGTCAAGGCGTTGCGCAAGAACGTGATCGCCAAGTGCTACGGCGGTGACATCAGCCGCAAACGCAAACTGCTTGACAAGCAGAAGGCCGGCAAGAAACGCATGAAGCAGGTCGGGTCGGTCGAGATTCCCCAGGAGGCTTTTCTCGCCATCCTGCAAGTGGAGGACAAATGAGTTTCAATTTCGCGGTGATCCTGTTCTGGTTGCTGGTTGCGACCGGCGCGATCTGGCTGCTCGATGCGGTCGTTCTCAAGCGCCGCCGGCGGGTCGCGGCCGACGAAGCGGTCAGGCAATTCGACCAGCAATCGAAAGCACAGACACTGGCGGCAACGCACGCGCGGGCCGACGAGGGCAGCGTGATCGAAGAGCGCAAGCGATTGCGTGAACGCTATTTGCGCCAGCCGGGATGGATCGAGTTTCCCGCGGGATTCTTTCCCGTGATCCTCGTGGTCTTCGTATTGCGGTCCTTTCTGTTCGAGCCTTTTCGCATTCCCTCGGGCTCGATGATCCCGACCCTGATGATCGGCGATCTGATTCTGGTCAACAAGTTTACGTATGGCGTCCGGTTGCCGATCGTCAACAAGAAGATCGTCGATGTCGGCTCACCCGAGCGCGGAGACGTCATGGTATTTCGTTATCCCGTCGACCCATCGGTCGATTATGTCAAGCGGGTCATCGGACTGCCCGGCGACACCATCGCTTATCGCAACAAGCGATTGAGCATCAATGGGCAACCGGTTCAAACCGTCTCCGCACCCGATTATTTCGATTCGGAGCGCGTCACGTATACCAAGCAATCGGTTGAAAAGTTGCCTCGGGCGAGCGCTTTCATCGACCACATGATTCTTCAGGATGACGAGCGTTCCGGCGTGATCACTCCAGGTTCGTTCACGTTCAGGGGTAATTGCGTTTATTCGGATGGAAATACCGCGATAACATGCAAAGTGCCCGATGGTCAATATTTCATGATGGGCGATAACCGCGACAATAGTGCCGACAGTCGATATTGGGGTTTCGTTCCCGAGGAGAATATAGTCGGCAAAGCATTTTTCATCTGGATGAATTTCGGTAATATGCATCGCATTGGCTCATTTCATTAGGACGCTCTTGATTTCTGCTCCCACCTTCGCGCCCTCGTGTTTTCGCAATGCGTCCCGTCAGCGGGGAATCAGCGTCGTCGGCCTCGTCGTGCTGGTGATGCTGATCGGCTTCGTCGCCATCCTCGGGCTTCGGGTGCTGCCGACGGTCGTCGAATATCGTGCGGTTTTGTCGGCGGTCAAGCGCGCTCAGGCGAATGCCAATACGGTGATCGAAATACAGAAGGCATTCGATCGATCGGCCGCGATCGAAGACATCACCGCCGTGAGCGGAAAGGATCTCGATATCACGAAGGTCAACGACGATATCGTCGTGGCGTTCGCGTACACGAAGAAAATCCCGCTATTCGGACCGGTCAGTCTGACCATCGATTACGCGGGAAGCAGCAAGGCGCTTTAAGAAGGCACCTCGATGGATGTCCAAGCGCTGCAGACTGCACTGGGGCACGAGTTCGCCTCCAAGGATCTGCTACAGCAGGCGCTGACGCATCGCAGCCACAGCGTCACGCACAACGAGCGGCTCGAGTTTCTCGGCGACAGCGTTCTCAACTGCGTCATCGCGTCCCTGCTGTTCGACAAATTCGCGAAGATCGATGAAGGCGACCTGTCGCGTCTGCGCGCCAATCTCGTCAAGCAGCAGTCGCTCTATGAAATCGCACAGCGGCTCGAACTCAGCCAGCACTTGCGCCTGGGCGAAGGCGAGTTGAAGAGCGGCGGGTTTCGACGTCCTTCGATCCTCGCGGACACCGTCGAAGCCTTGTTCGGCGCGATCTTCCTCGATGCCGGATTCGATGTGGCCAGACGCGCGATCAAGCGCCTGTATCAACCTGTGCTCGACACGGTCGATCCGAAGACGCTCGGCAAGGATGCCAAGACGCTGCTGCAGGAATACCTCCAGGGCCGAAAGATCGCGTTGCCTGTGTACACGGTCGTCGCCACGCATGGCGCCGCGCATAGCCAGGAGTTCGAGGTCGAATGCGCAGTCGCCAAGCTGTCGATTCAGGTGCTGGGGGCGGGGGGCAGTCGCCGCGCTGCGGAGCAGGCCGCCGCGAAGAAGGCGCTCGAAGCCGCGCAGGCATTGACGGGCGCCGCCACCAAGCGCACGCGCCGCGCGAAATCAGCGCAGCTCACTCTTCCGGTGTCGGTCGAGCAAAGCCCCGACGCCGCGAAGCCCGTCGACGATGCAGCCCATGCAGCCACCTCGACTCGCAAGTCGCCCGAGGCCAAGCCGCGTGAAGCAGACGCCGGTGTAGCGAAGCCGCCGGTCGAGCGCGCATCGACCAAGGCCGCTGTGATCGAGCCCGCGCGCATCGTTGCAGGTGCGAGCTATCGTCATGCGGCAAGCGGCGCGGTGCCCGATGCCCCGACCAGCGACGCGCCGATGGAAGCACCGATGGAAGCGCCGATGGAAGCGCCGCGATCGCCGAAGGTTCGGGTTGCCTGAGCCCGGCCGCGCAGGCGCAGCGGATACCCCGATGACAGTCGACGAGATCCAGTCCCCCGCGGATTTTCGCTGCGGAATGATCGCCATCATCGGCCGGCCCAACGTCGGCAAGTCGACCTTGCTCAATCGACTCGTCGGCCAGAAGATCAGCATCACGTCGAGAAAAGCGCAGACCACGCGCCATCGCATCGTGGGCGTCACGACGAGCGCGACGGCGCAATTCATCTTCGTCGATACGCCCGGCGTACAAACCCGCCACAAGAGCGTGCTTCACAAGAGCATGCATCGCGCGGTGCGCGACGGGATCGCGGGAGTCGCCTGCATCCTGTTCGTCGTCGAGGCCGGCCGCTTCGGGCCCGACGATCAGATCGTGCTCGAGATGTTGCCGAGCGATGTGCCGGTGATCCTCGTCATCAACAAGATCGATACGGTGAACGACAAGGCGAGCCTGCTGCCTTTCCTGCAGGCGCGCGCGGCGCAGCGCGCGTGGGTCGCGATCGTTCCGGTTTCGGCCAAGACCGGCGTGCAAATCGCGCCTCTCCTTGCCGAGATCGAAGCCTTGCTGCCGATCGGGCAGCCGCTCTTCGATGCCGACCATCTCACCGATCGCAGCGAACGCTTTCTCGTTTCCGAAATGATTCGCGAAAAGGTGTTTCGTCAGCTCGGCGACGAGTTGCCCTACGGCACGACGGTCGTGATCGATCGTTTTCTCGAAGAACCGTCGCCGCATGGCGGACGCTTCTGCCGCATCGCGGCCACGATCGTGGTCGAGCGCGCGAATCACAAGGCGATGCTGATCGGACCCGGCGGCAGCAAGCTCAAGCTGATCGGCAGCGAAGCGCGCGCGGACATCGAGAAGCTGCTCGACGCGCGCAGTCATCTCGAACTGTGGGTCAAGGTGAGGTCGGGCTGGGCCGACAGCGCGGCGCAGGTGAAGGCCTACGGCTATGAGTGAGGTGCGCGGCGCCGACCAGGCGCTCGCGGTCGAACCTGTATCCGTTTCGGAAGTCGACACCGAAGCGCCGCGTCGTGCAGTGGCGCGCGCCCGGCCACGTGCGCCGCGATCGGAAACCCGCATCGCCGACGAGGCGGCGTTCGTTCTCCACAGTTATCCATACAAGGAAACCAGTCTCATCATCGATGCGCTCACGCGCCATCACGGTCGCGTGGCGCTGATTGCGCGCGGAGCGAAACGTCCACGCTCGGCCTTGCGCGGCGTGCTGCTCGCGTTCGCCCCGCTGACCATCGGTTGGGTGCAGGCGCGCTCGCGCGCAGTTGCGGGTCCACAGGCGGGCAGCGAATTGCGGACCTTGACGCGAGCCGAATGGATGGGCGGCTTGCGTCCACTTCGCGGCGACGCGTTGATGGCGGGCTTCTATCTGAACGAATTGATCCAGAAGCTGCTCGCGCGCGACGACGCGCACGAGGCGCTGTTCGACGCTTACCTCGTGGCGCTCGCACTGTTGGCTGAAGACCGTCCCGCTGCTCCGATCCTGCGTCGCTTCGAAGTCGTACTGCTGCGCGAAGCAGGATATGCAATACGGCTTGCGCAAACCGCGACCGGCGAGGCGATCGAGGCGACGTCACGTTATCGCTACGCGCCAGAGCAGGGGCCGGTGCGCATCGAGAGCGCCAACCTGCGCGCTCATGCCGACGACGACGACGCCGTCGTTCTCGGCAAGACGCTGCTCGACATCGAAGCCGACGATTACGGAGACCCGATCACGCTGGCGCAAGCGAAGACGCTGATGCGATTTCTTCTGCAGCATCATTTGTCTGGGCAGGTCCTTCACACGCGACGGATGATGCTCGATCTTCAAGCGCTCGAAGAAGGCATGAAAGAAGGTATGCGGCGATGAATCCGCTGATGCTTCCGCAGAACCTGGATTCAGCGGCGCGGACCGCGCTGTCGGTCAACCTGAACAGAGTCGCGCTGCTGCGAAATTCGCGGGCGCTCGCGATCCCGAGCGTGACGCGCGCGGCCACCATCGCGCTCGAAGCCGGCGCATCGGGCATCACCGTGCATCCGCGTCCCGATGCGCGGCACATCCGCGCCGGCGACGTCCACGATATTGCCGCGCTGCTCAAAGAGTGGCCGCGCGCCGAGTACAACATCGAAGGCAATCCCTTTCACAACCTGATGGACTTCGTGCGCGCGGTCCGGCCGCAGCAATGCACGTTCGTGCCCGATAGCCAGGAGCAGGCGACGAGCGATCACGGGTGGCAGCTCGACACCGACGGTGAACGGCTCAGGCCGCTGATCGACGAAGCGCATGAACTCGGCGTGCGTGTCAGTCTCTTCATGGATCCGTCACCGTTCGCGATGCGGCGCGCCGCGGATCTGGGCGCCGATGGTATCGAGCTCTACACCGAGAGTTATGCGCGCGCATACGGAACGCCGGCAGAGGAGGAAACGCTGACGCACTTCGTCGAAGCTGCGCGCGCGGCGCGCGCGGCGGGACTGCAAGTCAACGCGGGACACGATCTGAATCGCGACAACCTCACGCGCTTTCTCGAAGCGGTGACGGGCGTCGTCGAGGTTTCGATCGGCCATGCGTTGATCGCCGATGCGATCGAGCTGGGCCTCGCGGCGACGGTCCGCGCCTATCTGGCGTGCATCGATCGCGCATCCATGCCGACGACAGGAGCAACGCGATGATCTTCGGCATCGGCACCGACATCCAGAAAGTCGATCGCATACGCGCGGCGCTCGATCGACACGGCGATCGTTTCGCCGAACGCATACTCGGCCCCGATGAAATGGTGATCTTTCGCCGCCGCAGCGCGCGCGACCATGCGCACGCACTGGCCTACGAGACTTCGCGCGGCATCACGTTTCTCGCAACGCGCTTCGCCGCGAAAGAAGCGATCTCGAAAGCACTAGGCCTGGGCATGCGCATGCCGATGCGCTGGCGCGCCGCGCAGATCCTGAAGGAGGCGTCCGGCAAGCCGCGCGTGGCCACCGACGAGCTGTTGTCCAGGTGGATGCTCGAGCGCTCGTTGATCGCGCACGTCACGCTGACCGACGACGCCGACTACGCGGTCGCGTTCGCGGTCGTGGAACGTGTCGATGACGCTTCAGGCTCGATGCGATGAAGACCATCGGCCCCGTGATGCTCGACGTCGCATCGACGGCGCTGACGGCCGACGATCGTCGGCGCATTGCGCACAAAAACACCGGCGGCGTGATCCTGTTCGCGCGCAACTTCGAGAGCCGCGCGCAGCTCTGCGCTCTGGTCGAGTCGATACGCGCGTTGCGTTCCGAATTGCTGATCGCCGTCGACCACGAAGGCGGGCGCGTGCAACGCTTTCGCAGCGATGGCTTCGTGCAACTTCCGACGATGAAGAGTCTCGGTGCGCTGTGGGATGGCGACGTGGAGAAGGGCGCCCTGATCGCCACGCGCGCAGCAACGGCGGCCGGCTTCATCCTCGCGGCCGACCTCGTGTCGTGCGGAATCGATCTCTCGTTCACACCCGTGCTCGATCTCGACCACGGCCCGAGCGCCGTGATCGGCGACCGCTCATTTCATCGCGATCCGCGCGTCGTGGCCTTGCTCGCGAAGAGTCTGATGCATGGCCTGCTGCTCGCGGGCATGGCGAATTGCGGCAAGCATTTTCCAGGGCACGGTCACGTCGTGGCCGACTCGCACGTTGCAATCCCGATCGACGACCGCGACCTCGATACGATATGGGCCGACGATGCGATGCCTTACGCGTGGCTGGCTCCTGCGCTCCTATCGGTCATGCCCGCGCACGTGATCTATCCCGCAGTCGACAGCAAGCCCGCGGGCTTCTCGTCGATCTGGTTGCAGGACATCCTTCGCGACCGCCTCGGCTTCGAAGGGGCGATCTTCAGCGACGACCTCTCGATGGAAGCCGCGAGCGTCGCGGGCGACGTGGTCGCGGCCGCTCGTTCAGCGCTCGAAGCCGGATGCGACATGGTGCTCGTGTGCAACGATCCCGCGCGCGCGGATGCTCTCCTCGCGCGCATCGAGGATGATCGTGACTTGCGTTCCCGATCGCGCCTGCACGCGTTGCGCGCGCGCGCGTCTTCCGGTGAGATACGCGACGATCCTCGATATCGGCAGTCTCTCGCGGTGTTGCGCGCCGCGCGCCTGATCGAGACGTGATCGCCAGCGAAGACGTGCCAGTCGCGCGCGTCGAATCCTGGGATCTGTTCTGCCGCGTCGTCGACAACTATGGCGACATCGGCGTGGCGTGGCGTCTCGCGCGTCAATTGGCAAGCACTGCGCGGCGCGCGATACGTCTCGTCGTCGACGATCTTCATGCGTTCGCCCGGATCGAATCGCGAATCGATACCGACGCGCAATGCCAGCGCATCGACGCGATCGATGTGGTGCGCTGGCGGGCCGATGGCTGGCGCGAAGCGGGGCTGACTGCGGAGCCGACTGCCGGCCCGGCGGACGTCGTCGTCGAACTCTTCGGCTGCGGTCTGCCGCAGGGGTACATCGATGCGATGGCGCGCGCAACCACGCCGCGGCCCGCGATCTGGATCGACCTCGAATACCTGAGCGCCGAATCATGGGTCGACGATTTTCATGGCCTGCCTTCACCGCATCCCACGCTGCCGCTGGTCAAGCATTTCTTCTATCCGGGCTTCGGTCCGAAAACAGGTGGGGTGCCGATCGAGGCCGGTCTCGACGATCGCCGGATTGCCTTCCTCGAAGACGCCGCTGAAGTCGACGCCTTCTGGCGACGCTTGCAGGCGCCCAGGCCAGCCACGAACGAAACGCGGCTGTCGCTGTTCGCATATGCCGGCGCTCCACTTGCGCCGCTCCTCGAAGCGATGACCGACGATCCTGCTCGGCGATGGTCGGTGGTCGCGCCCGAAGGCGTCCTGCCGCGCGAGATCGAGGCTTGCTTCGGTGTCGATGCGCGCGGCTCGCTGTCGATATTCACGATCCCCTTCGTCGACCAGGACGACTACGACCGCCTGCTCTGGTGTTGCGACATCAACTTCGTGCGCGGTGAAGATTCGTTCGTGCGCGCGCAGTGGGCGGCTCGGCCTTTCGTGTGGCACATCTATCCGCAGGCCGACGATGCGCACAAGAAGAAGCTGCACGCATTCGAAGATCGCTACGAAGGCGGCCTTCCGCGAGCGGCGCGGGATGCGCAGCGCGCACTCTGGGAGGCGTGGAACGTGCAGCCGCACGAAGGCTGCACAAAAGCCTGGGCGCATTGGAGCGGCATGCTGCCCGAACTGTCGGCACATGCCCAAGTGTGGCGTCAAAACCTCGCGTCGCAGACTGGTTTGGTCGATCGGCTACTCAGCTTCGTCGCGGAACGCCGTGCGGCCTTGCTAAAATAGCAGGCTTTTCGGCGGGACAGGGACTGACGCCAGTCGCTATTCGCCGATCCTCTTTTTCCAACTCCCTCGTACCGATGAAAACCGCTCAAGAAATTCGCGCCGGCAATGTGATCATGGTCGGTCGCGACCCGATGGTCGTGCAGAAGGCCGACTACAACAAGTCCGGCCGCAACTCGGCCGTCGTCAAGATGAAGATGAAGAACCTGCTGACCGAATCGGCGCAGGAGACGGTCTATCGCGCCGACGACAAGTTCGACATCGTCGTGCTCGATCGCAAGGACGCGACCTACTCGTACTTCGCCGACCCGATGTACGTCTTCATGGACAACGAATACAACCAGTTCGAAGTCGAGAAAGACAACATGGGCGACGCGCTCAACTATGTCGAAGACGGCATGGCCTGCGAAGTCGTGTTCTACGACGGCAAGGCGATTTCGGTCGAGATGCCCAACAGCGTGGTGCGTGAAGTCGAATACACCGAGCCCGCCGTCAAGGGCGATACTTCGGGCAAGGTGCTCAAGCCCGCACGCATCAAGCCGACCGGATTCGAAGTCGCCGTGCCGGCGTTCGTTGCCACCGGAGACAAGATCGAGATCGACACGCGCAACGGCGAGTATCGCAATCGCGTGAAGTGATCGTCGATGCCGGCGGCGCGACACCCGCCTACGATCCCGACTGCCGCAAGTGTCCGCGCCTGGCGCGCTTCCTCGATGAAGTGCGCGAGAAGTACCCGAATTACTGGGCGCGGCCGGTGCCGTCGTTCGGCGAACTTGACGCGCGTTTGCTGATCGTCGGTCTCGCGCCGGGTTTGCACGGAGCCAACGCCACGGGGCGACCGTTCACCGGCGACTGGTGCGGGCCGCTGTTGTATTCGACGCTGCATCGACACGGCTTCGCGACGCAGCCGACGAGCGAGCATCGCGATGACGGGCTTGCGCTCGTCGACTGCCGCATCGCCAACGCGGTCAAGTGTCTGCCGCCCGCGAACAAGCCCGAGCTCGACGAGATCAGGCGTTGCAACGGATATCTCGTAGCAGAGCTGACGATGCTGCCACGCCTCGAAGCGATCCTCGCGCTCGGGACCATCGCACATCGCGCGGTGCTGGAGGCGTGCGGATCGAAGGCGAGCGCGCATCGCTTCGCGCATCACGGACGCCACCGGTTGCAGGACGGGCTGCAACGCGGCATCGTCCTGTTCGATAGTTATCACGTCAGCCGCTACAACACGCAGACGAGGCGACTGACCCCTGACATGTTCGATGCGGTACTCGCCGATATTCGCTCGCATCTCGACGCACGATGACTGATGTGCAGGCGCCGGCGCAGCCGCCGGCCTTCAATCCCAGACGCATCATCGCGAAGCTGCCCGGCCTGCCCGGGGTCTATCGCTACTACGACGCGTCCGGCGCGCTGCTCTATGTCGGCAAGGCGCGCGACCTGAAGAAGCGTGTCGCGAGCTACTTCAACAAAGGTGCGCGCGACCCGCGCATCGCGCACATGGTCGAGCGCATCGCGCGCATCGAAACCACGCCGACGCGCTCCGAAGCCGAAGCGCTGCTGCTGGAAAACAATCTCATCAAGACGCAGGCGCCGCGCTACAACATCGTCTTTCGCGACGACAAGTCTTATCCCTATCTGAAGATCACCGCGCATCGCTTTCCGCGCATGGCGTATTACCGCGGCGCGGTCGACAAGCGCCAGCAATACTTCGGGCCGTTTCCCAATGCGTGGGCGGTCAAGGAAAGCATCCAGATCCTGCAGAAGGTCTTCATGCTGCGCACTTGCGAGGACACGGTGTTCGCGAATCGTTCGCGGCCTTGCCTGTTGCATCAGATCAGGCGATGCAGCGCGCCTTGCGTGTCTGCGATCACGCCCGAGGCGTATGCGCTGGATGTCGAGAACGCATCGCGTTTTCTTCGCGGCCAGACGTCCGAAGTGCTCGCGTCTCTCGAGGCGAAGATGCAGACCGCGGCGGCCGGGTTGCGCTTCGAAGAGGCCGCGTCGGTACGCGATCAGATCGGCTCGCTTTCGCGCGTGCTCCAGCAGCAGAACATCGAGCTGGGCAACAGCGAGGGCGCCAATGCCGATGTCGATATGCTCGCCGTGCGCGTCGAAGGCGGTCGCGCCTGCGTCAACCTGGCGATGGTGCGCGGTGGTCGCCATCTGGGCGACCGTGCGTATTTTCCGTCGCACGTCGAATCGGGCGGCCGTCTTTCGCACAAGGTCATCGAAGCGGCGGTTCTCGAAGCCTTCATCGCGCAGCACTACCTCGACAAGTTCATACCGCAAACCTTGATCGTCAACATCGACCCCGATGCAGAGGACCTGATCGCGGCACTCGAAGAGCAATGCGGCCATCGCATCGCCCTCGTGCATCAGCCCCAGAGTCAGCGTCGCATCTGGCTCGAGATGGCCGAGAGGAATGCCGCGCTCGCGCTGGCGCGCATGTTGGCGGAAGAGGGCTCGCAGCAGGCGCGCACGCGCGCGCTCGCCGAAGCGCTCGGCCTCGAGAACGAGAAGGAGGATCTGTCGGAACTGCGTGTCGAGTGCTTCGACATCAGCCACACGATGGGCGAAGCGACGCAGGCCTCGTGCGTCGTGTTTCATCATCACGCGATGCAGAACGGGGAATACCGGCGCTACAACATCGACGGCATCACACCCGGCGACGACTACGCGGCGATGCGCCAGGTCCTCACGCGTCGCTATGCCAAGCTGGTCGAAGCCGCTGGCGGCGCCGACGTGATCGATGCGGTCGCGGCCGATCTCGAACTCGCCAAGGAAGCGCGCGAAGCGGGCGAGGGGACGGTCACCGATGACAACGAAGAGGGCGATGACGAGACTTCATCGGAGGCCTTGTCGGGGGCCTTGTCGGATGCAGCGTCGGCCGGAGCGTCGGATGCAGCGCCCGATGCCTCGGCCCGCGGCAGACGCGCACCTCGCGCGTCGAACATTCCGGCAGCTTCGTTCCCCGATGTCGTGCTGGTCGACGGCGGCAAGGGTCAGGTCGAGATCGCGCGTCAGGTGTTCATCGAGCTCGGTCTCGACATCGCGTTGATCGTCGGTGTCGCCAAGGGCGAGGATCGCAAGGTCGGCCTCGAGACGCTGGTCTTCGCCGACGGGCGCGCCGCGCTCGAACTGGGCAAGGAGTCCGCCGCCCTGATGCTGATCGCACAGATTCGCGACGAGGCGCATCGCTTCGCGATCACCGGCATGCGTGCACGGCGCGCGAAGACGCGCACCACGTCGCGGCTCGAAGAGATCGAAGGCATCGGTGCGAAGCGCAGGCAGAAACTGCTCGCGCGCTTCGGCGGCTTGCGCGGCGTAGTCGCCGCGAGCATCGATGAGCTCGCGAGCGTGGAGGGCGTATCGCATCAGTTGGCCGAAGAAATCTATCGGCAATTGCATTGAGCGCAACTCTTGTTTGCGTCCCCTACGCGCCCTTGCGCGCGCGCCGCTTGCTGCGTTCGTAATGCTCCATGATCGGCGTGGCCGAGATGCCGTGGACCACGATCGATGCGGCCACGACGGTCAGCACGATAGGCATCAATCGGTTGATCAGGCTCTGTTGCAGGTCGTGATCGATCGCGAACATCAGGTAGTAGAGTGTGCCGACGCCGCGAATTCCGAACCATGCGATCAGCCGCTTGTGCCGCGCCGAGGCCTTCGATCCGATCATCGCCACATGGACCGACAACGGGCGCACGAGGACGAAAAGCACCAGCGCCACCGCCAACCCTTCGAGGCTGAAATGGCCGACGGAAAGCAGCGCTCCCACGATCAGCACCGACACGGCTTCGGCGATGCTTTCGAAACGCTGATTGAAGTCGAGCACATCGCCGACCATGTGGGTCGGCGACTCGGGCGGCAACGCCGCCTTGCCTTGGCTTTCGGCGAGCGGCTTCTCGACGGCTTCGATCGCCTGTCCTTTCAGGTCGCGCGACTCGAAGTGGCGCATCGCAAGTCCTGCCGCGAGCACCGCGAGAAAACCGATCGCGTGTATCGCATCGGCGAGTCCATACGACAACGCGATGAGACCGAGGCCGAGAAATTCCTCGAGGCCGTACCCCTGTCCGTAGCGACGCCGAAGCACCAGCACGATCGCGCCCACGCCGAGGCCGCACAGCCACCCGACGCCGAATCCCGCGACCGATCCCCACACGAGATCGATCGCGATCCATTGCCAGCCCGCGTCGCCGAGTTCGTGCAGACCGAGCAGGCCGAGGCCGAGCAACACGAAGGGCGACGCGGTCGCATCGTTCAATCCGCCCTCTGCCGACAGCGCGAAGCGTGCGTAATCGCGGTCGTCTTCGTGGCGCACCTGGATGTCGGAGGCGAGCACCGGGTCGGTCGGTGCGAGGATCGCGCCGAGCAGGATCGCCGCGCCCCACGGCAGGCCGAGCACCAGCGCGCCGAACGCGGCGACCAGCGCGATCGTGATCAGCATCGCGGGACCCGCGAGGCGCAAGGGCAATCGCCACAGGCTCTTCGAGAATGGCGTGCTCGAGGTGCGAAGCTTCAGCCCGACCGTGAACAGCGAGACCAGCACAGCGATCAGGAACAGCACCTCGAGCATCGGTGCGTCGTTGACCGGATGCAGCTTGAGCCACCCCAGAGCGCCCGGGCCGAGCAAGAGTCCGATCACGAGATAGATCAAGCCGCTCGACAAGGGAAGCCGATCGACGACCGAGTCGAGCAGCACCATCATGATCAGGATGGCGCCGATGACGATGAACCATACCGCCATGCCTTTGGTTCTCTCCGTCAGGCCACGCGTCGCATCGGGATGAGCGGCTTGTCGATGTCGTCGTCTCGGTTGGCGACGGCCTTGGGGAGATCGACCATCACCACCTGTCCGGGCACGATGCATCCCTGATCGCAGCACTTGCCGGGCTGGCGATTCTGCGTGATCGCGCGATCGGGCTGATCGACAACACCGCGTTCGAGCAGGCGCTCGACCAGAGCGACCTTGTCGCCGATCGGATAGTTGCGATAGATCTCCTGCTTCATCGCAGCCGGAGAGCCGCCGCCATGCAGGCTGATCACGGAGTACCAGCCGCCCTGATACGACGCGGTCAGGTCTTCGATGAAGCGCGCGGTCTGAATGCGCCGCTCGTAGGGGACATGGGGATTGGCGCGCAGCACGTCGGCCAGGTTTGCGGCGGTCGCGGGGTTGTGGTCTTCGTCGGGGCCGGGCAGCGTGACGATCAGCCCGCCCGAAACGTAATGCGCGATGCGCTGCATGTCGTAGATCTGCGTGGCGAGCAAGAGCTTGCCGATGTTCGAGAACACCGCATCGGGCATGAAGGTCTTCGACCACGGATCGAGCGCGGCATAGGTCGAGGCCGCGACGCCGCACGCATAGAAACCCTCCACGATCTTGATCAGCTCGACCATCTGTTCGCGCAGATGGGTTTCCTTGCCCGGATCGAACCCGTTGGCCTCGCACATCAGCGCGCCCGCGCCGATCAACAAGTCGCCGAAGCCCGCGCGCGCGGCGATGCAGGTGTGGCGATGATGGGTTGCGTAGTTGTAGGTCAGCGAGGCCGAGTGCTCCCACTCGCCTGCATAGAACACGCGCTCCCAGGGCACGAACACCCGGTCGAAGAACACGACCGCGGTCGACTGGCCGTACTTGTTCGAGAAGAGCGCGGCTTTTTCTCCGGGCCGCCCGGCCGGTCGCGCAACCATCGTCATGCCTTGCGCATCGACCGGCACCGCGCAGCACACCGCGAAGTCGGCATCGGCTTCGCTCATGTTGCGACAAGGCATGACGAGCAATTCGTGCATGTAGGGCGCGCCCGTCACGATCGCCTTGGTGCCCGAGATCACGATGCCCTTCGCAGTGCGTTCGACGACATGCACATACGCGTCGAGGTTGCCTTGCTCGTGCGGGCGCTTCGAGCGGTCGCCCTTGGCGTCGGTCATCGCGATGCCGAGTGTGAGGTCGCGATCGTGAACCTCCGCGAGATAGGCTGCGAAGCGTTCGCGATGTTCGCGCGTGCCGCGCGCATCGTCGATGCGTGCGGAGACCTGCCCGATCGCATTCATCGCGTCGTGCGTGAGATAGCGTTGCGCGCATCCCGTTTCCTGACAGACCAGACGCACCGCCTCGAGCTTGTTGAGCAGATCGCCGACGCCGGTATTGATGTGCGAGAAGCGATTGACGGTCTGGCCGCTTGCAGCATCGATCGCGGTCATGATCGGCGCGTATTCGGGACGCAGCGCGAACTCGTAAGTCAACGCGATCGCATTGACACCCGGTCCGAAGGCCGGCTCATCGACCACCGACTCGACCTTGCGGCCGTCGACATACACGGTGGGTCGATAGGCGCGAAGCGATTCGCGATAGTCGGCGGCGGTCATCATCATGGTCTATCTCCGTTCAATGATTTTCTGTGAAGGTCCACGGCGGAACTTCCAGGCAAACGATCGAAGCAATCGCGCCCTCTGTTCCTCAGGCCAAGGCGGCAGCAAGTCGAGGTCGTGCCGATGCAGAAGATCGACGAACACCGGATCGTCGCGATAGCGATCGAACAGCTCGTGCGCCGGAATGGATACGAACAGATAGTCGCGCGTCCTGGCCGCCTCTTCCAGACTTGCATACGCGCCCTCACGATCGCCCAAACAAGTCTGCGCCAATGCGACATTGAAGAGCGAATAGTGCGAGTCGCCAAGGCGCGCGAGCAGTGCGTGGAGTTCGCGTTTGCCGCGCTTGATTTCACCGCGCATGCCGTACACGCAGATCTTGTGAAAGTGCGCGCTCGAATGTTCGGGCGTCTCTTCGGCGACCCGTTCGAAATGCGGCATCGCGACCTGGTGCTGGCCGAGCGACAGATGAATGATGCCCAGCACCAGGCGGCTGTAGAGATGATGCGGATCGAGCTCGAGTACGAGATGGAGTTCCGAGATCGCCGTTTCGTACTCGCGTGCATAGGAATGCAGTCGCGCGTTGTGCGCGCGTATCGCCAGGTTGAGCGGGTCGTGTTCGCGCGCCATTCGACCATGTTGAAGCGCTTCGGTGAAGCGCCCGTTGAACGCCAGTCCCCAGGCATACGACAAATGCGCCAGGGTCGAATTGGGGGCGATGTGCAGTGCATCGCGAAACATCGGTTCGGCCGTCGTCCAGTTCGATTCGACCCGATACGCCACCACGGCCAGCAGCGCCCGCGCATCACCATCGAACGGATCGAGGTCCAGCGCACGAAGCGCCGCACGCTTGACCTTTGCGAAGCTCGGTCTGGCCGGTTCGAACACCAGCGGCGACAGATTGGCAAGCGCCGCTCCCAGATGCGAATACGCCTGCGCAAACCTCGGATCGATGGAGACTGCTTTTTCGAACAGCGCGATCGCCTTCCTGTAGCCGTCGACCGTGCCTTGCTGCGCCAGGTAGCGCGCGCGCTCGAACAGGTCGCGTGCCTGCGCATTGTCGGTCAGCCCCGGGCGTGCGCGCAGCAACTGCGCCCTGGAAAATTCGTCGTCGACTCGCGTCGACCAGGCGACTACGGCTGCGAACACTGCGTCGGCGATCGTGTCCTGAAAGTGAAACGAATCCGCGTCGGTCGCCTTATCGCGCTCGAAGCGCTGTGACCAGATGCGAACGCCGTCGCGTGCACGCGAGAGCTGCGCAATGCAGCGCATGCGCTCGCCGCTGCGCTGAATACTTCCTTCGACCGCATGCGTTACACCGAGCAGTTTGCCGATCGCTTTCAGATCGCTTCGGTTTTCCCCGGCCTTGAAGGCCGACACGCGGGCGACCACTTTCAAGCCCGGAACGCGTCCGAGCGTATCGATCAATTGATCGGCGAAACCGATCGAGAACGAGACATCGGAGGGATCGTTCGACAGCACGGTGAAGGGCAGCACGGCAAGCGACGCGATCGGGCGCACGGACCTGGCAGCGGCCTTGCGCCGCGCGAAGAGCGGCATGTAGCCGCCCACCGGAATCACGATTTCGAAGGCTTCGTTGGCGCCCTCGGCGGCGTAGAAGCGTGCGAGCTTCTCACGCACACGGCCCGCTTCGACGCGCACGATCGGATCGTGGCGGGGATCGTAAGTCGCAAGCGCCCGGTCGAAGACCTCGAGGCCGATGATGACTTCCTTCAGTTGCTCATGCCGACCCGCGAGCGCCGCCCAGACGATGTGATGAAGGAATTGCCGATGTCGTTGCGAGCGTCGGAAGGTCGTGCTCGCGACGATGCGATCGAGCGTCGCTTCGACCAATGCGGGAGGGTAGGCCGAGAACGGGCGATACGCATCCGGGGCTACCGGATCGGCCCTGGCTATCGAACCGCCGTGCGATCCCTTCGAGGGAATGGGATGGGAACGATCCATTGCACATGAGGTTGTGGCCGACGAGGCGGAGCTGGACGCGTCGTGCCTGCACGCCCGTGTGAAGGCGGGCCCGGCATCTCACCACCTGCGCGCCGGCTACTTCGCAGGAGCCGGTGCGACCGCCTCGCCGCTCGATGCCGGTGGATTCTGATTGATCGTCACGCCGCGTTTCTTCAGCTCCTCGACGACCAGTCGCGCACTGGCGTTGCCCGCTTCGGCGAGTTGCGCGGTGCCGCGCGCAATCGCGTCGAGCGAGTCGCGCAGTTTCTTCGACTCCTGCACCTGCTTGTCCTGACTGGTCATGAGGTCGCGCATCGCGTCGCGCTCGGCGCGCAACTGCAGGGCCTGGAATCCGAACCAGGCGGCCATCACGAGACCGAGGATCAGGACCGGGACGAAGGCGCTCATCGTCGCCATCGTATCCACATCCCGCATCGAGGCGCGCTCGAATGGTTCGCTCATGGCTTTGCTCCCTTTTTGACTTCGGGCGTTGTCGTCGCGTTGACCGGTGCGTTCAGGGTGATGCCCTGGCTGGCCAGCAGATCGATCAGGGCCTTGTCCTGATTGCGAACCAAAAGGTCGGCCAGCGCCTTGACCATCTCGCGATACAGCCCTTCGAGCTGAAGACTCTGCTGAACGTATTGCGTGCGACGCGCGAGCTCGGCCTGGGTGCTTCGATTCTGATTGAACAGCATCATGTCGTAGCCCGCGAGGACCGCGACGACGATGGCGACTATGGTGGCCACCCAGAACTGCCAACGTGCGAGCACGGAGTTTCTCCCTGACTTGATGATGTGGCGGGATGGTACCTAAATTCGCGTGGGCAGCGAACGAGTCGCAACAATGGGATGGTTCGAGCCGACCGCGATGCTTGAAAAAACAGGGGCGGCCGGATTCCCCAAGCCGGCCGCCCACCTCTCCCTGATTAGAAGAACATCGCTAAGCCTGTCGATTGGCGTGAGGCTCGTTGTCGCTCAATGCGCGACTTGCTTGCGCGTTCTGCGGCGCACGAACAGCAGCGGTACACCCAGCCCGAGCAGCAGCAGCGAATCGGGTTCGGGGACGTTGCTGCCGGCCTGTTGAACGATACCGCGAATGTTCAACTGGATATCGCCGATCGCCTGCGAGAAGTTGCTCGCGTTGTGTCCGATGCCATGCAGGATGATGGTGTCGGTGAAGCTGCCGAGCGTCGACGAGCTGAACGACAGCAACAACGGTCCGGTGTTCTGGCCGGCGGCGAAGTCGAGGAAGTTGGTGAAGCCGCTCTCGTTGAAGTCGTTCACATCGACCAACTGGAAGTTGCCGTCGAGCAGGTCGGCCGGGCCGATCGCGTTGTTGCCGGCCAGCAGCGACGTGTTGCGCGTCCCCGAGTTCTGCGTGATGACGCCGTAGTCCAGTGTGAAGATCGAACCAGAACGTGTGAGGCTGCCCGCGCCGCTGCCGAAGAAGAAGGTGTCGCTGGCGAAGTTGTTGACCTGTCCGGACAGGTTGACGACCAGACTGGCGAGTGCCGCATCGGCCAGATCGGCGTCGTGACTGGCGGCATTGAAGGAGGCCGTGCCGTTGTACACGCCCGCAGTCGTGGTGCTGATGCCGACCTTCAACGCAGTGGCGCTGGTCTGCTGCGCAGCCAGACCGGCGCCCAGGTTGCCGCTGCCACTGAACGGCGCCGACGCGCTGTTGAACGACGCGACCAGCACATCGTTCAAGGCCGTGACCGGCGCCGAGTTGGTGACCGACACGTTCTGTTGCGCGACCACGTCGCCCACATGCACGATGCCGAAGTTGACCGACGGCGTATTGAGTTGCGCGGCCGCGGGCGTATAGACCTTGCCGTTCAACGTCACGCTGCCATTGCCCACCGAGACATCGGGCGCACCGGTGGTGCCTGCGCCGGTCGAGACGAAGTTGAGCGCCTGCGAGCCGGCAAAGGTGCCTGCGGTGGCGGTGTTGAGCGACACCGTGATCGCGTTCGATGCGCCTTGCGCCGCGAGATTGGTGACGCTGCCTGCGGACGTGAAGCCCGCCGAGGTGGCGCCGCGCGTGACGTTCAGGCCTTCGGTAAAGACGTCGGGCGAACTGTTGGTGATGCCGATCGGCGTGGCAGGCGCTGCGCCCCCCACGCGAGCGGCCACCGTCACCGTCGGCGTGTTGACGAGCGGGTTGGCAAGCCGATACACATTGCCCTGGACGGCGACGTTGGTGTTGCCCAGGTCGGTGACGACGCCGCCCGGGAATCCCGTGCCATCGGACTTGAAGTCGATGATCGCGTTGCCGCTCTTGGCGCCGGCCGTGGCCGTGTTCAGACCCACCACGATGTGCGTGGTGTCGGTCGCCATCGGTGCGAGCGAGGGCGGATTCGCAGTCCCCAGACCGAAGGCGCCGGCGGCAGTGACGCCGCCATTGCTGGCGCCCACCGTGCTGCCGATCAGGCTTTCCGAGAAGCCGTCGTTGGGCACGTTGTTGGTGATCGACAAGGCCAGGCTCTGCGCGCTGCCGATGCGCACGTTGCCGAAGTTCACCGGCGCGTTGTTGATCAGCGGCACCGCCAGGCGCACGATCATGCCGCCGCTCTGCACGTCGGCCGTCACCGCCGGATCCTGGCCCGGCAGGTTATTGTTGACCAGGCCACTGATGGTTCCGTTGGAGGCTTGATTGAAGTGCAGCGTGCCGTTGACCATGCCCACGCTCGAGGTGTCGAGCTTGACCTGCAACGTGCCGTTGTTGGTTGTGCCGGCAGCCTGATTGGTGATCGAGCCCACCGTCGTAATCTTCGAGCCGCCCGTACCGGTGAAGGCCCCGAAGCTGGTGTCGAGCCCTTCAGAGAACGCACCTGCCGCAGCCGTATTGGTGACCGCGACGTTCTGCGTGATGATGCCGTCACCGACATGGCGCACGCCGAAGTTGATGTTGCCGATCGCGCTCGACGACGCCAGGTTGTAGACGTTGCCGCTGACGTTGATGGTCTGCGAGCCGACGCTGGTTTGACCGAGGTTGCTGGTGCCCGCGCCATCGGAGACGTAGTTGAGCGTCACCGAACCGCTGCGCGCGCCGGCTGCACTGGTGTTGAGCGACGCCGACATGGCGCTGTTGTTGGACGTCTGGCCGGCCAGCAGGTTGACGACTCCGCCGTTGTTGCCGGCGTTGCCGCTGTTGGCGCCGAAGCTGGCGTTGAGTCCTTCGGTAAAGGCCCCGCCCGGCGCGGTGTTGGTGACGGTGAGGACCTGCGTGCGGCCGTCGCCCACGTGCGCGTTGGAGAACACGATCGGAGCGGGCGTGGCGTTGCCGGCCGCGAGGTTGTAGGCAGCGGCACCCGCGCCCAGTGTGATGGCGAGCGTCTGCTGCGCGAGGTTATCGAAATTGTTGGCGATATGGACTGCCTGGCTCGACAACGGCGCGAGCGCGCCGGCGCTCGCCGCGGTGAACGTGACGCCGAGATTGCCGCTGTTCGCGCCGGTCGCGACCGGGCCGTAGTTGCTGGCCGTCACGCCGCTGCCCGACAGACGCGCATCGGTGATGTTGCCGCCATTGACGTTGGTCTGAAGCGCGCCGCGGATCGACGGACCGCTCGTGCCGGAGTTGGCGACCTGGTAGTTGACTGTGGTCGTGCCGACGTGCACGTTGCCGATCGTCAAGGTCGGGGTCGCAGTGGCGCCGTTGGTGACGCCGGCGCCGGTGATGGCTTGCGCCACGTTACCCGACGCGAGTATCTGCCCAGCGCCGGCAACGTTGGCGCGACGGTTGAACGCGTTGCCGATACCGAAGTTGGCGTTGTTGTAGTCGGAAGAAACCGTAATGTTATTGACGCCGATGTTGAGCGCGCTCGCAGTCGTGCCGTTGTTCAACAGTGTTCCGACCGTGCTCGTAGCGCCGACGTTGAGCTGTCCCGCGCCGCTGGTTTGCGCGGTGCCCGTGCCGTTGAACGCATTGTTGATGGTCAGTGTTCCGCCGTTGGCGTGCAGCGTGCCGTTGTTCGTGACGGTGCCGGCCACAATCGTGATCAGGCCGCCCACCACGTCGGCTGCGATCGTGCCGTTGTTGACGAGAGTGCTACCGCCGCCGATGAAGATGGCTTGGCCGATCGTCCCGTTCTGGCCGTGAATGAGCACGTTCGGTGCGACGGTCAGCGCGCCGTTGTTGTCGATGCCGATGCGGTTGCTTCCACCCGTACTGCCTAGCGTGATGCTGCCGCTGCCGCTCAGCGTTTGCGCGCCTTCGAAATTCAGAACGCTGTTGCTGTTGACGTTGATGTTGCTGCCAGCCGCAAGCGTCAAGCCGCCAGCCTGTACTCGCTCGATGCCGGTCCCACTCGCCATATCGATGATGCCGTTGAGCGTCGCGCCGTTCAGGACATTGCTCCCGTTATTGGACGCGATGAACACGCCGCCGCCACTGGTATTGATAGTTCCGCCGGTTACGGTGACGCCGTTCTGAAAGACGTTGCTGCCGGCGCCGGTGGCATCGATATGACCGCTGCCGATGTTGTTGACCGCGCCGCTCAACACCAGTTGCCCGCCATTGGCTGCCGACAACGTGTTGCTGTTGTTGGTGGTCGGGGCGACCAGATTGATGCTGCCGCTCAACACGTCAGCCGAGACGGTGCCGCCGTTGTTGAGAGTCGCCGCGCCGCCGATGAAGATGGCCTGGCCGATGGTGCCGTTCTGGCCGTGGATGAGCGTGTTCGCTCCGGTGTTGAGTACGCCGTTGTTGTCGATGCCGATGCGGTTGCTGCCGCCGGTCGCGCCCAAGGTGATCGTCCCATTGCCCGAGAGCGCCTGGGTGCCCTCGAAGGACAGGATGCTGTTGCTGTTGATGTTGATGGCGCCGTTGAGGGTCAGGCCGTTGACGACGCGCTCGACGCCGGTCCCTGCGGCGAGATCGAGATTGCCGTTGAGGGTGACCGCATTCAGAAAGTTGGAGCCGCTATTGATTGCATTGAAAGTGCCGCTGCCAGTCGTATTGATCACGCCGGAGATCGTCACGCCGTTTTGCGTGACCGTGCTGCCGGCGCCCGCGTTGATCGAGCTGCCGACGTTGCCGGTCACGTTGCTGCTTAGTAAGAGCGTGCCGCCGTTGATTGCCGACAGGACGCCGTTGTTGCTCACGCCGGCGGCCGGCACGAGACTGATGGTTCCGCCCGCGACATCAGCCGCGATCGTGCCGTTGTTGATGAGCGTAGCGGCCCCGCCGATGTTGATGGCCTGCCCGATGGTGCCGTTCTTGCCGTGAATAAGGACGTTCGGTCCGACCGTCAGAACGCCGTTGTTGTCGATGCCGATGCGGTTGCTGCCGCCCGTATCGCCGAGTGTGATGGTGCCCGTTCCGTTCAGCGCGGCATTGCCCTCGAAACTCAGGATGCTGTTGTTGTTGACGTTGATGGCGCCGTTGAGGGTCAGGCCATTGATGACACGCTCTTCCGCGGTCGCGCTCGAGAGATCCAATGTGCCGGTAAAAGTTACCCCGTTGAAGAAGTTATTGCCGTTGTTGGTCGCAGCAAACGTGCCGCCGCCGGTGTTGTTGATGACGCTGGACAAGGTCACGCCGTTTTGTAAAACCGTACTTCCGGCGCCGACGTTGATGGAGCTTCCTACGCTTCCCGTCACATTGCTGCTCAGTACCAGCGTGCCGCCATTGAGCGCCGACAGGGTGCCGTTGTTGGTGACGCTATTGGCGGCGCCACTGGTGGTTGCGATCGTGATGGTTCCCCCAGCGACATCGGCCGAGATCGTGCCGTTGTTGACGAGGCTGCTTGCGCCACCGATGTTGATCGCCTGGCCGATGGTGCCGTTCTGGCCGTGGATCAGTACGTTCGCCCCGACCGTGAGTGTGCCGTTGTTGTCGATGCCGATGCGGTTGCTGCCGCCGGTCGAGCCCAGCGTGATCGTGCCATTGCCCGAGAGCGTCTGTGTTCCCTCGAAGGAAAGGATGCTGTTGCTGTTGAGGTTGATGTTGCTGCCCGCGGCGAGCGTCAAGCCGCCGCTCGCGACGCGCTCTTCGCCGGTGTTGGTGGCCAGATCAAAGGTGCCGTTCAGCGTCGCGCCGTTCAGAAAGTTGTTGCCGTTATTGGCCGCGATGAATACACCACCGCTACTGGTATTGATGGTGCCGCCGTTGATCGTGACGCCGCTCTGGAAGACGTTGCTGCCTGCGCCGGTGGCATCGATATGACCGCTGCCGATGTTGTTGACCGCGCCGCTCAGCACCAGTTGTCCGCCATTGGCCGCCGACAGCGTATTGCTGTTGTTGGTGGTCTGGGCGACCAGATTGATGCTGCCGCCCAATACGTCCGCCGAGACGGTGCCGCCGTTGTTGAGCGTCGCCGCGCCGCCGACGAAGATGGCCTGGCCGATGGTGCCGTTCTGGCCGTGAATGAGCGTGTTCGCTCCGGTGTTGAGCACGCCGTTGTTGTCGATGCCGATGCGGTTGCTGCCGCCGGTCGCGCCTAGCGTGATCGTGCCGTTGCCGGAGAGCGTGTTCGTTCCCTCGAAGGACAGGACGCTGTTGCTGTTGACGTTGATCGCGCCGTTGAGCGCCATGTTTCCCGTGACGCGCTCGATGCCGGTGCCGGTCGCCAGATCCAGCGTCCCGATCAACGTGACATTGTTGAGGAAGTTGTTGCCGTTGTTGATTGCGACTAGCGCGCCCGTCCCCGTCGTGTGTATCGTTCCGCCGCTGATGGTAGTGCCGAACTGATTGATCACGCTGCCATTGCCGACATTGATCGTGCCGCCGGTGTTGGTGATGTTGTTCGATACTTGAAGCGCCGCCGTCGAGACACCGCCGACATTGATCGTGCCGCTGTTGGTGGTGCTGCCGCCGCCCAGCAGAGTCAGCGTGAACGCGTCGATGGTGATCGTGCCCGCGTTGTTCAGCGTCGTGATCTGCTCGGCCTGATTGATCGTCACGAGCCCGCCGACGTTGATGGTGGCCGAGTCGCCCGCGCCGGGGCGCGCGCCGCACGACCAATCCGCGAAGGTCTGCCACAAGCCGTTGTTGATCAATGTGCAATTGGCTGCCGAGGCCGGTTCGGCCATTTGAAGCAGCGCGACGGCGACTGCGGCAGCGCATGGCGTGAGGCGAAATGACTTCATGTACATCCCCGGCAGAAGGAAAAAACGATAATTGATGAGGTCTGATGCCGTCGCGATACGCAGCACCCGGCTGGACGCATCACTCGCGTACAGCGCTCCATCCTTTCCCTTCCATAGCAACGACCGCTCCAGCTTTCCGGCTCGATCGCGCGGCTGGCGGTAGAACCGGATACACCTGATTGGGAAAATCGCAGCAGCGCCGCTCCGTAGCTCGCTGCAAATCGCTTGCCCTGCGACCCAACGTATCGCGCAGGTAACGTGTAGGTAACGAGTTCGTTTTTCGGCACTCGACCTATAGCCGGTTGTAAAGCCGCTCGACAACATCATCGAATTTTCAACACCCTAGGATCGAGTGCCTGATGAAAGAAGATTCCCAACCAGGAACCGCGGTTGCGCGCTCCAGACGTCTCGACGATCGCATTGCGGAGGGTTTGCCTTACCCGCTCGGCGCGACGTGGGATGGAAAGGGCGTCAACTTCGCGCTGTTCTCGGCGCATGCGACGGGCGTCGAGCTCTGCCTCTTCGACGCCGAGGGCAAGCGCGAAGTCGAGCGCATTGCGCTGCCGGAATTTACCGACGAGGTGTGGCACGTCTATGTGCGCGACCTCAAGCCCGGTGCGATCTACGGTTACCGCGTACATGGGCCATACGATCCGAAGGCAGGGCATCGCTTCAACGCGAACAAGCTCTTGCTCGACCCGTATGCGAAGGCGCACGTCGGCGAGCTGAAATGGTCGCCCGAGGTCTTCGGCTATCGGCTCGAAGACGGCGGCGACGGTAGCGACGCCGACGCGGACCTCACGTTCGACGAGCGCGACAGCGCGCCCTTCATGCCCAAGTGCGTGGTGGTCGATTCGACTTTCGAATGGACGCATCCGACGCGTCCTCACGTGCCTTGGGACAAGGTGATCTTCTACGAGACCCATGTGCGCGGGTACACCAGGCGCCATCCGGCAGTGCCGGAGCAAAAGCGCGGTACGTTCGCCGGACTGACCGAGGACGCGGTGATCGCGCATCTCACCACGCTCGGCATCACGTCGGTCGAGTTGCTGCCGATTCATACCTTCGTCAACGACAGCACGCTGCTCGACCAGGGCCTGACGAACTACTGGGGCTACAACACCATCGGCTTCTTCGCAGCCGACCCGCGCTACTTTTCGCGCGTCTTCTCGAAAAACACCGTCGTCGAGTTCAAGACCATGGTCAACCGCCTGCATCGCGCGGGCCTCGAAGTGATACTCGACGTGGTGTACAACCACACGGCCGAAGGCAATCAGCGCGGCGCGACGCTGTCGTTTCGCGGCATCGACAACGCGTCCTACTACCGCTTGATGCCCGACGACCCGCGCTACTACATCAACGACACGGGCACCGGCAACACGCTCAACCTGTCGCACTCGCGCGTTTTGCAGATGGTCACCGACAGCCTGCGCTATTGGGTGACCGAGATGAATGTCGATGGTTTTCGCTTCGACCTCGCGACCATCCTGGGACGCGAGCCGCATGGCTTCGACGAAGGCGGCGGCTTTCTCGATTCATGCCGGCAAGACCCGATCCTCTCGACCGTCAAGCTGATCGCCGAGCCATGGGACACGGGTCCCGGCGGCTATCAGGTGGGCGGCTTCCCGCCGGGATGGGCCGAGTGGAACGATCGCTTTCGCGACACGGTGCGCAGTTACTGGCGCGGGGAGGAGGGGATGGTCCCCGATCTGGCGACGCGGCTTGCGGGCTCGTCCGACAAATTCAATCATCGCGGCCGTCGCCCCTGGGCAAGCGTCAATTTCATCGCGGCGCACGACGGCTTCACGTTGAACGACCTGGTCTCGTACGACGACAAGCACAACGCCGCGAATGGCGAGCACAGCCGGGACGGCACGTCCGACAATCGCTCGTGGAACTGCGGCGTCGAAGGACCGACACACGATGCCGAAATCCACGCCTTGCGCGAGCGTCAGAAGCGCAATCTGCTCGCGACTCTGCTGCTTGCGCAAGGCACGCCGATGATCGTCGCGGGCGACGAGTTCGGGCGCACGCAACAGGGCAACAACAATGCCTACTGTCAGGACAACGAGATCAGTTGGGTCGATTGGGAAGGACGCGGCGACGACGACCTTGCATTGACCACTTTCGTTTCGCGACTGATCTCGCTGCGGCATTCGCTGCCGGTGCTCCATCGGCAGCGCTGGTTCAATGGCCAGTGGAACGAAGCGCTGCAAGTGCGCGACTTGACCTGGCTCACGCCGGCGGGCGTGCCGATTGAATCAGGACAATGGAGCGATCCCGGGATGCGCTGCTTCGGCATGTTGATCGACGGTCGCGCGCAGGCATCGGGCATACGGAAGCTCGCGTCGGACGCGACCATACTCGCGGTCTTCAACGGACATGGCGACCTGGTCGAGTTCAGGCTTCCCGATATCGAGGGCAGCGATCGATGGACCTGCCTCGTCGATACCAACGTCCCCGAGCGCGAAGAGCTTCCCGACTTCTTCGCGAACGACGTCTATCAGGTCACGGGTCGATCGGTCCTGCTGTTCGCATTGCATACCCGCGGCGCGACGCAACGCGTGTTCGACAAGCTGGAGAAAAAGTTGACGGAATGAATCTCGCTCGTCGTCCCCGCGAAAGCGGGGAGCCAGTGACTTGCAGTCAGCCTTCATGTGGCGGACTGAGTGAATGAAGGACGCTGGATTCCCGCTTTCGCGGGAACGACCGGCGAGGATGGCGTCGTCCGCGCGAAAACGGGGAACCAGTGACTTGCCGTACTCTCCATGATCTTGACCTCACTCACTATTCCCATCCGTCAAGGCGCGCGCGCGTTCACGCGCGACTGGCGCGCGGGCGAGTTGCGCCTGCTCGTGCTTTCGCTGGTTGTCGCGGTCGCCGCGATGACCAGCGTCGGCTTTTTCATCGATCGACTACGCGCGGGGCTCGAACGCGACGCGGCGCAATTGCTCGGCGCCGATCTCGTCCTGATTTCCGACAAGCCGGTCGCCGAGAGCCTGCGCGGCGAAGCGCGATCGCGAGGCCTGTCGGTTGCCGAGACCGTGGCCTTCCCGAGCATGGCGCTGTCGTTTGCGGCGCCGGGCTCGAATGCCGAACCCGCCACGCAGTTGACCGCGGTCAAAGCGGTCACGCCCGGCTATCCGCTGCGCGGCGCGTTGCGAACCGCCACCGCCCCCGGCGCGCCCGACGCGATCACTAAGCAGCTTCCAGAAGCCGGCACGGTGTGGGTCGATGCCGCGTTGTTGCCCGCGTTGCACGTGCGGGTCGGCGACGCGATCGATCTGGGCGACAAGCGATTCACGATCGCAAGGCTGGTCACGCTCGAGCCCGACCGCGGCCTCTCTTTCGTCAATCTCGCGCCGCGTGTCCTGATGCGCCTCGACGATCTGGCCGCCACCAATCTGATACAGAACGGCAGCCGCGAAAGCCATCGGCTGTTGATTGCGGGAACTCCCGAGAGCGTCGCCGGGTATCGCACCTGGCTCGAAGGGCGACTCGTCCGCGGACAGAAGCTCGAGTCGCTCGAAGCCGGCCGGCCCGAGGTCAGGAACACGCTCGATCGCGCCGAGCGCTTCCTCGCGCTGGTCGCCCTCTTGACCGCGATGCTCGCGGCGCTTGCGGTCGCACTCGCGGCGCGGCGCTTCACCGAACGTCATCTCGATGCGACCGCGGTCATGCGCTGCATCGGCGTCTCGCAGAACGCGTTGCTCGTCACCCATGTGTCCGAGTTCCTGATCATCGGGTTCGCGGGCGCCGTCGTCGGAGTCGCGCTGGGCTATGTCGCGCATTTCGCATTCGTTGCCTTGCTGTCGTCGCTGCTCGAAGCGAGCTTGCCGCAGCCGTCGGGCTGGCCCGCGCTGCAGGGGTTGCTGGTCGGGGTCGTGCTGCTCGCGGGTTTTGCGTTACCGCCGGTCGTGCAACTGCGGCACATCCCGCCGCTTCGCGTGCTTCGCCGCGACGTGGGACTTCCCCGCAGCGGCACGCTGGTCGGATATGCACTCGGCATCGCATCGTTCGCCGCATTGACCTTGTGGAGCGCAGGCGACGTGAAGGTCGGAGCGATCACGCTCGGCGGCTTCGTCGGCGCGTTCGCGGTGTTCACGATCGTCGCATTCGTGGTGCTGCGCGCGCTGTCGGCCGCAAGGCATGGCGCGCGGCTCGATGCATCGTGGCGTTTCGCACTCGCATCGATGCAGCGCCGTCCGCTCAACACGATCGTACAAACGGTCGCGCTCGCGATCGGGCTGATGGCGCTGCTGCTGCTATCGGTGACGCGTACCGATCTGGTCGCAGCATGGCGGCGCGCCGTGCCGCCCGATGCGCCCAATCGTTTCGTGATCAACGTGCAGCCCGACCAGCGCGACGCGTTCGTGGCGAGCCTTCGCGCGGCGCACATCGCGAACTTCGATTTCGCACCGATGATTCGAGGACGCCTGGTCGCGATCAACGACAAGAGCACCGGCAGCGCGAATTACAAGGAAGAGCGCGCACAGCGTCTCGTCGATCGCGAGTTCAACCTCTCGTACATGACGCAGTTGCCGGCCGCCAATAAAGTCATCACAGGCGCGTGGTTCGCGCCGAACGCGAGCGGCGAGATTTCCATCGAGGGGGGCATCGCGAAGACGTTGGACATCAAGCTCGGCGACAACTTGCGCTTCGACATCGCGGGCGCATTCGCGGACGGTCGCGTGACCAGCATCCGTAAGCTCGACTGGGATTCGATGCACGTGAATTTCTTCGTGATCTTTCCACCGGCGACTCTCGGCACGATGGCGCAAACCTGGATCTCGGCATTTCATATTGGCGAGGCGGATGCCGGCCTCACGAACCGACTGGTCCAGCGCTTCCCCAACATCACCGTGATCGATACGAGCGCCATCTTCAAGCAGGTGCAGAGCATCGTCGATCAGGTCGTGCGCGCGGTCGAGTTCCTGTTCGTGTTCACGCTCGCTGCGGGTGTGCTGGTGCTCTATGCGGCGTTGCTGTCATCGCGCGACGAGCGCACGCGCGAGGCGGCTCTTCTACGCGCGCTGGGCGCATCGCGGCGACAACTGACTCGCGCGCAATTGGCCGAGTTCTTCGGCATCGGCGCGTTGGCCGGAGTACTCGCCGCAGCAGGGGCGACTGCGACCGGATGGGTTCTCGCCACACGCGCGTTCGAACTCTCCTATGAGTTCGGAGCGATGGCGTGGGTGCTGGGCATCGCCGGCGGCATCGCACTCGCTCTTCTGGGCGGATGGCTCGGATTGCGGCCGGTCATGAACGAACCGCCGTTGCGCACGCTGCGGGAAGCGTGACGCGCGGTCTATCGATCGGGGCTGCCGATCGGGGCTGTAAATCAGGACTGTAAATCAGGGCTGTAAATCAGGACTGAGACGCCGAGATCGTCTCCATCAGCTTCTTGCGCGAAGCGATGAGGCCATTGGTCTTCAGTTGATGAAGGCCGGGAACACGATTGTCGGCAAGCGCAGGGACATAGCGTTCGAGCACCTTGAGGAAGGGACGCATCAGGTGCGGATCGAACTGCACTCCCGCGAGGTTGAGCATTTCTTCGACCGCGACGCGATGCGGCCACGCACCCTTGTAAGGACGCACGTGGGTCAGTGCATCGTATACATCGGCCAACGCGCAGATTCGCGCGGCCAGCGGGATGCGGCGATCCGACAAAGACGACGGATAGCCCGCGCCGTTCCACCATTCGTGATGATGCTTGGCGATCACCGCGGCCATCTGCAAAACCGGATCCTTCGCGCCCTGGAGCATGTAGGCGCCGACCTCGGCATGCGCCCGCATCGCCGTCAGCTCCGACGGGTCGAGCGGACCGGGCTTGAGGAGAATCATCTCGTTGACGCCGATCTTGCCGATGTCGTGCAGCCGCGCCGCATGTTCGATCCGCGCGCAATACGATTCCTCGAGAGCGATCTCGCGCGCCAGCATGCCCGCGAGATGCCCCACGCGAAAGCAATGCTGACCCGTCTGGTCATCGAAGAACTCGGCTGCGAGCGCCCAGTTCTCCGCCGTGTCATAAGCGACGCTGCGAATCTCTTTCAGAATCGCGTCGGTGCGCAGTTTGGCCATGTCTTCGTGAATCGCCGCCAATTCCTCGTGCTTGGCCACATGGGCTTTGCGTGAAAACGGGCCGTTGATGGAGTCGATCGGGTTGCTTTCCGACCTATCTTCGCTCGAGGAGGGTGCAAGCCATTGCCGTACGTTGGCGAACGGATCGAACGGGTACTCGAGTTTGGGCGGAGCGGGTTCGAGCTCGACACCACGATCCGAAAGCTGCCGATAGAACTTCGCGCGCTTGACGCCGGTCGTATATTCGACCAGTTCCTTCGCGTAACGCATCCCGAGCTTGGCTGTTTCCTGGTCGGTCGCGTTGCCGTAAACCTTCATCAGCGCACGCAGGACGTCGTCATGGTAAAGGCGGGACTTCTTGGTGACGTCGTAGAGTTCGCGGAGTTTCTTGCGGGAGGAGGCGAAACCTTCCTCGGTGCGGTGCGCCCATTCGCAGAGGGCTTCGGGGATTTTGAGGAGGACCTCCACACGAGGGTTTTTAGAGGGTCCAAGCGTTCGCTGGGCTGCGGCTATTAGCTCCTCCGCGGTTTCATGATCAAAAGTATCGATTAGATAGAGAGCTCGGTAGTACTCGTACGTCGCCTTTGAAACTGGATCAACATCGAATGTTTCAAGCAAGCTATTACCGGCTTCGAGAAAATGTAATGCTAGCTCGGGATCTTGCAGGCGATGCGCGCAGAACAAACCATTGCCTGCGTATTGAAACTTAAGAGATTTCGCCTGCGGGGTATCGAGATCGAGTTCCAATATCGGTGAAGCAATTCGGATCGCATCGCGATAATGGCCCAAGTCTTTAAGAGCGAGCATACAGTTGGCGAGACTGGCTGCCTCAAAAAATTTGTCACCGATCGAATATGCTATCTTTAATGCATATTCAAGATGATATAACGATGTAACAAAATCTGCGCAACTAAGAAATGCCACACCAAGAATATTATGCAAACGTCGCTGATTTGGCCGATCTTGACAATCTTCAGCACCGTGTAACAACTCAAGCGCCAACGAGATACAAAGTGGATTCTTTCCAACCCGGGAATAGTAGAAGCAACAATCTATCAGGAACGGCGTGATTAAATTGTAGAGCCCTCTGATTGATGCGTGCTTTAAAATTTGCACGACTCGGCCAATTTGGTCTTCCCCCGCTGTCGATTGCGTCACCAGATGCTCACGGACGAGCTCCTGAAGGCCATGAATTGCGCGTTCAGCATCTATTGGGTCGAGACTGAGCAACGACGCCGAGGCCTGCAACGGGTCAAGATCGCAAAGCGACGCTATCCAGCATTCATCTAAGGAGTGACGATTTTGGTTCATGATTGACAATATTTGTTACCTACGACAAAATTTTTTGTGCCAGCAATATCTAGTCCAGCTCAGCAAAATAACACACAAACTTAAGTAGACGTAGAATAAATTTATTAAAGTTACGCTGTTTTTGCCTACTCGACGTAGAACTTTACCTTATTCTCACTAGGAGTTCTTGCAATGAACCTTATTCTTGAAAATCTAAATGTTGTGGGCCAAGCCACGCTTGACGACACCGATTCAGCAACTTTTGTATTTATTGATTCGCCGGAGCTCGCTTGGGTTGGGGGCGGAGACTTGGCAAACGGTTACTGAGTGAGACTGCGTCAAGTCTTATTCATTGTGGTCGAGGCATCTAAGGACTTAATCGTGCATTCGGCTGTCGGACACAAACGTGCCGCGCGATTAGTCATCGACCCGTTCGGCACGTAGGGCTCGATGCAAGTTCGATGCCATGTGGTGCCAAAAGAAGTCGCTTTATTGAAAATGATTGAAACGTTCTATTGGTGTTCGCTTAACGGATTCGACGCTTAGGAAAACCAATCGACGACAATATCAAGTCCGCCGAAATCAATTCGGTACTTGGCAAGAGTACGCACTACTGATTTTCCGTGGAAGGCAACGGAGGTGTCTGCCAATTCCATCATTTGGATGTCATTGGCTCCGTCGCCAATTACTATTGCCTTACGTTGATGCGCAGGATGGATTGACAAAGCATCCCGCACAGAGATCGCTTTTTGTGTGGCGTCGAAAATTGGGGGGCAGACCTTTCCAGTAAGACGGCCGGCGTCGATATCGAGGCGATTAGAATGTGCGTAGTCGAAGCCTAAACGGGCTTTCAGTCGATCGGTGAAATAGGTAAAGCCGCCAGAAACAAGTAAGCGATAAAGACCTGCTTCTTCTGCCGCAATAAGCAACTCGGTGGCGCCAGGCGACAGCTTGAGTCGCTGGTCATAAACCCGCTCCAGCACATCCACGCTAATCCCCGCGAGCAACGCCACCCGCCGCCGCAAACTCTCCGCAAAGTCCGTAATCTCTCCGCGCATCGCCGCTTCGGTGATCGCCGCCACTTCCTTCTTCTTTCCCGCAAAGTCCGCAATTTCGTCGATGCACTCGATCGTGATCAGGGTCGAGTCCATGTCCATGGCGAGGAGCTTGAAGTCGGACAGCTTCTTTCCATGCTCGACGTAGGCGTGGTCGACGCGCGAGGCGTCGCAGAGCCTGGCGACGGCTTCGCGGCTTGGGAGTGAATCATCGGCCCATTCCAACCGATCCGCCCGAGCATGCAGGCGTACGACTCTGCGTGGCTTGACGAGCGCGACCAGGGCGCTGCGCAGGTTGTCGTCGATGGGTCCGGAGATGACCAGATTCATGGCGTGAGGGCCGAAAGCGTTGAACGGATGGCGGCGATGCGGGCGGGCAGTTCAGGCGCGTTGATGTTTTGACGCAACCGATCCTGGCCCGACAGCTTGATATTTCGGTTTTTCTGCACAAGCGAAATGATGGCGGCCGCGTCGATCGGTGGGTTCGGCCGGAACTGAAACGTCACCGACTCCGCGTGCGCGTCGATCTTGATGATGCCCAGGCGTTCGGCAACGATCCGCAAGCGGTGCGTCTCGATCAGCGCCTGCGCCTGCGCGGGCAATTTGCCGAAGCGATCGATCAATTCTTCCTGTATGTCGATCAATTCGTCGAGCGTCTTGCAGGTCGCGAGGCGCTTGTAAATCGATAGTCGCTCGTGCACATCGCCGCAATAACTGTCGGGCAACAATGCAGGTACGTGCAGATTGATCTCGGTCACGGCGGCGAGCGGCTGCGATAAATCGGGCTCGCGCCCTTGCTTCAATGCTTTCACGGCTTCGTTGAGCATTTCCGTATAGAGCTGAAAGCCGATTTCGTGCATGTTGCCGGACTGATTCTCACCGAGCACCTGGCCTGCGCCGCGAATCTCCAGATCATGCATCGCGAGATAGAAACCGCTGCCCAATTCTTCCATCTGCTGAATCGCATCGAGCCGCAATTGCGCCTGCTTTGACAGTGCTTCGGGATCGGGTACGAGTAAATACGCATAAGCCTGATGGTGCGATCGTCCGACCCGTCCACGCAATTGATGCAATTGCGCGAGCCCGAATTTGTCGGCGCGATGAATCACGATCGTATTCGCGGTCGGAATGTCGATGCCCGTCTCGATGATCGTCGTACACAAGAGCATGTTGAAGCGCTGCTGGGTGAAGTCGCGCATCACGCGCTCGAGGTCGCGCTCTGCCATCTGACCGTGCGCGACTGCGATGCGCGCTTCGGGCAGCAAGGCCTCGAGCGCAGCCTTGCGGTTCTGAATCGTGTCGACTTCGTTGTGCAGATAATAGACTTGGCCGCCGCGCTTCAATTCGCGCAACGCCGCCTCTCGTATCGTGCCGTCGGCCTCGCGCCTCACGAAGGTCTTGATGGCGAGCCGTTTCTGTGGCGCGGTTGCGATCACCGAAAACTCACGCAAGCCTTCGAGGCTCATGCCGAGCGTGCGAGGAATCGGAGTCGCAGTCAGCGTCAACACGTCGACCTCGGCGCGCAACTCTTTCATCCGTTCCTTGTGGCGCACGCCGAAGCGGTGCTCTTCATCGATGATGACGAGGCCCAGGCGTGCGAAGCGCACGTCCTGCGACAGCAGCTTGTGGGTGCCGATCACGATGTCGACCGTGCCGTCGTTGATGCCCTTCACGGTCGCGCTGACTTCCTTGCCGGAACGAAAGCGCGACAACTCGGCGATCTTCACGGGCCAGTCGGCGAAGCGATCGCTGAAGGTCTGCATGTGCTGTTCGGCGAGCAGAGTGGTCGGCGCGAGGATGGCGACCTGCTTGCCTCCGATCACCGCCACGAATGCGGCGCGCAACGCGACCTCGGTCTTGCCGAAGCCCACGTCGCCACACACCAGTCGATCCATCGGTTTACCCGACGTCATGTCGGCGATCGTGGCAGCGATGGCCGCGGCCTGGTCCGGCGTTTCATCGAATGGAAAAGCCGCAGCGAATGTTTCGTAGTCGCGCACCGAATATTCGAACGCGTGTCCCTCGCGCGCGGCGCGCCGTGCATAAAGATTGAGAAGCTCGGCTGCCGAGTCGCGAATCTGCTGCGCGGCTTTGCGCCGCGCCTTGTCCCATTGACCTGAGCCCAGAGAATGCAACGGTGCGTCGGCTTCGGCTGCACCCGAGTAACGCGAGATCTGATGCAATTGCGACACCGGTACATAGAGCTTGGTGTGCCCCGCATATTCGAGATGCAGGAACTCCATGCCTCCGTCGCCGAGATCCATCATCTCGAGACCGAGATAGCGGCCGATGCCGTGCTGCGCATGGACCACCGGGTCGCCGATACGCAACTCCGACAGGTCGCGCACCATCATCTCGACGTTGCTGACGCGCTCCTGTTGTCGCGTGCCCGCGCGGCGCCGCGGTGTTCCGACGCCGCGATACAACTCGGTCTCGGTCAGATAAGTGATCGAAGGATCGGTGCTCGCGAAGCCTTCGTTCAGCAAGCCGACACAAAGGCCGAACGCGGAGCCGGACTCGACGAACGCGGCATGACTTTCGACTACGTCGGGCGCGAGACCGAACTCCGAGAAGAACTGAATGATCGTTTCGCGTCGCCCGGCCGAATCGGCAACGACCAGCGTCGCGTTCTTCGTGCGTGCGAGATGCTGCTTGAGACGCGAGAGTGGGTCGGGGCTTCGTCGATCGACGTGGACATCGGGCGGCCGTCCAAGTCCCGTGTTGGGCTCGACAGCGATTGATGACTCGTCTGCACTTTCATTCGCACTTGCATCAGACTCGCGCTTGGCTGCGACGGTGATGCGACCAAACGCCTTGGCGCGCGCGAAGAATTGCTCGGCATCGAGAAACACGCGATCGGGTGGAAGCACCGGTCGCTGGGCATCGGCGGAAATAAAGCGATAGCGCTGATCGGCATCGCGCCGGAAGCCGAGCAACGCGTCTTCGACATCGCCGACAAACATCAGCGTCGCATCGTTATTCAGATAGTCGAAGAGCGTAGCCGTCTCATCGAAAAACAGCGGCAGGTAATACTCGATGCCGGCGCTCGGTATGCCGTTGCCGATGTCGCGATACACCGCCGACTTGCTCGGATCGCCCTCGAAAGTTGCGCGCCAGCGACCGCGGAACGCCGTGCGCGCCGGCTCGTCCATTGGAAATTCGCGGCCCGGCAGCAAACGCACGTCGCGGACCGGATAGACGCTCCGCTGCGTGTCGATGTTGAAGGTGCGGATCGACTCGATCTCGTCACCCAGCAGATCGAGGCGATACGGGATCACCGAACCCATCGGAAAGAGATCGATCAGACCGCCGCGCACGCTGTATTCGCCGGGGGACATCACCTGCGTCACGTGCTGATAACCCGCCAGCGTCAGTTGCGCGCGCAGCTTCGCTTCGTCAAGTCGTTCGCCTTGACGAAAGAAGAAAGTATAGGCCGCGAGGTGCGACGGCGGCGCGAGGCGATACGACGCGGTCGTGGCCGGTACGAGCAGCACATCGCATTCGCCGCGCGAAACGTGATGCAACGTTGCGAGGCGCTCGGATACCAGGTCCTGGTGCGGCGAGAACTGGTCGTACGGCAGCGTCTCCCAGTCGGGAAGGACGTGAACCCGCAAATCAGGCGCGAAGAAGGGAATCTCTTCGGATAGCCGTTGAGAAACCGAGGCGTCCGCGCAAAGGGCGGCCAGCATCCGTCTCGGACTCGAGCGCAACGCGAACTGCGCGATCAGCCAAGCATCGCTGGAGCCGGGGAGGGAAGCGAGGGAAAAACGTTGGCCCGAGGCGGGTAACTGTAGATTCATCCAGGGTCGATCATGCGTGCGTCGATTGTGGGGACATCGGTTGAGCGACGGGCAGCGCCTCATGGTCCGTGAGGAAGGCGCGGCGCGACATTCTATCGAGTCGCTCATCCGTGCATTTTGCAGGGCAGCGCGCTGGGCGCAGCGACGCTGCTCGGCTTGACACGAAGGGGTCAGACGCTATAATCCGGCTCTTATTTCAGATGCGGGAATAGCTCAGTTGGTAGAGCGCAACCTTGCCAAGGTTGAGGTCGCGAGTTCGAGTCTCGTTTCCCGCTCCAATAGCCTTGAGAGCGATGGGGAAGCCGGCTGGCTTCCCTTTTTATTTGTGCCTCGTCCACGTCTCGTGGTCGGGCACAGGCGTAGTCTGCAATGGACACGCACGTGGCGGGGTGGCAGAGAGGTTATGCAGCGGATTGCAAATCCGTCTAGGCCGGTTCAATTCCGACCCCCGCCTCCATCGAATCATCCGGCGCCAACAGCTTGAGCGATTGATGGCTCTGCGCCTTCGCCACCCCCTGTGGATCGAACAAATCTGTCGGCTTCTCGCGCGTTCCCGTGCGTAG
>JBBRQU010000021.1:0-68982 GCA_038225855.1 Burkholderiales bacterium | reverse complement strand
GCAACCTCACGCGGTGACGTCGCCGGACGACCATCAGGTCATCATCGCGAGCCACACCAATCCTTGAATCAAACGGTTTGCGCCATGGCGCTACGTTGATCGATTGCCGTTCGAAAAACGGCTTTATCTACAGCTTCAACGAATCAGTTAAACCGCAGCCGACAGCATGGCGGCTGTCGGCTTGAACGCCGGGTTGGGCGTGATAGCGGCGCAGCGCTGCGACCTATGGTTCGTACCGCTTTGGAAGTGCGAGACCTGGGCGCTCATCGTCCCACGCCATCGAGCTGATCTTCCAGCCCAAGGGCGTAAGAACAAATTGTGTGGAGATCAATCCCCGGACCTCAAATGGCACACCCTTCGAAGTGCCAGACTTGACGTAGGCACTGAAGCGATGGGCAACGTTGCCAAAGATTTCCGTGGATTCAGAGAGCTCTGCTTCGCGGAATCGTGTGAGCTCGCCTGTATTCACTGTGGCTTGGCGCGGTTCGATGAACTGACGAACACTGGAGATTTCTTGCGTTGCGCCGCTGTTCTTGATGAGCAAGCCGGCTTCTATGAAGAGCTCGTAGATGCTCGCGTACGAGGGCGCTTCACCCGGCTCGAACGAGACCGCGCGGAAGAACCCGTCCGTCAGGCGTTTCAGTTCGCTCTTCACCGCGTCATGGTTCGGTTGGTCGCTCATGTACACCTCGGCGCAAAAGGGCGATTCTGCGCCTCGAGTCAACGACTGGCTGACGCCCAACGAATTAGTTAAGCCGCAATCTTGACGACGCGAAGCGGCGGCAAGGTTGTCGGCTTGAACGACGGGTTGGGCAGACTCTTGGCACAGCACAGACCTTAACGTGAATGCGGCGACATACGCGACTCGACTCCGCATGTGTACGGAGCGACAACGCGGCCGAGGCACGAACCGGCCCAAGCGATTCACCAACTCCGCGACCAAGCACGATGCGAAGTACCCAGCGGACCGATGCGCCTCAACGACACGACCCTTTGAGGGCCACCCATCACCGCCTTGCAAAGATCCGCCGATCTCGATGGAAAAAAAGTAGCCACCGTCACCGCGTGTCGCACGCCACCGCGCGGGCTGCCCAACCTGATTTAGACATCACCGGACCCTATCCCGGCGATGTGGCCTAAGTCAACACGCGCTGTTTGTTAACGCCTTGTCTCTACTCCATTTGCAGGTCGCGCGAGTCTGGTTAGAACGCCTAAATTGTCGCGGATGGCGTCAGGTCCCGAATCGCGTTCTGCGTCCCACCACCCCATCTTCTGGAATGCACTCGGGTGAGGCTACGGTTCGGCGCTTCTGCGCGTTGCCCGCTCGACAACGCGCAAGCGCATTCCGATCAATCACGTTGATCCTTGCTTACGTCACTACTTCGAACAGCACGCGCCGGCTCGCGCCGGCGATATCATGTGCGCCCACTTCGTGAACCCACGTCCCACACCCATGACCACCATCGTCACCGGCGCAGCCGGCTTCATCGGCAGCAATCTCGTCAAGGCCCTGAACGATCGCGGCGAGAGCGACGTGATCGCAGTCGATGATCTGACGCAGGCAGACAAGTTCAACAATCTGGTCGATTGCGAAATTTCGGACTACCTCGATCGCGGCGACTTCCACGGAGACTTCATCACGCGCTTCACCCGCGGCGATTTCGGTCGTGTGCGCGCGATCCTGCATCAGGGCGCGTGCTCGGACACGATGGAAACCGACGGCGGCTACATGATGGACAACAACTACCGCTATTCGCTCGCGTTGCTGGACGCGTGCGGCGAGCAGCGCGTCCCGTTTCTCTATGCGTCGTCGGCCGCGACCTATGGGACCGGGCCGCGCTTTGTCGAAGAGCGCGGCGCCGAGCGGCCGCTCAACGTGTACGGCTATTCGAAGTTCCTGTTCGATCAGATCGTGCGTCGCCGCTTGCCCGATGCGACGCAGCAGATCGCGGGCTTTCGCTACTTCAACGTCTATGGCCCGCGCGAATCGCACAAGGGCCGCATGGCGTCGGTTGCGTTTCACAACTTCAACCAGTTCAAGGCTGACGGCTGCGTGAAACTGTTCGAAGGCCATGCGGGATACGGCGACGGCATGCAGAAGCGCGACTTCGTATCGGTCGAGGATGTCGTCAAGGTCAACATGCATTTCCTCGATCACGGCGCGTCGGGGATCTACAACCTCGGCACGGGTCGGGCGCAGACGTTCAACGATGTCGCGATGTCGGTGGTCAACAGCTTGCGCCGCCACGAAGGGCAGGCGGCGCTTTCGCTCGACCGGCAGATCGCTGAAGGTCTGATCGAGTACGTCGCATTTCCCGAAGCCTTGAAGGGGAAGTATCAGAGCTTCACCGAAGCCGACATGACGCGGCTGCGCGAGGCAGGTTATGACGCGCCGTTCCTCACGGTCGAGGAGGGAGTCGCGCGCTATTGCGACTGGCTGGCGGCCCGCGACGGACGATAGACGATCGTTGCAACGGTCCGTGTTTCGTCATTCGAACTGAAACGCCGACACCGTCGTCTCCATCACGCGGTCGCTGAATACGCGGCGACCCGCGACGTCGCCCGCACTTCCGGCGACCACCATCAGAGGGATCAGATGCTCTTCGCGCGGATGCGAGGGACGTCCGTCCGGATGCTCGTGCCAGCGCGCAAGCGCTGCGCCGCGCGTAGTCGCGTCGGCCATGCCGACGGTTTCCGTGAGCCATGCGTCGAAGCGGTCCGAGACCGGACCGAAGCGTGCATCGCCATAGCCGCGCATGTTGTGAAAGCTCATGCCGCTGCCGACGATGAACACGCCTTCGTTGCGCAGCGGCGCGAGTGCGGCGCCGACGGCTTCGTGCTCGCGCGCATCGAGTCCGGTTCGCACCGACAACTGCACGACCGGAATGTCGGCCGCGGGCGCCATCAACAGCAGCGGGATGAACATGCCGTGGTCGTAGGCGCGTTCGCGGTCTTCGTCGTTCGGAAGGCCCGCTGCCGTCAGCAGCGCGCGCACGCGAGACGCAAGCGCGGGGCTGCCCGGGGGCGCGTAACTCAGCTGATAGGTGTGCGGCGGAAAGCCGCTGTAGTCGAACAGCAGGCCGGGTTGCTCCGCGCTGCCCACCGTGAAGTGGGGCATTTCCCAATGCGCGGACACCATCAGGATCGCGGCAGGCTTGTGCGGCAACGCGGACATGGCGCCCCGCAGAAATTCACCCATGCGCGTCCATGTGTCGCGTGGGGTCCAGTCCATGAAGAAGCAGGGGCCCGCGCCGTGCGGGATGTAGAGCGCGGGCATGCGTGCCGCCGGGCTCTTCACTGAACTCATTGCTCGACTCGTTTTGCCTCGTAGATCCTGATCACCGGCGCCTCGCTCGCCAACGTACCCATCGCCTTGCCAAAGGCGCGCGATGCCGGTACCGCGAAGTGCGCACCGAGCGCGGCCATATCGGCCCACTCCTCGACGAAGACCAGCCGCAGCGGATTCTCGACGGCGCGATGCACGGCATGCGAGATACATCCGGGCTCTGTGCGCGAGCGCTTGACGTGCTCGAGGCTGAGTGCCAGCGCTTCATCGACGCAGTCGGGTTTGGCGACGACAGCGCCGGTGATGACGATCATCGTTGGGCCCTCCCTTCAATACACGTCGCCGTTTTCACCGATCTTCTGGTCTTCATACGGCGCGACGACCCGGCGCTGGAATTCGGCCTTGGCGGAATCGAGCGCGCCGACGACTGCGTTCAGATGCTCGTAACGCAGACCCTTGGCGCCGATGTAAGCCTTGGCCATCAGCGAGATCATGTAGTTGAGGTCGCCTGCGGTGGTGTTCTGGTCGATCACGGCGGCGACGGCATCGGTGGCCGATTTGAGCTTGTCGCGCGCGGTACTGAGGATGTAGGGCATGGAGCCTTCCTTTGGATCGAAGGCGGCATTATCGCGCAGCCCGATGTCATTCCAACGAGCGCAGCGATGAGATCTCGCACTGCGTTCGAAATGACGAAGACGGGTCCCTCACGACCGCATCGCTTCCTTGACGAGCGGCCACTGTCGTCGGCTTACCGGCAAGCGCTCGGACACGTTGCGCAAGGTCACGACCCAGTGCGGCTCGCCGACCGCATCGCCGCTGCCCACGCTTTCGACGCGCTCGAACCCGGCGATCGCGCTGCGCGACACCAGCGCATTGCGGTGCACGCGGATGAAGCGATCGGCGAATTCGTTTTCGAGATCGACGAGCGGCTCTTCGGTCAGGTACTCGCGGTCCGCGGTGCGGATCGTGATGTATTTGAGCTCGGCCTTCAGATAGACGACATCGGCGACCGGCACCAAGAGCACGCGCCCGCGCTCGACGACCGCGATGGTGTCGCGCTTGCGCCCCTGCGCCTGGTCAGACTCGCGCGCGGCGGCCGCGATCGCCTGCGTCTGGCGTTCCTGCGATCGCTGACCGAGTGCGCGCACCCGCATCAGCGCTTCGAGCAGGCGCGCGGCGCGCACCGGTTTCATCAGATAGTCGAGCGCGTGCACTTCGAAGGCCTTGACCGCGTATTCGTCGAACGCAGTGACGAACACGATCGCGGGCGGCTCGGGCAGTGCGCCCAGATGTCGAGCGAGTTCGATGCCGCTCATGCCGGGCATCTGCACATCGATCAACGCGATGTCGGCCGGCGTTTCGGCGAGACGATCGAGCGCGCTCCTGCCGTCGCCGGCCTCGCCGACGACGGTGTGCGGAAAATCGCTCGCGACATCCGACAGCAGGTCGAGCATGCGCGCGCGCGCCGGCGCTTCGTCATCGACGATGAGGATGCGAGCGGAAGTGTCGGTGTTGTCGATCATCGTCTTCCCATTGGAAAGCCCCGCGCCTGAAAAGGGCGGCAGCAAAAAATTACGAAGGCTTCTGCCCGCGCGGCGCTCGCCGCCGCTCCGCCGGCATGCGCATGCGAACCACGTAGTGCCCGTCGCGTACGTTGCTGTCGATCGTCGCCTCCAGATCATGCACGAGCGCGAGACGTTGACGCACGTTGTCGAGGCCGATGCCGTTGCCGCGGGTCGATGCCGCAGCTGCATCGCCCTGCCAGGGATTGGTGATGCTGATCTCGATATAGCGCCCGACCCGCGCAACATCGATGGCGATCACGCCGCCCGTCAGCGAGGGCTCGATGCCGTGATGGACGGCGTTCTCGATCAGCGGCTGCAACAGCAAGGTTGGCACGAGTGCGGGCAGCGCCGCATCGTCGATGCGCCACGCGGTCTCGAGGCGATCACCGAGACGCAGGTTCTCGATCGCGAGATATTGCTTGCACAGATCGATCTCGTTGGCGAGCGGTACGCGCTCGCGGCTGTCGCGCATCAGCACGCGAAACAGATCGGCGATGTCCTCGAGCACGGTCTCGGCGCGCCGCGGATCCGAGCGGATCAGACCGAGCGCGGCGTTCAGGCTGTTGAACAGAAAATGCGGACGAATGCGCGACTGCAAGGCCTGCAGTTGCGCTTCCGCGAGCGCGGGCGAATAGGCGCGCTCGCGCAGCTTGGCCCAGTAGAGAACGGCGGCCGCGAGCAGCGTCGCGAAGGCCGCATCGCGCCACAAGGTCAGAGGACGCAATGTGCCGCTCGCGCTCATCAGCGACTCGGCGATCAACGTCAACGACGCCGGCAACACGAGCACCATCGCGAACTGCAATCGCGCGGGCCAGCGCCACGTCACGCGTCGCATCAGGCATCCGAACAACAGGCTCGCGATCAGCACCGGTTCGATCAGCATCGCCAGGCGCAACCATTGCGTGAGCCATTGGGTGAACGACGCGGCGTCGAGCGCGGCGATGCAGAAGAACAGCACATTGATCGCGACGACGATGCGTAACGTCAGGCCGAGGTTGCACCAGTCCGGCACCGGGCTGTCGATCACGACCGCGGTCTCGGCCAGCAATTTTTCGTGCGATCGGTCGTGCGATTCCTCGCGCCCTTCGCTCATCGACCCATTCGATGCGTTCGAGTGCATCGCATCGCGCTCGGCGGCCGCGGACAGCGCGGCTGCAGGGGCGGCCTGACTTATACTTTCCTCGCTCACGCGGCCCCTATCGTTCAGGTGGGATGCCTTCAGAAAAACCGATCGCGGCATGCGCAGCCGCCTGCCGTGCTCGATGCAGCGGCGACATGCAAGCGACTCCAGCACGCCTCGATTCCGGACTCCCGAAGATAATGACACAACAGTTTTCACGCAAGACCGAGGCCTGGTCGGCGCGCTTCTCCGAGCCCATGTCGGCGCTGTTGAAGCGCTACACGGCATCGGTGGATTTCGACCAGCGGCTTGCCTTGGTCGACATCGAAGGCTCGCTCGCGCACGCCGAGATGCTGCATCACGTGGGCATTCTTTCGCACGACGATCACGCGGCGATCGTGCGCGGCATGGCGACGATACGCCACGAGATCGAAAGCGAACGCTTTACGTGGTCTATCGATCTCGAGGACGTCCATCTGAACATCGAGCGTCGGCTGACCGAACTCGTCGGCGATGCGGGCAAGCGGCTGCACACCGCGCGCTCGCGCAACGATCAGGTCGCGACCGACATGCGCCTGTGGCTGCGCGGCGCGATCGATGGCCTGCGGGAACGGCTCACCGCCGTGCAGCGCGCGCTGCTCGATCTGGCCGATGCGAATGTCGAGACGATCATGCCGGGCTTCACGCACATGCAGGTCGCGCAGCCCGTGACCTTCGGCCATCACCTGCTCGCGTACGTCGAGATGTTCGCGCGCGACGGCGAGCGCTTCGTCGACTGCAGGAAGCGCGTCAATCGTCTGCCGCTCGGCGCGGCCGCGCTTGCGGGCACCAGCTTTCCCATCGATCGCGAAAGAGTCGCGAAGACGCTGGGCTTCGACGGCGTGTGCCACAACTCGCTGGACGCGGTCTCGGATCGCGACTTCGCGATCGAATTCGCAGCGACTTCGTCGATCGCGATGATGCACATCTCGCGCCTGTCCGAAGAACTCGTCTTGTGGATGAGCCCGCGCTTCGGCTTCATCGACATCGCGGACCGCTTCTGCACCGGCTCGTCGATCATGCCGCAGAAGAAGAATCCCGATGCGGCCGAACTCGCGCGCGGCAAGACCGGGCGCGTCTATGGTCATCTAATGGGTTTGCTGACCTTGATGAAGGGCCAGCCGCTGACCTACAACAAGGACAATCAGGAAGACAAGGAGCCGCTGTTCGACGTGACCGATACGCTGTCCGACACGCTCGCGATCTTCGCCGAGAGGATCGCCGGCAACACCGTCAAGCCCGACGCGATGCGCGCGGCTGCGCTCGAAGGCTACTCGACCGCGACCGATCTGGCCGACTATCTAGTCAGGAAGGGCCTGCCGTTTCGCGACGCGCACGAAGCGGTCGCGCGCGCGGTGCGTTGGTGCGAAGAGCGCGGGGTCGATCTCGCCGACCTGTCGCTCGAAGAACTGCGAGCGACGGTCGGCGAGGTTGGCTCACGCATCGGCGACGACGTGCACGCGGTGCTCACGCTCGAAGGCTCGGTCGCAAGCCGCGCGCACGTGGGCGGCACGGCGCCGCAGCGCGTGAGGGACGAGATCGCGGCGCATCGCATGCGCTTGAAGTAGCGCGGCACGATCGATCTACGACAACCACGCGGTCCGATCGGCGGATCGCAACAACGAGGAGGATGTGAGATGGCGAAGCTCGTGGTGCTCTACAAGAAACCGGCCGACGCGGCGGCGTTCGACGATTACTACTTCAAGACGCATGTACCGCTCGCCAACAAGATACCGGGCCTCAAGCGTTACGAGGTCAGCGCGGGCCCGATCGCAAGCCCGGCGGGAGACTCGCCGTACCACCTCGTCGCGACGCTCGAGTTCGATTCGATGGGCGCGTTGCAGCAGGCGTTGGGATCGCCCGAGGGCGCCGCCGCCGCGGGCGACCTGGCGAACTTCGCGCAGGCGGGTGTCGAGATGTTGATGTTCGATACGAAGGAAGTCTGAACGCGAGGCTCAGCTTGCGTCACTCTTTGCGCGGGTCGAGGCGAGCCGGATCGAGCAGCAGTCTGGCGTAGTTGGCCAGCGAGCGTTGGTAGCGCGGCAGGTGCGGTGCCAGTGCGACGAGCGCGAGTGAGACCGCCTCGCGCGCTCTCCCCCTGTCGACCAGAGCCAACGCCAGAAAGGCGCGGACCGCGTCGTCGAGCGGGTCGGACGCGGCTTCGAGTTCAGCGGTGAGCAACGCGACGCTTTCTTCGACTTGGCCGAGGTTGCGCAATGAACTCGCAAGCTGGATCACCGCGCGCCGCCGGCGCTCGCCTGCGAGACCCCTGGCCAGCGCTTGTCGATAGAGCGGCACCGCGCGGTCCGAATGGCCGGTCGAATCCTGCGCTGCCGCGCGCTCGAAGATCCCGACGCCGCTATCGGGCGGAAGCTCGGCGACGAGTCGATCGATCAGGGTCAGGAACTCCGCCTCGCTCAGTCGATCGATCGACGCCCAGGCTTGCGATACGCGTTGTTCCCAGTCGGCTTCGTTCATCTGTGCAAGCTTACGCGACACGCCCCAGGCTACGACTTCAGGCTCGTCTCCAGATCGGGGGGAGGCCCGGGCGCCTCCATCCGCCCGGTGCGCTCCAGGCGCTCGTATTGCGCAATCACCTGCGCGCCGAAGAGAATCAACGTGGCCGCGATCTCGAGGCTCAGCAACACCACGATGGCGGTGGTTAGCGAGCCGTACACCACATTGACCTGCGACAGGGTCGAGAAATACAGCACCAGCGCGCGGCGGGTCAGCTCCCACAGCAGCGCCGCGGTGACGCCCCCCAGCAACGCATGCCGCACCGACAGGCGGCCAACCGGCATCACCAGATAGAGCGAGGTCAGCATGAAGATTTCGCCGCCCAGCCCCAACAGGTAAAGCAGCACACCCGAGACGCCCGAGAGCGACCAACTGCGCCCGAAGAGGTCGATGCTCTCCTGACCGATGAGCTGCAGCGCGCCCGACACGAGCGTGGCCAGGAGCAGCCCGATGCACAGGCAAAAGATGTAGATGTAGGGCATGACGGCCGAGACCATGAAGTGCCGCGAGCGGTCGGCCTTGCGGTGGTGGAAGATGACCGCCATCGCACTTTCCAGCACCGTGAACGCGAGCGAGCTGAAGAAGATCATGGTCACCACCAGCACCGGACCGAGCACGTCCCGGTGGGCCAGGAAATTGGAAAGCTCCGTGACGATCGCTCGCGACTGGCCCGGCAGCAGCCACTCGAGGTAGCGGCCGATGGTTCTGAGCAGCTCGCGTTGGTCGAGGAAGTGCGAGAGCGCGATGACGCTCACGATCAGGAGCGGAACGATCGACAGCAGCGAGTAGTACGCCACTGCGCCGGCCAGCAACAGACCTTGAGCGGCGCGAAAGCCCTTGATCGCCTCCCAGAGGAACTTGAGGGGATGGCGCAGGAGCAGGGCGGCGTTTTCGCGATGGTTGATGATCATATGTGCGGTCCGGCGTTGGTCTCCCGCATGGTACCCACGCCGCAACGCTCAACGCGTTCCGATCGGGCGCAGCGCTTCACGCGGAATTGTGAAGCCCGGATAGCGCAGCTTGAGCCGCGCGACTTCGCGATCGGCCTGGTCGTCTTCGCCGGCTTCGCGCAGCTTGACGATGCGTTCGATCCAGGCCTCGGGGGATGCGGGCTCGGCTGGTGTCCCGGTCGTCTCGTCGGCACGCAGGTTTCCACGAAGCTGTGCGATTCGCGAGAGCGAGCGTTGTGCGGGGGCGGGCGCGGCCGACGCAGTTGTTGATGTCGATGCCGCGGTCGATGCCGCGGCCGACGCCGCGACCGCCGCCGCGTTCGATGAAAATTCCTCGGACTTCTTTGCCGTCATGCCCGATGCCGTTGCATCGGCGCCGTCGGGCGCAGGAGTGGCAGATGCTTCGCGGGCCTCGTCGCCACTGGCTTTCGGTGACGCAACGCCTGAGGTTCGACGACGCGCATCGTTCAGCTTCGCCTTGGGTTCGCTTCGCGCAGTGCCTGGATTCGCCGCGAGGTCGCTTGGTGCATTGGACACCGATGCCGATGGTGCCGGCGGCTGCGGCGCGTCTTGCGCTGGCGCCGTCGGCGCGGGCGCCCGAGCCGCCTCTTGCGCGCTCTCTTGCACCCTCTCTTGCACCCTCTCTTGCCGCTGCTGGTTCGCATCGACGAGGTCGGGGCGCTCCCACCATCCGCGCGTCACGACGAGGCCGGTCATGATCGAGACGACCAGCAACGCCGCGGCCGAGAGCGGCCAGCGCCGCGTCGCGAACGGATGCGCTGCGGCGCGACGCGCAGCATCGTGCGGCTTCGCATCGACCGCGCGTGCGGCAGCCGCGAGCACCGCGGCACGCACGCGCGGATCGGGTGGCTCGTCGGCTGCGTTCGATGCTTCGCGATACGCGCGCGCAAGCGCTGCTTGGGCGGCACGCTCGTCGCGCGCCTGGTTCGATTCAGGCTTCATCGCTGGCGGCCTCGATGGTGCGCGGCGTGGGGCTCGCTGACATGCGCACTGCATGCGGCGGTTGCAGCCATTCGGCGCACGCCGCGCGCAAGCGCTTCATCGCATAGCGCAGCCGACTCTTCGCCGTCTCGATGCCGACCGACGTGATCGCGGCCATCGCTGCTATCGACACGTCGCCTTCGACGTAGAGGAGGAAGGCCTCGCGCTGCGGCGCCGGCAGCGCCTCGACCGCGACCATGAAGGCGCGTGCATATTCGCGCGACATCGCCTGCACGTCGGGCCGCGCGGCTTCGCCATCGGCGACGCGCTCGAGCAGCGCCACCGCGTCCCCGTCCTCGAAGTCGTCGGGGTCGTTGGCCGCATCGAGCTCGAGCGTCATGTGCCTTCGCGTCGCGCGCCAATGATCGACCAGCTTGCTGCGCGCAATCGTGTAGAGCCAGGTCGTGAACTTCGCATCGGGTGCGTAGTTCGATGCGTGACGGACCACCGCCATCCAGGTCTCCTGCAACAGATCGTCGGCCTGTTCCGCGGCGATCGATTGCCGCAGGAAGAATCGATGGACACTGCGCTCGTGACGATCGTAGAGCCGCGTGAATGCCGACGCGTTGCCGGCCGCGTAGGCAAACATCAGGTCCTCGTCCGTATCGTCGGGTTGGTCAGCGTTCATGCGGCCGTGATTGTGCCGGGTCGCGCGAGCCTGCCTGTCAGCGTCGCGGTGGCTCGGGTACGAAACCGCCGCTGTTCGGGAAGGGATAGCCCGCAACCGGCGGCAAGGGCGGCGCTGGAATGATGCCCATCGCGATCAGATTTTCACGACGATCGTAGTGGATCGTCACGATTTCGTTCGGCGTGCTCTGCAGGCGCTCGAAGCGCACATTGACGATCGCTGAATTTTCGATGGCGCCATAACCCGTGCCGATGCGCTCGCGCTGCTCGGCAATGATCGACCCGCTGGGTGCGGCCTCCGACTTCATGGCGCCGTTTGCGCGCGGGCTGGCGGGAGCATTGGCGTCGGCTTCGTCGCGCGACGGCTCGCCCGGCGCGGCGCGCTTCAGCCACGTATCGCCAGGCGCTTCGCGCGCGATCTGCGCGATCGGCTGCGGCCTCTCTTTGAAAATCGCGACGCCGATCACGCCGAGGTTGGCAGGCCGGCCGGTTCGCGTCGCATATGAATTGGCCAGCGTGGTGAATTCGAACGCATTGACCTGATCCATGCTCCTGCGCCAACCGGTGACCTGCATGTTCACGTAAGGGTCGAGCACATAGCCTCGCTGGTTCCACGCCGCGGTCTCGCCGGAAATGACGTTCACGCCGTCGACCGACAGGACGTTCAACGTGCGCCGGGCATGGCGATTGGCGAGCGTGACCGCATAGCGTGCGCCCGGTTGTCCCGCAATCCACCATTCGCCCTTGTGGAGGATAGGCGTCAGCGTCTCGCCGGTGCTTCGGTCGACGATCTGCACGTCGACCAGGTCGCCGATCGCATGCGCGGGCACGCTACACATCAGGGTCAGCGCTGCACACAGGCTGGTTACGGCTTTGCGAAGCATCATTGTTCTCCGTTTGTGGGATTGACGATGCTATGAACGCTGGCTAGGCGCGAATCGGGTTAAAACCTATTCGTGAACAAGACGACCCTGCGTTGATAGGTTCTTAGGCGTGGCGACCCGTACTTGCCTTCGCGCTGCCGCAAGCGCATCTTCGGCGCCGGAACTCGCGACGCGCCATGGACTCTTCCGACACGCAACCCACCGCCATCGCGCGCGACCGATCGAGGCCGCCTGCAGGCATCGGCCGGCTCGAACGGCTGCCCAAGTGGCTCAATCTCGTGCCGATGGTTTCGCAATGGCTGTGGTTGTCGTTGCGTTACCGCTCGGTCACGTTGCCCTCGTGCGCGAATCCCGCGATCACCGCCGGTGGCATGGTCGGCGAGGGCAAGCTGGAATACCTTGACATCATGGGAAGGCACGCGCTGTCGGCAACCGCGACGACGACCTCGGTGCGCGCCGCGGGGCTCGAGTCGGCCGACCAGGCCGAGGCCGCGATGCGGCGGTGCGGCCTCGCGTATCCAATCGTCGTGAAGCCCGACCTGGGCTGGTGCGGTTTCGGCGTGCGCCGCGTCGACAATCGGCGCGAGCTGATCGCCTACCTGGAATTTTATCCCGATGGAGAGCGGGTCGTGATCCAGCGCTACCTGGCAGACATTGGCGAGGCGGGGCTCTTCTACTTGCGTCGGCCCGAAGACGCGCACGGTCGCCTGATCGGCCTGCTGCTACGCCACTACCCGAGAGTCATTGGCGACGGCGTGCATACGGTGGCCGAGCTGATCGCGGCGGACCCGCGCGCGCGCCGGCTCGGCCGCGACGGCGCGAGCGAGCCCGGCTGCGATCTCACGACCGTGCCAACGCCCGGCGAGGAGGTGCGCATCGCAACCGTAGGCTCCACGCGAGTGGGTGGCCTGTACCAGGACGCGAGCGCTTCGATCACACCGGCGATGACGCACGCGATCGACGCGATTGCTTTAGACATGAAGGACTTCCACGTCGGCCGCTTCGATGTGAAGTTCGAGAGCCTGGTGGCGCTGCGGGTGGGGCGTGGCTTCGAGATCATCGAAGTCAACGGCGCGGGCTCGGAAGCCGTGCATGCGTGGGATCCGTCGTTGAGCCTGCGGCAAGCCTATCGCATCGTGTTCGACAAGCAGCGCCAGTTGTTCGCACTCGCCGATGCCATGCGTAGCCGGGGGCACCGGCCCGTCGGGGTCCGGGCGTTGGCGCGGCTCTACCTGAAGCAGCGGGCGCTCATCAGGAAGTACCCGCCGTCGAATTGAATGGCCTTCACCCGCCCAGATACGCGTCGCGCACGCGCGGATTGCCGAGCAGCGCCGCGGCCGAATCGGCGAGCACGATGCTGCCGGTCTCGATCACGTAGCCGCGCGCGGCGATGCGCAGCGCCTGCTTGACATTCTGCTCGACGAGGAAGATCGACAGGCCGTCGCGATTGAGCGCGCGCAGCGTGCGAAAGATATTCTGCACGACCAGCGGCGCGAGTCCCATCGACGGCTCGTCGAGCAGCAACAGGCGCGGTCGCGCCATCAACGCGCGCCCGATCGCGAGCATCTGTTGCTCGCCGCCCGAGAGGTTGCCGGCCGCGCCCGATGCGCGTTCCTTCAACAGCGGAAACATCGTGAACACGCGTTCCAGATCGTGTTCGCGTCCGGCTCGATCGCGCCGGCTGTAAGCACCGAGTTCGAGGTTCTCGCGCACCGTCAGCGTGGTCAGCGTCGCGCGGCCTTCGGCGACCTGCACGAGTCCGCGCGCGACGATCTTGTGAGGGGCCAATCGCGTGATGTCTTCACCATCGAAGACCACGCGGCCTGCGGATTTCGGCACGAGTCCCGAGAGCGCGAGCAGTGTGGTGGACTTGCCCGCGCCGTTCGCGCCGACCAGCGTCGTGATCGCTCCCGCATCGACGGAGAGGCTGATGCCCTTGACCGCTTCGATGTGTCCGTACGCGACGGCGAGGCCCTCGACCGATAGCAGCGGACTCGCCGATCTGGACAGCGCGGCGTTCACCGCGGGGGCCGCCGATGGGCTCGCCGACGCGGTCCTCGACGTGGTCACCTGCGCGCCTCGCGATCCATCTGGGTAGGCGAGTCCAGCGACGACAGATCGCCCGACAGATCGGGCAGGTGCACCGGCTCTTCTTCGATGCGATCGGCGTCGTCGTGATCGGCATCGTCTTCGTCTTCATCACGCCCGAGATACGCCTCGATCACGCGCGGGTCGTTGCGGATCGCGTCGGGCGGACCGTCGGCGATGATGCGCCCGAAGTTGAGCACGCCGATGCGCGAGCACAGACCCATCACGAAGCGCATGTCGTGTTCGATCAACAGCACCGTGTAGCCGCGCGCGGCGATCGCGTCGATCTCGCGCATCAGATCGGTCTTCTCGACGCTGTTCATTCCCGCGACCGGTTCGTCGAGCAGCAGCAGCTTGGGCTCGGTCGCGAGCGCGCGCGCGAGTTCGAGCTTGCGTTGATTGCCGTACGAAAGATTGTCGGCAAGCTCATCGGCGCGACCATCGAGCTTGACCCACGACAACAGTTCGAGCGCACGATCGCGCGCGCGTTTTTCCTCGGCACGAAAGCCGCTCGAAGAAAACAGCAGGCCGCCCGCGCCATAACGCAGATGACTGTGCATGCCGACGACGACGTTGTCGAGCAGCGTCATTTCCTTGAACACGCGGATGTTCTGGAAGGTGCGCGCGAGACCGAGCTGGGTGATGCGATGCGGACGCTGCCCGACCAGGCTCTTGCCTTCGAACACCACGCTGCCGGAACTCGGCGCATAGAGGCCGGTGATGATGTTGAAGAGCGTCGTCTTGCCCGCGCCGTTGGGGCCGATCAGGCCGTGGATGCCGCCTTTGGCAACGAAGAAGGCTATGCCTTCGAGGACCTTGAGGCCGCCGAAGTTTTTCGAGAGCGCGTTCAGTTCGAGCATGTCAGCCTCGATGTTCCGCACGCCTGCCCGCAACTTTGGTTCTGCGACCGAACCACGCGCGAAAGCGTTGCGGGTCCCAGATGCCCTTGGGCAGGAACAGCACGATCGCCACCAGGATCAGGCCGTTGACGACGAGCCTGAAGTCACGCAACGAGCGCAGCACTTCGGGCAGCAACGTGAGGATGGCCGCGCCCAGCAGCGGCCCCGGCAATCCGCCGATGCCGCCCAGGATCGCCATCGTGAGGATGTCCACCGCGCGCTCGAAGCCGAATTCCTGCGGGCCGATGAAGAAGGTGAGATGCGCATCGAGCCCGCCGGCGAGTCCCGCGATTGCCGCACCGAGCACGAAGGCGAGCATGCGCGTGTTGGCGACATCGATGCCCATCAAACCCGCGGCGGTATCGTCTTCCTTGATCGCTTCGAACGCGCGGCCGACCTTCGAGCGCCGCATGCGCCACAGCACCAGCAGCACCAACACCACGGCAATCAACACGTGGTACCACTGCGTCAATTGCGGGATGCCGTTCAGCCCGAGCGCGCCGCCCGTCAGCGATTCCCAATTCAGCAGCGTGATGCGCACGACTTCGCCGAAGCCCAGCGTCGCCATCGCGAGATAGATTCCCGACAGGCGCAGCGTGGGCTTGCCGATGATGAAGGCCATCACCGCGGGCGCGATCATGCCGAGCACGAGCGAGACCGGGAAGGGCCATCCGAGATTCATCGTCACGAGTGCGGCGGTGTACGCGCCGATGCCCATGAACGCCGCGTTGCCGATCGACAGCATCCCGCAAGACAGCGTCAACCAGATCGACAGCGCGAGCAGGCCGTTGATGCCGAGCGTGAGCACGACGTTGCTGTAGACCGCCCAGAAGTTGTCGAACCAGGCCATGTGGTCTTGCCTACACCTTGCGTTCGTTGGTCGTGCCGAAGAGACCTTTAGGCCTCACCAGCAGGATCAGAAACAAGAGGCCGAACGCGACCGCATCGCGCATCGTCGAGCCGACATAGGCGACCGACAGCACTTCGGCGAACCCGAGAAAGAGGCCTGCAAGCAGCGCGCCGCGAATGTCGCCCATGCCGCCCAGGATGATCACGGCCACGCCCTTTTGCAGCATCGGCTGGCCCATCAACGGAAAGATCGCGTTCGAGTAGAGCCCGATCAACACGCCCGCGACGCCGCCCAGACCCGCCGCAACAAACGAGGTCAGCATGAAGAGTCCCTCGACGTTGATGCCCACGAGGTACGCGGCCTTGGGCGACTCGGCGATCGCGCGCAACGCGCGGCCCAGTTGCGTCTTGCGAATGATGACCATCAACGCGGCCATCAGCGCGAACGACAACAGGATGATAGCGAGCTCGAGCGCCGTCAGCCCGACGCCCGCGATAGCCAGCGTGTCGTTGGGGACCGTGCCCGCGGGAAAACGCAGGTTCTGCGCGCCGAAGATTCCCTGCACGGTGTTGTTGATCGCGATGCCGATGCCGATGGTTGCGATCATCGGGATGAGGTGCGGCGCATGACGTTTGCGCAGCGGTCTCAGGACCAGCACGTCGATCAGAAAACCGAACAGTCCCGATACCAGAAACGCGAACGGCAGCGCCAGCCACAGCGGCAACCCGAGGTGGGTAATCGCCTCGAGGCCCGCATACGCGCCGACCATGAAGATCGCGCCGTGGGAGAGATTGATCACGCCGAGCACGCCGAAGATCAGCGTGAAGCCGAGCGCGAACAGCGCGTAGAGCGCGCCGAGTGAAAGGCCGTTGACGAGCTGCTGCGCGAGCATTCGATGTTCAGTCAATCACATGAGCAGTGCGATGGAGCCCAAACCTTCGCCGTCTTCCCGGCGCAGGCCGGGGCCCACGTTTCATGCAAGCGCGCGATGGAGAAAACTTGGACCCCGGCCTGCGCCGGGGCGACGGCTCAACATCGCCATCACTTCTCGATCACGAACTTCCCGTCCTTCGTCACGCTCACGATCGGCGTCTGCTGCGCGTCGTAGCCCGCCGGCTTGCCGGCCTTGTCGTTGGCGCGGCGGAACTCGAACGAGCCGGTCGCACCCGTGTGCTTGATGGTCGGCAGCACGTCACGCAGCGCGCTGCGATCGGCGGCGAGGTTGCCGGACATCTTGGTCTTTTTCAACGCTTCGACGACGATGTAGAATGCGTCGTAGGCCTGCGCTGCAAACTGGTCGGGCGTCGCGCCGAACTTGTCGGTGTAGGCCTTGATGAATTTGCTGTTCTCCGGAGTCGCGTTCTGGAACGACCAGGGGCTGCCCACATACAAGCCATCGGACGCGCCCTTCGCGAGATCGAAGACCTTGACCGAGTTCATGCCGTTGCCGCCGATCACCGGCACGTTCAGGCCGATCTGCCGCGCCTGCACCATGATCGGCGCGCCTTCGGCGAGCAGCGCCGACAGCACCAGCGCATCGGGATTGGTCGCCTTGATCTTGGTGAGTTGCGCCTTGAAGTCTACGTCGCCCTTGGCGAAGGTCTCGGTGGTCGTCACCGGAATCTTCAGATCCTCGAGCGCCTTCTTGAAGTTGTCGTAGCCGCTCTTGGTGAACACGTCGTCGTTGCCGTAGAGCACCGCGACCTTCTTGATGCCGGACTTCTTCACCGACGTCTTGAGCGTCTCGGGCAGCACATCGGCCTCGGTCACCGAATTGCGGAACACGTAGTCGCCGATCGACGTGATGCCGTCGGCCGTGTTCGATGTGCCGAATGCCACCACCTTCGCGCCTTGCGAAATCGGATCGGCCGCCTGCGCCGAATTCGACAGCGTCGGTCCGAACACCATCAGCACGTTGTCCTGGAAGATGAGCTTCTTGAAGACGTTGATCGCCTCTTCCTTCTTGCCCTGCTCGTCTTCCACCACCAGCACGATCTTGTTGCCGTTGACGCCGCCCGCCGCGTTGAGTTCATCGAGGGCAAGCTGAAGGCCGTTCTTGATTGCGATGCCGTACTGCGCCGCCCCGCCCGACAGCGCTTCGGCCGCGCCGATCTTGATGTCGGCTGCGCGCGCGGACAGGCCGAACACGCATGCGGCGAGGGCGATCGCGACGGCCGAGAGTCGTATGCCGATCGAAGTCTTGTTCATCGAGGTCTCCTTGGAATTCGGGATGTTTCAGAAGGGTTGCGCGCGAACAAGACCGCGCGGCACAGCCGCAAAGAATAACCCGATCCGACCGACCGGCGAATGCTTGCGGGCTGCGGAGAAACCCGAAGCGAGGCTCGCGCACCCGCAGGCCTGCGAGATTCGATCTGATCGGGCTGCTCAGCCGAAAACGCTCTCGGGCGCTTTTTTATCGCGACGCCCGCAAGCGTCAGCCCGCCTCAATTCCCCGCGACCGTCATCGCCTCGATCAAGATCGACCCGGTGCGCTTGCTGCCCTTCAACACATCGCTCCCGACCGCGACGATGCGTCCGAACATGTCGAGCAGATTGCCGGCGATCGTGACTTCCTCGACCGGATATGCGATGCGGCCGTTCTCGACCCAATAGCCGCTTGCGCCGCGCGAGTAGTCGCCGGTGATGCCGTTGACGCCCTGGCCCATCAGGTCTGTCACGAGCAGGCCCGTGCCGAGTTTCTCGAGCATCGCTTCGAAGTCATCGCCGCGTCTGGTTTTCCGGCTCGCGATCGTGAGGTTGTGCGAGCCGCCGCCATTGCCGGTCGGCTGCATGCCGAGCTTGCGCGCCGAGTATGTCCCTAGGAACCAGCCGGTCAATACGCCGCCTTCGACGACGGTGCGCTTTTGCGTCGCGACGCCGTCGTCGTCGAAGGATCCGCTTGCCATGCCCTTCATCACGAAAGGATCGTCGACGATGTCGATGTGATCGGCGAAGACGCTTGTGCCGAGCTTGCCGATCAGGAACGACGACGAGCGATACAGCGAGCGGCCGCTCGCGGCCTGCACATACGAAGCGAGCAGGCCGGCTGCGAGCGGCGCCTCGAACAACACCGGCGCCGTGCAGGTCGCGATCTTGCGTGCGCCCAGGCGCGAGAGGGCGCGCCCGGCAGCGTAGCGTCCGACCGACTCGGGCGAAGGCAGGTCGGCCGGGTCGCGGCGCGAGACATACCACTCGTCGCGCTGCATGCCGTCGCGACCGCGACTCGCGATCGGCGCGACCGTGATGCTGTGATACGAGTGCGCATGACCGCCGATGAAGCCGCGCGAATTCGCCGACACGAAGCGACCGTGCTGCAGCGACACGTTGCCGCCGTCGGAGTTGCGGATCAAGGGACTGGTTTCCAGCGCCGCGGCTTCGGCGCGGCGCGCGATCTCGGCGGCGGCATCGGCCTCGATGTTCCAAGGGTGATAGAGATCGAAGTCGCGCAGCTCGCGCGCGTACCAGGCGTCGTCGGGCAAGGCCGCGGCTTCATCGACTGCGGTGAAGCGCGCGATGTGATAGGCGGCTTCGACCGCGTCGCGCAAGGCTTGAGGCGACAGGTCGGAGGTGCTCGCATTGCCGCGCCGCACGTCCTTCGCGCCGCCGAGAAACACCGTCACGCCGACGCCCTTGTCGCGGTTCTGTTCGATGGTTTCTATGCGTCCCTTGCGCACGTTCACCGTCAGGCCGTTGCCTTCATCGACATCGACCGCGCAATCGCTCGCGCCGATTTTTTTTGCGTGAGCGAGCACGTCGTGCGCGATCTCGCGCAAGGCTTCGTCGCTTCGTAGCGGATAAACGGCGGAATAAAGGGCGGCGTCGGCTGCGCCGGCGTGAGCCGAAACGTTGGCGCGGGCACGAACGCGTGCCGATTGCGTTGCTCGAGTCATGGGAGAGACGACCAAAAGCCGTCGAAGATGAAAGCGCAGTCTTGCCGTCGGAGGTCGCCGCGGTTCGAGATTCGTCGAGGCCCGCTTCGAGGCTCGCGCAGAGGGGCTTTATCATAGCAGCCGACCTCAACGGCTCGTCCCTGACCCATCCCCCATGAACCGTGCCCCATCCGAAGCGACTTCCGTCGCGCGCATCGCCGATCAACTCGCCGAAGAAGAAGCCGCTGCGGCGCGAATCAGCAAGTCGCAGAAGAAGCGCGACATGACCGCGCTGCAGAAACTGGGCGAGGAATTGGTCGAGCAGTCGAGCGAGCGCCTCGAAAAAGTCGAGCTACCCGAGACCCTGCGCGACGCGATCCACGACGCGCAAAAAATTCGCGACCACGAAGGCCGTCGGCGTCAGATGCAATACATCGGCCGCCTGATGCGCGATGTCGAGATCGAGCCGATTCGCGAGGCGCTCGATGCGTGGACCGGCGCTTCGCGCGCCGAAACGGCGACGCTGCATGCAGTCGAACGCTGGCGCGAACGTTTGCTCGACGACGATCTCGCGTTGACCGACTTCGCGGGCGTGCACAGCGCCGCGCTCAACCCCGACACCCTGCAGCAACTGCGCGCGACGATACGCATGAGCAGGAAGGAGAAGAGTGAAGGCAGGCCGCCGAAGCATTTTCGCGAGCTGTTTCGATTGATACGCGATGTCGTTGAAGGTGACGACCCATCCCCACTCCAATCCTCCCCTTGAAGGGGAGGGAGCTGCAATGTGATGACCACGACCTTCGATGTATCCGCCGATCGCCCCCTTCGTATCGGCCTGGTATCGGCGAGCGATCGCGCGGCGACCGGCGTCTATGCGGACCAGGGTATCCCCGCGCTGGCCGAGTGGTTCGCTCGCGCGTTGACCACACCGCATCACATCGAGTCGCGACTCGTGCCCGACGAAGGCCCATTGATCGAAGCCGCACTCATCGAACTGGTCGATGAACTACTCTGCGATCTCGTCGTCACGACCGGCGGCACGGGACCCGCGCGTCGCGACGTCACGCCCCAAGCGACGCTCGCGGTGGCGACGCGCGAGATGCCGGGTTTCGGCGAACAGATGCGCCGCATCGGCCTGGAGTTCGTGCCCACGGCCGTGCTGTCGCGGCAGGTCGCGGTGATTCGCGAGATCGGCGACATCGAAGGCCATCATCACGCGGCGTTGATCATCAATCTGCCGGGGCAACCCAAGGCGATCAAGGAAACGCTCGAAGGGCTCAGGAACGACGATGGTGATGCGATCGTCCCCGGCATCTTCGCCGCCGTCCCGTATTGCATCGACCTGATCGGCGGCCCTTACATCGAAACCGATGCATCCGTCGTCAAGACGTTCCGACCCAAATCCGCCTTGAAGAAAAAATGAGCCAGACTTTCCAAACCCAACTGCAAACCATCGAACGCGAGACCGCACCTCATCCCGACGCGGCCGTCATCTGGATGCACGGGCTGGGTGCCGATGCCAACGACTTCGTGCCGCTCGTACCCGAGCTCGATCTGCGTTCCGAAGTGCCGATGAGCGGCGGCGCTCCGCTCGCAGTTCGCTTCGTCTTTCCGAACGCGCCGGTGATGCCGGTCACCATCAACGGCGGCATGGCGATGCGCGCGTGGTACGACATCCTGCATCTCGACTTGGGCGGCGTCGCAATGAACGATGGACGCGGGAGCGGCATACCGCGCGAAGACGAGAAGGGCTTGCGCGCATCGCAGGCGATGGTCGAAGAGCTCGTCGCCGCGCAGGTCGCGAAGGGCATCGCGGCTGAACGTATCGTGCTCGCGGGCTTTTCTCAAGGCGCCGCGATGACCTTGATGACGGGTCTTCGGCATCCATCGAGACTTGCGGGACTGATCGTGCTGTCGGGCTATCTGCCGCTCGGGGTCCAACTCGCCGTGGAACGCAGCGAAGCCAATCACGACGTGCCGATCTTCATGGCGCACGGCAGCCACGACCCGGTAGTGCGGCTCGAACGGGCACTCGCCTCGCGCGACGCATTGATCCAGCACGGCTATCAGGTCGAATGGCATACCTACCCGATGCCGCATTCGGTGTGCCCCGAAGAGATCGATGCGATCGGCCGCTTTCTGCGGCGCGTGCTCGATCGGGTGTGATGTGCCGTCGTCCCCGCGTTCGCGGGAACGACATGCTTCCGGATGACATGTTTGCCTTGATTGCAGGCCGCCCGACCTCATAACCTCGTGAGGGGGAGGACATTGCAGCATCTGATCGAACTCATCACGCAGTACGGACTCGCGTTCGTATTCATCAACGTGCTGGCGTCGCAGGCAGGTTTGCCGCTGCCCGCGTATCCGACGCTGATCCTCACGGGCGCGTTGCTCGGGACCGGCAATTATTCGGCGCCTTCGCTGCTCGCAGTCGCCGTGGTCGCGGCACTGATCTCCGACACGGGTTGGTATCTCGCCGGCACGCGTATCGGTCGGCCCGTGTTGCGCGTGCTGTGCCGCATCTCGCTTTCGCCCGACACCTGCGTGCGTCAGACCGAGAACATCTATGCGCGCTTCGGTCCCCCATCGTTGACGGTCGCGAAATTCATCCCGGGCTTTGCAGCGGTCGCAACCGCGCTCGCAGGCGCGGTGCGCACCCGCTTTGTCACGTTCGTGCTGTTCGATGCGATCGGCGCGGCGCTGTGGGCGGGAGTCGCGATCGGCGTTGGCTATTTGTTCAGTGGCGCGATCGAAGAGTTGATCGCCACGCTCGCTCGCCTCGGAGAAATAGGCATCGTCCTGATCCTCCTCGCGCTCGCGATCTTCGTCGCCGCAAAGTGGTGGGATCGTCGGCGCTTCTTCAACGAGCTGCGCATGGCGCGCGTGTCCGTCGCGGAACTGGCCGAGATGCTGGACGCCGGAACCGCGCCGATGATTCTCGACGTGCGCTCGCTCGCGAGCCAGGCCGAAGACGGCCGCATCCCCGGCGCGATCGCGGTCGACGAAAAGACCATCGCGATCCGCATTCCCGACGACGAGAGCGGCCGCGAAGTCATCGTCTATTGCGCATGTCCCAACGAAGCCTCGGCCGCGCGCATCGCGAAAATGTTGAAGACGCGCGGCTTCACGCGTGTGCGGCCGCTGACGGGAGGGATCGAGGCGTGGATGGAAGCGGGGTATGCGATCGAACGATGACTTTATCGTCTCCCCGGCGCAGGCCGGGGCCCCAAGTGACGGACTCCGTCGCTCCGGCGCAGGCCGGGGTCCAAGTTGCTCATTCGTCGCGCGTTGCCAACAAACCTGGGTCCCGGCCTTCGCCGGGAGGACGACGGAAATTCCAGAGCCTCGCCTGTTACTTCAGAACTGCTCGGCCTCCAGCGCCATCACCGCCTCGGATCCATCGACGATGCCATCGCGCAACCCGCTCGCCTGCGACAGCAGATGGTCCGCGAAGAACCTAGCGGTCGCGAGCTTGGCGCGATAGAAGGCAGCATCGGCATCGCCCGCATCGAGCTTCTGCGCAGCGATGCCCGCGGCACGCGCCATCTGCCAGCCGCCGAGCACGATGCCGGCGAGTTTCAGATACGGCACCGAGCCCGCGAACACACCCTTGATGTCGGATTTGACGTTCGCGACGATGTATTCGATCACGTCTTCGAGCGCGGTCGCGCCGGCGTCGAGTCGCTTGGCGATCGCTTTCAGGTCGGTTGCGTGAGCAGCCGACGTAGACGACGCGAGCGCGCTCGCGGTCTTCTTCACTTGCGCGACGATGCCTTTCGCGTTTGCGCCGCCGTCGCGCACGGTCTTGCGTCCGATCAGGTCGTTCGCCTGGATCGCGGTCGTGCCTTCGTAGATCGTCAGAATGCGCGCGTCACGATAGTGCTGCGCGGCGCCGGTCTCTTCGATGAAGCCCATGCCGCCGTGCACCTGCACGCCGAGCGACGCGACCTCGATCGACAGTTCGGTGCTCCAGCCTTTGACGACCGGTACGAGGTATTCGTAGAACGCGTGATTCTGTTTTCGCGTCGCCGCGTCTTCGGAATGATGCGCAGCGTCCTGCGCGGCCGCGGTCACGTAGGCGAGCGCGCGCGTGGCTTCGATCTGCGCACGCATGGTCATCAGCATGCGGCGCACGTCGGGATGATGAACGATCGTCACGGGTCCGCTCGAACCGGCGAGGTCGCGTGACTGCGTGCGGTCCTTTGCATAGGAGACCGCCTGCTGATACGCGCGCTCGGCGACCGCGATGCCCTGCAGGCCGACCGCGAAACGCGCTGCGTTCATCATGATGAACATGTACTCGAGGCCGCGATTCTCGACGCCCACGAGTTCGCCGATTGCGCCCGCTTTCGCCTGGCCGCCAGCGGCGCTCGCGACCGGAAATTTTCCATCGCCGAACAACAGCACCGCGGTCGGGCTCGCTTTGATGCCGAGCTTGTGTTCGATCGACGCGCAGTACACATCGTTGCGCGCGCCGAGCGAGCCGTCGGTGTTGACTAGAAACTTCGGCACCGTGAACAGCGAGATGCCCTTCACGCCTTCGGGCGCATCGGGCGTGCGCGCGAGCACGAGGTGGACGATGTTCTCGGCCATGTCGTGCTCGCCATAGGTGATGAAAATCTTCTGGCCGAAGACGCGATACTTTCCCGCGGTGTCCCCATTCGCCTCGGGGACCGCGCGCGTGCGCACCTGCGCGAGGTCCGAGCCGGCTTGCGATTCCGTGAGATTCATCGTACCGGTCCACTGACCCGAGATCAGCTTGCCGAGGTAAGCCTCTTTCTGTGCGGCGCTGCCCGCGGTCATCAGCGCCTCGATCGCGCCATCGGTCAACAGCGGGCAGAGCGCGAACGACAGGTTCGCGGAATTGAGCATCTCGATGCAGGGCGTTGCGATCAGCTTGGGCAGGCCCTGCCCGCCGTGCTCGACATCGTGCTGCACGCCTTGCCATCCGCCTTCGCCATAACTCTTGAAGGCTTCCTTGAAGCCGGCCGTGGTCGTGACCACGCCGTCCTTCCACGACGACGGCGCGATGTCGCCCGCGCGATTGAGCGGCGCGATCACGTCTTGCACGAAACGCGCGTTCTCTTCGAGCACGGCCTGGGCGGTTTCGAGTGTGGCATCTTCGAACCCCGGCATCGCAGCCACTGCGTCGAGGTCGGCGAGTTCGGTGATGACGAACAGCATGTCTTTGAGGGGGGCGGTGTAGGTCATGGTTGTCTCGATTCGGACTTTGCCAATGCCTTGGGGGAAGCATTTTTTCTGCTGGCCGTGATGAGGGCTTGTTCAGCCCACTTGTTCAGGCTTACGCCCGTCCGAGCCGCTGCCTTTAGCGCAGCGGCATGAACCTTCGGGGCGACCCGCAACATGAGCTTGCCGCTCGCGGGCTTCTCGGGCGTACCGCCCAAACTCTCACAGGCCGCGATATAACCATCCAAGACCTTGTGAAAATTGACCTCGAATTCCGCGACGGACTTACCATGAAACGAGATGATGTCGTCTATGTCCAGCACGCGACCAACGATGATCTTGTCTTCAGGATCAAAGGTCATGCTAGCCGTGTAGCCGCGATACGTCATGGCGTTGGTCATGGTTTGATTCCCATACACTTCAGAAGCTCTCGCGCATCCTTGACGCGGTAACGCAGAGCCTCCTTACGAGGATGCGGACGATGGAATGTCGCCCTACGTCCTTGCCATTCGAAGGTCACGGAAGAACCCGGGCCCTCGACAACGCGACAGCCAAGCGCAATAAACAGTGACTCAATGCGGGCCCATTCGATATTTCCGTTGACCGGGTCGGACCAGACAGCTTCCAAAGTGATTCGTTGCTTGCTGTTCACCACGGCATGATAGCACTGTGTCTCGGTTCTGCAAGCATGGGCCGTGCCTCATCGCGGCGCCGACTTAGACCGACGCATCACGGAACGCGCGGAGAATGGTGTTGATCCGCGTTTGATAGCCTGGTCCTTGCGCCTTGAACCACTCGAGCACGTCATGATCCACGCGCAGCGATATCGACGCCTTCGCTGGTATCGGCATAAGACCACGCCGCACCACGCGCGAACAATATGCTTGATGTCAGCCTCCGGGTGTTCCTCGGCGATCGCGATGTTGCCCTTCGCTTTCATCCGCGCCCAGTCAGTTTTGGATTGCATCGAAATAGATTTGGGTTTCGCGCCTGGTCGCTTTGCGGAATGAGATAACGCGGATTTCATATTCGTTTTCTGTATGCCGGCGAGTAAACCGAGCGTCACGAAGCGCTGCTCACCATACAAGAATCGATCGTCCTCAAATGGGTAGGTGGACTCCTCGAAGACGCGCGGCGCGTCCGCGAAATCGAACCCGTGATCCTTCAGGTTCGAAGTGCGCTTTGCATCGGACCATATGAACAGCATAGGCGTAATGCATATACATTACTGGCGACGGTCAAATTGACGTCCCAATGTATCGGTCAGGCTTTCGAAGCCACACCGCGACTAGAAATCGACGACGGTACCGGTGTTGGCAACCACTTTGTAGCTCGGGACAGAATCCGAAATGAGCACCGTGTACTTCCGATCGGGAATTCTGAACACCCATGCCTGGACGTGTTGCAGGCACAGAGTCGTCGCATCTGGTGTTTTGAGTGTGGGCTTGACCCATGTGAATCGCAGAATGATCGTGGCTTCCGCTTGCGCCCAGAACGGGTCCACCACGTGGTAGCCGCAGGGAGCCGCGTGAGTCATCCTCACGCGAAGATCACCTTTGTCCCACAAGATGGAATCGATTTGCGGGTCTTTTCTCGAACCCGAGAATCTTTCCCCCGCAGCAAAAGTTCCAACCTGCACTCTCTCGTCTTCACCGACAGGTTGCGCTGACGCTTGTGCCCAAAGCAACGTGATTGCAACAATGAAAGGAAGCGACATCGCCCGCATTGGTGACCTCAGTTCTTTCAGGACGCCCCGACGCAAAACGGTGCTCAAAGCGCCGCCACCAACTCCGGCACCAGCGTATTAAGATCTCCCACCAACCCATAGTCCGCCACCCCGAAGATCGGCGCTTCCGGATCCTTGTTGATCGCGACGATCACCTTGCTGTCCTTCATCCCCGCCAGATGCTGGATCGCGCCCGATATACCAACCGCGATATAGAGCTGCGGCGCGACGATCTTGCCGGTCTGCCCGACCTGATAGTCGTTGGGCGCGTAGCCCGCGTCCACCGCCGCGCGCGAGGCGCCCATCGCGGCGCCGAGCTTGTCGGCGAGCGGCTCGAGGACCTTGTGGTAGTTCTCGCCGCTGCCCACGCCGCGTCCGCCCGACACGATCACCTTGGCGGCCGTGAGTTCGGGACGATCGAGCTTGGCGATCTCGCGGCTGACGAACGACGACTTGCCGAAGTCGGGCGCGGGCGCCGCGGCTTCGACCGAGGCCGAGCCACCCGTCGCGGCCGCGGCGTCGAATCCGGTGGTGCGCACCGTGATGACCTTGATCGCATCGGTCGCCTGCACGGTCGCGATCGCGTTGCCTGCATAGATCGGACGCGTGAACGTATCTGGCGACTCGACCGTCATGATGTCGGAGATCTGCGCGACATCGAGCTTGGCGGCGACGCGCGGCGCGATGTTCTTGCCGTAGGCGGTCGCGGGAAAGAGGATGTGCGAATAGTCCTTCGCAAGCGCCAGCACTTCGGCCGTGACGTTTTCGGCGAGGCCGTCGGCCAGGTGCGGCGCGTCGGCGTAGAAGACCTTCGAGACGCCGGCGACCTTCGCCACCGCATCGGCCGCGGCATGCGCGCCGGCGCCGGCCACCAGCACATGCACGTCGCCGCCACAGGCCACAGCGGCGGTGATGGTGTTGAGCGTCGAACCCTTGAGAGTCGCCGTGTCGTGTTCGGCAATGACGAGTGCGGTCATCAGATCACCTTCGCTTCGTTCTTGAGTTTGGCAACCAGCGTCGCTACGTCGGGCACCTTGATGCCGGCCTTGCGCGCGGGCGGCTCAGCGACCTTGAGAGTCTTCAGCCGCGGCGCGACATCGACGCCCAGATCGGCGGGCTTGACGATGTCGAGGGTCTTCTTCTTGGCCTTCATGATGTTGGGCAGCGTCACGTAGCGCGGCTCGTTCAGGCGCAGGTCTGTGGTGACGATCGCAGGCAAGGTCAACGCGATCGTCTCGAGCCCGCCATCGACTTCGCGCGTCACCGTCACCTTGCCATCGGCGACTTCCACCTTCGACGCGAACGTGGCCTGCGGCATCTCGGCCAGCGCGGCGAGCATCTGTCCGGTCTGGTTGCTGTCGTCGTCGATCGCCTGCTTGCCGAGGATCACGAGCTGCGGCTGTTCCTTGTCGACCAGAGCCTTGAGTATCTTGGCGACCGCCAGCGGTTGCAGCTCATCGGCGCATTCGACGAGGATGCCGCGATCGGCGCCGATCGCCATCGCCGTGCGCAGCGTTTCCTGGCATTGGGTCACGCCGCACGAGACCGCGATGATTTCCGTTGCGATGCCTTTTTCCTTCAGGCGCACCGCTTCCTCGATGGCGATTTCATCGAAGGGATTCATCGACATCTTGACGTTGGCGATGTCCACGCCGCTCTGGTCCGCCTTGACGCGCACCTTGACGTTGTAGTCGACGACTCTCTTGACGGGTACGAGAATTTTCATGACGTTCCTGTGGGCAAATTTCTTCGGCTGATCAGGGCGGAGCAGAATAGCACGATCGTTCTATTTCAGGGATGTGCGCATGAAGGAAGGCTCAGCGCTCGCTCAGTGTCTTCACATGCGCAGCGACGCTGCGTCCGAGCGCGGACAGGTTGTAGCCGCCTTCGAGCGAACTCACGATGCGGCCTTTTGCGTGGCGCTCGGCGACATCCATCAGGTTCTCGGTGATCCACACGTAGTCGGCTTCGACCAGCCGCATCTGGCCGAGGTCGTCCTCGCGATGGGCGTCGAAGCCCGCAGAGATGAAGATCATCTGCGGGCGGAAGGCTTCGAGCGCCGGCAACCATTTGGACTCGACCACAGCGCGCACCGCATCGCCGCCGGAATACGCGGGCAGCGGCACGTTGATCATGTTCTTGGCGGGATGGTCGGCACCGCTGTACGGATAGAAGGGGTGCTGGAAGAAGCTCGTCATCAGCACGCGCTCGTCGCCCGAAAAAATGTCCTCGGTGCCGTTGCCGTGATGGACGTCGAAGTCCACGATCGCAACGCGCTCCAGACCGTGCACGTCGAGCGCACGACGCGCCGCCACAGCGACGTTGTTGACGAAGCAGAAGCCCATCGCATGCGTGCGGGTCGCATGATGTCCCGGCGGGCGCACGCTGCAGAACGCATTGCGCGCGCGCCCTTCGATCACCGCATCGGTCGCGGCGACCGCGGCCCCGGCCGCGCGCCACACGGCGCGCACGGTGGCCGGACACATCATCGTGTCCGCGTCGAGCGCCGAGTAACCCGACTCGGGCGCGGCGTTGCGGATTTCGTCGAGATGATGCCGGGTATGGACGCGCAGCAGATCGGCGTCTTCGGCTAACGGGACTTCTTCATGCATGACGAGGTCGGCAAGCCCGCTCGCGATCATGCGGTCTTCGATCGCGGCCAGGCGCGCGGGACACTCGGGATGCCACGAGCCCATTTCGTGAGCCGAACAATCCGGGTGCGAGTACCAGGCCGTGGCGGTTCCACGCCTTGTGCCCACCGCGGCGTGGGTCGATGTCGGGGCGGCGTCGGTAGCGATGCCGACAGAGTCTTCCATGAGTGCGTTGGTGTCGAAGGATGATGACGATGGCGCGGCGGAGCGAATGATTATGCCCGAGCTCAAACCTTCCCCGTCATTCCGAACGAAGAGACCAATCCCACCCGCATCACACCCCTGAGCTGATGGGATTCCTCGCGTGCTCGGAATGACAACCAACGTGCCATGCGAAAATCGCCGCTCATGCACAAATCCCTCGACGCTCTCATCGCGCAAGTGTCCGAAGTCATTCTCGGCAAGGACTTCGCCATCCGACAATGCGTGACGTGCCTGCTCGCGGGCGGCCACTTGCTGATCGAAGACCTTCCGGGCGTGGGCAAGACCACGCTCGCCCATGCGCTGGCAGTCTCGCTCGGCCTGCGCTTCTCGCGTGTGCAATTCACCAGCGACCTGTTGCCGTCCGATATCGTTGGCGTATCGATTTACGAACGACGCGAGGACGCGGGTTCGGGTTCGATGGCGGCCTCGGGACCGACGGGTCGTTTCGTGTTCCATCCCGGCCCGATCTTCTCGGAGATCCTGCTCGCCGACGAGGTCAATCGCGCCACGCCGAAAACTCAAAGCGCGTTGCTCGAAGCGATGGAGGAACGCCAGGTCTCGTGCGACGGCGCGACGCGCGCGTTGCCCGAGCCTTTCTTCGTGATCGCCACACAGAATCCCTTTCATCAGATCGGGACTTTTCCGCTGCCCGAGTCGCAGCTCGATCGCTTCCTGATGTGCATCGCGCTCGGCTATCCCGATGCGCGCGCCGAGCGCGCGCTGCTCCAAGGCGAGGACCCCCGCCTCTTGATGAAGAAGCTGACGCGCATCCTCGATCCCGCGCAGTTGCTCGCGCTCCAGGCGGAAGTGCGCAGTGTGCATGCGTCGTCCGCGCTGCTCGATTACATCCAGGCGCTGGTCGCGGCGACCCGTCATGCGGCGACTTTCGCTGAAGGCCTATCGCCGCGCGGCGCGCTCGCTCTGCTGCAGGCCGCGCGCGCGTGGGCGTTGCTCGCGCAACGGGACCACGTGTTGCCCGAAGACGTGCAGGCGGTGTGGGTGCCGGTCGTCAATCATCGCCTGCGGCCGTTGGCGACCAGCGGCGCTTCGCATGTCGCGCAGCGCGAGTCGGCGCTGCAGTTGCTCGCCACCGTGTCCGTGTCCTGAAGATTCGATGCTTTCGTCCGCGACCTTCACGACCGCTCCGTCCGGACTGCGCGCACGTATCGCGCAGACGCGCGTCGGCCGGCGCGTCGCGACGATGATCTTCCAGCCGCGCGGCACGGAAGCCGGCGAGGTCTTTCTCAATCAGCGCCGCGTCTTCATCCTGCCCACGCGTGCGGGGCTGATGCTTGCGCTCATGCTGGTCGCGCTCCTGCTCGGCTCGATCAACTATTCGCTGTCGCTCGGCTTCGCTCTGACTTTCATGGTCGTCGGCATCGCGTGGATCGGCATGCTGTTGACGTTCCGCAATCTGGCGCATCTGCATCTGCGGCCGTTGCGCGTCGACCCGGTGTTCGCGGGCGAGCCGGCCGACTATCGACTGGTGATTCGCAACGCGGCGGCCTTCGATCGGTATGCGGTCGAACTCACGTTCGACGGTCTCGCGCAGAGCGTTCCCTGCGATCCCGCCGCGGGATTCGAAGAGGACGTGACGATCCCCGTGCCGACCGGCAGGCGCGGCCTGCAACCGATGCCGCGCATCACGCTCGCGACGCGTTTTCCGCTCGGCTTGTGGCGCGCCTGGAGTTACTGGCAGCCCGATCTTTTCGCGCTCGTCTATCCGCGTCCCGCCGAACCCGGCGTTCCGTTTCCGTTCGCGCAAGGCGACGGTCGTGAAGCGCTTGCGCATCGCGTGCGCGGCAGCGAAGACTTCGCTGGGCTGCGTGCGTATGCGCCGGGCGATCCGGTGCGACACATCGCGTGGCGCGCGATGGCGCGCAATCCCGAAGGCCGGCCGCTCACGAAGCTGTTCGACGGCGGCGCGAGCGGCGAGGCGTGGTTGAGCCTCGAGGCCGCACTGGCGCACACGGTCGCGCATGGAGATGCGCATCGAGACGCACATGAGGATGACGCGGAGGCCGCCCTCTCGCTCATCGCGCGCTGGGTGCTCGACGCCGAGGCGCAGGCGATGCGCTATGGCCTCGACTTGCCCGGCTTTCGCATCGCACCGAATCGCGGATCCGCCCACCGCGCGGCGTGCCTCGAAGCGCTTGCTCTCTTCACGCGATGAGCACGCTGGCGCAGTCGTCCTTATCGCCGCTGCCGCCGGCGCCACGCGGCCGCCTCGGCTCGCGCATGGTCGCCGCGATCGCCCGACGCGAGCGCGAAGTGCGCGACATCCTGTGGCTTCTGCTCACGCTCGTCTGGGTGCTCGCGCCGCACGCGCTCGTGCTGCCGCTGTGGGTCAGCGCTGCGGTCGCGTCGCTGGTCGCGTGGCGCGCGTACATCACCTGGCGCGGTCATCGCCTGTCGCATCGCCTCTTGCCGATCGCATTGACGTGTGTGGCCGGCATCGCGGTGTGGCTGCAATATCGAACCATCTTCGGCAAGGACGCGGGCGTCGCGTTCGTGGTGTTGCTGCTCGGACTGAAGCTGCTCGAGATGCGGGCGCGCCGCGACATTTTCGTCGTCATCTTTTTGTGCCTGTTCGTGATGCTGACCGCGCTGTTCGAATCGCAGTCGATGGCGATGGCAGGCGTGCTGATCGTGGGCGTGTGGATGCTGGTGACGGCACTGGTGTCGGCGCAGTTCGCATCGCGTGAACCGCGCTGGCGCGTGAAGGCCACGATCGCCGCGCGGCTGGTGCTCTATGCGTTGCCGCTGATGGCCGCGCTGTTCGTGCTCTTTCCGCGCATCGACGGTCCGCTGTGGGGATTGCCGAGCGATGCCTATGCCGCGAAGACCGGCTTGTCGGACAGCATGTCGCCGGGAAGTTTCGGTCGATTGTCGGAGTCGCGCGAGATGGCGTTTCGTGTGCGCTTCACGGGTCGCATGCCGACCTCCGCGGAGCGCTATTGGCGCGGCCCGGTGTTCGGGGAATTCGACGGGCGCACCTGGACGCCGCTCTTCGAGAGCGCGCGTCGCGTCGCGGAATCACGCAACAGCGCGCGCAACATCACGGTCGATTCCGCGTCGGCGGTGGACTACAGCGTGACGCTCGAGCCGAGCAACCGGCCGTGGTTGTTCGCGCTCGACGTGTTGCGCGAGCGGCCCGCCGCGCTATCGACGACGCCGCCCTTGAGTGCGCGGGTGCGCCCCGATCTGCAGGTCGTCAGCGACAGCCTGATTCGCGAACGCGCGCTCTACAGCGCGCGCTCGTACACGCGCTATCGCGTGGGCGTCGACGAGAGCCGAGCGCGCCTGCAGGACTGGCTCGAACTGCCGCCCGGTTTCAATCCGCGCACGCACGCGTTCGCGGCGCGGATGCAAGCCGCGCAGTTGAAGGCCGATGGGAGTCGAGCCGAGCAAAGTGCGCCGGGTCCGACCGACGAAGCGCGCCACAACCGCAGGCTGATCGATCGCGTGATCGCGATGATTCGCACTCAGGGATTTGTCTACACGCTCGATCCGCCGCCGCTCGGTCGCGAGTCGGTCGACGAGTTTCTGTTCGATACCAAGCGCGGCTTCTGCGAACACTATGCGAGCGCGTTCGTGGTCCTGATGCGTGCGCTCGACATCCCGGCGCGCGTCGTCACCGGCTATCAGGGCGGCGAAATCAATCCGGTCGATGGATTTCTCGAAGTGAGGCAACGCGACGCGCATGCATGGGCCGAAGTGTGGCTGCCCGGTCAGGGATGGCTGCGCATCGATCCGACCGCGGCGGTCGCTCCCGATCGCATCGAGCGCGGTGCGGCCGAAGCGCTCGGCGACGCGCAAGGCTTCGCGGGATTCGGCGCGCCGGGTTCGTGGCTTTCGAACCTGTTGCAGAAGACGCGCTTCAACTGGGATGCGATTGGCAATTCGTGGAACCAATGGGTGCTCGCGTACAACGCCGATCGTCAGAGCGGCCTGTTTTCGGGACTGGGCATCGAGAAGATCGATTGGCAGACGTTGACGATCGCATTGATCGTCGCGTTCGGCACGCTGCTTGCGGGCATCGGCGCGCTGACGCTGTTTCGTCGCGTCAGGCCCGACCCGGTCGCGATGCTGTTCGACAAGGCGTGCGCGACCCTGGCGCGCGCGGCGCGGCGCAAAGCGATGTCGAACGGCAATGCGCACGAAGCGCTCGCATTGTCGAGCGAGCGCCGTGCGTCCGAAGGACCGCGTTCCTATCTCGCGCGGATCCGCGAGCGCTTGCCCGAGACGCTGCGCGCACGAGCCGACACGACGATCGCGCTCTATGAACAACTGCGCTACGCGCGCCATGACGCCGCCGCCGGCGCGGCGGTGACCTTGCGTGCGCGCTTCGCCGCGAGCGTCGCGGCGCTGCGCAGCTGACATGACGTTCGCTCGACGGCGCTTCTGCAATGCCGCCGCGCTGTCAGCCGCGCTCGGCGTCATGGCAATCGCCAGTCCTCGCGCGAGCGTCGCGGCGAAGCATCCACGCAGGAAGCCGGCCGCTAGGAAGCTTGCAACGCAGGCCGCGTCGAAAATTGCGTCGCCCCAGGTCGACTATTCGCAGCGTCCCGACGTGCTCGACTACATCGACGGACTCGTCGCACGCGAAGGCTTTGCACGAGACGCGCTGATACGCCTGTTCGCCGATGCACGCTACAGCGCAACCGCGGCGCGCCTGATGATGCCCGCGACCACGAGCGTCAGGCGCGACTGGAAGGTCTATCGTGCGCGCTTTGTCGAGCCGCTGCGCCTGGGCTCGGGCTTCAGGTTCTGGGACGACAACGCGGCGCCGCTCGAACGCGCCCAGCGCGACTTCGGCGTGCCGCCGGAAATCGTGGTAGGCATCCTCGGCGTCGAGACCGTCTATGGCCGCAACACCGGCAGCTTTCGCGTCATCGACGCGTTGACGACTCTGGCGTTCGACTATCCGAACAAGGAGCGCGACCGCTCGGCTTTCTTTCGCGAGCAGTTGACCGATGCGTTGGTCCTGACCCGAAACGAAGCGCGCGCAGCGCACGACGTGACCGCAGCCATGGGCGGGCTGCGCGGCTCGTATGCCGGCGCGATCGGCATGCCGCAATTCATGCCGGGCAGCATCCTGCGCTACGCCATCGACTACGACGGCGACGGCCGCATCGATCTCGTGGGCAGCGTGTCCGACGTGATCGGCAGCGTCGCCAACTTTCTCTCGCAGCACGGATGGGTGCGCGACCTCGCGACGCATGTCCCTCTCGTGCGCGCACAGAATATCGACCCCCTGCAAGCGGCGAGCATCGCTTCGATGGTGAGTGCCGGCAGCGTGCCGGGCTATGCGTATGCCGATCTGGTCGCGGCGGGATTTGCGGCGCCCTCGCCACCGCCCGACGCACGTTTCGCGCTGATCGACTTGCCGAGCGGCAGCGATGCAAGCGGCAATGCCATCGTCGGATATTTGGCAGGCACGCAGAACTTCCACGTGATCACGCGCTACAACCGCAGCTATTTCTACGCGTATTCGGTGATCGAGCTGGGGAGCACGATCAAGGCGCTGCGGGCCGCGCGGTGATGCTCGCGTCTCCCCGGCGAAGGCCGGGGTCCAAGTCGCTTTTCCGCTGGACGCTCACGAAACTCGGACCCCGGCCTTCGCCGGGGTGACGGCCTTACCGCGGCCCCCAGATCGACGTCAGATCAGGAACCGAATACTCCGCCTCTTCGGCGGGCGCCCGCAGGGCATCGACGTAGGCGCGAATCGCGTCGAAGTGTTCGGCGATCAGGATGCGCCTGACGAAGTTTTCGTATTCGCGCTTGATCGATTCCTTGCCGGTGTCGATGCGTTGCCACTTGCCGTCGGTCGCGCGAATCGAGATGCGGTACGCGACCTGGATGTATTCGCCGTTGACGCGAAAGCTGTTCGATTTGTTGACGCGATGGCGGATCGTGCCTCCATCGACCAGCGGCTGATAGGTCGCGAGCAACTCCTTGTGCAGCAGCGCGCTCTTGCCGATCTTGCCGCGATGGCGGGCCTTGATGACCTCATGGAGATTCGGATGGTCGCCGATGAAGCGCTCCAGAATCGACTGCCTCGAATCTTCGATTTCCATGGTCTTCCCGTGATCCTGCCAAGGGGGGCTCAAGCAGGCTTGAAAGATACCGCAAAGTTGCGCGCAACAAGCAAAGTTCGGACCAGAGCTTGAACGCAGTGTCTCAGGCCGGAAACACACCGGTTGACAGATAGCGGTCCCCGCGATCGCAGACCACGAAGACGATGGTCGCGTGCTCGACGGTCTCGGCGATGCGCAGCGCGATCACCAGCGCGCCCGCCGCGGAGATGCCGCAGAAGATGCCTTCTTCGGCGGCCATGCGGCGCGCCATCGCCTCGGCATCGGCCTGACTCACGCTCTCGGTCTGATCGACGCGCGATGCATCGAAGATCTTCGGCAGGTAGGCCTCGGGCCACTTGCGGATGCCTGGAATCTGCGAGCCCTCGTCGGGTTGCGCGCCAACGATGCGGATCGCGGGATTTTTTTCCTTGAGAAATTGCGACACGCCCATGATCGTTCCGGTGGTGCCCATGCTCGACACGAAGTGCGTCACCGAACCCTGCGTGTCGCGCCAGATTTCGGGGCCGGTCGTCTCGTAATGCGCTCGCGGATTGTCGGGGTTGGCGAACTGGTCGAGGATAGCTCCACGGCCCTCGCTCTGCATCTTCTCGGCCACGTCGCGCGCGAATTCCATGCCGCCGTCTTTCGCCGTCAGCACGATCTCGGCGCCGAATGCGCGCATCGTCTGACGCCGTTCCACCGACAGATGCTCGGGCATCACCAGCACCATCCGATAGCCGCGGATCGCGGCAGCCATCGCAAGCGCGATGCCGGTGTTGCCGCTGGTCGCCTCGATCAGCGTGTCGCCGGGCTTGATGGCGCCGCGCTCCTCGGCGCGCTTGATCATCGATAGCGCTGGTCTGTCCTTCACCGATCCCGCGGGATTGTTGCCTTCGAGCTTGCCGAGGATGACGTTGCCGCTGCGCCGATTGCGTTCACCCGGAATACGAAGCAGGCGTACGAGCGGTGTGTTGCCGATGGTGTCTTCGATGGTCGGGTAGTCGATGTCCGCGTCGATGCCCGCGACGAGGGGTGTCTGCATAGGGGAGGCACTGACCTGCATGAGAACGAGCCCGCGTTTCTGAAGAAGCGATCGCCGCGAAAGAGGACGGCCAGTGTAGCCATAAAAACCAGACCCCGCGAAAGCGGGGTCCGGGGGGTCGGAATGGCGGTGACTTATTTCTTCGTGGTCGTGGTGGTCGTGTCGGTGGATGCGGCGTCGCCCTTCTTCGACTTCGACTTGGTGGTCTTGGTCTCGGTGGTCGCCGCGTCGACGTCGGGCTTGGTCGCCTTGAGCATCGGCTTGGTCGCGACGGTGGTCGTCTCCGATTCGGTCTTGCCGTCCTTCTTCATCGAGGTCGACTTGGTGGCCTTGATGTCGCCCATCGCGTCGGACTTGGTTGCCGTCGTCGTGCTCTTGGTCGTGGCCGGCGTCGAAGACATCGCATCGGTCTTCGACTTGGTCGTGGTCTTGCTGGTCGTGTCGGCCATTGCCGGGGCTGCGGCGGGCGCTGTCTCGGACTTCTTGGTGGTCTTGGTGCTCGTGGTCGACTGCGCCATCGCCGGCGCATTGGCCTTGGCCTGGCCGCCTACCGTCAAGCCGCCTTCAGACAACTTCGACGAGTTCTTGTCGCCGATTCCCGAGACGCGGGTTTCGAGATCGGCCCAGTCCCTGAAGTTGCCCTTCTTGCGCTCTGCGATGATCTTGGCCGAGATCGCAGGGCCGATGCCCTTGACCGATTCGAGTTGCGCCTGGTCGGCGTTGTTGACATCGACGGCCGCGAATGCGAACCCGGTCGCGACAAAGAACGCGACGGTCACAGTCGCGAGTGTAGCCATCAGTTTGCGAAGCATGAAATGTCTCCTGTAGTGCGAAACCCTCGAGTAGGCGAGGGCGGTCCTGGAGCATCAACGGCGCGTCGCGCAGACCAGTTGACACGACGGGGGCGGCGCGAACGGCCGTCAGACCGTCGTCACCGTCACGCCCACAGCCAGCACGTGTTCGCCCCCGCCGCGAATGATCCCGCGCAGCGGGCTCACATCGCCGAAATCGCGACCCGTCGCGAGAGTCACGTGCGAAGTCGACGGAATCACATCGTTGGTCGGATCGAGATCGAGCCACAGTCCGTCGCCGTACTGCGCGTCGTCGTCGCGTGACGGGCACCACACCGACGCCCAGGCGTGCGACGCGTCCGCGCCGACCGATCGCGCACGCCCCGGCGGCGGCGTCGTGAGCAGGTAACCGCTGACGTAACGCGCCGCGAGACCGAGCGCGCGCAGCCCCCCGATCATGATATGCGCGAAGTCCTGGCACACGCCGCGTCGCGCGCCGAAGGCCGATAGCACCGGCGTCGAGATGTCGGTGCTGTCGGACACGTAGGTGAACTCGCGGTGCATGCGATGCATGAGATCGATCGCCGCGTCCGCGATCGGTCGGCCTTCGCGAAACGAGAGCGCCGCATAACTTCCCAGCTCGCGATGACGCGGAACGAAAGGCGACGCGAATGCGAACCCGCTTTGCGGCGCGTAGGAGGTCGTCGATCGATACGCGAGTCGCCGCACGACTCGCTGCCAGGGCAATGTAGCCGAGGGATCGAGGCCTTCGAATCGGGGACTCAGGCGCACGCGGCTGGTGGCGCGAACCGCGAGCCTCGAGTGCGGCATGTCGAGCGTGAAGTAGATACGCCGATTGCCGAACACGTCGAGCATCGTGCGCTCGAGGGTCGGCTTCGGAAGGATGTCGAGACGATGGCTTTCGAGCTGCTGATGCGGCGACTGTGCGGGCCTCAGGTACGCGACATGATGCGCGAGCGCCACGTCGCTCGCGTAGCGATAGCTCGTGTTGTGCACGACTTCGAGCGCAACGGTATCGGCTACGGCAGGCGGCGCGACCGCCGCATTCATCGCGCGATCGTCTGCCACAGATCGCCCACGATGCTGAAGTAGCGCAGTGCGATGTCGTTCGACACGCGTCGCGCGAGTGCCGCGAGTTCGCCCGTCAATGCGAGAGCGGCGCCATGACCGCCCTCGTGATCGCGCTCGACCAGTGCGGGCAAGGTGATGCCGACGCCCGCATCCGGAAAGCCCTCGAGCAGGACGCTGGCCGGACCCGCACCGGTATCCGGCAAGCGCGGCAATTCGCGTCGCAACACATCGACCATGGTCACCAGCGCACGCGGATTCTCGTCGTCGAAAATCAGCAGATCGAGCAGGGCCGGCAATTCCTGCCGGCGTTGATAGAGCGATCGATAGGTGATGGTGCTGTCGAACAGGCCGAGCACCAGCGCGAATGCGCGTTCGCGTTCGCTTTGCAGCACATCGTGCTCGAGCATGATGGTTAGCACGTTGGACATCGTGTGAAGCCGTTCGATCTGCCGGCCGATCGTCAGCAGCCGCCAGCCGTCGTCACGCGTCATGCGGTCGGTCTGCGCCCCGGTGATCGCGTACAACTGCGTGCCGACGTGCTCGAGCGCATCGCGTGCGACGGCGCCCGTCACGGCGCCGGTGACTGCGCCGGTTTCCGCGATAGGGGACGTGATGGCTCCTAGCCGCGCATTGAAATCTTCGACGGTCGACGACACCAGGCGCCAATGCTCGGGCGAGAGGCGATCGCGGATTTGGCCTGCCGCGCGCGACAGGGCTTGCAGCGCGAAGCCGACGCCGCGATGGTCGTCGGATGCAGGAAGTCCCGCCAGCAATGCGCGCTCGAACAAGCGCGGTGCAGTACGTGACGTGGTACGGGGCCACGGCACCGCGCGCGACACCAGGCCCGCGGTCGCGCACAACTCGTGGACCGCATCGAAGAACGACGACGGCAGGCTGTCGTCGGCAGGCAGGCGATTGAGCACGAGACGTGTCAGACGTACGCCGTATTCGGCGCGCTCGGTATAGCGGCCCATCCAGTACAGGTTCTCGGCGGCGCGGCTCGACACCGGACGCGCGCGCGTCGTGCGCGCTGCGACCAGTTCCTCGGGCTGCAGCTTGGCGGGCAGGAGCGAGAATTCGTCGACCTCGCCTTCGGTGCGCACCCAGGTGTCGAGGCTCGAGCCGCCGCGTTGCATCGAGACGATCTGACGGTCGCGGTTGGCGATGCGCGCGAGCGCGCCAGGCAATACGCGCCAACGCTTCTGGCCGTCGACTTGCGGATCGGCGATCGCGAACACGCGCAGCATCGCCGCGCGCGGCACGATGCGCCCGCCCGTCCAGGTAGGCGCCTGCGACAGCGGCAGATGGCCCTGCACGGTGTATGCATCGGGGTCGGCCTCGATGCGCTTCTTCCACGTGTCGAGTTGGTTGGCCGATGCGGACGCGCCGATCAGGGGCTCGAACGAAGAACGCGCGGTGCTTGCCGGATAGGTGGGCTTGATGACGCGATGCGCGAGATCGGGCAGCACCGCCTGGCGAGCGGCCGCCTCGCCGCACCACCAGGTCGGCAGCGACGCAAGCCCCAACTCTTCGCCCATCACGTGACGCGCGATCGCGGGCAGAAAACCGTTCAGACCCGGCGACTCGAGAAAGCCGCAGCCGAGCGCGTTGGCGACCAGCACATGGCGCGTGCGGATCGCCTGAATCAGACCGGGCACGCCGAGCGTCGATTCGCTGCGCAACTCGACCGGGTCGCAGAAGTCGTCGTCGAGCCGCCGCAAGATCGCGTGCACGCGCGCGAGTCCGTGCATGGTCTTCAGGTACACGCGCTCGCCGCGCACCGTGAGGTCCGAGCCTTCGACCAGAGGCAGGCCGAGATAGCGGGCGAGGTACGCGTGCTCGAAGTAGGTCTCGTTGTAGGGACCGGGCGTCAGCAGCACGATGCGCGGCACGCGCTCCTTTCCGTCGTCGTCCGCGTCGTCCCTGATCCCCAGTCGATCGGCGGCGTGCTCGAACACGCTGGCGCTCAGGTCGATCGGGATCGGCTCGTCGAACATCGTGTGGCCTTCGCGATGCACGAGCGCTTCGAGCATGTCGACAACGCGGCGATAACTCGCAGCCAGGTGCTGGACGCGCAGGTCGTTGAACGCTTCCGGAAACAGTCGCGAGATCGTTAGACGATTCTCGAGCGCATAGCCCAGACCCGACGGCGCCTGCGTGCGCTGCGAGACCACGCTCCATGCACCGTCGGGTCCGCGTGCGAGATCGAAGGCGGCGATGTGCAGCCGCACGTCGGCAGGCACATCGACGCCGTGCATCGCGCGCATGTATCCCGGGTGACCGTACACCAGCGCAGGCGGAATGAAGCCCTCGGCGATCAGACGCTGCGGCCCGTAGACGTCGCTGGCGATGGCGTCGAGCAGGGCCGCGCGCTGCGCCACGCCGGCCTCGATCGCGCGCCACTCGGCTTCATCGACGATGAAGGGCAACAGGTCGAGCGACCAGGGGCGCGGCGGTCCTTCATTGGCATACACCGTGTACGTGATGCCGTTCTCGTGGATCTGGCGCGCGACCACGTCCTGGCGGCGATCGAGATCGGCAAAGCCGTCGGCGCCGAGCAGTTCGAAGAAGCGTTGCCAGGACTCGCGCAGCGCGCCGGCGCCCGCATTGACGCCCGCATTGACGCCAGTGCGCTCGCGCAACTCATCGAAGTGTCCTTCGCGCGGCGGCAACGCGAGTCGATCGGCGATCACGGACGCGTGTTGAACGTCGTCGGATTGGAAGAGGGATTGGGGCACGGGATCTGTCGAGGATTACGAAATACGCAACGCAAGAAAGATGAAGACGGTCGTCCCTGCGAACGCAGGAACCCAGCGGCGTGCGCCGCAAGACGCTGGGTTCCTGCGTGCGCGGGAACGACGGCGGTTGGGGTGCCTCAAGCCCGAGTCCGCCTCAGGTCCAGCGTCATCGGATATTCAGGCGCCGGCGTCGCGGGCTTCGGCACGATGCGTCCGGGCGTGTGGCCGATCCTGAAGAAACGCGCGAGCCGCCTACTCTCGGCTTCATAGGCGTTGACGGGAAAGGTCTCGTAGCTGCGGCCGCCCGGATGCGCGACGTGATAGCGGCATCCACCCACCGACTTCTCGCTGGTCGTATCGACGATGTCGAAGGTCAGTGGCGCGTCGACGCCGATGGTCGGATGCAGGGTCGAAGGCGGCGCCCACGCGCGATAGCGCACACCGGCCACGAACTCGCCGGCGCGACCGGTGGGCGTCAGCGGCAGCGCGCGACCGTTGACCGCGATCATGAGGCGCGGATCGGACAGTCCCCGCACGATCACTTCGAGACGCTCGACCGACGAATCGACATAGCGCGCGGTCGCGCCGTGGGCGGTCTGCTCGGCAAGCACATGCCAGGGCTCGAGCGCGGTGCGCAGCGTCAGATGCACTCCGCCGGCCGTGAGCTCGCCGGCGAGCGGAAAGCGGAACTCGAAGTGCGGCGCAAACCACGATGCATCGAGCGCGTAGCCCGCTTCGACGAGTTCGGCGATCACGGTGTCGAAGTCGGCATGCACGAAGCTCGAGAGCATGAAGCGATCGTGCAGCGCGGTGCCCCATCGCATCAGCGGCGCCGCGTAGGGCTGCTCCCAGAAGCGCGCCACCATCGCGCGCAGCAGCAGTTGCTGCGCGAGGCTCATCTGCGCGTGCGGCGGCATCTCGAAGGCGCGCAACTCGAGGAGCCCGAGGCGACCGGTGGGACCTTCCGGCGAATAGAGCTTGTCGATGCAGAACTCGGAGCGATGCGTGTTGCCGGTCACGTCGGCGAGGATGTTGCGCAGCGCGCGATCGACCATCCACGGCGTCGCATACGGCTCTTCGTGGCCGGGCACGATCACGGCCGCGCGCTCGCTCTTGTGCCCATCGACGTACTCGCCCACCTGCCGTTTGATTTCGGCAAACGCGATCTCGAGTTCGTAGAGCTGATCGTCGCGCGCTTCATCGACTCGCGGCGCCTGGCTGGTCGGCCCGATGAAGAGACCGCTGAACAGATACGACAGCGCGGGATGGTTGTGCCAGTAGCCGATCAGGCTTGTCAGCAGACGCGGGTTGCGCAGGAAGGGGCTGTCGGCCGGGGTCGCGCCGCCGAGCACGAAATGGTTGCCACCGCCGGTGCCGGTGTGCCGCCCATCGACCATGAACTTCTCGGTCGACAGGCGCGTCTCGTGCGCCGTTCGATAGAGGTACTCGGTGTGATCGACCAGTTGATTCCAGCTCGAGGCCGGATGAATGTTGACTTCGATCACGCCCGGGTCGGGCGTGATCTGCAGCATCTTCAGGCGCGGGTCGCGCGGCGGCAGATAGCCTTCGAGCACGACCTTGATGCCGAGCGCATGCGCGCCCGCCTCGACGGCCGCGACCAGTTCGAGATAGCGCTCGGCGTCAGCGAGCGGCGGCATGAAGACGCGCAGGCGTTTGCCGCGACTTTCGACCGACAGCGCGGTGCGCACGATCTCTTTCGCAGATCGGTCGCCGACGAAGGATGGCGATGCGCCGTCGCTGGCGTGAACGATGGGGGATACCGTGGACGCGCCGATGGACGTGTCGCTCACGCGCGCGCAATGCCTCGAACGAAGGCAGCGGTTCACGCACTTCCGACGGGTCGCGCGAGATCAGGTACGGATAATCCTCGGGCGCGACCCACGGCAGCGCATCGAGCGGCAATCGATAGCCGAGCGCCGAATCGCCCGTTGCGAGCTGCAGTCGCTCGCCGCGCAACGGCCAGCGACTCGTCGTCCACCCGCTCGTGACGCGCGTCTCGCCTGCGGGGTGCGGTAGATCTTCGGCACGTGCGAGCGGCAACACGAAGCCGACCGGCGTATATACGCTCGTATCTACATGGTTCGCGTGCTCGCTAGCGCTGTCGTTCAGATCGACGTTGACCGGCACGCGCTGCTGACGCCATGTGTCGTGAAAGGCATCGTCGTAAGCGGGGATGACGAAGTCAACGGCGATGGAAAGGCGCGCTGCGATCTGCGCGATCAGCCGCGATGCATCGTCGATGCCGTAGGGCGTTCGCGGTGCGCGGCTCGCATCGGCGTCCTTGTCGCGCTCATCGCTGAAATCGTCATCGAATACCGAAGCATCGGCAACGCAAGGCTCGCCATCGACGCGCCACAAGGTCGACAGCGCCCAGCGCGGCAACGGCTCGCCCGGATACCATTTGCCTTGCCCGAAATGGACGAAGCCGTTGGCGCCATATCGTGCGACGAGCTTCGGCAACAGGCGCATCGCGAACTGGCGCTTGGTCGGGCCGAGCGCATCGACGTTCCATTCGGCCGCATCCGGGTTCTCGGTGGCGACGAAGGTCGGCTCGCCGCCTTGCGTCAGGCGCACGTCCATCGCACGCAATCGCGCATCGACCTCTTCGCCGAGCGCGTCGATCGCGCTCCATTGCGAGGGCGTGTACGGCAAGGTCACGCGTGGCGATTCGAATGTGCGCGTGACCTTCATGGTGTGCTGGAACTCGACCTCGCTCTTCTCGACGATGCCTGAGATCGGCGCCGCACTCCCCGTTTCGGGGGTCGCCGCCAGGGGGATGTGCCCTTCGCCTGCGAGCAGACCCGAGGTCGGATCGAAGCCGATCCATCCCGCGCCGGGCAGAAACACTTCGCACCACGCATGCAGATCGGTGAAGTCCGACTCGGCGCCCGACGGTCCGTCGAGCGATTTCACGTCGGGCCGCAGTTGAATCAGATAGCCCGACACGAAGCGCGCGGCGAGGCCGAGGTGGCGCAGCGTCTGCACCAGCAACCAGCCCGAGTCGCGACACGAACCGGCAGCCGACACCAGCGTTTCCTCGGGCGTCTGCACGCCCGGTTCCATGCGGATCAGATAGCGCACATCGCTCTGCACGCGCTGATTCAACCCGACCAGAAAATCGATCGTGCGTTCCTTGGTGCCGCGACGTGGCGCGACTCCCGCCACGAACGCCGCGAAGCGCGGGGTGGCCTCGCTCTTGACCAGATACGGCGCGAGTTCGCGCGCCAGCGTTTCGCTGTAGCGGAAGGGAAAGGTTTCGGCGCTGTCCTCGAGAAAAAAATCGAAGGGGTTGTAGACCGCCATCTCGGCGACCAGATCGACCGTGACGCGAAAGTGATCGACGCGGTCGGGAAAGACCAGCCGCGCTAGATAGTTCGCGAACGGATCCTGCTGCCAGTTGATGAAGTGCTGCGTCGGCGAAACCGACAGCGAGTACGACAGGATCGGCGTGCGGCAATGGGGCGCAGGACGCAGGCGCACGACCTGCGGACCGAGCGCGATCAGCCGGTCGTAGCGGTAGTCGGTGACATGCGTCAGCGCGACGTGAATGGCCAACGCTCTTCTCCTTTGATTGAATCGATGCAGATCATGTCGGTGACGGCGGCGAGCCCTGCGAGCCTTCCTGCGCACGCATTCTGCGCGTTCGACAGATCAGGAATGCCACACCAGGAAGTTGCGGCTGATGCCGGCCCCCAGATTGTTGACGCGTTCGAGAAAGTTGGTGAGCCAGGCATGCAAACCCGCCTGGAGGATATCGTCGATGCGTCCGAATTCGAGCTCGGCGCGCAGCATGCCCGCGCGTCGCTCGGTGTCTTGCGACTCGTGGTTGCGAACCGCCGCCAGATTGATGACGACCTCGTTGACGCACGCCGACAGCGAGCGCGGCATGTCGGCGCGCAGGATCATCAACTCGGCCACGCGCGCGGGCGTGATCAGATCGCTGTACACCCTGCGATAGATTTCGAACGCCGAGACCGAGCGCAACACCGCGGCCCAATAGTAGAAGTCGCCTTGCGAGCTGGTCTGTGAACTGGCTTGCGCCTCGTTGCGTTCGACCTCGGTGGGCTCGACCAGCCGTCCCAACTCGGCCATGCCGTGGTACTTCACGTCGAGTAGACGCGCGGTGTTGTCGGCGCGTTCCAGAAAGGTTCCCATGCGCGCGAAGTGAAACGCCTCGTCCTTCAGCATCGTGCCGATCATCACCCCGCGCGACAGATGCGAGCGGAACTTCACCCACTCGAAAAAATTGCTCGGGTCGCGCTCGAGACCCTTGCCGGTCAGCAGATTGTTCAGTTCGAGCCAGGTCGCGTTCGACGTTTCCCACACTTCGGTGGTCAACGATCCGCGCACCGCGCGCGCGTTCTCGCGCGCGCGACGGATGCACGAATAGATCGACGAACTGTTCGAAGGATCGCGCACCATGAAGTCGATCACCTCGCGCGCCGTCAGCTGGTCGTGCTGCTTGTCGTAACGACCCTGCAGTTCCGAAATGCCGAGCAGCGCACGCCAGCCTTCCTCGGTTTTTTTTTCGGACTGCGGCAACAGCGACGTCTGCAGATTGACGTCGAGCATGCGCGCGGTGTTCTCGGCGCGCTCCACGTAGCGCGCCATCCAGAACAGGTGATCGGCGGTGCGCGACAGCATGGTCAGTCCTCCAGCACCCAGGTGTCCTTGGTCCCGCCGCCCTGCGATGAATTGACCACGAGCGAACCCGCGCGCAAGGCGACGCGCGTGAGACCTCCGGGCACCATCGAGACGCCGTTGCCCGACAACACGAAGGGACGCAGGTCGATGTGGCGTGGCGCGACGCCGGCGTCGACATAGGTCGGGCAGGCCGAGAGAGCCAGCGTCGGTTGCGAGATATAGTTGTCGGGCCGCGCGACGAGCACCTTGCGGAAGGCTTCGATTTCGGCGGCAGTCGACGCGGGGCCGACCAGCATGCCGTAGCCGCCGGCGCCGTGAATCTCCTTGACCACCAGCTCGGCCAGATGCGCGAGCGTGTATTGCAAATCGTCGGGCTTGTCGCACTGCCAGGTCGGCACGTTGGCGAGGATCGCGTCTTCACCCAGATAGAAGCGGATCATCTCGGGCACATAGGGATAGATCGACTTGTCGTCGGCAATGCCGGTGCCGATCGCGTTCGCCAGCGTGACGTTGCCTGCGCGATAGGCTGCGAGCAATCCCTTGGTGCCGAGCGACGAGTCGGGCCGAAACGCGAGCGGGTCGAGAAAATCGTCGTCGATGCGGCGATAGATCACATCGACCTTCTGCGGACCCTGCGTGGTCCGCATGAAGACCTGTTCGCGCTCGACGAAGAGATCGGGCCCTTCGACCAGGTCGACGCCCATCTGCTGCGCGAGGAAGGCGTGCTCGAAATACGCCGAGTTGTACATGCCCGGCGTCATCACCACCACCGTCGGATCGGTCACGCCCTTGGGCGCCACCGCGCGCAGATTGTCGAGCAGCAGATCGGGGTAGTGCGCCACCGGCGCGACGCGATTTCTCGCGAACAGATCGGGGAAGAGCCGCATCATCATCTTGCGGTTCTCGAGCATGTACGACACGCCCGACGGCACGCGCAGATTGTCTTCGAGCACGAAGTACTCGCCCTCGCCCGTGGCATTGGCGACGCGCACGACGTCGATGCCGGCGATGTGCGCGTACACATCCATCGGTACGTCGACGCCCTGCATTTCGGGTCGGTACTGCGCGTTGCCGAGTATGCGTCCGGGCGGCACGATGCCGGCCTTGAGAATTTCCTGGGCGTGATAGACGTCGTGTATGAAGCGATTGAGCGCGCTGACGCGCTGGCGCAGACCGGCTTCGAGCGTGCGCCATTCCGACGCGGGAATCACGCGCGGAATGATGTCGAAGGGGATGGTGCGCTCGGTACCGCCGCCCGTGTCGTCGAGATCGCCATAGACGGCGAAGGTGATGCCGACTCTTCGAAAGATCAGTTCGGCTTCCGCACGCTTGGCCGCGATCGATTCGCCGCCCTGACCGTCGAGCCAGCTCTTGAAGCCCGAATAGTGCGCGCGGACTCTCTCATCCGCATCGGTCATCTCGTCGAAGAATGCGACCGGCATCATGCGGAGTGCATCGGGTGGTGTCCCTCGTTGCGATGGCGTCGAATCGCAATTACCGCCATCGTTAATCATCACAGACCGCTATTGGTCGAACGAGTGTAGCAAGAAGCAAACCAGGTGCCGAGCGATCGCGGCTTGCGGCTGCGATCGCCGGACGGAGATCGGCTCATCCGATTTTTTCGATCACGACGGAACGCTCGTCGAGCCCGCCATGCCGATCTGATCCGCCGTCTTCCTGTACGCCTTCCTCGATCGAATAACTCTTCGTTACCGCCTCTGCTGCGCGTGCGGCGCCCGCCTCATCGCGCGCGTCGATGCGTGCGATCGCGTCGCCCGCCTTGACCGTCGCGCCGAGTTGCGCGAAGGCGTAGAGGCCCACGGCGGGATCGATGGAATCTTCGGCGCGACGCCGCCCGCCGCCCAACGCGACGACCGCCATGCCCAATGCGCGCACATCGATCGCGCGCACCACGCCACTCGATGGCGCATGCACTGCACGACGACAGGGCGCGCGAGGCAAATGCCGATCGGGGTGCTCGACAAGATCGCCCGGACCGCCGAGCGCCGCCACCATCTTCGCGAAGCACTCCGCCGCGCGGCCCGACGCGAGCGCGCGATGCAGGTCTTGCAAAGCGGCGTCGCGGGTCGATGCGAGTGCGCTCGACACCAGCATCTCGGCGGCGAGCGCGAAAGTCGCGTCGAGCAGGCGTTGAGGATTCGTCGCGCACGTGAGCACATCGATCGCACAGCGCACTTCGATCGCATTGCCCGCGCACGGCGCGAGCGGCTGATTCATGTCGGTCAGCAACGCCGTCGTCGCAAGCCCTGCGCCGCGACCGACTTCGACGATGTTCGCCGCCAGCTCGCGCGACTTCTCGAGAGTCGGCATGAAGGCGCCCGAGCCGACCTTCACATCCATGACGAGCGAGTCGAGTCCTGCGGCGAGTTTCTTCGACAGGATCGATGCGGTGATGAGCGGAATCGACTCCACCGTCGCGGTGACGTCGCGCACCGCGTACAGCCGACCGTCGGCCGGCGCCAACTCGGCCGTCTGGCCGACGATCGCGACGCCGATTTCGCGCACCACGCGCTGGAAGCGCGCGATGTCGGGTGTCGTGACGTAGCCGGGGATCGCGCCCAACTTGTCGAGCGTGCCGCCGGTGTGTCCGAGGCCGCGGCCGGAGATCATCGGCACGGCGCCGCCGCAGGCTGCAACCAGCGGGCCGAGGATCAGCGACACGGTGTCGCCGACGCCGCCGGTCGAATGCTTGTCGACGATGGGGCGGTCGAGATCGCGCCAGTCGAGCACACGGCCCGAGTCGCGCAGCGCGCAGGTCAAGCCGACCGTCTCATCGCGATCGAGGCCGTTCAGATAGACCGCCATCGCCCATGCCGCCAGTTGCGCATCGCTGGCGAGCGGTCCCCACGAGTCGTGTGCCGACGCGCCGAACAAGCACGCGAAATCGGCGCGCGAAAGACGATTGCCGTCACGCTTGTTGCGGATGATTTCCTGTACGAGCGCCATGGCCGAACGATAGCTCACGTGCTTTCCGCCCCCGTCCGCGTTCGAGGTGGGTGGACTTACTGCATCACGCGCGAAGTGCAACTCGCTCGCGGAAGCGAGAGATGTTCTCGTTGACAGGCAGCCGCCCGACCACCGAGTATTGCGCGCCATCATTGCACCCGGGACGGCGTGTCGCCGCCCGGCTCACACCTACTGGAGGCAATATCTTGAACGCGACCCTGAAACAACTGGCCGGTGCGGCCCTGATGATCGCGGCAAGCAGCAGCTTCGCAGCCGGCGCCCTGTCGGTCGAGCGCGAGGCCACGATCGATGGCGCGCCCGCCGCGGTCTGGAAGCTGCTCGGCAACTTCAACAGCCTCGACGTCTGGCATCCGGCCGTGGCCAGCAGCACCCAGAAAGGCAGTGGCACCAGCGTCGGCACGACCCGCGAACTGTCGCTCAACGGCGGCGGCACGATCGACGAGAAGCTGGTCGCCTACAGTGCAGACAAACACAGCTACAGCTACGCGATCACCAAGTCGCCGCTGCCGGTGAAGAACTACGTCTCCACCATCGCCGTGAGCCCCGCTGCGGGCGGCAAGTCGCTGGTCAAGTGGAGCTCGACCTTCGATGCCAACGGCGCCGACGATGCCAAGGCCAGGGAAGTGATCGGCGGCATCTACGATGCCGGACTGGGCAAGGCCGCCGCGATCTTCAAGAAGTAGGGCGATCGGCCAGACCGCACCTGTGTGTCGGTCGCCCAGCGGCTATGAGCGGCGCGGGATGCGCCGTCTATCGACAGGTCAGCTCCGCGAGCTTCGAGGCGCTATGGCAGCAGCGCCTTCGGCAACATCGCATGGACGCCGCGATGCACGTTGACGGTCTGCGTGATGCGAAAGTCTACTGCGAGACTGCACAGCATGTAAGAGTCCTCCCGCGACAGCCCGGCGCGCTCGCCGAGCAGCACGATCATGTCGCGCAGCGCGATCGCGAGGCACTGGTCAAGATCGGGATCCATGCCCATCGTGATCAGGTGCGTGGGCGTCTCGCCGCGCGGATAGGCAAGCTGTGTACGCTTGTGGACGATCAATTCGAACGTGCCTTGCAGCGCCGTCTCGATCGCTGTGGTGCAGACCTCGCCATCGCCCTGCGCGGCATGGCCGTCGCCGCACGAGAACAGCGCGCCCGGCACGTGCACCGGCAGGAACAGCGAACTGCCCGGGCCCAGCTCCTTGTTGTCGAGATTGCCGCCGTGCGCGCGCGGCACGATCGTGCTGATGCGGCCCCAGCGCGGCGGAGGCGCCACGCCCATCACGCCGAAGAAGGGATGCAGCGGCAGGTCCAGCCCCCACGGCATGCGACCGGTCAGGCGCTCGCGATCGAGCGGGATGTTGATCAGGCGCGACGACGTGTCGAAGTCCGCGGGCAGCGTGCCGGCCAGCGGACGGATGACGTTGTATCCCCAGTCCTGCCGCAGCGTCACGTCGAGCACGCGCACTTCGAGCGTATCGCCGGGCTCCGCCTCAGCCACATGCACGGGGCCGGTCAGGATGTGGCCGGGTTCATGGCGCTCGCTGTGGGCATGGATGTCGAGCAATTCCAGCGGCACTTGGAAGCCCGCAGGCGGCAGCGCGTTGGGGCCGCCGCTCACGGTGTCGATGACGACGCGATCGCCGCTCTCGACATGCAACACGGGAGGAAGCGCTGCGTCGAACAAGCCCCAATGACAACTCTCGACCGAGGCTGCGAGCGTGTGTGCGGTCATGGCCGAACAATAGCGCACGTACGCGGCGCGTCCGCGCGCGCGGCGACTCAGTCGAATCGCACCATCTGCGGAATGAAGGAGCTGCAGTTGAAATTCCAGGCCGCGAGCCTGATGCGGATGGTGCGCATGCGGGCGCGGTAGTCGTGCACATCGGGCGTTGCATCGCGCACCGTCGCATGACCCCACAGCTTGAGCCGGCGAGCTTCGGTGTAGTCGATCAGGAACAGCATCACGCGATCGTTGTCGTGCAGATTGCCGACCGTGATCATCTGGCCGTTGCCGGCGACGTCGTCGAACTCGAAGTGGTGCTCGTCGACCTGCGGGATCATGCCGGGCTTGCCGCCGCGGTGCTGCACGCGCTTCACGCGAGCCCGATGAAGAGCCCCGCGATGGTCGCGCTCATCAGGTTCGACAACGTCCCCGCCGCGACCACGCGCAACCCATAGCGCGCGACCTCCGAACGCAAGGCCGGCATGATCGCGCCGAAGGCTCCGGCAAGTATCGCGATCGATGAAAAATTCGCGAAGCCGCAAAGCGCGAACGACATGATGGCGATGGTCTTCGGGTCGAGCACGTGGAGTCCCGCCGCGGCGACCGTGGCAGCGTCCTTGAGGTAAGGGGCGAGACCGATGTAGGCCACGAACTCGTTCAGGATCAACTTCTGCCCGAGCAGGTTGCCCGCGATGCCGGCCGATTCCCACGGCACGCCGATCATCCACGCGATCGGCGCGAACACCGCGCCCATCAGCGCTTCGAGGTTCCATTCGGGATGGCCGAACCACCCCATCACGCCGCCCATCACGCCGTTCAACAGCGCAATCAGGCCGACGAAGGCGAGCACCATCGCTCCCACGTTGACCGCAATCTTCAGACCGATGATCGCGCCTCCTGCTGCCGCGTCCATCACGTTGGCGGGGCGGACGTCTTCGAACTCGAGATGCTCGAACGCGATCTGCGACGGTTCGGTCGATGGGCAGATGATCTTGGCGAACAACAGGCCGCCGGGCACCGCCATGAACGACGCGGCGATCAGGTAATCGAGCCGCACGCCGAGCCCTGCGTAACCGGCGAGCACCGAGCCGGCGACCGAGGCCATGCCGCTCGCCATGATCGCGAACAGTTCGGGTCCGCGCAGTTGATGCACGAACGGCTTGACCGCCGCGGGCATCTCGCTTTGGCCGAGAAAAATGGTCGCAACCGCCGAGAAGGATTCGATCTTCGACACGCCGATGGCTTTTTGAAACAGCGTACCGAGGCCGGCCACGATCCAGCGCATGATGCCCAGGTGATAGAGCACCGAGATCAGCGCGGTGACGAAGATGATCGCCGGCAGCACGCGCAGCGCGAACACGAAGCCCAGGCCACCGAAGACTTCGAACATCTTCGGCGACACCAGCCCCGCGAACATGAACTCGATGCCCTTGTTGCCGTAGGACAGAACGTTGTTGACGCCGATCGCCACGGCTGCGAGCACACTCTTGCCGATCGGCACGAATAGGATCAGCGCGCCGATGGCCAATTGCATCGCGAGCGCGGCGATCACCACGCGCGGTCGTATCGCGCGGCGATTGATGGACAAGAGCCACGCGATCACCAGGAGCCCCGCGATGCCGCCTATGCTGCGCAGGACTTCGGTCATCAATGTTTCCCCGATCAATTCTTGTCGAAGCGCCGCATCATAGATGAAGCCTCCTGAACCGAAGCCGTTCGATACGCAGCAAAGCGCAGCCTTGATGGCCGCCGCGCGCGAGGCGAGCGCGCGCGCATACGCGCCTTACAGCCGTTTTCGCGTCGGGGCCGCAGTCCTCGCCGACGACGGGCGCGTGTACACGGCGGCCAACGTCGAGAACGCGTCGTATGGATTGACGTCGTGTGCCGAGCGCAATGCAATTTTTGCGGCGGTGTCGGCGGGGGCGCGAGGCATTGTCGCGGTGGCGGTCCATACGCCCACGCAGCAGCCGGTGTCACCGTGTGGGGCGTGCCGTCAGGTGATTCATGAGTTCGGTCCCGAGGCGACGGTGGTGAGTGGATGCGAAGGGGACGGCCGCAGCGAATGGTCGATGGAAGAATTGCTGCCCGGCGCATTCGGACCGAAAGACCTGTGAGCGACGCCTGACGCACGATGGCCGAAAGGATCTACGGAGCCGGATATCTTCAGGGTCATCACAACACTTTCCACCATGGGGGCGGCCAGCACGTTGGGCGCAAGCCATTCGAGCGTGCTGCCCAAATGCAGCAGCCGCCCGGCACGCGCTTTTTTTCAGACTCGGCGCGCCGACCAGCCAGCGCTACATATCCCTCTTGACAGCCAACGGCCCGAACGCCTGGCACACGGGCATCATCTGCACGTTGTTGATGTTCACATGCGCCGGACGGGTCGCGACCCAGTACACGGTGTCGGCGATGTCTTCCGAGGTCAGGGGTTGCGTGCCGTCGTAGATCTTCGCCGCGCGTTCGTCGTCTCCCTTGAAGCGCACGCTCGAGAACTCGGTGCCGCCGCACAGCCCGGGTTCGATGTTGGTCACCCGCACCGGTGTGCCGAGCAGATCCGCGCGCAGGTTGAGGCTGAACTGATCGACAAAGGCCTTGGTCGCTCCATACACATTGCCACCCGGATATGGGAAGTGGGCGGCGACCGAACCGATATGGACGATGTGGCCGCGCTTGCGCTCGACCATGCCCGGCAGGATGGCTCGCGTCATGCGGGTGACGCCGTTGATGTTGGTGGCGATCATCGTCTCCCAGTCGTCGAGCGCGACCTGATGGGCGGGCTCGAGTCCGAGCGCGAGCCCCGCGTTGTTCACAAGGATGTCGATGGCGGACCAATCCCTGGGTAATTGCTGCACGACCGACTCGGTCGCGGCGCGATCGGTCACGTCGAGGACGACCGGAAGCACCGAGTCCCCGAATTCCGCAACCAGTGCATCGAGTCGATCGCGGCGCCGACCGGACGCGATGACCTTGTGTCCTTCCTGGACGAACTTGCGCGTGATGGCGGCGCCGAAGCCGGCGGTGGCGCCCGTGACGAAGATGATCATGCGGTGCCTTCTGCGAAGGGAGAGCTGCGATTGTCTCAAATCGCAAGGGCTCGACCGATGGTGCGGGTTGCGCGTGTTCACGCCTCGAAGCTGATTACGATCGAACTCCGGAATGGCAATGGCGCGGCAATAGCGTGGCTGTGGTGCGGGTCGTCGATGACAAACCACGCCACGTCTTTTACACTCCCGTCCACATTCCATTTCGCGTGACTGGCGATGGCCGCGATACTTGAAGCGTCAAGCATCGCGTCAAGGTGGATGACCACCGGGAAGCGCGGAATTAGCGAATGCTCATGCAACATCGAGCGCTCGCAGCCGATCGCCTGGGCATCCGAGAATGACGTGCAAGCGCATGGCTGCCCCGCGACGCCTCGCATTTCTTCATCGCGTCACGCGCACCGTCCGGTTGCGATTTGTCATCCATGGCGGCCGCTCCTGGCGGCGCCCTTACCGAGGACCGCGTCATGTTCGAACGCCAGCGCACCATTGCCGATACCGATCCGCAGATCTGGTCCGCCATCACCGACGAGAACCGTCGGCAGGAAGATCACATCGAGTTGATCGCTTCCGAAAACTATACGAGCCCCGCGGTGATGCAGGCGCAGGGCAGCCAGCTCACCAACAAATATGCCGAGGGCTATCCCGGTAAGCGCTACTACGGCGGCTGCGAATTCGTCGATGTGGTGGAGACGCTGGCGATCGATCGGGCGAAATCGTTGTTCGGCGCCGAAGCCGCCAACGTGCAGCCGAACTCGGGCTCGCAGGCGAACCAGGCGGTGTTCTTCGCACTGATGAAACCGGGCGACACCTTCCTCGGCATGAGCTTGGCCGAAGGCGGCCACCTCACGCACGGCATGGCGCTCAACATGAGCGGCAAGTGGTTCAAGCCCGTCAGCTACGGGCTCGACAAGAACGAGGCGATCGATTACGAACAGGTCGAGCGCCTCGCGCATGAACACAAGCCCAAGCTGATTCTCGCGGGCGCATCGGCCTACAGTCTGCGCATCGATTTCGAGCGCTTCGCGAAGATCGCGAAGGATGTCGGCGCGTATTTCATGGTGGACGTTGCGCACTACGCGGGCCTCGTCGCAGCGGGCGTCTATCCGAGTCCCGTGCCGCACGCGGACGTGGTCACGACGACGACGCACAAGAGCCTGCGCGGCCCGCGCGGCGGCATCATCCTGATGAAGGAGCAGCACGCGAAGGCGATCAACTCGGCGATCTTCCCGGGCATTCAGGGCGGACCCTTGATGCACGTGATCGCGGGCAAGGCGATCGCGTTGAAGGAAGCCGCCGAGCCGTCCTTCAGGGTGTATCAGCAACAGGTGGTACAGAACGCGGATGTGCTCGCAAAGACGCTGATTGCGCGCGGTCTGCGCATCGTGTCGGGCAGGACCGAGAGCCATCTGATGCTGGTCGATCTGCGCGCGAAGAAGATCACCGGCAAGGACGCCGAGCAAGTGCTGGGCGACGCGCATCTCACGGTCAACAAGAACGCGATCCCCGACGATCCGGAGAAGCCTTTCGTGACGAGCGGCATTCGTCTGGGCAGCCCTGCGATGACGACGCGCGGCTTCGGCGCGCCCGAAGCCGGGCAGGTCGGCCATCTGATCGCCGATGTGCTCGATGCGCCCGGCGATGCCGTGAACATCGCGGCTGCGCGCGACAAGGTGGCCGAGTTGACGCGACGCTTTCCGGTTTATGGATGAGCCCCGTCGTCCCTGCGAAAGCAGGGATCCGATAGCGTACCGCGAACGTCGCTGCGCTTGGTGCGTGCGCGCCGCCTGCGCGGGGACGACGGGAAATAGGAGAAACCGCTGATGTTCTGTCCTTTCTGCGGCGACCCCGATACCCAGGTGCTCGACACGCGCGTACCCGAGGAGGGCGACTCGATCCGTCGCCGGCGTCGCTGCATCCAGTGCGAGCGGCGCTTCACGACCTTCGAGCGGCCCGAGATCGCGATGCCGGTCGTGATCAAGAAGAACGGCAGCCGCGCGGACTTCGATCGCACCAAGCTGTCGTTCAGTCTTCACCTCGCCTTGCGCAAGAGGCCGGTCAGCGCCGAAGCGATCGATGCGGCGATCGAACGCATCGAAGACAAGCTGATGTCGTCGGGCGATCGCGAAGTCCCAAGCGAGCGCATCGGCGAGCTCGTGATGCGCGAGTTGAAGAAGATCGACAAGATCGCGTACATCCGCTTCGCGTCGGTCTATCGCAGTTTCGAAGACATCGACGAGTTCGCCGATGTGATTCGCGAAGTCGCAACCCGGCCCTCCGCCAAGTCGGCGTCCAGGTCGCGGAAGTCTTAGGCGCTCGGCCCTTCGCGTCGATGATGCGCCGTCCGCGGTCGCGCCTGCGGCGATGAATGGCGGCTGGATGCCGATGCTTGGCAGTCGCGCGCGCGGTTCGCGACAGCAGAATGCGGCTGTGGAAAAGCCTGCCCATCGGTCTTTCGTTCGTTCCGCGCGCGGCGCTCATGCGCGTGTCGCGGGCTTCACGCTGATCGAAGTGATGGTCGCGCTGATCGTGCTCGTCCTCGGCGTGCTCGGCGCCGCGGCGATGACCTTGTCCGCCATTCGCGACAGCAAGCAATCGGCGCTGCGCTCGCAGGCCTCGGCGCTGGCCTACGAACTCTCCGATCTGATGCGCGCGAACTTCGGCAACGAAGGCGTCTTCATCGGCGTCGCGCCGGGAAGCGTGGCGGCGTGCTGGTCGGCCGGATGCACGCCCGCCGAGATGGCCCAGAACGATTACTACGAATGGCGCGCCAAGCTCACCGGGAGCGACGGATTGCCCGGCGGCAATGCGGTGATCTGTCGCGATGCCACCAATCTCGCTTCGGACGCTGTCTCGTACGGGACCTGCGACAACCTGCCGGCGTCGCCGCTGGTCGTGAAATTGAAGTGGGATGAGAAGAGCAACAATGCCCGCGATGCGGGAGCCTTGGCGACCGCAGTGACGACGGCGTATCTGGTCGTACCCATTCAGCCTTATTGACATGACCCTCCTCTTTGCTCCCCTTGCACGCAGGCGCCAGAGCGGCGTGACCCTCACCGAACTGATGATCGCGCTGGTGCTCGGTGCGCTCGTCGTGCTCGCAGGGACTGCGATGGTGGTCACCTCGCGCGGAACCTATCGCTCGCAGGACGAGGGAACGCGGCTCGCGGAGTCGGCGCGCTTCGGACTGGAACTCGGCAACCGGCTGGTGCGGCTTGCGGGGTATACGAATTTTGGTGACGACTCCAGCCCGCCTGCGTCGTATTACGACGTGGCCTATGCCGCGTGGAAAATTGCTCCGGACTCGTATTCGATCACCAGTCCCGAGATCGCCGGCAGCAACAATTCCAGGCCGGGCGGCGGCGTCGGGGTCAATGGAAGCGACTCGTTGACGATCCGCTATTTCGGGACCAGCAAGGATGGCACGACGACCACCGCCAACGGCGGCATTCCCGACGGCAATGTTCTCGATTGTGCGGGCACGGCCGTGCCGCAACCCTTCAAGCCCGGTCCCGGTCTTGGGTCTGAAGAATCGACCGTTTATGCCGAACGCCGCGCTTACAACGTGCTCTTCGTCGATACCGATGTGGACGGCGAGCCCGCATTGAAGTGTCGCAGGCAGACCTACGACACGTTGACAGGAAACCCCAACGGCTTCGATACGCAGACGCTGATTCGCGGGGTCGAGGACTTTCAGGTCTTGTATGGTGAAGCGCTCTATCCCATCAGCCCGCCCAACGATCCCGATTCGGTCGCGCCGCTGGCGCTCGTCTATCGCACCGGCATCGGCGGATCCAACCCGGTCGTCGAATGGAGCAACGTGCGTGTCGTCAGGATCGCGATGCTGTTGCGAAGCGCGACCGGCGTGCGGACCGAGCCGGAATCGACGGGGAAGACCTACACCCTCTTCGGAAATCTCTATCCGGCCGCCAACGATCCCGGCGCCAATTTCAGCCTCGCGAGCCTGAGCGCACTCGAGCGCACGCGCTTGCGTCGCGTCGTCGAGACGACGGTGTTCGTGCGCAACCGAGTGGCCACCTGGCCGTCGCTGCAACCATGAACGCCTCCAGAATGCACACGCTTCGCCTCGCCGCGGCTGACGAGCGCGGCTTCTCGCTGATCGTCTCGCTGATGATGCTGATCGTCATCATCATCCTCGGCGTCAGCGCCTCGCAGATGGCGATCAACGAAGAGCGTAGCGCGCGCAACGATCGCGATCGTCAGATCGCTTTTCAATCAGCAGAGGCCGCATTGAAGGACGCCGAGTACGAGATCCTCAATCCCGCATCGCCGGCCTGCACCCAGCCTGGTCATGTGAACCAGGGCCGCATGCGCTTCGGGACATCGACCTGCTTCAACTCGGAAAGCGGCATCGGATTCAATTCTTCGGGGTTGAGCCCGTGCTCGGTGCCGCCCAACGCCGGTCTTTGTCCGCGCGCACTGGATGCGCCGGCGCTCCCGGCATGGCTCGATCCGCAGCTCGATTTCCTCGCCGATGCCAAAGGCTCCGGGACGATGAGCACGGTCGCCTATGGCCAATACACGGGGCGCCGCTATGGGTCGCAAGTGTCTTTCCCGGGCAAGCCGCTCTCGCGCTACCCGCCGCGCTACATCATCGAACTGGTTCGGAACAACACCTCGATAGATGACGTCGCGGATCACAATATGTTCCGCATCACCGCCATGGGCTTCGGCGCCAACCCCAATACGCAGGTCGTTTTGCAGACGATCGTTGCCACCAAGGATTGATGCCATGAACGTTTCATCGAACCCGTCGATCGGCACGACCTTTGATCGCCGAGGCGCGACCGCCGTGGTCGCCTTGCTGCTGATCTGCGCGGCCTCGCTAGCGCCGCTCGCGGCCCATGCGCAGGCGCTCGTCAACATCTCCAACGCGCCGCTCTACGGCGGGCGGCAGGCGCATCCCAACGTGGCGGTGGCCACGTCGGTGGAATTCCCGACGGTAGGCTCGGCATACCGCAACGTGCCGATCTATGTCAGAACCGCCGAGTACCTCGGATATTTCGATCCAGCCAAGTGTTATTCATATACGAACGGTGCGCCCGGTTTCTTTTCGCCCTCGGCAAATGCCGATGTGAATCATGAGTGCAATAACGCATTCAGCGGCAATTTCATGAACTGGGCGACGATGTCGGGCATCGATGAATTGCGCTATGCGATGACGGGCGGCAATCGAGTGGTCGATGCGGCAGGCAGGAGCGGTGCGGTCCTTCAGCGCGCCTATCTCCCTGATGGATCTTTGGCGCCGGGCGTCACGTCGTTCTATAACTCGGGTTTCTTTCCGCGCCATAGGTTGGTCAATGGCACCATCGATGGCGTCGTCGCAAGTAATTTGACGGCCATTGTCCCAAGCGCGATCGGCGCCAACAATGAAACGGTGTTCGTCAACAATTGCCGCACGCAGGTATTTTTCGGCACGAATGGCGCCGCATCCGAACAGGACGAGAGAAATCTCCACGATTGCAACAACCCCGACAACAACAAGGGGCAATTCGATTTGCGCATTCTGGTCTGCGACGCGACCGAAGGGCCGGTGCGTCCCGACCTTTGCAAGAATTATGGAACGGATCAAGCGCCCATATTCAAGCCGATTGGCGAAGCGCAGCGCAACGAATCGAGGATGCGCTTTTCGATATTCGGGTATCTGTTGGACCGCAGTGCGCCCCCCGGCTGCGACGATACCGGCTGGAATCGTTGTCGTTACGGCGGCGTGATGCGCTCGTCAATGAAATATCTCGGCGCCACGCAATACGACGCCAATCTGATTCCCTCGGTCAATCCGAGAATGGAAATCAATTCCGATGGTACCTTGGCAGTCAATCCCGACAATAACGCGGTGGCCGGTGGGACATTCAGCGGTTTTATCAATTACCTGAATAAATTCGGTTCAAGCGGTATTTACAAGCGTTACGACCCTGCCGGCGAACTGTTTTATGAAGCTCTTCGGTATTTTCAGGGCCCTCCCGTTTGGGGTGGATCGGGTCCCACGCCGGAAGCGATCGTCAACATGACGCTTCCGATGCAGGATGGATTTCCTGTGATCACGAGCTGGTCCGATCCGATACAGTCGCGCTGCGCGGCGAATTTCATTGTCAACGTCAGCGATACCAATAATAGCAACGACGTTTATTTGCCGGGATTCAATGGCAGTCCGAATAGTCGATATCGTCCGTCTTCTCGTCCGACGGCTGGAGGACTCGATGCCGTCTTGTGGACTTCGAGAATCGGCGCCCTGGAAAGTGCGGGGTTCGCGTCTTTGACTCTCGATGATAGCCGCGCCGATCTGGCCAATCTGCAAAATCTCGCGACGGGATTTCAGGATAGCGCTTCCTTTCTTGGGGCAGGCGCCGCATTCTGGGCGAATACGCAGGATATAAGACCCGATCTGGAAGGAAAGCAGACGGTCAAAACCATTTCATTCGACGTAGCCGAAGTCGGTGCCGGATTGAACAGCCTGCTTCAAAGGCGCGAGATCTATTTGATGGGAAAGTACGGAGGATTCGACAATACGATCGATCGAAACGTCGACACCTATCCCAATCCTTTCTTTGCGGCCGATCCGGCTGATCCCCAAGGTCCGGCGATTCGTTCCAATTCCGAGTGGGCCGATGCGCAAGGCAATCCCACCAACTATCTGCTGGCTTCGGATCCCAAGAAATTGATCGATGGCTTGCGTGCCGCGTTCGCCCAGATCAACTCGCAGTCCGGGACGCTGTCGGGAGCGTCGTTGACCTCGGCCAACCTGACCTACGGATCGGCCGGCGCCTACATCGCCACCTTCGGTCCCAAGAGGTGGTCCGGCTCGGTGCTATCCCACACCCTCTCGGTCGATCCGATCACCAACCTGCTGGTCGTTTCGGTCGCGCCGAACTGGGATTCGGGTGCGCTCCTCACCGCGCGCTGCGGCAGCGTCTCGTCGTTGTCGACGGTATGCACGGACACCGACACGAGCGTCAACCAGCGCAAAATCGTGACGACCCTCAATGTGGGTGGCACGCGTGTGGCGAAGAATTTCACCTTCACCAATGTCGCTCTCGACCCGGGCTATCTGCTGACCCTGAACACCAATCCGGTGACCGGACTTGCCGACGCGCTCGGACAACAACGGCTCAACTACCTGCGCGGCTATCGCGCCGACGAGGCGAGCGCTCTCGGTTTTCGCTCGCGCGATTCGGCGATGGGCGACATCATCAATTCCTCGCCGATCTATATCGGTGCGCCGAGCTCGGGGATTTCGGACGCCGACTATCAGCCGTTCTACGCGACCAACAACGGCCGCACGCCCGCGGTCTATGTCGGCAGCAACGACGGCATGTTGCACGCGATTCGCGCCTCCACCGGCGTTGAATTGTTCTCGTATGTCCCGGGTTTCGTGGCGCGCGATCTCAACGACCTGACCAACCCCGGGTACACGCACGAGGCGCTGGTCGATACCGTCCCCAAGATTCAGGAAGCCAAGGTCAATGGAACCTGGAAGACGGTGTTGATCGGTGCGGGCGGCAATGGCGCGCAAGGCGTGTTCGCGCTCGACGTGACGACCCCGACGGCGTTCACTCCGGCCAACGTGCTCTTCGAGTTCTCGGACGCCGACGACGCCGATTTCGGCAACGTCATCGCGTCTCCCGAAATCGCCAAGCTGAAAGTCGCGGCGAACACCTACCAGTATTTCGCCGTGGTCACCGGCTACAACAACAAGCGCGTCGACCGCAACGGCCATGCCAATGCCGACACCAACGTCAGCGCCGACACGCTGAACAAGGGCGTGCTGTTCCTGCTCTCTCTCGACCACGCGCTCAACACGCCCTGGGTGCAGGGAAGGGACTACTACAAGTTCACCTTCCCGGCGAGCAATGTCCTGGCGCCCAACGGCCTGGGTCCGGTGACTTTGCTGCCCAGCAGAAGCGGCGACCGGAGTACCGCGGCCATGTATTTCGGCGATCTGCAGGGCAACCTGTGGCGGCTCAATACCGCGGGCAACGATCCCTCGACGTGGGTTCCGGCGCTCGGCACGGTCGCGGCGCCGCTGCCGATCTTCATCGCCAGGGGTGCGGCCAACAATCCGCAGCCGATCACCGCGCGGGTCGAACTCGCGGGCGGCCCGTTCGGCAGCACATTGGTGTTTTTCGGCACCGGCCAATATCTGGGCTTGGGCGATCTACCGTTGCCGGGCGCTCAACAGTCCGAATACGCCCTTCTCGATACCCAATCGGCGTCGACCATTTCGCGTTGGGCCGACCTCGTGCCGCGTATCGCCACGGTCGTGGGAGCCAATATCCAGATCACCGGCGCCGCCTTCAGCTATAGCGGTGGGTTGGCCAAGAAGGGTTGGTACGTCGATTTCCCGAACAGCGTGTCGGTCGGCGAACGCAGCGTGACCAAGCCTGCGGTGCGCACGGGTCTGCTCACCTTCACGACGCTGACGATATCGAACGATGTCTGCGGCGGCGGCGGCGGCTACATCTATCAGGTCAACGCGCTGAGCGGGCTGCCGTATGGCAACGCGCCTTACGGGGGTTACGTGTCGACGGTCGGCATTCCCGGTCCGCCGCGCATCGTCGACCTGACCTTGACTTTGGGTCAGGAGCGCGCGTCCGGCGAGCTGATCAACAACAAGACGCAGGCCACGCTGGTGTCCGGCACGCTCGGCAAGATCGATACGCCCGGACCCGTGATTCCATCCAAGGCGCCGCCTGTGGGCCGCATCAACTGGCGCGAGATCACGAACTGGAACGACCTGACCGGACATTGATCGTGAGAGCAACGACGGCAGGACCAGCGAGGGCGGAGACAGCGATGGCATCGACAAGAACGACCCCAGGGCTCGGCGCGCGGATTGCTGCCTCCGGCTTCACGCTGATCGAACTGATGATCACGGTGGCGATCGTGGCGCTGCTCGCGGCGATCGCCATTCCGTCTTATCAGGACTCGGTCTGGAAGGGCAAGAGAGCGGAGGCCAAGGCTGCGATCTTCAAGGCGCTGCAGGCCGAAGAGCGCTTCTACACGCAAAACAACACCTACGCCTGCTATCCCCTCTGCGCTGCCGCGCCGAGCGGCGCGTTCCCGGTGTTTTCCGCAGACAACGCAGCGAACTCACGCTACACGATCGACGTCGCCGCGACCGGTTCAGGACTCTGTGCGCCCGGCGGCGCTGCGGTCAACGATATCAGCAAGTGCGCAGTCGTCACCGCCTCCGTGGTCAGCAACGCCGACCCCACGTGCGGAACGAAACTGGCGATGGACACCGTCGGCAACAAGGCTTCCGACATCGCTAATGCCGCATGCTGGAAATGAACGCCCGATGAATGCGCGCCGCGTCGGCTTCACGCTGATCGAACTGTTGATCGTGGTCGCATTGATCTCGATCATGCTGGTGATCGCGGTGCCCAGTTTCACTGCATTTATCTCCAGCAATCGCGTGACGTCCGCCGTCAACGATTTCCTGCAGGGCGTCACGTTGACGCGCAACGAGGCGATCAAGCGCGGGCGTCGCGTGATGATGATGCCCAATACCAGCGCGGGAATCCCGAGCGTGACGGGCGACTGGAAGTACGGCTGGACGATCTTCGTCGATACCAACAACAACCAGGCGCTCGATAGCGCCGAAGTCGGCGCCGGCGATTTGATCTTCAAGCACGAGGTATTGGCTGCGTCGATCGCGCTGCGGGACTCCGGCGGCAGCGCGAACATGCCTTTCACCGACAGCGCGAGCAAGACCTACATTTCGTTCGACGGAACCGGGTATCCGCGGGAACTCGGCGGCGCCGGGCTGACGGCCGGCATGCACGGCATCGTCGTGACCGATACGATCGGTTCATCGATCAACGTCCGCACGCTGTGTCTTGCCAACCTGGGCAGGCCACGCGTCGTCAAGGGTCTCGATCCGAATAACTGCGCCGGGGGTTGAGGCGCGGGGTCGAGCGGTCGCGCTCGATCGATGCCCGTCGTTAGGTGTGCTGCGTTTACCCTGACAATGCTCGGCATACCTTTTCGTCGTCCCGGCGAATGCCGGGATCCAAGTTTGTTTGCACGCGTGGGAAGAAGCAACTTGGACCCCGGCCTTCGCCGGGGCGACGGCTTCCGTCGCTTGAACGCCGGCCTTCGCCGGGGCGACGAGCGATTGAGTCCGCTTGGATTAATTCGTATGCTCGTTGTCGCGATCCACGCGATGCGCGTCAATCGAAGGCATGGAGCCATGCCCTTCGAACCGTGCGCGCGGCGTCACGCTGATCGAGCTGATCGTTGCACTTGCAATCATCGCCGTGCTGCTGGCGGGTGCGGTCCCGAGCTTCGTGCGCTTTGTGTCGAATCATCGCGCGTCGACCGCGACCAACGATCTCGTGCACGGCATCGCGCTCGCCCGCGCCGAGGCCTTGAAGCGCAGCCGGCGCATCTACGTCGCGCCGCTCGGAGGGCATTGGCGCGACGGCTGGGCGGTGTTCGTCGATCGCAACGACAACCGGGCGTTCGACCCGCCCGACCGCGAAGCGGGCGACGACGTGATCGCGGTTCACGACGCCTTGCCCGCTTCGATCGCCATCACCAACTCATCGGGCTCGCGGCTCGAACCGTTCACCGATAGCGGCGCGCCGCCGCGACCGTACGTGATGTTCGACGGCGGCGGCTATCCGCGACAGCGCAACGGCGCGCTCAACTTCGGCGGCATCGTCGTGACCGATCGCACGGGCAGCGGCTCGACCATACGCACCCTCTGCCTCGGGTCCTCGGGCCGGATCCGCATCGTCCAGGATCACGCGGGCTGCGTGGGGCATTGATTTGCGACAATGCGCATCGCCTCGTCGCATCGCCTTCATCGTACCGCCTTCATCGATCAATTCGCCGGCATGCCTACAGACGTCTTCGATTCGCAGCACTGGATGCGTCGCGCCCTCGAGCGCGCCGAGGATGCGCTCTATCGCAGCGATCCCAATCCGCGCGTAGGGTGTGTGCTCGTCAAGGACAACCTCGTCATCGGCGAAGGCGCGACGCAGGCCCCCGGCGGCCCGCACGCGGAGGTCGAGGCATTGAACGATGCGGCGTCGCGCGGCTTCGATGCGCGCGGCGCGACCGCCTACGTGACCCTCGAGCCGTGCAGTCACTTCGGACGCACGCCGCCGTGCGCGAACGGCCTGATCGCGGCCGGCATCGCGCGCGTCGTCGCGGCGATGGAAGATCCCAACCCGCTGGTGCGGGGCCAGGGCTTCGAGCGCCTGCGCGCGGCTGACATCGCCGTCGAGCGCGGCGTGATGGCCGACGAAGCGCGCGAACTGAACATCGGCTTCGTCTCGCGCATGACGACGAAGCGGCCCTGGGTTCGCCTGAAACTCGCCGCGAGCCTCGATGCGCAAAGCGCGCTCGCCAACGGGCGCAGCCAATGGATCACGAGCGAGGCCGCGCGTCGCGATGGCCATACGTGGCGCGCGCGTGCGTCGGCGTTGCTGACGGGAATCGGCACCGTGCGCCTCGACGATCCGCGCCTCGACGTGCGCCTCGACGGAGGGACAATGCGGGAGCGGCCGGGCGAAACGCCGCCCCAGCCGCTGCGTCAACTGCTGCGTCAACCGCTACGCGTGCTGGTCGACAGCCGTTTCGACGTGCCGCTGGACGCGCGCATCGTGCGCAACGTCAGCGAAGGCAAGCGATTGCTCGTGGTCGGCGCCGTGGCCGATGAGGGCAGGCAGGCGGCATTGATCGACGCGGGATGCGAGACGCTGGTGTTGCCGAATGCGCAGGGCAAAGTCGATCTCGTTGCGCTGATCGATGAACTCGCACGTCGCGACGTCAACGAACTCCACGTCGAAGCCGGCGGCAAGCTCAACGGCTCCCTGATTCGCGCGGGTTGCGTCGATGAAGTGCTCGCATATCTCGCACCGTGCCTGCTCGGTCCGGGGCAGCCGATGATCGCGTTGCCGGCCATCGACGATTTGAATCGACGCTGGGCGCTGACCTATCATGACTTCGCGCGCATCGGCGACGACCTGCGGATACGCGCGCGATTTCATCCATCGCCACGTCACGTTTGAGCGAAGGGGCACCGCATGTTCACCGGCATCATCGCGACCATCGGCCGCATCACCGGCGTCGTTGCAGAATCGACCGATCCGCATGCCGGCGTGCGCTTGAAAATAGATGCGGGCTCACTCGACCTGCACGACGTCGCGATCGGCGACAGCATCGCGATCGCGGGCGCCTGCATGACGGTGGTCGCGCTCGATGGCTTGTCCTTCGAAGGCGCGCATTTCGAAGTCGACGTCTCGCGTGAGAGCCTCGATCGCACCGTCGGGCTGGACGCGAAAGGCGAGGTCAACCTCGAGAAGTCGCTGCGCTTCGGCGACCGCCTCGACGGCCACCTCGTCAGCGGTCACGTCGATGGTGCCGGCGCGGTGATGAAGTTCGAGCCGATGGGCGAGTGCTTCACGCTGATCGTGCGCGCGCCCGTGACGCTGGCGCGCTTCATCGCGCTGAAGGGCTCGATCGCCGTCGATGGAGTGAGCCTCACCATCAACACGGTCGACGATCACGAGCGCGGCTGCGACTTCTCGATCAACCTGATTCCGCACACCGTCGCCGTCACCACGCTCAAGGATCTGAAGGCGGGCGACAAGGTCAACCTCGAGATCGACACGATCGCGCGCTATGTCGAACGCATGATGGGATTGACAACGGCTGCCGTCTTCCCGGCGAAGGCCGGGACCCAAGTTTCTCGGCCGAGCGGATAAACGCAACTTGGACCCCGGCCTTCGTCGGGGCGACGGCGTTTGACGGTCGTGCGTTGCGGGCACGGCGACGAAAGGTCAGCCGATCAGCGTCCGAGCGAACTCTTCTGCGTCGCTGCCCCGCTCACCGCAGGCAACGGCGCGCGCGCAGTCGGATTGTCCTGATTCTCGGCCAGCCACAGCATCGAGCCATGCACGCGGTCGTAGCCGCTGGGATGGTCGTAGAAGATGAATTCTTCCAGTGCTCCGGGTCGAAGTTTGCGATAGGTCGACAGCCGCATCGCCGCCATCGCAAAACCGTTCGGCTCGCGCGCCGCGTTCAAGCCGAACGCGTCGGCCTCGGCCTCGACCTGACGAACGATCGAATGGGTCAGCGGAGTCATGACGAAGAAGAAGGTCGAGAACACGATCAACGCCAACGGCAATCCGGCCGGATCGTCGCGACCTTCCAGCCCCAGTCGCGTACCCCAGCGCGACAGCGAACTATCCATCACGCGGTGCACGCAGTAGAGACCCAGTGAAATGACGAGCGTGAAGTAGATCGTCAGGCGCAATCCGTGGTTGAGCACGTAGTGGCCCATCTCGTGGCCCATCACCGCCTTGATCTCGGGCAGCGATGTCTTGTCGAGCAGGTTGTCGTTGAGGCTCACGCGAGTGGTGCCGAGAAAGCCCGACACGTTGGCGCTGACCCGCGTGGTCTGCTTCGAGGCGTCGAAGCTATCGACATGCGCGGTCGGGATCTGGTTCTCGCGCGCGAGCGACAGCACTGCCGTTCTCACCGGGCCGTCGGGCAACGGCTTGTAGTCGTTGAACAGCGGCGCGATGAATACCGGCGCGACCATCGCGAGCAGCAGCGAGAACACGAAAGTCGCGGCGCTCGCCCAGATCCACCAGCGCGCGCCCAGCCGCCGCACCAACGCGTAAAGCCCGCTGATCAGGAGCGGCGCGATGACGAGCCCGACCAGCAAACCCTTGATCGATTCCCACAGCCAACCGGCCGTGCTCAGTGTGGACAACCCGTACTGATGCTCGCGCACGAAACCCAGGTAGTAACTCAACGGCAGCCCGAGCACGAAAGCGACCATCAGCCAGAACACCGCATATAGCGCGGTGGACAGCCAGCGCCATCGGCTGATGCGCCGCGCCGCATTGCGCATGCGCACCGACAGCCCGCTCAACAGCAGGAATGCGCCGATCGCGTTGCCATACAGAAATCCCCACAGTTGCAGCCAGTAGCCGCCTTCGAAATACGCGTCCGAAAGCTGGCGCTGCTCGGGCGACAGCAGGGCGAGGTACGCCTCGGTCGCCTTGTCGACGTCGAAGTCGGGGCCGGGTCGCGCGGCGTCGGGGATCTGCAGACCAGGTGGAAAGTCGCGAGCGATCGTGCCCGCCGCATGCGCGTCGAGCGCGCCGAATCCGATCAGCAACAACAGCAGCAGCGTCTTCATCGTCTTCATTCTTCAACGTCCTTGTCCTGCTCGGCGAACACCTGGGCTGCGAGATGAAACGCCGAGTTGGCCGCCGGCACGCCGCAATACACCGCGGCCTGCATCAACACTTCCTTGATGGCGTCGCGCGTCACGCCGTTGTTGCGCGCGGCGTTCAGGTGCAGCCGCAATTCTTCGGGGCGGTTCAGCGCGACCATCATCGCGATCGTCAGCAGGCTGCGCGTATCGCGCGACAAGCCCGGGCGCGTCCACGTTTCGCCCCATGCGCAGCGCGTAATGAAGTCGATGAATTCGCCATTGAAGTCGGTGCGAGACGCGATGCCGCGATCGACATGCGCGTCACCGAGCACCGAGCGCCGCATCGTCTCGCCGATGCTGCGACGGTGATCTTCGCTCACATGACCGTCCGTCAGAAAGTGCATGAGGGCCGCGTTGAATGCGCCCGCCTGCTCGATGTTCGACAGGTGCGCCGAATCGAGCTCGACATAGCGCGCGTTTGGAATCGCGTCGGCGATCTCGCGTCCGAGCGACGGCGGCGTCGACGGATCGTGCGTGCCGGCGATCACGAGCGCGGGTACCGAGATCTGCGCGAGCCGCTCGCGCAGATCCGCATCGCGAATCGCGGCGCAATTGGCCGCATAACCCGCGCTGCTGGTCTCGACCAGCATGCGACGGATGCGAGCGACCGATCGAGGCGCGATGGTGCGATGGCGCTGGGTGAACCAGCGCTCGACCACGGCATCGACTACGGCCTCGGGAAGTCCCTTCGGGCCAACGCTGCGAATCGACTCGATACGCGTGTTCCAGAATTCATCGTTGCCGATCTTCGCGCCGGTGTTCGCAAGCACCATGCGGGTGATGCGTCCGGGGGCATTCAGTGCCAGCCACAGCCCCGTGAGTCCGCCCATCGACAAGCCGCAGAAAAGCGCGCGTTCGATCGCGAGATGATCGAGCACCGCCAGCGCATCGTGGCCGAGCTGATCGAGCGTGTACGGCCCTTCGGGCAGCGAAGACCCGCCATGACCGCGCGTGTCGTAGCGGATCACTCGGAAGCTCCGGGTCAGCACGTCCATCTGCGGCGACCACATCTCCAGATCGGTGCCGAGCGAGTTCGACATCAACAGCGGCGGCGCATCCTCGGCACCGTCGACGCGATAGTTCAGATTCACATCGGCGAGAGAG